>NZ_LGEG01000009.1 GCF_001280125.1 Streptomyces sp. NRRL F-6492
GTGGTTCAACGCCGAGAAGGGCTTCGGGTTCATCGCCCAGGACGGCGGCCCGGACGTCTTCGCCCACTACTCCAGCATCTCCGGCAACGGCTACCGCGAACTGGTCGAGGGCGAGAGCGTGACCTTCGACGTCGCGCAGGGCCAGAAGGGGCCCCAGGCCGAGAACATCGTCCGCGGCTGACGACCGCCGGCCGCGAAGGACCGGCGGGGCGCTCCACGGGGCGGTGACCGCCGATGCACGGAGGGCCGGCCGCCCCCGGTCCGGGGGCCGGGACGCCGCCCCGTCCCGCATGCGGGACGAAGCGGGAGGGGCCCGGTCTCGCCGGGCCCCTCCCGCGTTCCCCCGATCCCTCCCGCGTCCCGCCGGTCCCGGGATCCTTCCGGGACCGGCGTGCGGTGCTTCCGCGCGTGGGGCTACCGCCCGGCGCGCGGCCGGTCGGCGGCGAGCAGGCCGCCGGGGCTCCCGCGCGGGGCGACCGCCCTCAGCGGTGGCCGGCCTCGTGCTCGGCCATCCGCTGGAACTCGCCCAGGTCGTAGTTGGCCAGGGTCGCGTCGAGGTTCGTCAGGGCGCCCAAGTGCTCGACGAAACCCTTGGGTTCGTACTCGATCTGGAGCGTCACCCGGCTCTCCGTGTCGCTGAGCCGGTGGAAGGTGACCACCCCCGCGTGGTGGACCCCCTCCGTCGTCCGCCAGGCGATCCGCTCCTGCGGCACCACTTCGGTCAGTTCGGCCACGAAGGCCTTGTCGGCGCCCGGCAGGGACACCTGCCAGGCGAACGTCCCGGCGTCGATGCGGTCGACGCGCTTGACGTGGCTGAGGAAAGTGGGCCAGCGTTCGACGTCGGCCCAGAGGGACCAGCTCACGGCCACCGGTGCCTTGATGTCGAGCGCTTCCAGCAACGAGGACGCCACGGACCTCTCCTCCTCCTGTGTGAAACGACGGGTCTCTCCGTCCGTACCCCCGAAGACGCGTTTCACCGTCCCCGCTCCCGGCCCCGCCGGGGCGCCGGCCCGACGACGGATGTCGAGCTTCGGTGACGGCCGTGCGGTTGCGTCTATACGCGTATGGCGTTCTACTGGAAGGGAAATTCCACCCAAAAGTCCCGTTTTGTCGGGTTAAGTTTGTGGAAAGGGATGGTGACATGGCTTCCACCGAGCGGATCGTTCACGACACCACGTGGAACGACATCGACATCGAAGAGGCCCTGAACCCGTGCGAGCCGGGCGGCACGGCCCGTGACACCAGGGAGTGCGCGGCGCTCGCGCTCGCGGGCGGCCAGTACGGCCTCCTGCTGTCGCCGCCGACGCCCCGCCCCAAGAAGGGCTGATGGAGCGGTCAGAGGCGGCTGCCCGTGTGGCGGAAGCGGTCCATGACCTCGCCTCGGACGTGGTCTCCGCCCTCAAGGGCGGGGACCACTCCTCTGCCCGGGGCGGGCCGGCCGGCACCGAGGGCGACGGCCCGTGGCTCGCGGCCGTGCGCATGCTCGGACCGGACCTCCTGCTCCCCGCCCTCGTCCACGGCAGGCCGCCGCATCCGCAGGACGTCGCCGCGTGCCGACGGGCCGCCGACACCTTCCCGCCCCGCGCCGACTCCTCCCCGGTCACCGTCTGGAGCCACTGGGCCCTGACCCGGATGTCGGACCACTCCGACGCCCGGGACGCCGCCCCGCTGTCCGCCGCCTCCGGAGCGTCCGCGGCCCTCGCGGGGGACCACGGTCCCACGGGGGAGCACGGCCCCGACCGCGCCGACGGGTCCGCCGGGGCGCGGGCCGCGTGGCCGGCCACCGTCCCCTGGCAGCAGCTGACGCACCAGCTCGCGCTCCTCGCCCCGCTCGCCGTCCCCGGCGACACGGCGACGGCCGCGACCCACGGGCACACCGTGCTCGCGCGGTCCGCCGTCGCACGGGCCGCCCGGGAGCGACCCGTCGACCTCGCGCGCGGCTTCGTCCGGGCGGTGCGCCGACGGGACTGGCTCCAGGCCGCCGCCGCGGGCCGCTGGCTGGCGGTCGTCGACGACGTGCCGAAGACCCTGGGCCTGGACGCCGGCCTGGACTTCGTCCTGCTGATGGGCGGCTCCGACCCCCGGGTGGACCTGCACGTGCACGCCGCGCAGCACTTCCGCGCGATCCGGTCGGCACGCGCCGGGCGGGAGGACGGCACGGGGGTGCGGGCATGACGGCGGCGGTGCCGGACCGGGGTCTCGGCGCGCAGACGGCCGAACCGGTCGGCGCGGAGCCCCGGCCGCCCGTCGGCGACACCGCGTGGCCCCTCGTCGACGGCGTCTCGCGCCCCACCGCGGCCCCGCGGGTCGTGGAGGTGGCACGCACCGCCCTGGACTGGGTGTACGACCACCGCGCGTGCTTCGCGCTGCCCGAGGACGTGCTGGCGCCCGACGTGCTCGTCGACCGCACCTGGAAACCGCTCGGCGAGCTCGCCCAGCTCGGCGACGGCATCCGCCGCCACACCACCTCCGGCCCGGCCCGCCGACGCGCCGCCGAACTCCTGGAGTTCGCCTGGGAGCAGACGCGCGGGGGCTCCCTGTTCCTCGACCAGCTGCGTGCGGAACCGATGTCCACCTACCCGCTGGAGATCTACGCGGCCTTCCGGTCGGCGGGCTTCCGGCACCCCGCCTTCGAGGAACTGGCCCGCGCGCTGGCCCGTACCCGCAGCTGGGCGCACACGGAGCAGGACCCGACCCGCCGCCTGGGCATCCTCAACGCCGAGCACCGCACCGGCCTGCCCCTGCACGCCGCGCCGCTCACCGCCCTGCAGCGCACCTGGCTGGGCAGCCTGCCCGAGCCGTGGATGTTCGAACGCTCCTCCGGCTACGCCCTCACCCACGTCGTCTTCCACCTCACCGACTGGGGCAACGCGCCGCACCGCATGCCGCGCCGGCTCGCGCGCTACCTCCACCACTGGCTGCCCGCCTGGCTGGACTCGTGCCTGGAGGAGGAACTCTGGGACCTCGCGGGGGAGTTGCTGGCCGTGGCGGCCAGCCTCCCCACCCCCGTCCCGGCGCGGATCGTGGAGCCCGCGTGGACACGGCTCGCGGCCGCCCAGGACGCGGCGGGCGGACTGTGCGAGGTCGGCCCGAGCCGCCGCGACGGCGCCGCCGGGCCGGGCTTCTTCGACTGCTACCACTCGACGCTGGTGGCCGCCTACGCGGCGACCCTCACCGCCGCCCGTCTGTACGAGGTTCCCCCCGTGTCCCTCACCGCCACGGTCCTTCCGGGCCCCGAGACCGCGCCGCCGGGTGATGTCCCATGACCGCAGACCAGCCGCCCGCGCCCTCCGGCCCCTCCGCGCAGGACGGACCGGACGCCGTGGACGCCGCGCTCTTCCACCGCATCGGCCTGCGGGCCATGGAGTGGCTGTACGAGCACCGGGAGGGTTTCCGCCTGGAGCCGGACGCCGACCCCGAGACGGGCTTCCTCGACCGCTTCAAACCCGTCGGGGAGGTCGCCATGATCTGCAAGGTCCTCTTCCGCGAGGGCGTCGCGGGCTCCCACCAGGTCGACCTGGCCCGCCGGCTCCTGGACCACCTGTGGCGCGACGTCCTCGACGGCGGCCGGATGCTGGAGGAGGGCCAGCGCCGCGAGCCGATCTCCCCCGTCCCGTTCGACGTCTACCTGCCGTTCTGGGAGATGGGCTACCGCCAGCCGCACGTCGACCGCGCGGTCCGGCTCAACCAGCGCCTCGACAGCTGGTCGGCGATGGAGATGAGGCCGGTGCGGCGCCTGGGCCTGAGCGCCTTCGAGCAGCGCTTCGGACTGACCCCGCGCATCCCGGTGGAGGAGGCCGCGGCGCGCACCTGGCTGGCCCGCGCGCCGGAGCCGTGGACGGTCGAGGGATACGCCGCCTACGACGTCACCCACACCGTCTTCCACCTCACGGACTGGGGCGCGCGCCCCGCCGACCTGCCGCCCGCCACCGCCGACTACCTCGCCACCTGGCTCCCCGTGTGGCTGGACGACTGGCTGGACCTGCGACGCTGGGACCTGCTCGGCGAACTCCTCGTCGTCGACGCCTGCCTGGAGCGCCCCACGCTGGACGCCCGTGCCTGGCGCGGCTTCGCCGCCGCGCAGCAGCCCGACGGCGCCATGCCGGCCGTACGGGGCATGCCGGAGGAGAGCGACGAGGACGCGGTGTTCGACATGGTGTACCACCCCACCGTCGTCGCCGCCTTCGCCGCCACCCTGGCCACCTCCCGCGCCTTCTCCCGCCTGGTGGGCGCGCGGCCCTCCCCGGGAGCGACGACGTGAAGCCGTACACGGACGAACCGGACCCCGCGGACGGCGGGGGCGAGACGCCGGTGCGGGCCGCCGCCGACCCGCCCGGAGCGGGGACGACCGCGCCCCTGGCCGACCGGCTGGCCGCCGCCGTCGCGTCCGTCGACGCCCCCGACGTCGTCTTCGCCGCCTCCGTACGGGGCCGCAGGACGCTGCGTAGCGGCGGCGGGTCCGACGCGACGGCCACCGGCCGCCAGGAACTGCGCTACGAGATCGGCTCGGCGTCCAAGGCCTTCGCCGGCCTGCTCCTGGCCCGCCTCGCCGCCTCCGGACACGTGCCCCTCGGACAGCCGGCGAACACCGCGCTGTTCCCGGACCGGCCGCCCGGCCGCGATCCCGTCACCCTCCACCACCTGATCACGCACACCTCCGGCCTGCCCGGCCTGCCCCGCGACCTCTACGCACGGGCGCTGCCGCGCCGGAACACCAACCCCTACGCCGGATACGACGCCCGGCGCGTCGTCGAGGCGTTCGCCCGCGCCCGCCCCCGCCGCCCCGGCACCCGCTGGCGCTACTCGAACTTCGGCGTGGCCGTCCTGGGCCACGCCCTCGCGGCCCGTACCGCGACGCCGTGGGACGTCCTGCTGCACGAGCACGTCCTGGACCCGCTCGGCCTGTCCGGCACCGCCCTGCGGCCCGGCGCCGGGGGCGGGCGGGACGCGACCGGCCACGCCAAGGACGGCACCACGCCCCTGCCGCCCCTGGACATCGCGGGCTTCGCCGCGGCGGGGGCCGTGCGCGCCACCCCGCACGACCTGCTCGCCTTCCTGGAGGCCCACCTGGAGCCCGACGGGCCACTGGCGGACGCCCTGCGCGAGGTGCGCCGACCGGTACTGAGCCACGGCCGCGGGGAACGCCGCCAGACCCACACGCTGACCTGGTTCCAGCGGCCGACCCCGCACGGACCGGCCTTCTTCCACTGCGGGGCCACTCCCGGACAGCAGGCGTTCCTCGGTTTCCAGCCGGCCACGGGCTTCGCCCTGGCCGCGGTCGCCACCCGCCGGTACCGCCCCGCCGACCCCTTCTCCGCCGAGGCCCTCACCCTCCTGTGCGAGGGCCCGTAGCCACCACCGGTCCGTCACCCGCCGATGCCGCCCGGCGGGGCCTCCCCGGTGGTGTCCAGGAGGTTCCCGGCCCGTGTCAGATAGCCCGCCTGGAAGCGGCTCTCGGCGCCCAGCAGGTCGAAGAGGTCGGCGATGTACTTGCGGCAGGTGCGCAGGGAGACGCCGAGCCGGCGGGCGATCATCTCGTCCCGCAGGCCCTGGCTGAGCATGGTGAGGATGGCCAGTTTGATGTCCTCGCGGACCTCTCCGTCGGGCAGGGCCGGGCTGTAGGGGCTGCCCATCTGCCAGTTGCGGTCGAAGGCCGCGCACAGGAACGCCACGGTGGAGGGGTCGCGGATCACCGCGGCCCCTCCCTTCACCTGGGCGTGGGGCAGGAACACCACCTGGCGGTCGAAGGCGATCATCCGCCCGAACAGCTCGGTGAGCGTGCGCACGTGGGCACCGGCCGCCGTGGCGCGCTCCACGTACTCCTGGGTGGGCGCGTGGTGGCGCGCGGTGTGCTGGTAGAGCGTGCGCATCCGGATGCCGCGCTCGATCATCGCCAGGTCGCGGACGATCGACTGCTCCAGTTCGGCCGCCGGCCGGCCGCCGCCGGGCTGAGAGGTCATCACTTCGAGGCGGCAGCCGCTGCTGGCCTCCTCCAGGAGTTCGATGACCTCGCCGAGGGACTCCACCAGTTCCAGGGGCACCGTACGGACGCCGTCGCGGGCCCCTGAGGCGTACAGCGCGTTGAGCGAGTCGACGGTGTCCCAGAGGGTGAAGATCCCGGCCAGGCCCCGTCGGAAGCGGGACTCGGCGGCCGCCACCTCCGCACTGGCCGCCTGCGGGTCCATCGGTCTCCACGCGCCGGGCGGCCCGTCGGCCACGCCGCCGACGGGTCTGATCAGCGGTACGGCAGACAGCAGTTCCACCGCGCGCGCGACCCTCTCCGGGGAGAGCCCGAGACCGACGGCGGCGTCCGGGACCACCAGCGTGCCGTGGTCGACGGCCCACCCGTAGACCTGGATGTCCTCGGCCCGGAGGGTTTCCAGCCGGGCCATGATGTCCGCTTTTTGCGCGTTAGTCACTCTTGCCTGCCCTGCATCTTGGTGTAGGGCATCATGATGCGGCCTTCCGGACTGGACCACGAGCCCCCCGAATGAAGAAACTTGAGGAGTGACGGAACGGCCGTCGAGCCGGTTTCCGAAATTCACTCATCTCGTTGCGGGGGGCAACCATGAGCAGCATGCGGAAGAAGTTCACGATATTCGTCGCCGGAATCGCGGCGGTCCTCGCCGTCGGCCTGCCTCCGGCGGCGGCCGACCTGGCCAAGAGCGCGTCCGTGACCAGCGGTTCGACCGTGCCGCACTTGGACGACACCGGCTGGAGCTAATCGAATTCCCCTCCCCGGACCGGGGTTCGGCGAGTGCGCCGGTAAAAAGGAATTCACCAGGTCTCGCCCTGCTTCCGGGCCGAGATTTCACACACTCTTCATGGTCGCTTCGCACGCGTTCACACGGCGACACATGAAAGCAATCACGGCATGTCCATGCCGATCCCTTTCGTAGAGAATTCGGAGTACCGCAGGTGTCTGTGCTTGACGCATTCGCAGAGCACGTCGACGTGGCCGAGATACGCGCCCTGGTCAACGAGGTGCTCGGCACCGACGTGCCCGGCGACGGTTCCTTCATCGGCCACGGCGGCGACTCGTTCCACGCGGTCGTGATCGTGGCCCGGATCGAGGAGCGGTGGGGCGCCGAGGTCGACTTCCTCGACGTGCTCGACTCCACGCCCGACACGCTCGCCGCCGCCGTGAACACCGCGCGCGGCGCGCGGGCCCAGGACTAGGCGGAACGGACGTGAGCGGCACCGCCGCCGGAACCATGAACCGATCACTGTCCCACGGGCCGGGCACCCCCGTCCCCGACGACGCCACCGCCCACCGCGCGCTGCTCGACGTGGCCGCGCGCACCCCCGACGCCCCCGCGCTGCGGACCGGCGGCAGGACCGTCACCTACCGCCGGCTGGTCGCCTCGGCCGGTGCGGTACGGGCGGAGCTGCTGCGGCACGGCGTGCGCCCCGGCGACCGCGTGCCCGTACTCGCCCGGCCCGGCGGGGCCTTCGCGGTGGCCGCCCTCGGCGTGCTGCTCGCGGGCGCGGCCTACGCGGCCGTCGACCCCGACTGGCCCGCCGAGCGGCTGGCCGGCGTCCTCGACGACCTGGACGCCCGGCTCGTGCTCGACGCGGCGGGCACCGGCCGTCCGGACGCGGTGCCGGGCGAACTGCCCGTCGTACCGCTGCCGGCCGGCCCGGCCGAGGACGACGCCTCCACGGGCGGCCACGACCTCGCCGGAGCGGCGGCCGTCGGCGCCGACGGACTCGCCTGCGTCTTCTTCACCTCCGGCTCCACCGGCCGCCCCAAGGGCGTCGCCGTGCCGCACCGCGCCCTCGTGCGCACCTTCCTGCACGGCGGGTACGCCGACCTCGGCCCGGACACCGTCATGCCCATGGTGGCCGCGCCCTACTGGGACGGCGGCGCCCTGGAGGTCTTCGGCCCGCTGCTCAACGGCGGCTGCGCCGTCGAGGTGCCGCGGGGGCCCCTCGACCCGGCCGCGCTGCGCCGCCTCGTGCGCGAGCGGGGCGTGAACACCCTGTGGCTCACCAGCTCCCTGCTCAACCTGATCGTCGACGAGGACCCCGGCGCCTTCGCGGGCCTCCGCCACGTCATGACCGGCGGCGAACGCCTCTCGCCCGCCCACGTGGCACGCTTCCTGGCCGCGCACCCCGCCGTACGCCTCACCAACGGCTACGGCCCGGTCGAGTCGATGGTCTTCGTCTCCGCCCACCCCGTCACCCCCGCCGACCTGGACGGGGCGGACGGGATCCCGGTCGGCACCGCGATCCGCGACACCCTGCTCGCCGTGGTCGACCCCGACGGCGCCCCCGTCCCGTACGGGGAGACCGGCGAACTCCTCGTCGGCGGCGGCGGCCTCGCGCTCGGCTACCTGAACCGTCCCGAGGAGGACGCGCGCCGCTTCACCGCCCTGGACGTCCCGGGCCGCGGCCCCGTGCGCGTCTACCGCACGGGCGACCTCGTCCGGATGACCCCCGGCGGCCGCCTGTCGTACGTGGGACGCGCCGACCGCCAGTTCAAGGTACGGGGCTTCCGCGTCGAACCCGGCGAGGTCGAGCGCGTGCTCGGCCGGGTCGAGGGCGTCAAGGAGTGCTTCCTGATCCCGCGGCGCGACGCCGGGGGCACCGTCACCGGCACCGTGTGCGCCTACACCGCCGAACCCGGCCGCGCCCCCGCCCCCGAGGACCTCGCGCGCGCGGCGCGCGGACTGCTCGCCGGCTATCTGCGGCCCGACCGGTTCGTCCTGCTCGACGCGCTGCCGCTCGGCCCGACCGGCAAGGCCGACCTGCGGGCCGTCGAAACGCTCGTACGCCCCCGGCCGACGCCCGGCGCGCAAGCCCCGCCCGCGGCGGACGGCTCCCCGGCCCTGCGCGCGGTGCGCGGGATCCTCGACGCGCCCGCGCTCGCCGAGGACGAGGACCTGCTCGCCCGGGGCGCCCACTCCCTGCAGGTGCTGCGGATCGCGGCCCGGCTGTCCGGCCTCCTCGACGTCGAACTCTCGGCGCTCGACGTCTACCGGCACGCCACCGTCCGCGCCCTGGAGGAACTCGCCGCACACCGCCCCCGCCGGGACACCGGGGAGACGGGAGCCGCCGAAGGGACTGGAACCACCGGCGAGTCGGCGGTCACCGGGGAACGAGAAGCACCCGGAGACCGGCTCTCTCCCGGCGAAAGGCGGTTCTGGATCGCCGAGAGGCTGGCGCCCGGCGCGCCCGGCCACGTGGCGACGAGCCGCGTCGAGGTCACCGGACCGGTCGACGCGGACCGGCTCGAAGCCGCCCTGACGGCCGCCCTGGCGGCCCATCCCGCACTGCGCACCACGTTCCCCCCGGACCGGGGACGCCCCCGGCGCGCCGTGTCCCCGGCCCCCGCGCCCGTCCCGCTCGTCCGCGCGTCGGCGGCCGGGACCACCGAGGACGCCCTGACCGCCGACCTCGCCTCCGCCGTCCACGACCTGGCCCACGGCCCGCTGCTCGCGGCCGGGCTGCTCTCGCACTCCGCCGACCGGCACACCCTGCTGATCGCCGTCCACCACGCCGTCTACGACGCCCACTCCGAACAGGTGCTGCTCGCCGACCTCGCCACCGCCTGGTCGGGCACCGCGCCCGCGCCCGCCCCGGCGCCCCCGGCGGCCGGCCGCGCCACCGGGTCCGAACGGGACTTCTGGCGCACCGAGCTGGCCGGCCTGGAACCACTGGCCCTGCCCGTTCCGGCCCCCGCCATGCGGACCCTGTGGACCACCCCGGTCACCGGCCGCGCGGTCCCCCTGCCCGCCGGGACCGCCTCCCGGCTCCACGCGGCGGCCGCCCGCCACCGCACACCCGCCCTGACCCTGCTGCTCGCCGCCTGGTGGCGGGCCCTGTCCACCTGGACCGGACAGCTCGACCTCGCCGTGGGCACCGTCGTCGCCGACCGCGCCCCGGCGCACGACCGGACCGTCGGCTACCTGGCCAACGGCGTTCCCGTACGCGTCGCGGCGCAGCCCGGCACCGGCGGCGCGGAACTCGTGGACCTGGTCGGCGAACGGCTGCTGCGGGCCCTCGCGCACGCCGCGCTGCCCACCGACGAGATCGCCGCCCTGGCCCCGCGCCCCACCGGCGGACGGATGCCGCTGTACCAGACGGTGCTCGCGCTCCAACGGGTCAACGCCCCGGTGCGCCTGGGCGAGACCGTGCTGCGCCCCCGGCCGGCGCCGCCGCTCGGCCCGCAGGCCGAGCTCGTCTGCGAGCTGTGGGAGGACGGCGAGGAGCTGACCGGCGCCCTCCACACGCCCGAGGGTCTGCTGCCGCCCGCCGTCCACGCCCTGCTGACCGACCTGTTCGCCTCCGAGCTGGACCTGCTGCTCACCAAGGACCTGACATGACCGACACGTTCGTCGACGGAACCGCCGTCGCCGGAGCGGCCGACCCGTTCCCGCTCACGTACACCCAGGAACGGATGTGGGTCGAGGAGCAGTTGCGGCCCGGCGGCAGCGCCTACCACATGCCGGTGGTCTCCCGGGTCTCCGGCCCCCTCGACCTCGCCGCCCTCCAGCGCGCCGTGGACGCCGTCGTCGCCCGGCACTCCGCCCTGCGCACCGTCTTCACGGACGTGGACGGCACCCCCGTACAGCGGGTGCTGCCGACCGCCGGGGTCCGCGTGGCCCTCCTGGACCTGCGCACCGGGACCGACGCCGACGCGGCCGCGCGGGCCGCCGTCCTGGAGGAGGCCCACCGCCCCTTCGACCTGGCGGCAGGACCCCTGCTGCGCGTCCTCGCCGTGCGCACCGCCGCCGCCGCGCACCTGCTGGTGGTGACGGCCCATCACCTCGTCTTCGACGGAACGTCGTTCGGACTGCTCTTCGCCGAGCTGTCGGAACTGTACGGCCGGGTGACCGGCGAACCCCCCTCTCCCGCAGGCCAGTTCGACGACGCCGTACGCGCCGAGCGGGAGCGGCTGACGGACGAGGCGGTGGACGGCCTGCTCGACTGGTGGGGCGACTACCTCGACGGGGCGCCGCGCACCCTCGACCTGCCCACCGACCGGCCCCGCACGGAGGGCGGCCGCCGCGCCGGAGCCCAGCGGCGCCGACTGCTCTCCCCGGAGCTGAGCGCCTCGGTGCGCGACCTCGGCCGCACCCACCGGGCCACCCTGTTCATGACCGCGCTCGCCGCCTTCGGCGTGGTCCTCGCGCGGCAGACCGGCCGCCACGACCTGCTGGTCGGCACCCCGGTCTCCAGCCGCCGCGCCGGAGAACACCGGACGCTCGGCTGCTTCCTCAACTCCCTTCCCGTACGCCTGGACCTGACCGGCGGGCCGTCGTTCGCCACGCTCGTCGAGCGGGTCAAACGCAGCGCCCTGGAGGCCTTCGCGCACCAGCGGGCGCCGCTGCACCGCCTCGCGTCCGACCGGACGCCCGGCGGCGACGGCGGGCGCGGCGGACCGGTGCGGGTCTTCTTCAACGCGCTGCCGCCCGCGACCCCCCTCGACCTGGCGTGCTGCACGGTGGAACAGCTGCCGTTCCCGGAGATCGACGGCAAGTTCGACCTGACGCTGTACGTCTCCACCGAGGGCGGGCGGGTGGCCCTGGAGGCGGTGTACGACTCCGGTCTCTTCCTGCCCGAGCGCGTCGCCGACCTCCTGGAGCAGCTGGAGCTGGTGCTCGCGCAGGCCGCCGCCGACCCGGGCCGCCCGGTCGCCGACCTCGCCCTGGCCACCGGACGCGCCACCGCGCTCGTCCCCGGCCCGGACGCCGAACTGCCCGCCGGCTACCCGGGGTCCGTCCTGGAACGTCTGGACGAGCACGCCCGGCTGCACCCGGGACGGACCGCCCTCGAAGGCGCCGGACGCACCTGGACGTACGGCGAACTCGCCGGGGCCGTCGCCCGCACGGCGGCCCGGCTGCGCGCCGTGGGCGCGGGCCCCGGCGACGTGGTGGCCGTGCACGCGGAGCGGAGCCCCCGGACCGTGGTGGCACTGCTCGCGGCGCTGCGGGCCGGGGCGGCGTTCACGATCCTGGACGCCTCCCACCCGCGGGCCGAACTGGAGCCGCGCGCGGCCGAGGCGAAGCCCGCCGCGTGGATCGAGGCCGCCCCCGGCCGGACCGTCGCACCGTTCGCCTCCGTCCCGGTCGTCACGCTCGACACGGACGACACGGACGAAGAACCGTCCGACCCGTACGGCACGGACCGGGAACCGCCCGCCGCGGGCGACCCCGCCTACGTCGCGTTCACCTCCGGCACCACCGGCCGCCCGCGCCGGATCCTGGGCACGCACGGCCCGCTGGCGCACTTCCTCGCCTGGTACACCGAGGAGTTCCGCGTCACCGCCGAGGACCGCTTCTCGGTGCTCTCGGGCCTGGGCCACGACCCGTTCCTGCGGGACGTGCTCGCCCCGCTGTGGGCCGGGGCCACCGCGGTCTTCCCCGGCGCCGACCCCCGCGACACCGAGGCGCTCGCCGCCTCCCTGCGCCGGGACGCGATCACCGTCACGCACCTGACCCCGGCACTGGCCTCCGCCCTCGCCGCCTCCGGCCCGGAGGGCTGGCCCCGGCTGCGGCTCGCGGGCTTCGGCGGCGACACCCTGACGTACCGCACGGTCCGCGCCTGGGCCGCCCTCGCGCCGGACGCCGACCTGCTCAACCTCTACGGGGCGACCGAGACGCCGCAGGCCGTGTCGGTGCACGTGGTCCGGCGCGGCGGCGAGAGCGCGCCCGAGGGCGAGGGCCCGGTGCCGCTGGGCCGCGGCATCGACCAGGTGCAGCTGCTCGTGGCGGCCGGGGACCGGCCCGCCGCACTCGGCGAGGTCGGCGAACTCGTCGTCCGCACCCCCCACCTCGCGCGGTACGCCGACGTGGTGGACGGCTCCGGATTCGGCACCCTGGACTTCGCCGCCGGCCCCGTCTACCGCACCGGCGACCTGGCCCGGCTCCGCCCGGACGGCCTCTTCGACCACCTCGGGCGCGCCGACCACCAGGTGAAGGTGCGCGGCTTCCGCGTCGAGCCGGCCGAGATCGAGGCGGCCCTCACCGGGCTCGACGGCGTGCGCCAGGCCGTCGTCCTGGCCGAGCCCGACCCGGACGGCGGCCACCGCCTGGTCGGCCACCTCGCGACCGGCGGCGCGCGGCCCGACCTCGCCGCGCTGCGCACGGCGCTGGCGGCGCGGCTGCCGGAGTACAAGGTGCCGTTCGCGTTCGTGGTGCTCGACGCGCTGCCCCTGACGCCCCACGGCAAGCCGGACCGGACCGCTCTGCGCGCCCTCGGGGCCGACCGCCGGGAGAGCGCCGTCGGCGGGTACGTCGCCCCCGAAGGGCCCCTGGAGGAGCGGCTCGCCGGGATCTGGCGCGAGGTGCTCGGCGTGGAGCGGGTCGGCGCGCGCGACGACGTCTTCGCCCTGGGCGCGCACTCCCTGCTGCTGAGCCGGGTGCTCGTACGGGTGCGCCGGGCGCTGGACGTGGAGCTGACGCTGCGGGACCTGTTCCGGCACCCGACGGTCGCCGCGCTCGCCGCGCTGATCGAGGGCGCCGGCGCCACCGCGCGGTCCGAGCCCGAGCCGGGCGTGCCGCGCGGCCCCCTGGACGCGCCGGCGCCGCTGTCGTGGACGCAGGAGCGGCTCTGGCTGGAGGAGCAGCTGCGGCCCGGCGACGCCGCGTACAACATGCCGATGGTGCTGCGGCTGCGCGGCCCCCTGGACCCGGGCGCGCTCCAGGCCGCGGTGGACGCCGTGGTGCGCCGCCACGCGGTGCTGCGCACGCGCTTCGCCCTGGAGGACGGCGCGCCGGTCCAGCGGGTGGACGCGGACGCGCGGGTGGCGGTGCGCGAGCGGGACCTGCGCGACGCGCCGGACCCGGCCGCCGACGCGCTGGCGCGGGCGATGGCCGAGACCAAGGAGCCGTTCGACCTGTCGGCCGGCCCGCTGCTGCGCGTCCTGCTGCTGCGGTCGGGCGACGAGGAACACCTCCTCGTCCTGACGGCACATCACATCGCCTTCGACGGATGGTCGTTCGCCGTCCTGCTCGACGACCTGTCGGCCGCCTACCGCACGGCCGCCGGGGGCGGCGTCCCGGACCCGGGCGCCGGGCTGCAGTTCGCCGACGTGGCCCGCTGGCAGCGCGAAACGCTCGACGGGCGGCCGCTGGAGGACCTGGTCGGCCGGTGGACGGAGCGGCTGGCCGGGTTCCCGGCCGTCCTCGAACTGCCCGCCGACCGGCCCCGCCCCGCCGTCCAGGCGCACCGGGGCGCCCGCCACCGCCTGGCCCTGGGCACGGAACTCTCCGCCCGGCTTCGGGAGTTGTCCCGCGAGCGCGACAGCACCCTGTTCATGACGCTGCTGTCCGCCTTCGGCGTGGTGCTCTCCCGCCACACCGGCCAGGAACGGCTGCTCGTGGGCACCCCGGTCGCCAACCGGGAGCGCGCCGAGTTCGAGGACGTCGTCGGCTGCTTCCTCAACACCGTGCCGCTCGGCCTCGACCTGCGCGGCGAACCGGGCTTCGGGGACCTCGTCGGCCGGGTCACCGACCACGCCCTCGCGGCGTTCGAGCACCAGGGCGTGCCGTTCGGCAGGCTCGTGACCGAGCTGGCCCCCGAACGCGACCTGTCGCGGAGCCCGCTGGTCCAGGTGCTGTTCGCCCTGCAGAACGTCCGCCTCGGCACCTTCGAGGCACCGGGGGTGACCGGCGAGCTGGTGGAGGTCTCCGAGGCCAACAGCCAGTTCGACCTGAACCTGCGGATGCTGGACGACGGCGAAGAGATCCTGGGCTGGCTGGACTACGACACCGACCTGTTCGACGCGGAGACGGTCGAGCGGCTGGCCGGGCACCTGGTCAACTGCCTGACGGCCGTGGCGGCCGACCCGGACGCGCCCGTGACCAGGGTGGACCTGCTCGGCGCGGACGAGCGCCGGCGGGTGGTGGAGGAGTGGAACGCCACCGACACCGACCGGGACCCGGAGCGCACCCTGACCTCCCTCCTGGAGGAGCGGGCCCCGCGCACCCCCGGGCGGACCGCCGTGCGCTGCGGCGACGAGCGGCTGACCTACGCCGAACTGCACCGCCGCGCCAACCGGCTCGCCTGGCACCTGCGCGACCTGGGCGTCGGCCCGGACGTGGTGGTCGGCGTGCACCTGGAGCGCTCGGCCGCCCTGATGGTGGCCCTGCTCGCGGTGCTCAAGGCGGGCGGCGCCTATCTGCCGCTCGACCCCGGCTACCCCGCCGAACGGCTGGGGTTCATGCTGGCCGACGCCCGGGTGCCGGTGCTGCTCACCGGCCCCGGCACGGACGCCGCCTCCCTCGCGGGCGAGGGCGTCGAGGTCCTGGTCGTGGACGGGGATCCGGCGGCCGGACGGCCGGACCACGCGCCCGAACCGATCGCCGGCCCCGACCACCTCGCGTACGTCATCTACACCTCGGGCTCCACCGGCCGCCCCAAGGGCGTGCAGGTGCCGCACCGGGGGATCGTCAACCGGCTGCTCTGGATGCAGGACGCCTACCGGCTCGACGCCTCCGACACGGTGCTGCAGAAGACGCCGATCAGCTTCGACGTGTCCGTGTGGGAGCTGTTCTGGCCGCTGCTCGCCGGAGCCCGGCAGGTGCTCGCCCGGCCCGGCGGCCACCGCGACCCCGAGTACCTGGCCCGCCTGATCCAGGACGAACGGGTCACGGTCTGCCACTTCGTACCGCCGATGCTGGACACCTTCCTGTCGGCCGCGCCGGCCGGGCGGTGCGCCTCGCTGCGGCTCGTGGTGTGCAGCGGCGAGGCCCTGCCCGCCGAACTGGCCCGGCGCCTGCACCGCACCCTGCCGGACACCGCCCTGGAGAACCTGTACGGGCCCACCGAGGCCTCCGTGGACGTCACCCGCTGGTCCAGCCGCCCCGGCGACGACCGGTCGAGCGTGCCGATCGGCAGGCCCATCGCCAACACCCGGGTGTACGTCCTGGACCGGCTCATGGCCCCGGCGCCGATCGGCGTCCCGGGCGAACTCTTCCTGGGCGGGGTGCAGTTGGCCCGCGCCTACGGCGACAGGCCCGGCCTGACCGCCGACCGGTTCGTGCCCGACCCGTTCGGCGCGCCCGGCGCCCGGCTGTACCGCACCGGAGACCTGGCCCGCTGGCGCCCGGACGGCACCGTCGAGTACCTGGGCCGCATCGACCACCAGGTCAAGGTGCGCGGCTTCCGCATCGAACTCGGCGAGATCGAGGCCGCGTTGAGGGAGCTGCCGGGCGTCGGACAGGCCGTGGTGACCGTCCGCGAGGACTCCCCGGGCGACCGCAGGATCGTCGCCCACCTCACCCCGGAGACCACCGGCGCCGCACCGGACACCACCGGCGCCGTGCCGGACCGTACCGCGCTGCGCGCGGGCCTGGCCCGGCTGCTGCCCGAGCACATGGTGCCGAGCGCGTTCGTCGTCCTGGACCGGCTGCCGCTGAGCCCCAACGGCAAGGTCGACCGCAAGGCGCTCCCCGCGCCCGAACGGCCCGCCGGAACCGGCCGGGTCGCCCCGCGCGACGACACCGAGCGCACGCTCGCCGAGCTGTGGCAGCGGGTGCTGCGGCTCGACCGGGTCGGCGCCACCGACAACTTCTTCGAGATCGGCGGCGACTCCATGCACGCCGTCCGGGTCGTCGGCCTCGCCCGAGAGCGGGGCCTCGACATCCCGCTGACCGAACTGTTCGCCCACCAGACGGTCGAGGCGATCGCCGCGTGGCTGACCGCGCGCACCGGGCAGGCCGCCGAACGGCCCGCCGAGCGGCGGCAGGTCGCCGCCTTCGGCCTGCTCTCCCCGGCGGACCTGGCCAAGCTGCGCGCCAAGTGACCCCTTCTCCCGACCGTCCTTGAGAGGACCGCAATGAGCCACGGCGACATCGTCGACGCCTACCCCCTGACCCGTCTGCAGTCCGGCATGCTCTACCACAGCCTGCTGGACGGCAAGACGCCCACCTACCACGACATCTCCACCATCCGGATCGCCGGCCGCTTCGACGAGGACGCGCTGCGCGAGGTGTTCGCCGGGATCGTGGACCACTCCGACGTGCTGCGCAGCGGCTTCGACATCAGCAACTTCAGCGCCCCCGTGCAGCTGGTGTACGACTCGGTGCCCACCCCGCTGACCGTCGAGGACCTGCGTGGTCTGGACGACGCGGAGCAGACGGAGCGCACCACCCGCTGGACGGCCCGGGAGAAGGCCACCGCCTTCGACCTCGCGCTCGCCCCGCTGCTCAGGCTGCACGTCCACGTGTTCGCCGACGACGACTTCCAGCTCAACCTGAGCTTCCACCACGCGATCCTGGACGGCTGGAGCCTCTCCCTGATCACCTCCCGGCTCCTGACCGGGTACGACGCCCGGCTCGCCGGCCGCACCGAGGAGGCCGTCGCACCGGTCACCCGCTTCCGCGACTACCTCGCCCTGGAGCAGGAGGCGCTGGACAGCGACGCCTCCCGCGACTTCTGGGCCCGCACCCTGGCCGGCGCCGAGTTCACCGGCCTGCCGCGGCTCGCGGAGGAGGGCCTGGAGCCCCGGCGCACCGCCCGGGTGTACGAGGTGCCGCTGCCCCCGGACCTGACGGCGGGACTGCGCGCGGCCGCCGCCCACGCCAAGGTGCCGGTCAAGTCCGTGATGTTCGCGGCCCACGCCCGGGTCCTGTCCCTGCTGTCCGGCGCCACCCGCGTGGTCACCGGCCGCGTCAGCAACGGCCGCCCGGAGACCGCCGACGGCGACCAGGTGGTCGGCCTGTTCCTCAACACGCTGCCGCTGGTCGCGGACGTGGCCGGAGCCAGCTGGACCGACCTCGCCCGGCAGATCCACCGCCAGGAGAGCGACGCCCTCGCGCACCGCCGCTACCCGATGGCGCAGCTCCTCCAGGACCTCCAGCGGCCCGAACTGTTCGAGACGGTCGTCGACCACCGCAGCTTCCGCAGCTACGACATGGCCCTCGACCACACCGCGGTGACCGGCGGCGCGTTCTTCGAGCAGACCAACTTCCCCTTCACGGCCAACTTCGGCACCGACCCGGCCACCGGCGAGGTCAACCTGCGCGTCAACTACGACGCCGCGCAGTTCTCGGCCGCCCGGATCACCGAGATCGGCGGCTACTACACGGCCGCCCTCGCCGCCCTGGTCGCCGACCCCGACGCCCCGGCCCAGGCGGCTCAGCTCCTCGACGCCGGGCAGCTGGAGCGCCTGGCCGCCGAGTGGGAGGCGACGGCCGTGGAGCGCGAGCCGGGGCGGACCCTGCCCGACCTCCTCGCCCGCCGGGCCGAGCGCACCCCGGACGCGGTGGCCCTGCGCAGCGGCGACGACGTGCTGACCTTCGCCGAGCTGCGGGCCCGCTCCAACCGCCTCGCCCACCGCCTCCGCGAGCTCGGCGTCGGCCCCGACACCCTGGTCGGCGTCCACCTGGCCCGCTCGACGGAGCTGGTCGTCGGCCTCCTCGCGGTCCTCAAGGCGGGCGGCGCGTACGTGCCCCTCGACCCGGGCTACCCGGCCGACCGCCTGGAGTACATGCTGGCGGACGCCCGCGTCTCGGTGCTCCTGACCGACCCCGACCCGGCCGGGACGCTCGACCCGGCGGGCGCCCACGTGCTCACCGTCGACGCGTCGACCGCGAGCGGCCACCCCGACGAGGACCCGCCGGTCGAGGTGACCCCCGACCACCTCGCGTACGTCATCTACACCTCGGGCTCCACCGGCCGCCCCAAGGGCGTCCAGATCCCGCACGGCGCGCTGCTGAACCTGCTGCTGTCCTTCGCACGCGACCTGGAGATCGGGGAGACGGACCGGCTGCTCGCCGTCACCTCCCTCTCCTTCGACATCGCGGGCCTTGAGGTGTACCTGCCGCTGATCACCGGCGCCGAACTGGTGCTCGCGCCGGACATCGCCGTCGACGGCCCCCGGCTGCGCGCCTTCCTGGAGGACAGCGGCGCCACCCTCGTGCAGGCCACCCCCTCCAGCTGGCGGCTCCTGGTGGAGGCGGGCCTCGGCGCCGATCCCGGTCTGCGGGTCGTCTCCGGCGGCGAGGCGCTCCCCGACGACCTGGCGGCCGACCTGACCGCGCGCTTCCCCGTGGTGTGGAACGCCTACGGCCCCACCGAGACCACCATCTGGTCCTGCCTCCAGCGCGTGCTGCCCGGGGCGCCCGTCACCCTCGGCCGGCCGATCGCCAACACGCGGGTGTACGTCCTCGACGCCTCCTTCGCCCTGGTCCCCGACGGCGTCGCGGGCGACCTCCACATCGCCGGCGACGGCCTGGCCCGCGGCTACCTCGGCCGCGCGGACCTGACCGCCGACCGCTTCCTGCCGGACCCCTTCGCGGCCGCGCCCGGCGCCCGCATGTACCGCACCGGCGACGTGGCGCGCCGGCTGCCCTCCGGGGAGCTGGAGTTCCTGGGCCGCTCCGACCACCAGGTCAAGGTCCGCGGCTTCCGCATCGAGCTGGGCGAGATCGAGTCGGTCCTCGCCCGGCAGCCCGGCGTCGGCCGGGCCGTGGTGGTGGCCCGCGAGGACCGGCCCGGCGTCAAGCGCCTGGCCGCCTACCTGACCCCGGAGGGCGGGGCCCCGGCCTCGGCCGACCTGCGCGCGGCGGTCGCCGCCGCGCTGCCCGAGTACATGGTGCCGTCCGCGTTCGTGGTCCTCGACGCCTTCCCGCTCACCCCCAACGGCAAGGTCGACCGCAACCAGCTGCCCGCACCCGGCCGCGAGGAGACCGGCGCGGGCGCGTTCGTGGAGCCCCGCACCCCGACGGAGGAGGCGCTCGCGGAGGTCTTCCGCGACGTGCTCGGCCTCGAACGGGTCGGCGTCACCGACGCGTTCATGGACCTGGGCGGCGACTCCATCTCCGCCCTGCGCGTGATCATGCGCCTGCCGGACCTCACCGACGTCGAGGTGCCGGTGGCGACCCTGATCGAGGGCGGCACCGTGGAGAAGCTCGCCCGGATCGTCGACGGCGAGCAGGAGGCGCGGGCGAGCGTGGTGGTGCCGCTGCGCGCAGACGGCGACCGCCCGCCGATCTTCTTCGTGCACCCGCTGGGCGGCAGCGTCTTCAGCTACTCCGAACTGGTCGAGGTGCTCCACCCGGACCAGCCGTTCCACGCGGTCCAGGCCCCCGAGTACGCGGGCCCGGACGTGCCGCGGCCCGAGAGCGTCGAGGAGATCGCCGCCCTCTACCTCTCCGAGGTCAGGGCGATCCAGCCCGAGGGCCCGTACCACCTGGGCGGCTGGTGCATGGGCGGCATGGTCTCGTACGAGATGGCCCGCCAGCTCCAGGCCGCCGGCGAGGAGGTCGGGATGCTCACCATCGTCAGCGCCAGCATCGACGACCCCGTACCGCCGCGGTACGTGACCTCCGAGGCGGCCGCGATCCTCGGCGCCTTCGGCCACAAGCTGCCGACCACCGAGGCGGAGCTGGAGGCCCTCGACGAGGAGAGCCGTCTGCGGCACGTCATCCGGCTCACCCGGGGCACCGACGACGAGCGGGCCGACGCGGCCACGGTCGAGGACCTGCGCCGCCTGGTGAGCCTGTACCAGCGGCACGCCCGGGCGCTGATCACCTACCGGGACACCCCGCGCGAGCCGTTCCACGGGGACGCGCTCCTCATCCGGGCCGAGACCGAGCTGTTCACCGGCTGGGACTTCGGCTGGAAGGACCGCGTCGACGGCACCCTGCTCATCGACGAGTCGCCCGGCAACCACTTCTCGATGCTGGAGCGGCCCAACGTCCCGAAGGTCGCCGCCCGCATCGAGGCCGCCGCCGCGGGCCGCCCGAGCGGCGTCCCCGCCCAGTAGCCCGCACGCCCCTCGTACGCCCCCCGTCCCCTCGTACACCCGTCCTTCCCACCCCACCCGCATCCCCACGCCCCGGCGCGGGCCGGCCGCGCGGCACGCGGCCGGCCGGCCCC
>NZ_LGEG01000010.1 GCF_001280125.1 Streptomyces sp. NRRL F-6492
GGGCAGGGGAGGGAAAAGGGGGGGAGGGGGGCGGGGCGCGGTGCGGGCCGGTCCTCAGAGGCCGAGCAGCCGCTCGGCGTTGCCGTGGGCGATCTTCTCCCGGTCGGCCTCGCTGATCGGGGCCGTTCGCAGGAACTCGGTGGCCACCGCCATCTCCTCGAAGGGGTAGTCGGTGCCGAAGAGGATGTGGTCCGAGCCCAGGGCCAGCAGCGAGCACAGCAGCGGTGGGGCCGAGCACACGCCGCTGGTCGTGATGTACAGGTTGTGCCGGATGTACTCCGAGGGATTGCCCCGGGCCAGCTCGACGCCCTGGTGGTTGTGGTAGTCCCAGCGGGAGTCCATCCGCCACAGCACGTAGGGCAGGCCCTCGCCCATGTGGCCAAGGAGCATCTTGGCGTCGGGGAAGTCGTCGAAGACGCCGCCGAACACGCACCGCAGGAAGTGGGTCGCCGTCTCCGAGCCCCAGCTCCACATCGGGCCGATGAGCTCCGGGTGCCCCTCGATGACGTGCGGGACGTCGACGCCGTTGGCCGGGTGCAAGTAGAGCGGCACGTCCAGGCCGGCGGCGCGCTCCCACACGATCCGCAGCTCCGGGTCGTCGAGGTAGCGGCCCTGGGTGTGCGCGTTCACCAGGGCGCCGCGCATGCCCAGCTCGGAGACGGCGCGCTCCAGCTCGTCGGCGGCGGCCTTCGGGTCCTGCAGCGGCAGGGCGGCGAAACCGGCGAAGCGATCGGGGTGGTCGGTGATCACGCCGGCGAGGAGGTCGTTCACGGCGGCGGCCCGCGCGACCGCGGTGGCGGCGTCCTTCTCGGCCTGGATGCCGGGGGAGTTGAGGGACAGCACCTGCACGTCCAGACCCGCCGCGTCCATCTCGGCCAACCGCTCGCCGGTGATGTCCAGGAGCCGCCGGGACGCCTCGCGCCACTTGTCCGGCTGGAGGATCGCGGCCGCCGAGGCCCCGTACCCCTCCAGCTCCGGTGTGACGAAGTGTTCCTCAAGACCGATGGTCCGCATCGCGACCCCTCTGCGTTTCACTTATATGCATTGACTTCCTCGATGGTGAAACGTACGTTCCGTCGGTGTCAACCCTTTGCAACGTCCGAGTAAATGGAGGTGCCCGATGACGGGTACGGATGTCGCCGCGGTGGGTCCGGTCCCGAACGGGACCGCGCCGGACGTGGTCGTGGTGGGGTACGGCCCGGTGGGCATGGTGGCGGCCGCCCTGCTGGGACGGGCGGGACACCGGGTCCTCGTCCTGGAGCGCTACGCCGGCCTGTACAACCTGCCGCGGGCGGCCAGCTTCGACGACGAGACCATGCGCACCCTGGCCCGTCTCGGCGTGGCGGGGGAACTGCTGCCCAAGGTGCGCGCGCAGCCCACCTACGAATGGCGCAACGGCAGCGGCGACCTGCTGATGGAGCAGTCCTTCGCCGAGACCGGACGCAGCGGCTGGGCGGAATGGAACATGATGTACCAGCCCGACCTCGAAGAGGCGCTGGACGCCGTGTGCCGCTCGACGCCCCGGGTGGAGGTGCGGCACGACAGCACCGTCGTCGCCCTGGAGCAGACCGCGGACCACGTCACGGTCACCTTCGAAGGGCCCGGAGGACCCGAGAGGGTCGAGGCGCGCTACGTCCTGGGCTGCGACGGAGGCAACAGCTTCGTGCGCTCGTCGCTCGGCGTGGAGCTGCACGACTACGGCTTCTCCGAGCCGTGGATGGTGTGCGACTTCCGCTTCCGCCGCCCGACCGAAGTGCCGTGCGCGTTGCAGCTCGGCGACCCGCTGGGACCGACCTCGATCATCTCGCTCGGCCCCGCGCACCACCGGTTCAGCTTCATGCTCGACTCGGTCGACGACTTCGGGACCGAGCGGGACCCGCAGCGGGTCTGGAAACGGGTCGCCCCCTACCTCACCCCCGACGACGCCGACCTCGTCCGGGTCGCCACCTACACCTTCCGGTCCCTCATCGCCCACGAGTGGCGCCGCGGCCGCGTCCTGCTCGCGGGCGACGCGGCCCACCAGATGCCCCCCTTCCTCGGCCAGGGCATGTGCTCCGGCTTCCGCGACGCGCAGAACCTCGCGTTCAAGCTGGACCTCGTACTGCGCGCGGCCGCGCCGGACGACATCCTCGACACGTACCGGACCGAGCGCGAGCCGCACGTGCGCGCGGTGACCGAGAAGGGCATCGAGCTGGGCCACCTCCAGACCCTGCGCGACCCCGAGCGGGCCGCCGAGCGCGACCGGACGCTCCTTGCCCGCCGCGCGCGATCCGCCGCACCCGAGCCCATGCGCTTCCCGGACCTGACCGAGGGCCTGTTCACCCGGGGCGCGGCCGCGGGCCGTGGACAGCTGTCGGTGCAGGGCGTCGTGGACGACGGCACCCGCCGCGACCGCCTCGACCAGATCGTGGGCGGCGGGTTCCACCTGCTCGTCGACGAAGACCACCTGGCCGCGCTGGAGGACGACCGGCTGCTCGACGACCTCGCCGGGGCCGGCGTGCGCGTCGTCGTCCTCGGCGAGCGGGCCGCGACGCATCCGGCGGCGGCCGTCGTGCGGGACGTGGACGGCACCTACCACGCCTGGTTCGCCGAGCTCGGCTGCTCGGCCGTCGTGGTCCGGCCCGACTTCTACGTGTACGGCACGGCCGACGGCTCCGACGCGGTGACCGGCCTCGCGGCCGAGCTGCTGGGCGCGATCCGCGGCGACGCGACCGCCCCGGAGGCGGGGGCGGAGGCCTGATGTCCCTTCCCGTAGCCCCGTAGCCCCGTAGCCCCGTAGCCCCGTAGCCCCGCAGCCCCGTAGCCCCGGGGAGGCCGGGACGGACGGTTTCGGCTGACGCCATCAGGCCGGTCACTATGATCGCTTCCGTGAAGACACGTCACCCCTCCGGCTCCGGCTCCGACTCCGGCTCCGGCTCCGAGGCCGGCGAGGCGTCGCCGGCCCGGCAGGGCATCCAGTCCGTCGAACTGGCGATGACCGTCCTGCAAGCCCTCGAAGAGGGGCGGGGCCCGATGAGCCTGACGCAGATAGCCGCCGCCAGCGGCATGCAGCCCAGCAAGGCCCACCGCTATCTCGTCAGCCTCGCCCGCGTCGGCCTCGTCGCCCAGTCGCCCAGCTCCGGGCACTACGACATGGGACCGGCCATGCGGCGGCTCGGTGTCGAGTCACTGCGCAGGATGGACGAGGTGGCACTGGTCAGCGAACACCTGCCGGGGCTGAGGGACCGTACTTCGCACGCGGTCAACCTGGCGGTGTGGGGCGACCACGGTCCCGTCGTCGTGCGCTGGGAGTACGGCGCCCACGCCCTGCCGATCACGGTCCGCGTCGGCGCCACCATGCCGCTGCTGAACTCGGCGATGGGAGGGGCGTTCCTCGCGCACCTGCCCGAGCAGCTCACCGAACCTGTGCTGCGCGGACAACTGGAGACGGAGACCCTGGACGCGGCCACCCGGGACCGGATCGACCGGATCAGGAGCGAGGTGCTGGGCGAAGGGGTGGCCACCACCGTCGGCGGCGTCATTCCCGGCGTCACCTCCCTGGCGGCCCCCGTGTTCACGGCCGGGGAGTCCTTCCCCCTCGTCGTCACCCTCGTGATGCCCGCGCGGGGCGTCACGGAGCAGGACGTGGCCCGCCTCTCGGCGGAACTGCTGAGCTCGACCCGGGCCATGTCCGAGATGCTGGGACACTCCACGGACCAGCACCGGCCGTAGGGCGTCCGGACGTCCGGGAGCGGTGTCCCGCCACCCACGGGACCCCGCCGAACGGGCGCGCTCGTCAGGGGGCGCGGCTACGACCGCTGTGGGGTCCTGCCAAGGACTCCTCGGCCGTGACGCGCGGTGGCTTCGACGGGGCCGACCCGAAGAACGCGATCGACCGCCTCCGCACCGAATCGACCGCCTCCGCACCGAATCGACTGCCTCCGCACCGACCGGAGGCGGGGACGCCCGCCCCGTCCGCGTGCGCTTCCACACGGCGATCGAGAGGATCGGCACGCGCCGGACCGGTGCGATCCCGCGGCCACTGTTCACCGGCCGGTGCCGGTGCGGGCACGCGACGATCCGCCGTGCCCGGCCTCCCGTCCTCGCTGAAAGGCGAGGATTCCGGTGCCGGGACATGATGGGTTCACCGACCCGGTGGGAGGCGGTGACGATGAGCACGAACGCGGACGACGACGCCGAAAACACCCCGCCGCCCCGGGTGGCAGCCGCGCTGGTCGACCGCCGGGGCGTCGTGGTCGGCTGGTCCCGCGCCGCGGAACGGCTCGTGGAGCGGCCGGCGGCGGAGGTGCTGCGCCGTTCCGTCCTCCGGCTGCTGGCCGACCGCGACGCGGCCCCCGCCGGACGACTGCCGGACCGCGGAACGGCCAGGCTGCGATGCGGCTCGGGGAAGGCCGTCACGGTGCGTTACCACACCGACGGGCTGCGAAGCCCGGACCTGTCGCTGATCCTGGCCGTCACCGCCGACCGGGCGGCCGAAGCCGAGTGGGACGCGGCCCTCGCGCAGGCCCTGCTCGAACAGGAACGCGTCGGCTTCGTCCTCCGGGACACCGATCTCGCCGTCGTACGGACCAACCTGGCGCGCGGCGCGCACGTCGGTCCGTCGCTCCCCGTGGGCAGCCGGCTCTCCGACGTCATGCACCCGGCCGACGCGGCCGACGCGGAAGCGGGGCTGCGGAGCGTACTGGAGACGGGCGTGCCCCTTGCCGGACACGAACAGCGGGTGAGGTCCGCACGGCCACCGTACGGAGAACGGTCCTTCTCCGTGTCCGCGGTGCGGACCCGGGACGCGCACGGACGGCCCACGGGCGTCGCGGTCCTGTTCACCGACGCCACGAGGCACTGGCGGGCCGAGCGGCGGCGCGAGCTGCGCCATCGCGCGTCGGCGGCGATCGGGAGCACGCTCGACATCGCCAGGACGGCTCAGGACGTCGTCGACGCACTGGTTCCGGACTTCGCCGACGTCGCGTGGGTCGATCTGGCGGACGCCGCTCTCGCGGGAGAGGAACCGCCGAAGACGTTCGGAGGCGGCGATCTCCACCTGCGCAGGACGGCGGTGCGCTCGGCGAAGGGGCCGTGGCCCTCCGGACTGCTTCCGCCCGGCGCCCCCGTCCCGCCCTTCCCCGACCTGGCCATGGTGCGCGAGCTTCAGGAGGGCCGCACGATCGTGACCGACCGCGAGACCCTGGGACGGGGCCTGGGCGACCCGGACCACCTGCGGCTCGCGGCTCCCGAAGACGGGCACTCGATGATCGCGGCCCCGCTCTTCGCGCGCGGCCTGGTGCTGGGTCTCGTGGCCGCCTGGCGCACCGAACGACCCGAGCCCTTCGAGGAGGAGGACGCGGTCCTGCTCGCCGAGATCGCGGCCCATTCGGCCCTCGGAGTGGACAACGCCCGTCGCTACACCCGTGAGCACCGCGCTGCCGTGGCCCTCCAGAGGCGCCTGCTGCCCCGGGCCGTCACCTCCACCCGGGTCATGGAGACCGCGGGTGCCTACGTGCCCGCGTCGGGCGGCGCCGAAGTCGGCGGGGACTGGTTCGACGCGATCGAGCTCCCCTCGCTGCGCACCGCCCTCGTCGTCGGGGACGTGACCGGCCACGGTCTGCACGCCACCGCCACCATGGGGCGACTGCGCACGGCCGTGCAGACGCTGGCGGACCTGGAGCTGCCGCCCGACGAACTGCTCACCCACCTGGACGACCTGGTGTCCCGGCTGGCCGGCGAGGCCGATCCCGCACAGCGTGACGTGGTCGGCGCGACCTGCCTGGTGGTCGTGCACGATCCGGTCGCCGGACGCTGCACGATGGCCTCCGCGGGACACCCTCCGCCCCTGCTGGCCCTGCCCGACGGCCGGGTCGCTCCGGTGACCATGCGGCCGGGCCCTCCCCTCGGCGTGGGCGGCCTTCCGTTCGAGGCGACGACCGTCGACGTGCCCCCGGGCAGCGTCCTCGTCCTCTACACCGACGGCCTGCTCCAGCGCCACGGCGTCGACATCGACGACTCCGTCCGTGAGGTGACCGGCCTGCTGACGCGGCTGCGGCCCTCCGACGGCGACCTCGCCGCGATCGCCCGGGCGCTCATGACCGGCTCCGGGGCGGGCCCCCCGCGCGACGACGCCGCCGTCCTGGTCGCACGCACCGCCTCGCCGGGAGAGGACTCCGTCGCCGACTGGGAGTTCCCGGCGGACCCCCGGGCGGTGGCCTCGGCGAGAGAGGCGGCGACGGACAAACTGGCCGAATGGGGTCTTGAGGGGAACTCCTTCGTGACCGAACTGATCGTCAGCGAACTCGTCACCAACGCCGTGCGGTACGCGGGCGGCCCCGTGGGCCTGCGCCTGATCCGCGGCGAGGCCCTCTTCTGCGAGGTCACCGACCCCAGCAACACCCAGCCCCGTATGCGCCGCGCCCGCATCAGCGACGAAGGAGGACGAGGACTGTTCCTGGTGGCCCAGCTCAGCCGCCGCTGGGGCAGCAGATACGGACGGACGGGGAAGACGATCTGGGTCGAGCAGGAGCTGTCCGTGTGAGGGGCCGGGCCCGGCCCCGGCCCACGAGGGCCCTACAGGCCTTCAAGGGAGGCGGTACGGCCACCGTCCTGCGAGAGCCGGCGGGAGACCGCCCGGGCCGTCGCCCGTACGGCCGGTCCGTAGCCCGCGTCCGGGAAGCCGCTGCTGGGCGCCACGACCGACAGCGCCGCCACCACCTCGTCGCCGTCCCGCACCGGCGCGGCCACGGTGCTCAGCCGCCAGGGGCGGCTCTGGCGGCCGACGGCGTGGTCGCCGCGCCGCACCTCCGCCAGCGCCCGGCGCAGATCGGCCGGGGTGCGGATGTCGTCGTCCCCGTGCTCGGGCGCGTAGGCGGCGATGGCGTGGTCCTGGACGGCCGCCGGGGCGAAGGCCAACAGCACCAGGCCCACGCCCGTGGACGCCAGGGGGAGGCGACCGCCCACGCGGTAGCGCACCGGGCTGGCGTCCCGTGCCGACAGCCTCTCCACGAGCAAGGCCTCCCCGTGGTCGCGCACGGCGAGCAGGACGTGCTGACGGGTCACGTGGAAGAGGTCCTCCATGTACGGCATGGCCACGGACCGCAGTCCGTGCCCCCGGGGCGCCAGGGAAGCGGTTTCGAGGAGCCGCAGCCCCACGACGAAGCGCCCGTCGTCGAGGCGCTCCAGCGCGCCCACGTGCACGAGCGACCGGGCGAGCCGCAGCGCGCTGCTGCGGGGGACGCCGCTGCGCCGCGCGAGGTCGGCGAGGGACAGCGCGCGGTGATCGCTGTCGAACGCGCCGAGCAGGGCGAACGCCCGGTCGACGACCGGCTGCCCCTCGGCCGGTCGCCCTCCGCGCCTCGGTCGCGCGCCGCCCTCGGCACCGGGCGTTCCATTCATTGAAATCCCTCCTGCCGATGACCGGCCGCCCTTCCTACGGTGACACGCGTACGGATCCACGACCCAGGAGGCCCCGTGACCCCGACCGGACTCGTCGACGTCCATGCCCACTTCGTCACCGACGGCTACGTCGCCGCGGCCAGGTCCGCCGGCGTCGAGCATCCCGACGGCATGCCCGGCTGGCCCACCTGGACCGCCGAGCGGCACCTCGGCCTGATGGACCGCGCGGGCATCGGGAAGTCCTACCTGTCGATCTCCTCGCCGGGCGTGCGCTTCGGGGACGACTCCGAAGCCCGCGCCCTCGCCCGGGAGGTCAACGCCTACGGCGCCCGGGTCCGCGCCGAGCACCCGGAGAGGTTCGGGCACTTCGCCTCCCTGCCCCTGCCCGACGTCGAGGGCGCGCTCGCCGAGGCCGCCCACGCGCTCGACGAACTCGGCGCGGACGGCGTGACGGTGGAGACCAACCACCACGGCCTCTACCTCGGCGACCCCCGGTTCGAGCCGCTGTGGGAGGACCTCGACCGCCGCGGCGCCGTCGTCTTCGTCCACCCCACCTCACCGCCCCACGCCGACGCCCTCTCCCTCGGCCGGCCACGGCCGATGCTGGAGTTCCTCTTCGACAGCGCCCGCACCGCGAGCGACCTCCTCCTGCGCGGCGTCCTCGCCCGCCGTCCGCGCATCCGCTGGATCCTGACCCACGGCGGGGGAGCGCTGCCGCTGCTCGCCGACCGCATGGAACTCTTCCGCACCCTGCTGGGACCCGACAGCCCCGGGAGCGCACCGGGCACCGTGGAGCAGCCGGACGCCGTCGAACAACTCGGCCGCCTCTGGTACGACATGGCCGGCACACCCTTCCCGCGCCAGATCCCGGCCCTCGACGCGGCCTTCGGGACCGAACGCCTCCTGTACGGCAGCGACTACTGCTGGACGCCCGCCGAGGCGGCCCTCGCCCAGATCGGGACCGTCGACTCGGCCGTCCGGCCCTCCGCCACCGACACCTGGCGGGACCTCACCACCCGCAACGCCCACCGTCTCTTCACCCACGCCTAGGAACACCATGAGCAAGTACGTCCACCCTTCCACGGCCGGCGGACGCGTGCGGCTGAGGGACGTCACCGTCGTCGACCCGCTGGACGGAAGCCGCACCCCCGGCCAGGACGTGACCGTCGAGAACGGCCGGATCGCCTCGGTCACCGCGACCGGAGAGCCGGCCGCCGACGCGCACGTGGTGGAGGGCCGGGAACGGTTCGTCGTCCCGGGGTTCACGGACACGCACCTGCACGCCCTGAACACCCCCGAGGACGTCGACGGCACCTATGCGCTGATGCTCGCCAACGGCGTCGTCGGCTTCCGCCAGATGTCGGGCAACAGGGCGCTCCTGAAGTCCCGGCGCGAGGGCACGCTGCCCCGGCCGACCGGTGCGCCCGCGCTCAGGGCGACCGCCGGCGACCTGCTGACCCCGCTGAACGCGGGCACGGCCGAAAGAGCGGTACGGGCCGTGCGGGAACAGCACCGGGACGGCGCCGACTTCATCAAGGCCGGTGCCACCTCCGGCGCCGTCTTCATGGCGGCCCTGGAGGAGGCGAACCGGCTCGGCATCCCGATGGGCGGCCACCTGCCCGGCGACCTCGACCCCCGGGAGGCCGCGCGCGGCGGGGTGCGGTCGATCGAGCACCTCGGCCCGGGCGTCACCGTGTTCGCCGCGGCGTCCTCCCGCGAGACCGAGGTCCGGGCCGCGAGCGCCGCCCGCAAGCTCCCGCCGATCCCCCAGGTGAGGTTCCCCGGCGCCGACAGACTGGTGACGAAGCTGATCAAGGGCGTGGTGGTGAACCCGGCGACGCGCACCTCCGCGGCCGAGGCCCACGCCTACGAGCTCGCCGACGGCTCCTACGACCAGCGGAAGGCGGAGGAACTGGCCGCCCTGTTCGTCGAGCACACCACCTGGCAGTGCCCGACCCTGATCCGGGTCCACACCCAGCAGTTCGGCGACTCGCCGGAGCACACCGAGGACCCTCGCCGCCGTTACATGGCCCCCGAGGAACTGCGCGCCTGGGACAGGTCGGCGAGGAAGTTCTCCAGGCTCCCCGACGCCACGCGCGGGGCCCTGCGCGGACACTGGGCCGCACAGCTGCGGATGACCAGGACCTTCGCCGACGCCGGGGTCCCGATGGTCGCGGGTTCCGACGCGTGCGGGGCGGCGGGCGTCATCCCCGGCTTCGGACTCCACGACGAGTTCGACCACCTCGCCGAGGCCGGCCTCGACCCGCTGACCATCCTGCGGATGACGACGACCGAACCGGCCAGGTTCCTGGGCGAGGAAGGCGCCTTCGGCCGCATCGCCCCCGGCATGCCCGCCGACCTGGTCCTCCTGGACCGGGACCCGCTGGAGGACCACACCGCGCTCCACGAGATCGCGGGCGTGATGAGGGACGGCTCCTGGTGGTCCCGCGCCGACCTCGACGCGGTCCTGGAACGCGTGGCCGCCGACCCCGGCGCCCACTGACCCCGGGTCTTTCTGCACCTGATGGGGTGCCAGGCCGGGCGGCAGCAGTCCAAGTGCCGCGTACCATGCACAAGTTCAAGAGGGACTCCGGCATCGGGGTCTTCCCCACCTACTCAGGGGAGGAGTTGGACCCCGGCGAGTTCGCGGAGCGTGTCGTTGGCCTGTGGACGTGTCGGGACGTGTCATGGCGGGTCGTAAGAACGATGTGATCACTTTGGAGGCCGCGGACGCGCTGTGGGCCGATCTGACGGCCGGCAGTGCGGTGCCGACGGCTTCCTCGGCGCTCGTCTGCTCTCCTGCCGGCGTGCGGGCAGGTTATGCCCTGCTCGGTAGCCGTGTGGTGGTGGTGATGAAGGCAGGTGACGGCCGGTGCGTTTCGGAGAGCGATGTGCGCCGGGCCGCGGCGGAGCTGTGTGCGGTGACGATGGACCCTCAGGACTTGGTCCGCATCGGTCCGTTCGGCGCCATGGTGAGGCAGGAGCACGGCAGCGGAGCACTGCTGGGGTGGCGCCGGCGCATCGTCCGTGAGCTACGGGCGGTGGACCGGCCAGAGCAGGCGGTACGGGACGGAGACGGCGGGGCGGGCCGTCTGGCGGGGATCGACTGGCGACGCGTACTCGTAGAACAGGACTGTGAACGGACGGGACGGACGTGGTGGCTGCCACGTTCCGCGGTCAGGCTGCTGGACGCGGCAGAGCATGCCGAAAGACGGTGGCTGCAAACGGCACGGACCGACTCGGGGACTGCGGACCCCGTCGAGTCAGGCTCTCCGCGCGAACAGGCTCCGGCCGTCGGCGACCAGCGGGCGACGCGGCCTGACCGTTCGGCTGCTCCCTTGCGCCCGTACAGCGAGGAGCTGAAAGGCCTGCTGTATTCAGTACTCAGCAGAAAGCCCGACACCTCCCGCAAAGTGGCCGGATGGGTCTGCGCCGTCTGCCACGAGGCGCCCTCCACTGTCCTCGACCACTGCCATGAGCACGGCTACGTCCGCGCACCCCTCTGCCAGTCCTGCAACACACAGGAACGCCCTGACCACCTCTATCCCCACGACATCCGTGTCACCGACCGCTACACACGCCTGTTCACCACCCACGCCACCGACTGGCTGCGCCACTGGCACCGCTGCCCCGGCTGCCGCACCCGCACCACCCTGCCCCTGCCCCACCTCGCCGCATGGACAGCCCACACCGCCTGCCGCTCCCTGCGCCCCACCCACCGCGACACCCGCAGCTCCCGCGGACGCAAACCCTGCGGCACCCTCCGCGTGGCCTGGACCGGCAGCCACCACGCCCCGCACTCCTGCCTACTCACCATCAAGGTCGACTTCTGCCCCTCCGGCGAACACCGGGACCTGACGCGAGTCCCCTACCGCCAAGCCGCCGAACAGTTCCGCATCTGGCTGGCCGAGACCGCCCCCACCGTGGCCGCCGCGGCCGGCCCCGACCGCCTGGACGACCTCCCCACCCGATTCCGGCCCGTCATCGCGGACACCAGCGACAAAGACCTGGGACTGTTCTGACCACACGACGCCAACGCTCCCCCGCCGCATGGGAGTAAGCCCTGAAGCGGTTGCAGGAGGTCGTGTCCGGTCAGGGGGCCCGTCGGGGTCGTTCGCGGTGCGGGACGACGAGCCCGGTGTTGATGTAGGCGCCGTCTGCCGACACGCCCCCCGGGCAGCCGAAGAGCGGCGAGAGCTGTCGCACGGTGAGGTTCGTGCGGTGCTCGGTCGGGCAGGGAGAGGCGGACCGCCGGGGCACGGGCGTGAGCGGAGGCAGGGTCCACTCCAGGGCGTGAGGACCTGGACCGGAGGCGACGTGTTGCGGCCCGCCGTCCTCCGGGAGGGTCACCCGGTACGTGTCGGGCCGTCCGGCCAGGACCCAGCGGGCGTGGACGTCCTCGAGCCCGGCCCACACGTCCCGGTGTCCGTGGACGCGGACGGTGCCCTCGCCGGGACCGGCAACCGCCCAGGAGTCCTCGCCGGGGGCGGCGATCGTCATCGTCCCGGCCCGGAAGTCGCGGACGAGTCCGGGCGCCAGGTAGGCGGCCGCGAGCCAGAAGCCGTACGCGTCGTCCGGCGGCGGCGCGAGCCGGGTCGGGCGCGGTACGCCGGGTTCGGCCTTGATCCGGGGCCGCATCGTCACCGCGTCGAGCCACCGGTAGCCGAGCATGGGCCGGTATCCGCGCGGCCGTCCCCGCAGAACCGCCTCGACTCCGCCCGCCCCGGTCCGGGTGACCAGGAGCTGTCCGGGCCAGCCGGGGCTGCGGGTGGTGAGCGTCGTCAGCAGCCGCCCGCCGGGCGCGAGCTGCCCCACCCACGCCGGTGGGACGCAGGGCACGCCGATGCCGGAGTGGATCCGGTCGAACACCTCTCCTGCCGGGTGCCCGTCGAGGGCGTCGCCCTCGACGACCGTCGCGCCCAGACCGAGCCGGTCGAGATTGCGCTGCGCGAAGGCGGCCATGTGACCGTCCCGCTCGACGCCGAAAGCGAGGCGGGGGCCGGTGACCGCAGCGGCGAGCGCGAGGGAGACTCCCGGGCCCGGGCCAAGCTCCAGATACCTCTGCCCGGGCGCCGGCCGCAACGTCTGAAGAGCTTCGACGGTGGCCCGGCCGTAGGTCGACATCGACGTCATGTGCCCGCCGGTCACCGGTCCGCGCGCGAGCGCGTCGAGCCGCTCCCCGTCGCGCTGCAGCAAGACCGACTCACCGCTGTGGACCAGGTCGAGCCACTCCTCCCGATCGTCCGGATGCGCACCGTCGAGCAGACGCCACCCGATCGGCTCGACGCCCGGATCGCTCACCCGTACGTACGCGTGGGGAAGCAACACCTCCCGCGGCACGGACAGCAGCACCCCACGCAGCCGGGAGTCGGTCAGCACGCCCTCAGCCCCGAGCCGCTCCACCATCGCGGCACGCCGAGCGCTTGTCGTGGCAGACAGGTCGACAGACATGACGGTCCTCCTCTTGACGCGGTGGGCAGCAGAGCACCGACGCATCGGGCGTGGCAGTCGGCCGGGCCGGGGTCGGCCGCACGGGGAACGGGAGCGCGGGTAGGTACAGCCGTTGAGCGCTGTGAACCGTTGCTCCGCGGAAGGCCTGATGGCGCAGGCGCCGTAGTCGGGTCATGGTGTTCCGCCTCCCGGTTCGCGACGGGCCAGGACGTGCACTCTGGCGTCCCCCGTCCCGGAAGGGGCTGTGCCAGGACGCGGTCCACTCCGTTTCCGGGGCGCCGCGTACGCGTCCTCGTGCGGGCTCCCAGCCGCCGGGAAGGTGATCGTGGAGAGCGCGTACGCCCTGCCGCGGATCCGCCTCGACGAAAACGGGTGCGTCACGAACGCGCGGGTCGGCCGCGACGCGTTCGGCTGCGGCCCGGAGCATGCCGGAGGAGGGATCCGGGCCGGTCGCCCGGTGTCCGGCCACCGCGAGCCGCAGCGTCATCTCCCCGTCCCCGCAGCCGACATCCAGGATCCGGGCACGCGGACACGGCAGCTCCTCCAAGAGCCGGCGGGCCACCATGTCGTGACGCAGGCGGCCTCGCGCGCTGCGCGAACGGGCGGCGCAGGGGGCGCCGACCGCCGCTAAGTCGTTCACCGGGACCATCCCAGCTCGCTGTAGGCGCGGCCGGCCCGGACGCCCTCGATCGCGACCCGGGTGTAGGGCACGATCGGCTCCGGCAGGTCCTCGGCGGAGAACCACTCCCAGCGGAGGCACCGGTCGGGCTCGCGCACTTCGGGGGTGCCCTCCCAGTGGCGGGGCCGGAAGAAGAGCTGCATCCTCGGCCGCGCGCCGGGCCGATCCACGGTGTGCACCGTGTGGACGAGCTCGAGGTCGGCCGGATCGATGACCAGTCCGGCCTCCTCGTGGGCCTCGCGCGCGAGGCCGGCGGTCGCCGCCTCCGCCTCCAGGTGGCCGGCGAGGGCGTGCCAGAGGCTCCCCGCGTATGCCGAGTCCGGGTGCCGCAGTCCCAGCAGGACCTTGCCGTCGCGCTCCAGGTGGAGGTGGACGCCGACGATGTGCGGCACGGTCCCGGCCGGGCCCGTGCCGGTCAGTGGACGAGCGGTGTCCGGCGGTCCTTCCACGGCGGGATGCTCGGCCGCGTGGCGGCGGATCAGGTCCCCGAGTCCGGGGCTGAGCCGGAGCCGGTCGAGGGTGTCGACGGTGAACCACTTCAGCAGGACGCCTTCGCGAAGGTCCACCGCGTCCGCATCGCCGTGCCAGCAGCCCGCGTAGATCACGACGGGCACCGTCAGGCCGTCGACGCCGACGGCCTTCTCCACGGCGTACGGCATCAGGCTCACCGGCTCCAGACCGGGTGCCTCCTCGGCGAGTTCCCGGCGCAAGGTCGCTTCCAGGCAGGAGTCGCCCGGTTCGCGTCCGCCGCCGAGCAGGGCGAGCGTCCACGGCTCCCAGATGCCGTCCTTGTGGTCTCGCAGGTGGAGCAGGTAGCGGCCGTGGCCGTCGTGGAGGAGCGCGGAGGCGTTCAACGGCTCCGGCTGCCCGTCCAGCTGTGCCCGGAGGAGCTTTGCGCGCAGTGTCGGCGAGGTGACCTCGGGCAGGGTCAGCCACTGGGCGCCGGACACTTCCTCATCCCGCAGCGTGATCGCCGGAGGCTCCTCGCCGGCGAGGCAGAAGACGTAACGGAAGTCGTAGTGCCGGTGGGCCGGCTCGTTTTCGGAGGGGTTGGCGGTGATGCCGTGGACGTCGATGTCGAGGGGGGAGCCGAGCATCTGCCGGGTCAGGCACAGGGCTGCCGGCGGGATCCCGGCCCCTTCCGACACCTCGCGCAGTGCCGCGGCGAGCAGCGTGCGGTCCTCGGACTCGACGTGACCGCCCGTGGTGAGCACGAGGTCACCGGTGGCCCGGTGACGAATGTGCAGGACCCGGCCCTGGCGGTCGATGACGACGGCGCCGCAGGTGATGTGCCCGGGCAACGCCGTACGCGCGGTCACGTCGATGGGCCGCTCCAGCATCGCGAGCAGCCCGGTCAGGGCGTCGCGCTCGTCGGGATGGCGGGCGAGGTAACTCTCGACGGCCTTGCGGATCGAGGAAGAACTGGGTGGCACGGGTGTCCTCTCGCCTTCGATACGGTGCGGTTTCGATACGGTGCGGTCGGTGGGAGTCGGTGTCGGCGGGTCAGCTCGCCGTCTGGTGGTCGGACGGCCGGGTGCCGCGGGGGCCGGGAACCGCGTCGACCGCGGACACGTGCCCGTACTGAGCGGCCTGGGCGGCGAACATGCCCTGGTACAGGCCGTCGGCGCGGGCCATCAGGTCCTCGTGGGTGCCGTCCTCGACGACACACCCCTGATCGAGGACGTAGATGTGGTCGGCGCGCATGGTCGCGGCGAGCCGGTGGGTGACGAGCACGACCGCGTGCCCCTCCTCGGCCAGGGACCACAGCCCCTCGAACGCGGCGATCTCCGCATGGGGATCGAGGGCGCTGGTCGGCTCGTCGACCAGCAGAAACGGCGCCTGTCGATACCTCGTCCGAGCGGACCCCAGCTTCTGCCACTGGCCGCCCGAGAGCTGGACACCGCGCTCGTAGCCCTTGAACACGATCGAGTCCCAGCCGTGCGGCAGGCCCTCGACCAGGTCGAGCACGTCCGCTTCCTCGGCGGCCTTACGGACACGGTCCATGTCCCGGGGACGGTCGCCGGCGCCGATGGCCACGTTCGCGGCTGCCGTCATCTCCCAACGCGGGAAGTCCTGCGCCAGCAAGCCGACTTCGGCGAAGACCTGGGCGCGGTCCGCCTCACGCAGTTCGACCCGCTCGCCCGACCCGCCCACCCACCACACGTTTCCCCCGGAGGGCAGCAGCAGCCCTGCCAGCACCTTCGTGAGCGTGGTCTTGCCCGACCCGTTCGCACCCACCAGGGCCGTGACCTTTCCCCGGGGCACCCGCACGCTCACGCCGTTCAGGGAGGGGGCGTCGGCCCCCGGGTAGGTGAACGACACCCCTTCTGTCAGGACCTCCAGCGCCGGCGCGGGCAGCGGCGTACCGGAGGACGGAATGGCGTTCTCGCCCGCCACCTCGATGGCGTCCTCGGTGTCGGTGAGGAAGAGCAACTCCTCGTACAAACGGTTGACCTGCTGCACCAGCGAGGTGAGGCGCGCCGTGGAGGTGCGGATGGCGATCACCGCCGTGCCGCCGATGGCGAGCGGCAGACCACCGGACGCCAGGAGCCACCACAGCACCCCGTAGCAGGCCAGCGACGCCACACCGGCGAAGCCGCCGGCGATCAGGTCCGTGGAGGCCTGGGCCCGGGCCAGGCGTCGCTGCTCGGCCTCCGTCTGCCGCGACATCTCCTCATAGCTGGACAGCAACTTCCTGCCGGCGGCGTGGACGCGGATCTCCCCGGCGGCGTGCGGGCGGGTCAGGTAGGCCAGCAGGGACGCGATCGCCCTGCGGTGGTCGACCCAGTTCAGGCGGGAGAGGTACTCGCGGCGCGCGGAGCGGACCGCCCCCCACCCCTTGGGCAGGGCGATCGCCAGCAGCATCGGCAGCAAGGTCCAGTGCAGCGCCGCGAGCACGACCGCGGCCGCCACCATCCCGATCACCACATTGCCCACGCCGACCGACAGCCGCAGCATGCTGCGGGCCGAGTCCGTACCGAACCTCCCGGCCTCCAGGACCCGCTGAACCTCCGGCCGCTCGGCCGCTTCGACCTCCACATGAGTGACGGCCGTGTAGTACCGGGCGGAGACCGCCCGCTCCACCTGCGGCTCCAGCCGGCCCGACATCGCCGTCGACCACGCCGACAGCACCGCGGTCGCCATCGCCGCGACGGCGAGCACCACCAGCGACGGCAGCGCCTCGCGCAGCTTGTCCGCGGTCGGACCGTCGGCGAAAAGCCGGGTGAGGACGCTGTTGACCGCGACCAGCCCCCAGCCGGCCGTCACGCCCTGCCCGAGCTGCGCCGCCACGACCCCGGCGAGTGCTTGCCGGTCCGTCTGCCAGCCTGTACGCAGCACCATGCCCACCATGCGGGGCAGCGCCGCTGCCATGTGCCCGAAGCCGAGCCGGGTCAGGGGACCTTCGTGCTGGACGTAGGACTGGTCGTAGCGCAGCCGGCCGCCGTACAGCTCCTGCTCGGCGTCCGAGATGCCGGTCGTGGTCGTCGCGGCGGCCTTCGGCGGGTTCGCGGGCTCGTCGCCGTCTGGTTCGACTGACGTCAATGTGCTTCCTCTCGTGGACGTGACGGGCGGGTCGGCATGCTCAACGACGCCACCGCCATTTCGAACACATGTCTTTCGGACGGGCTGCGCGCACCGGGGTTGAGCGGTTGGGCGAAGGTGCGCAGTGCACCGACCCTTGCCGCACAAGGGCCTTTAGTCGGAGGCAGGTTGGCCAAAACGCCGATGCTCGAGCGCCGCGGCTCCGCGGGGCCGGCAGGGGCACTTGGGGTCATGGCCGAACAGATCGGGCCCTGCGCGCTTCCTGGTGGGCACGGTCGAAGGGCCGACCGGCGTACGGCGCGGAAGCCGACGGTGCGCCCCTCCCGGGAACGGGTGTCTTGTCATGGCGCTGGGGCAGGACGTCGTCAGCGGGGAGAGTTCGGATGAGCGACGGCGGTTTCCCGCCCTGCCGGTGGCCGAGCCGGAGGGCTACGGCGGATGCGTAGGGCGTGGATCGTGTGCCCGGCGTCGGCGTGGGTGCGGCAGCCGTCGGTGTGGGGACAGCGCCGCGCGCAGTCGTCGGGGTGGACGGCGCGGCAGACGGCCTGGGCGTCGAGGGCGGCTGTACGACGGGGTTGCTTCTCCGTGCGTCGACGGGGGCGGCCCGACGGCTGCCGTCGCTACTGAAGTGCGTGTGGGAAGTGCTCTAGGTCGGCTGACATGTCTGGGCGGGGTCGAAGTTATCGATATGTCGGACCGGTCGAGCTGAAGGCTGCCGTCCGGCCTGGTGAGAGCGGGCGTCGGATCGGCTCGGCGGCTGACTTCGCTGACTGGGCCGCAGAGCGATCGATGGTGGAGCTGGCCGAACCGTTCACCTTCGTGGTCGGTATGGACGGTGTGCTTCGGCTGGCGCCGCGGCGAAGCGAGCACGTGGCCTGCGCCGGCGGAGACACGGTCCTCAGTGCCGGCGAGATCGGTTTCACGCGCGAGGCAGGCCGGTGGACCGTGGACGAGGTCAGTAACCAGTCCACCGGGTACTGCCCGGACGTCACCTCCTGGGGCGGTGTCGCCCGCGCTCTGGACGCTGTAAAGCTCCAGCGGCCCTCCGGCTTCACCCACGAGGTGGTGTTCCGGCGGTGCCCCAACTGCCAGGAACGCAACATCGTGCGTGAGGACGACTTCGTCTGCGTCTTCTGCGGCAGTGATCTGCCCCCGGCATGGAACGTGGATCCCACCGCGTGACCGCCGGGGGCCACAGCCACTCGTCGACGGCAGCGACCAGAACAGTCGCTTCATGGCGGACCGCGCGCTTGTCGTACTGCGCGGCGACAGCGCGGTGCCTCTTGAGTCGGTTGATCCCGCACTCGACCACGTGCCGTTCGTGGTGGTCGACCGGGTCGAAGCGCGGCGACCGGCCGCCACGAGAACCGAGCCTTCGACGGTTGCGCGCCTGGCCGGCCCGGTCCGGCCCGAGGCGGGGCACGCGGACCTTGTCCAGCACGGGTTCGTACCGCGGCGCGCCCCCGCGCTGTCCTGTCGTGACCACGATCGCCATCAACGGCTTCAGCGCTGACCGCTGTTCATCAGGGAGGTCTACCGGCGCCGCAACGAAGCGGAGCGAACGATCAACCGGCTGAAGACCTTCCGTGCGGTCGTAACTCGATACGACGGGAAAGCCAACGCCTTTCACGGGACGGTCACCGTCGCTTCGATCCGGCTCCGGCCGCATACGTGGGTTCGCTCGGCCCTGCTCCAGCATGCGTGCAGCGTCGTCCGGGATCCGGGGGAAGGGACATCGGGCCATCGCGCAGCGGCCCACGCGTCGAGATCGACGGCGGGAACGGCATCGACGAAGACCCGCGGCGGTTGGAGGCCATGTGTGGTGATGCAGTGCGTGATCAGGAACGGAGCGGCATGGGCGATGCCGGGCACGCCCGGGATCCGGACCTCCCCGTTCCCTTTCCGGAGCCCCTCCTCAGGACACAGGTCGCACTCGTGCACCCCGAGGCAGACGTTCATCCACCGGACCTCCTGAACAACCTGCGAAAACCCCGGTGGGAAGCCTCCCCGCCAGGGCGGAGCGATGTTCCTCACAATCCTCGGGCGGCATGTGCCGGTGTAGAGTCGAGGCCGCCCTTGACCTGCAGAAAGCAGGCAGGGAGCCGTCTTCGAGGAGTCCACAGTGCTGCGCACTCTGTTCAAGTCCAAGATCCACCGCGCCACCGTCACCCAGGCCGATCTGCACTACGTCGGTTCGGTCACCGTCGACGTGGAGTTGATGGAGGCGGCCGACCTGCTCCCCGGTGAGCTGGTGCACATCGTCGACATCGACAACGGCGCCCGCCTGGAGACGTACGTCATCGAGGGCGAGCGGGGATCCGGCGTCATCGGCATCAACGGCGCCGCCGCGCACCTCGTGCACCCCGGTGACCTCGTCATCCTCATCAGTTACGCGCAGGTCGAGGACGCGGAGGCGCGGACGTTCGTGCCGCGCGTCGTGCACGTCGACGGCGAGAACCGCATCGTGGAACTGGGGGCCGACGCGTCCGCGCCCGTTCCCGGCAGCGACACGGTGCGCGCGCCGCACGCCGTGCCCGCCCGGGGCTGAGTACGAACCGAGGAGGACACCGCATGGCCGAGCCGCGGATCCGCGACGACCGGGCGAAGGGCCGGCTGGAGGCGTTCGAGGAGGACGCCCCCGTCGGTGTCGTCGTCTACCTCGTCCTCGACGCCGAGCCCCACGCCCTGGTGGCGGTCCACACCGTCGTCGAGGAGGAGCACGAGGGGAAGGGGATCGCCGGGGCGCTCGTGCGCGAGCTCTACGCCACCGCCGCCCGCGAGGGCGTGCCCGTCGTACCGCTCTGCTCGTACGCCGCGCGGTGGGCCGAGCGCCATCCCGACGAGGCGCCCGTACCGCCGGACGAGGTGGTCCGTGCGGCGAAGGATCAGCTCAGGGCCACCCCGAGCCTGTGGTGAACCCCGTCGGCACCCTGGTCCTGCTGCACACCTCGCCGGTCCACGTCCCCGTCTTCGACGCCCTGCGCGACCGGCACCACCCCGGGCTCGTCCTGCGGCACCTCGTCGACGAGGAACTGCTCGTGCGGGCCCGGGAGGCGGGCCCCGGCGCCGTCGCCGGGTCCGTGGCCGCCGTGCTCGCCGCGGCCGTCGCGGACGGCGCCGACGCCGTGCTCTGCACCTGCTCCACCCTCGGCGGGGTGGCCGAGGGCGCGGCGGCCGTCCTCGGCGTGCCCGTGCTCCGGGTGGACCGGCCGATGGCCGCCGAGGCCGCCCGGGCCCGCCACGTCGTCGTCGTGGCCGCCCTGCGCTCCACCCTGGAGCCCACCGTCGCCCTCATCGCCGAGGAATCGGGCCCGCGCGCCTGCTCCGTGAGCACGGTGGTGGTGGAAGGGGCCTGGGAGCGGTTCGAGGCGGGGGACCGGGAGGGGTACCTCGACGCCGTGACGGCGGCTCTGGACCGGGCGCCCGTCACGGCGGACGCCGTCGTCGTCCTCGCCCAGGCGTCCATGGCCGACGCCGCCGGACGGACCTCCACCCCGATGCCCGTCCTGTCCAGCCCCCGCCCCGGACTCGCGGCGGCCGCGAAGGCGGCGCGTGCGGGGGCGGCGGCCCGGGGCTGACCCGAAGGGTCGATCCGACGGGCGCCGGGACCTTCGCCGCGCCACCCTGGGAAGCGACCGCCCCGACGAGCGAGAGGCCCGTGATGACCCGCCCCGCCCCCGTCCCGCTGCCC
>NZ_LGEG01000011.1 GCF_001280125.1 Streptomyces sp. NRRL F-6492
GGGCCGGGACGTGGCGGGGCCGGGCACGGTCCTTCGCCCCGGCGCCTCCGGGGTCCACCGCATCGGGCCCCGGATCCCGCCGGGACGTCCGGGCGCTCGTGGAGGAGCGCCGCCTCGGACGGGTCCGCGCCCACGTGCGGACCGTCCGTCGCGGGCCCGATCCGTTGTGGGCGTGGTCTGCCGTGGGTACGGTCCGTCGCGGGTCCGTACCCGGGTCCTCGGGCCGGGGTCCTCGGGTTCGGGTCCTCGGGGTCGGGTCCTCGGGGTCGGGTCAGGACCAGGAGGCCACCACCAGCGACCTCTCCGCGGCCGCCAGGTGGACCGCCGAGGCGAGCCAGGCGCGGGCGTAGCCGTCGGCCGAGGCGTCGGTGAGGCGGCCGAAGGCGTCGCGGGGGCGGCGGTCCGCCTCCGCCGTCAGGGCCGCCGCGAGCTGCGCCGCCCCGCCGAGGCCCGCCCGGCGCAGCGGGGCGAGGAGGGCGGCCGCGTCCGTCCCCCGGCCGGCCTCGGCCACGGCGCGCCGTCCGCCCGCGACTCCCGTTTCGAGGAGCCGCCGCACCCGCCACAGCGGCGCGTCCGCCAGCGGATCCGGTACGGCGGCCGCCGGGGCGATCGGAACCGGCCCCGCGGCCCCGCGCGGGAAGTGGCTCCCCTGGAGGCGGTCGTATCCCAGGTCGGCCCGGCCGAGCCACTCCTCCGGCAGCCGCAGCGTGTACGACTCCCCCGGCACCGGGCCGACCGCCAGTGGCCGGAGCGTCGCCGCCCGGTCCAGGTCCGGACGGCCGAGGACGCGCAGGGCGAGCCCGGGATGCTCCGCGATCCTGCGCAGGTTGGCCGCGTGCGGCAGCTCCGGATGAGGGTGGGCGGAGCGCAGCCGCAGCAGCGGTCCGCCCCCGGCGACGCGGGCCACGAGGTACTCCCCCGCCGCGCCGACCACCTCCACGTCACAGCCGAGGAGGGCGGCCTCGGGGGCGTCGGCCTCCCGCGCGCCCTCGTCGAGCGCCTCGGCCATCGCCTCGTCCACCGGTCGGGCGAACAGCGCGGACACGGGCTCCTCCGACCAGTCCGCCCCGCGCAGCGGGGTCGCGCTCACGCCCCGGCCCGCTCCGAGCCGCCCGTCCGGCGAGACGGTGGCGCCGACGATCCGCAGCCCTCCGCGCGCGAGGCCCGCGTGGTCGAGGACTCCCCCGCCGAGCGCCACGGACGCGGAGCCCGCTCCCCTGGTGCGGGCCAGTCCGCCGGGGCGCACGTCGGAGACCGTGTAGCGGGAACCGTCCGGGCCCATCAGGTGGGTGGACACGCCCCCGTACCCGGTGGCGGAAAGCACCGGTTCGCGGCACAGGCCGTACACCCTGAGGCTGCCGCCCTGCGCGTAGGCGCGGCGCGCGGTTCCGGCCGCGCCGGGTCCCGCCGTCCCCGAGGCGAGGAGGGCCGCCCCGGCGAGGAGTTCGCGGAAGGCGCCCGCGAGGTCGCCGAGGCGCTGCTCCCGGCCGCGCTCCCGCGCGGCGCGCAGTCCCCGTACGACGCGCAGCGCGGCCGCTTCGGCACGGGGCTGCCCGGCCAGGCGCGCGGTGTGGGCGGCGCGCAGCAGTTCGGCCTGGACCACCGCCCCGCCGGCCGTGACCCCCGCGGACAGGGCTTCGGCGGCCGCCTCCCACAGGGCGGTGGCGGCGCGGACCTGGGCGGGGGCGAGCGGGGGCGCGGTGTCCGCGGAGAGTACGGGGGCGGGGGCGGCTTCGGCGGTGACGGGCACGGTGTCGTCGACGGGGCCCGTCGGCTCCGGAAGGCCGGCGGTCGGCTCCGGGGGCTCCGGCGTCGCCCCCGTCTCCGTCTCCGTCTCCGTGTCCGTCTCCGTGTTCATGTCCGCGTCCGCGATCGGTGCCGCGCCGAGGACCGTCGCGCGATGCAGGCAGCGCGGGGCCAGCAGGCAGGTGCAGACGGCCTGCCCGGCCTCGGTGACCGCGCCCGACGGTCCGGGACGCAGGGTGACGAGGGCGTCCTCGCCGAAGCGCACGTCGAGGGATCCGTCGGCGGCCCGGACGGCCTGCCCGGCGCAGCCCGCGATCGCGGCGTCCAGCTTCTTGCGCAGCCGTGCGCTGAGCTGTTCCACGGCCTCGGCGAGGACGACGGGGGCGACGGGCGGCAGGGGTTCGGGGCTCAACGGGGTTCTCCACGGAGGCGGTCGCCCACCCAGCGGGCGAGGGCGAGCGGGCTGAGGGCGGCCACCGGCATGCCGGCGGCGACGAGTTGGCGCGCCACCGGCACCGAGTAGCGGGGCGCCCCGGCGTCGTCGAGCGCCGCGCAGCCGAGCAGGTGCGCGCCGGAGGCGGCCAGGGCGCGGACCTCGCCGAGGAGGCCGGCGAGCGGTGCGCCCTCCTCGAAGTCGCTGACCACGACGACGAGGGTGCGGCTCGGCACGGTGATCAGCGAGCGGGCGTGCGCGAGCCCCGCCGCGATGTGCGTGCCGCCGCCGACCCGTACCTCCAGGAGCAGGGACAGGGGGTCCTCGACCCGGTCGGTGAGGTCCACCACCTGCGTGGAGAAGGCCAGGAAGTGCGTGGACAGGGTCGGCACGCCACCGAGCACGGCGGCGGTCAGCGCCGACCAGATGACCGAGGCCTCCATCGAGCCGGAGACGTCGACCACGAGGATCAGGCGCCAGTCCGACTCCTTGCCCGCCCGCGTGCTGAACACCGGCCGCTCCGGCACGACCACGATCCGGCCGTCGTCCGTGCGCCGGGTGTGGGCGAGGTTGGCGCGCAGGGTGCGGGCGAGGTCGAGGCGTCCGCCGGGCCTGCGGGTGGGGCGCGGGGTGGCGAGTCCGGAGAGCGTCGGGCGCAGACGGGTGGCCAGCTCCCGGGCGAGCTCGTCGACGAGCCGTTTCACCAGGGGCCTCAGTCGGGTGAGTTGGGCCTCGGGCAGGCCGCCGGCCAGGGAGAGCACCGAGCTGAGGAGCTCCACCGAGGGGCGCACCGCCGCCGGGTCCAGCTGGGTGAGCACGTCGGTGCGGCCCGCGTCGGCGGCCTCGGCCAGGACCTCCTCGCGCACGTCGGCGCCGAAGAGGGCCTCCAGCTCCTGCGACCACTCGCGTGCGGTGGGGAAGGAGGCCTCCTGTCCCCCGCCCCCGCCGGATCCGGCGTCCAGGTCGTCGGCGCCCTCGCCGCGCCCTCCGCCGTACAGCTCGTCCAGGGCGCGGGCGTAGCGGCGCGCGTCGGCGGACAGCCGGTCCCGGTGGCGGCCGAGGAGGAGCCGCCAGCGGTCGGCCGGCGCGAGCCGCCGGTCCGGTGCTTCGGCGGGGGACGCGTCGGCTTCGGGCGGGGCTTCGCTTTCGGGTGGGGCTTCCGCTCCGGGCGCGGGCTGCGGGTCGGGTGCGGCCTCCGGATCGGGCAGGGCCAGGGACTTCAGCGCGGCGAGGCCGGCCGCGTCGGCCGCCGCCCACAGGGCGAGCAGTTCGGGCGGGGCGTCGAGGGAGAGGTCGAGCCGGTCGCCGAGCCGCTCGGTCACCGTGGTCAGGAGCCGGTCCCGGGCGGCCGGGGTCAGCGCGTCGAAGCCGCCGCGCAGGGCCGGGAGCCGGTCGAGGAAGTCCGGGTCGGCCAGGGCGTCGACCCGGTCGAGGAGCGGGGTGAGCGCCTCCGGGGACGCCTGGAGCAGCGGTCCGGCGGCCGTGAGCAGTCCTGCGAGGCGCTTCGTCAGGGCCCGTCGTGCGTCGGGGGAGGTCGCGCCGTCGATCCAGCCCGCCGTCCGTTCGCCGAGGTCCGCGGCCGGGTCCAGGTCGAGCAGCACCCGTACGGCCAGGGCGGCGCCCTGGATCAACGGCGAGCCTTCCGAGGCGAGTTCGGCGAGGGCACGGTCCATCCGGAGGCCCAGGTGCCGGGCGGCCGACCGGTCCGCGAGCGCCACGAGGGCTCCGGCGTCCGCGGGGGTGTCGCTGCCGGCCAGGCCGGGCAGCGACCGCACGGCGGCCTCCACGAGTTCGCCGGTGAGCACGGCCGCCGTGGCGCGGGCGTCCTCGGTGGTGCCGGGGTAGTGGCCGCGCCGCATGCCCTCCAGGAGGTCCAGCGCTTCGAGGAGTTCGGGCAGGCCGGCGGTGTCGGGCAGGACGGCGGAGGCCTCGCGCAGCCGGGCGTCGACCAGGTCGGGCAGGTCGCAGCGGGCGGCGGCGGTGAGTCCGGTCAGGATCTGGGCCGGGGTGGGCCCTCCTTCGGCGGCGGCCCGGCGCGCGGTCTCGGCCAGGGTGCCGGCGGCGGCCTGGGCCGCGGTGACTCCCCGGACTCCGGCGAGGTCGAGCCGTGCGGGCACGGACGGGTTCCAGGTCAGGCGCCACTTGGTGCCGAGCGCGGTGCCGTCGCCGGTGGCCGCCACGGCGAGCGGCTCGCCGTAGGAGGCGCCGATGACGAGGAGGCGTCGCAGCAGCACCTCGCGGCGTCCGTCGAGGGGGGAACGGAGCGGGTCGAGGCGCACCTCCCGGGGTTCGGGCTCCTCCGGGCGGGGCAGCCGCAGCCGGGCGAGCTCCTCCTCGACCGAGGGGCCGAGACCGGAGCGGGGCGCGTGCGGGCTGACCCGGCCGCGCGCCGTGCCGACGAGCACGGCCTCCAGGGCGCGGGCCAGCGCCCGGCCCCGGCCGAGGGGTTCGCCCTGTCCGAGGACGGTGGTGACGGCTTCCAGGAGCTCCCCGCGCCCGGGGGCGGGGAGTCCGCGCAGGGTGGCCAGGTCGCAGGCCAGCCGCAGCGTCTCGGCGGCCTCGCCGGTGCCTGCGGTGTGGCCGGCACGGCGCATCTCCCGGCACAGGCCGGTCACCGCGGCGGCGGCCGCCTCCCGGATCCGGTCGGGGTCCCCGGCGGCGGTGAGCACGGCCTGCTGCCACAGCGGATCGCGGATCCCGGCGGGGTAGCCGGAGCGGGAGTCGAGCAGGTCGAAGGAGTACGGGACGAACGAGGTCACCGCGACGGCCGGGGCCTGGTGGACGGCCGGGGCTCCCGGCGTGGCGGGGGTCGCGGGGTCCGTGACCGGGGTCGCCGGGGTACGGCCCCGGTCGCCCTTGCCGGACCCGTCCGTGCCGGTGTCCTCCAGGTCGTGCCGGTCCGTACCGACCGCTCCCTCCGCGTCCGCCGGTGCGAGCAGGGCGGGGGCGTGGAAGGCTCCGATCACGGCGGCGACGCGGCGGCCTCCGGCCGAGGCCGTGGCGATCACCCGCCGCATCCGGGCCTCGCGGGCGAGGTCGGAGGCGGGCACGTCGGCGTCGGCGCGCAGGGCCCAGCCCACGCCCAGGGCGGCGCGGCGCACCGCGTCCGGGGAGCAGCCGGGAGCCAGCACCTCCACGGCGCGGTCCCACATGTCCTCGCCGTCCCGGCCGGTGCCGGCCGCGGCGAGCGCTCCGGCGAAGGAGCCGCGTCCCCGCACGCCGGCGCCCTCGCCCGTACCGTCGGCCGAGCCGGTATCCGTACCCGTGCCCGTGTCCGTACTGCCCGTGCCCGTGCCCGTGTCCGTACCGTCGGCGGCGTCGACGCCCCGGCGGTCGTCCGTGTCGCCGTCCCGGTCCGGGCCGGTCAGGGACCAGCCGGGGTCGGACAGGGGGAGGTCGCAGCAGACGACCTCCGCGCCGCGGTCCCGGGCCCACCGCACCGCCGCGAGTTCCGGCGAGAAGTCCGCGAAGGGGTAGAACGACAGGCGTCCGCCCTCGCCCGCACCGGCCAGGGCGACGGGGGCGACGGTCTCCGGGTCCGCCAGGTGTTCCAGCCAGGGCCGGAAGTCGGCCGGGAGTTCCACGCAGACCACCTCGGCACCCGCCTCGTCGAGGAGGGCGGGCACCACGGCGGCCAGCGCCGGGCTGTGGTGGCGCACCCCGAGCAGGTACGGGGTGCGGGACGCGGCGAGCGCGTCCACCGCCGCCCGTGGATCGAGGGTCGTCACCGCAGGCTCCCGCGCAGGTCCCAGAGGCGGCGCCACATCGCCGAGCCGTTCTCGGCCCGGCGGCGGACCGGGCCGTCCCAGTAGCCGAGGAGGCGCGCGTGGTCGGCCGGGTCGTCCTTGCGGACGACGCCGAGGAGGTGGCCGGGCAGGAGGTCGAGGACGTCCCCGCCGTGGAGGTAAGCGGCGGCGACCCCGAGGGACGCCGCGACCTGGACGGCCTCGGCGGTGGACATGACCGTGCCCGGCCGCTCCACGTCCCAGCCCTCGGTGGAGCGGCCGGAGCGCAGGTCCCGGAAGACGGTGACGAGGGCGTCCAGGACGGCGTCGTCGACGCCGAAGGACGCGCCCGCGCGCTGGACCGCCGCGACGGCCTGGCGGCGGACGAGGACGGCCTCGGCGTCCGCGTCGGCGATCGGGTCCACGGTCTCGAAGTTGAAGCGGCGCTTGAGCGCGGCGGACATCTCGGAGACGCCCCGGTCGCGCAGGTTGGCGGTGGCGATGACGGTGAAGCCGGGCGCGGCGGAGACCACCGCGTCCTCGGTGGCGGTCAGTTCGGGGACGGTGATCCGCCGGTCGGACAGGAGGGAGACGAGGGCGTCCTGCACCTCGGGCAGGCAGCGGGTGATCTCCTCGACCCGCACCACCCGGCCGGTGCGCATGGCGGCGAGGACCGGGGAGTCGACCAGGGCCTGCGGGGTGGGGCCCTGGGCGAGCAGCAGGGCGTAGTTCCAGCCGTAGCGGAAGGCGTCCTCGGTGGTGCCCGCGGTGCCCTGCACGGTGAGGGCGCTGGTGCCGCTGACGGCGGCCGCGAGCAGTTCCGACAGCATCGACTTGGCGGTGCCGGGCTCGCCGGTGAGGAGCAGTCCGCGTTCTCCGGCGAGGGTGACCACGCAGCGCTCCACCAGGGCGCGTTCGCCGACGAACTTCGGGGCGATCTCCAGCTTCGACGGCAGGCCCGCGCGGCGCTTCGGCAGGGCGAGTTCGGCGCCGTCGCTGCCGCAGACGAACGTGACGACCGCGCGGGGGGTGAGGGCCCAGCCGGGCGGGCGCGGGCCGGGGTCCTGGGCGGCGAGGAAGGCGAGTTCGGCGGCGTGGCGCTCCTCGGCCGGGCGGACCTGCCGGGCGGGGGCGGGCTGTTCGGTGACGGTCATGCGGGGGTTCCTCCGGAAGGGGTACGGGTGGGGGGCGCGGCGCACCCGGGGCGGGGTGCGCCGCGCCGTCGCCGCGTGCGGCGGGTGGTCGGCGGTGCGGCGGGCAGCGGCCGGTCGGCCGGTGCCGACTGGTGCCGGTCGGGCGATGACCACCGGTCGGCCGGCCGGCGGCCGGCGGCCGGCGGCGGGTCGGTCAGCGGCGGCGCCTGGTGCGCCGGACCTTCAGCTCCTCGAAGCGGGGGAGGTCGCCGTCGAGGATCCGCCGCCACGCCCGGGCGAAGAGTTCGGCGGCCGGTTCGACCGGCACCAGGGCGCCCAGGAACGGCCCGTACATCGGCAGCTTCCACTGCTCGACCGGCAGCCCGAGCCCCTTCTGCTCGGACCAGGCGCCGGGCAGGAACAGCGAGCGCCCCGCCCTGGCCCGTACGGCCGACACCACCAGGTCGGTGGCGGCCAGTTCGGCGCGGGCCGCCTTGAGGCGGGCCGGCTTCCACCCCGTCCACCGGGCGGTGTTGCGGTCGGTGGGGTCGGGCAGGGCGAGGAGCGCCAGGTACAGCGTCGCCGCGTCGGTCCCCAGGCCGTGGGCCCCGGCGACCTCCGCGACCAGGTCGGGCACGGAGCGCGAGGGGTCCTGCGGCCACCAGGTGCCGTCCTGGCCGGTCTCCCCGGCGGCGGGCGCGCCGGGGTCGGCGAGGAGCCGCGCGAACGCCGGGTCGTGCGCCCGCCGCAGCGCCCGCTCGATCCCGGTCGGCTGCTGGTCGGTGTCGCGCAGCACCGCCAGGTACGGGTCGGAGCCGGTGGAGTCGAGGAGGGCGGTCCGCAGGGCCGGCTGGGGCTGGCCGTCGTGCGTGGCCATGAGGACCGCGCCGTACCGCTCGTGGTCCGGTGCCGTCTCGGTGGGGGCGCCCGCCACCTTCCGGAAGTCCGCGAGGCTGGTGTAGCGCCCGGCGGAGACCAGGAGTCCGGGTGAGGCCAGGCGCTGTCGTACGGCGGTGAGGGCGCTGGGCAGCGTCGCCCGTACCGGATCGCCGGCGGGCAGCCGGTGGGCCAGCCAGGCCGTCAGGCCCATCGCGCCCGTCAGCACCGCGTCGGTGAACGGGTGGTCGACCGGGCTCACGGGCGCCGGCCGGTCCCCCGAGATGTGCCACGCCACGTCGGTGGTGAGCTCGGGCGACGCCGCGGGGCCTAGGAGCGCCGGGAGGGCCCGGTGGACGGGCCAGCCGGTGCGGACCGCGCGGGTGGCCTCCCCGATCAGCCAGTCGGGCACCTGGGTGCGCCGTCCCAAGCGCGCGTTCCAGACCTCCGCCGCCGACGCCACGTCGGGGCCTTCGGTCCACAGCCGCGCCGGGTCCTCGGGCAGGAGCGCCGCGACCACGGCCCGTCGCACGGCGACGGGGAGCGCGCGCAGTTCGTCGCGGGCCCGGGCCGCGTCGGCCACCTTCAGGCCGAGGGACGTGCGCAGTTCCGCCGGCAGGAAGCCGTTCCCCCAGTCGTCCACGTTCGGCATGCCGGCGAGGACGAGCCGGGCGAGCGCTCCGGGGACGCCGGTGAGCCGGCCGAACTCCTCGGCCGCCTCCGGGAGGAAGGGGGCCGCCGTGCGGTTCTCCGCCTCCCGGAGGAAGGCGGTCAGCCAGTCGGCGCCGCGCGTGCGGTCGCCCACCGGTGCCGCGTCGCGCAGGGTGTACGGGGCGGGCACCTCGAACCGGCCGCTGGGGTCGTGGAGGAGCGCCTCGAACTGCCGTCCGTCGTCGACGGCCCTGTCGTTCTCGGTGATCCCGAGGACCGCTCCCCCGCCGAGCGGGAAGACGGTGCAGTACGAGGTGCCGCGCTCCTGGCCGTCCGGGGCGTACAGGTGGGGGGTGGCGAGGTGGAGCAGGACCCGGCGCCAGTGGCCGGCCGAGCCGGCCGTCGAGGCGAGGCCCAGGGCGTCGGCCCGGCCGAGCACGCCGAGCAGCGCGGCCCGGTGCTCGTCGCCGCTGCCGGGTGCGACGGCCCGGTAGGCGATCGCCGCCGGGTCGTCCAGGAGGGAGACGAAGGAGAACGGAGAGTACGGCAGGGAGGGAAGGTCGTAGTGCAGCTTCCCCAGGGGGGCCGCGGCGGAGGCGTCGGCCCGTGCCGCCGCCAGTTCGCCCAGGAACCGGTCGGCCACGTCCGAGGCGGCGCCCCGGCTGTAGTAGCCGGAGCCGGTGAGTCCGTCGAGCGCCTCGGCGAGCAGGCTGTCGTGGGGGCCCTCGACGCGTGCCTCCTCGGGCTCGGTCGCCGGGTCGAGCCGGGCGGCCACCGCGTCGAGGGCCTTCTGCTGTCCCACGGCGAAGCGCAGTGCCTTCGCCACGCCCGCGGCCAGTTCGGGCGCGGTGATGCCCGGCAGCGCGGCGGTCACGAGGTCGGGGACGTCCGTGGCCCGCTCGGCCAGGACGGCCGCCTTCAGCAGGGTGCGGGCCGTCTCCGCGTCGGCGGCGCGCAGCACGTCCGAGCCGCGCGGGTCGCGCGGGCGGAGGGCGTAGAAGTGGGAGAGCGGCGGCAGGGGCGTGGCGGCGGTGCCGTAGATGTCGTTCCGGTCGCCGTCGGACGTCGTCGTGATCACGCCGTCCGGGTCGGTGAGCAGCAGTTCCCGCCACTGGCGGATCAGGGCCCTGGGCCGGTCGTCGCCGGGGAACGCCAGGGCGGCGACGGGCATGTCGGAGCCCTCGGGCAGGGAGACGTTGCGGCCGGCGGTGTCGTCGGCGCACCAGCCGTCGCCGGGGATCCGCAGGACCCGCCAGCCGAGCAGGCCGTCGGCGGGGGTGCCCAGGGCCGAGCCGTCGACCACGGGGGCGGGCCGCAGCCACGAGGACTGCACGGCCAGTTCGGCGCCGGGGGCGTGGGAGCGGGTCGCGTCGGCGAGGAAGCCGGGCAGGGAGCGCCGGCCCCGGGTGTCCTCGACGGGGTCGTACTCGACCCAGCCGCTGTCGTCGTGCCGCGCGTCGCCCTCGTACCGCTCGACGTGCTGCCACACCCAGTACGAGGTGCCGTCGGAGAGCACCGCGCGTTCCCGGGGCAGCTTCGTGTCGCCGGCGTGCAGGACTCCGCCGCCGGTGGTGCGGCCGCCGCCGGGCAGCGGCAGGCTGGAGCGGTCGGAGCGGAGGGACCAGTAGCTGATCTCGGCGTCCAGGGTGAACACGCGGTCGGGCGCGGTGTGCCAGTAGCCCTGGACCTGGCTGTTGCCGTAGCCGGTCCAGAACACGAGGAGGGCGCCGTCGACGTAGTGGAAGCCGTACCGGTGGGAGGACTGGCCGGTGGGCACGCGCAGGTCGTGGGTGAGGACGGTGGAGTCGGCGTCGATGACCCGCACCCGGCGGGCGTTGGCCACGATCAGGTGGGGCCAGGCCTCGAAGACGACGAGGTCGTCGAGCTTGGCGCGCCCCGGGGTGAGGTCCGCGACGGCCTCCTCCCACGCCGGCCAGTGGAGCTCCTCCCACAGGCCGCCGCGCAGGGTGCGCGCCAGGGTCTCGCCGAGGTCGGCGCCGGCGGCGGCCGCGACCTCCTCCGGTGCGAGCGCGAGGGCCTCGGCGGGCAGCCACGACAGGCGGGCGATCGCCTTGGGCAGTCCGGGCAGTCCGGCCGCCACCGAGTCGCGGGCGACGTCGCGCGTCCACTCGGTGAGCATCGGCCGGCCGCCGGCCGAGGCGGCGAGCCGGCGCATCACGTCCGCTCCGGAGGAGGCGTCGTGGTAGGCGTTCGCGGCGCGCCGGAAGGCGGGGCGGAAGCGGGGGTCGGCGGCGATCGCGGCCAGGTCGCGGGGGTCCTCCCCGCGCGCCCAGTCCGACAGGTTGAGGGCGGCGGCGTTCGTCCGGGGGCCGTCGGCCGCCGGGTCGGCGACCGGGACGTCCAGCGAGAGCAGCAGGTCGAGCAGGTCGAGGTCCTCGACGCCGATCCGCAGGAAGCACCGGTCGTCGGGCCGGGCCGCCAGGTCGGCGCGCAGCCGATCGGCGGCCCGTTCCACCAGGTCGAGGAGGGCCGGCAGGGTGCGGCGGCTGCCCCAGCCCCGGTGCCGTACGGTGTGGAAGCGCTCCAGCCAGCCGGCCGTGCCGTCGGCGCAGCGCTCCTCCGGCGGCACGTCCGCGCCGGTCAGTCCGGCGTCCGCCCCGGACTCCGTGAGGATCCCCAGCCACAGGTCGCTGAGCTCGCCGTCGTCGGAGGGCGGCATCATCTCCAGGAGCGTGCCCCGTACGGCGGGGACGCGGCGGGCCAGGGCGACGAGGGCGGACCGGTGGGTCTTCCACCATCCCTCGGCCGCCCGCTGGGTGGCCGGCAGCGGCAGGAGTTCGGCGAGGTGGTCCTGCTCGGCCTCGGCGGCGGACAGGCCGGCGGCGCGGGCCAGGCGGCGCAGTTCCGTGGTGGCCTGGGCGGAGGGGGCGAGTCCGCCGGCGGTCCGGCGCACGCACAGGCGCCGGAAGCGCTCGTACGCCTCGGCGGGGGCGAGCCGGGCGGCGAGTTCCTTGCCGTATCCGGTGAGGACCTTCACCGGCAGCGCGCCGGCCAGGGCGAATTCGAGGAAGACGGCGTCGAGCCGGTCCTCGTCGACGGCGAGTCCGTGCTGGGCCTCGCTGGTGCGGGCGCGGGCGAACAGCTGTCCCGCGTAGGTGGTGTTGTCGACACCGAGGAAGACCCGGGCGGCCTGCTCGTAGAAGACGGGCAGGAAGTGCGGGACGGCGGAGGCGAGGCGGCCGGCGAGTTCGAGGCAGGCGTCCAGGGCGGCCTTGGGCTTGGTCTTCGCCTGCCGGGCGAGGCGGTCGAGCTCGGGGACGACCGCGAGGGCGTGGTGGCCGTCCTCGGGGTGGTGCACCAGGACCCATTCGGGGAAGCCCAGTTCCTGGCGGCGGCCGAGGCCCACGACGGCCGGTTCCCCGTGGAGTCCGAGGCCGAGGAAGCCGGCGGCGAGGTCCTCGGCGGGTCCGAGTTCGGTCGCGGCGAGGCGGACGACGACCCGGTCCTCGCCGAGGACGGGGTGGCGGTAGGTCCTGGCGGTCAGTTCGACCGCCGAGGCCCCCGCGTCCCCGGTGCCGGCCGGGAGGACGGCTCCGGCCGCGAGCAGCTCCGCGTTGTCGCGGGCTCCTTCGGGGGCGCCGCCCGTGGTCCTGTCGGAAGCAGTCGTGCCGGTCACGCGTTCCCACCCTCTTCGATCGTGCGGCCGGCGTAGAGCGCCGCGGCCATGCGCATCCCCTCGGACCAGGCGACCGGTCCGACCTCGTTCAGCCGCACGGCGCGGCCCTCGTCGTCGTGCCAGCCGAGTCCGCCGGTCTCCGACTCCCCGTCCCAGTACGGCTCGCCGATCCACACCGACGCCTCCGTGGCGCGGCCGCCGTCGCGGACCCTGCAGGTGGCGTAGCCGCCGGAGACGCGGTAGCCGAGCGAGGTCGCGCGGGCCGCGAGGCCGAAGCGGGAGGCGAACCTGCCGCCCGCGTAGTCCCGTACCTCCGTGGCCGTCTCCGGGTGGGCGGCGGCCGGCCGGGCCCAGGTGGCCCGGTGGATCTGCTCCACCCGCTGGGTGATGCCGAGTTCGGCCGCGAAGTCCCGCACGTCGTCCAGGTCGGGCAGGAGCACGGGGTGCGGGAGGGTGACGGTGCGCGGGGAGAGCCGTACGGTCTCGCCGTCGAGGTCGACCACCTTCAGCCCGCCGTCGGCGGTGACGTCCCGCAGGAAGCCGACCTCGTCCGGGTCGTCGCCCACCACGGCCATGTCGCGGAGGGCGGACTGCCAGGCCTCGTCCGGCCACACGCGGGCGATCAGCCCGGTGGGCACGGGGAGCGAGGACACCATCCAGGTGTCCACCTGGGCCACGCACGCGGCCACGTGCCGGTCCAGCCATTCGGCGAGCCGCCGGAGCCGGTCGACCTCGGGATGGTCCCGCAGCGCCTTCGGCACGGTCTTCAACTGCCGTCCCCCCGCGCGCCGTGCGGCCACGCGCCCCTCGTCGAGGGTGATCTCGTACCCCTCGTCCACCGTCAGCCACGCCATCGGCCGTGCCCCCTCCGCCTGTTCGTCAGAAATCACGCAGCTCGAACCAAGGGGTCGAAAGCCCCTGGAACTGCAATATGAGGGGAGACTAACCAGGGCCACTGACAACGCGTGTTCGGGGCCCGGACAGGCGGTCCCCGACCGGTCGGCCGACCGTCGTGCGTCCCTTCGCGCCAGGGCTTGTGGCTGTACGGGCCCTCGCTCCGCGGGCTTCTCGCCGCGCGGGCTTCTCGCCGCGCGGGCTTCTCGCCGCGCGGGCCGGTGGGCGTAGCCGCGGGGCGGCGTACGAGGTCCGGCGCCGTGACCGCGGGGGCTTCTGGCGGTCGGAACAGCCTCACCCGCCGCTGCGGAGCCGTGGTGGGGCGACCGGGGGCCCGGGACCGCTGCCCGGGCAGGAGGGGAAGGGCCCGGACAGCGGCACCCGGCCCCTGCCCGGTCGGGCGGGGTCCACTCGTCCCGGCACCCCGGCGGTGCGAACCGCCGGGGTGCCGGTGGGTGCCGGGGCGCGTGATCCTTCGTTCCACGGCCGGCGGCAGGGTCGTGCCGGGGAGGTCAGGCCCCGTCGGGGCGCCGGCCGGGAGGGGTTCCGCCGCCCTCGCCGCCGTCCTTGTCCCCCTCGTCCGTGGCGTGCGCCGCTTCCCGGCCCCTCTCGTCGTTCCGGCGGGCCTGGCGGGCCTTGAGTTCGGCGAGGTCCTGCGGGGTGGCCGCGCCCTTTCCGCTCCTGCGCCGCTCGGGGTTCTGCGGACCGCTCATGGCGTCTCCTCACGTCGGGTGGACCGTGTCCTTCCGGACCGGTGTCCTTGCTCCTGACGCGTCTCCCCGGCCCGGCGGACGCCATGCCCCGTCCCCGTCGGTCGCACCCTTTCGTGTCCTTCTCCCGGCCGGTGGGCGGAGCATGGCCGACCGGGACGGGGGTAGCGGCGGAGGCGTCAGGCGCGAGAAGTACGCGAGGAACGCGCAGGCACATGGCAGAAGCAGGCAGGAAGACGAGAGGAGGCGGGGCCATGGCCGACATCCAGGGCTTCGACCCGCGCACGGCGATCGTCACCGGTTCGGACTCCGGGATCGGACGCGCCGTCGCGGTGCGGCTCGCGGAGGCGGGCCTCGACGTGGGCGTCACGTGGCACACCGACGAGGCGGGCGCGGAGGCCACGGCGGAGGAGGTCCGCGCCCACGGCAGACGGGCGGCCGTCGCCCGTCTGGACCTGACGGAGCTGCCGGAGGCGGCCGACGTGGTCGACCGGCTCGCGGAGGAGCTCGGCGGAGTCGACGTCCTGGTCAACAACGCCGGTACGGGTACGGCCGAGTCCTTCCTCGACCTGAGTCTCGAAAAGGTCAGGGAAGTGCTCGACGTCGACCTGACGGGGCCGTTCCTGTGCGCCCAGCGCGCCGCCCGCCGGATGATCGACCGGGGGCGCGGGGGCCGCATCGTGCAGATCACCTCGGTGCACGAGCACCAGCCCCGGGTGGGCGCCGGACCGTACTGCGCGGCCAAGGGCGGCCTCGGGCTGCTCACCCAGGTCATGGCGCTGGAGCTGGGCGCGTACGGCATCACCGTCAACTCCGTCGCGCCGGGGGAGATCGCCACCCCGATGACCGGCCAGGAGGACGAGGACGTCCGGGCCGCGTCCCGGCCGGGCGTCCCCCTCGGGCGGCCGGGGGACGCCCGCGAGGTCGCCGCCGTCGTCGCCTTCCTGGCGGGCCCCGACGCGTCGTACGTGACGGGGGCGTCCTGGGCGGTGGACGGCGGGATGCTCCGCATGGGTCCGATGGCCGGCTCGCACCTGACGTCCGACGACTGGCGCCGGCCCTGACCGGGGCCCCGCCCGTACGGTGCCACGGGGCCGCGGCCCGGCGTACGTGTCGGGCGGGCCCGACCGGGTAGACGAGGAGTTGCAGTCGACCCGGCCGCCGGAGGTCGGATCCATCGACCTCAGGAGGTGTCGGTCATGGAGGACGTCAGGAACGCCGCCCGCTCCAAACGGATCGGGGAGGCGCGCACGGGACGCGTCAGAACGTGCAGGCCCGCCCTCGTGGGACTCGAAGGGGAACCCGGACGGCCCGAACGGGCCGGACGAGCCGCCGACGAGGAACGCGATCCCGAGTACGGCGAGTACAACATCGTCCGCGGCGAGGACTGAGCACAGCCCGACCGTAGGATCGCGCCGCCGCCCGCCCACTTCTTCGTGGGCGGGCGGCGGCGTGTCCGGACGGCCGGAAGGGATCACCGGAGGGAGCACGTGAAGGGCCTTCTCGTGACCCCATTGCGGAGTCGTGCGACCCGGCGCGGGTCTCGTGCCGTGACCCACCGCAGACCGGCGGGACACGGACGGCTCCTCGGCGGCAGGGCTCCCACGGCGTCACCGCTCCTCGGCAGCACGGTTGCCACGGCGTCACCGTTCCTCGACCGGTTCGTCCCCGGCGTCACCGCTCCTCGACCGGCTCGTCCCCGGCGTCACCGCTCCTGGGCGGTGCGACGGGGACGAGCCGGTCGAGGAGTCAGTCGTTCCAGCGCAGGACGGCGCCCAGACCGCCCGCCGGGCCCGCCATCTCCTCCGGCACCACGAGCACCTCGGAGCCCGCGGCGACGCAGGCGCGCAGCAGCGCGTCGTCGGCGCGCGCCTCCTCCGGCCGGCCGATCCCCCACCCCTTGGCCTCGGCACGGCCCGCGGCGATCTCGTCGGGTCCGGCGCCGACCCACACGGGGCGGCTCGCGTCGGGGGCGTCCCGGCCGAGGAGGAGGGTGGCGACCTGGTGTTCCCGGGCGGCGGCGGCCACGGCCGGAATGCCTTCGGCGGCCGGGCCTCGACCGGTGTCGACGGTCGTCTCGCGGTGCTCGCCGGGACGGCCGCGCGCCCTGCGGAAGTCGTCCAGCGCGCTCCGCACCCGCTCCTGCGCGTAGCGGGAGCGGGCCTCCTCGATCTGCCGGTCGAGGAGCGCGGTGGAGGCGCCGGGCGCGCGGCTGCCGTGGTCCACCTCGACGGCGACGCTCCGGAGCCGCTGCGGCAGCCGTTCCCGTACCGCCTTGCGCTCGCGCGCGTCCCCGGCCAGGACCAGGAGGGTGTCGCCGTCCTGCGGACAGCGCCGGACGAGTTCGCCGGCGATGATGTCGGCCGTCTCCTCCCAGGCGTCCTCGACCTTGTTGCTGTAGTGCCATTCGTACCGGTCCTGGGGGAGGGAACGGTGCCCCCGGCCCTGCCACGGCTTCCCGCGCGCCTCGCCCAGGGACCGCGTGCCGCGGGAGTCCCGCAGTTCGAGGTCGGCGCCCTCCCGGTCGATGAGGGCCACCTGGCAGGCGGGCTCGTCGCCGCGCAGGAGCACCAGGGGTGCGATGTGCGGGAGGTTCGTCCAGGTGACGTCGGCGGACGGCGGGGTCGCCCTGAGGGGGACGTCGAGCACGACCTCGCCGTCCGTCGCGAAGAGGGCGCGCCCGGGCGGCGAGCCGGAGACGGGTTCGGCTCCGAGCCGTTCGGCGACCGCGCGGATCGTGGCCGGGTCGGCGCCGTCGTCGACGAGCCGCGCGGCCACGGAGCGGTTGCGCAGCCGCTGGATCCGTGCCGCGTCCTCGGTGGACCGGTCGGTCTCGACGTAGACGGAGGCCCAGGGGCCGGGACGTTCCAGGAGCGGTTTGAGGAAGTCGAGGTTCATGGTGTCCCCACTGGGGTCGGAACGTGCGGGGCGTCGGAGGCGGTCAGCGCTCCGTCCCGGACTCTTCGGGCAGCCCGTACGGTTCGGGCTCGTCCACCGTGGCGTCCGCCCCGGTGTCCACGTGCATCGCGGCCTCCTCGGCCGGTGCGGCCCAGTCGTCCGGGCCGACGTCCCGGGCGACCGTGCGGTTTCCCGTCTCCCTCGGGCTGTCGACCGGGGCGAGGCGGCCCGCCCGGGTGGTGCCGGCCTGCTTGTCGACGGGCTCGCCCGCGCCGCCCGGGAGGTCGCCGATGTCGTCGCCCTCCGCCGGCGGGTCCTCGGGGACCTCCTGGGCGAGCCGGTCGTCCAGCGACTCGCCCTCGCGCTGCTCCCGCTGGGTCGTGCCGTGCCGGGTCACCCCTCGGGGGCGCTCGGGGGGCGAGTAGCCGGGGCTGGACATGTCCTCCAGCGGGTCGGTCACGATCGCGTTGTCCGGATCGAGCTCGTCGGTGGGACGGTTGTCCACGTCGGAGTGGGTGGGCTGGTAGACGTCGTCGCCACGGGCCTCGTCCGTGTCGGGCTCGTTGCGGTCCATGAGGGTTTCCTTTCAGGGGAAAAACTGGTCGGTGGCCGACATCGGGGGCCGGGGCCGGTCGTCCTCGCCGGGCGGGAACGAAACGGCCCGGAGCGGTGCGGGAACAGGCGGGTTCCCGCACCCGCTCAGTCGGTGGCCAGGATGATCGCGTACGCGAGGAAGAACAGCGCGCACAGGACGACGAGGATCCACAGGGCGAGGAGCGGGCCGGTCGCCCATCCCCGCCGGAGCGGCCGGTAGGGCCCGGTCCCCGTTCCCGTCCCGGACTCGGCCGGTGGCGTCTCGCCCGGCGCGGTCCCGCCCCCGACGCCGGAGCCGGGCGTTCCCGGACCGGGTGCGCCGGCGCCGAGGCCGGATGTGGCGGCCCCTCCTCCGATGCCGGTGTCGGAGCCGGGGCCTGGTGTGCCGGTTCCGTCTCCGACGTCGACTCCGGGTGTCTCCCGGGGCTCCGGGTCGGGGTTGCTCGGTGCGATCATGGCGTCCATCTCCCTCCGGAATCCGGATGTCGTACGGCCGGTACGCGACTACCCGTCCGTTCCCGCTCTATCCGGCGTGCGGCGGGCCGGCCGCGCGGCGGGCGACGTCCCGGCCCCGCGGGTCAGTGGGCGGCGGCTCCGAACTCGGCGTGCTGGGTGCGCAGGGCGAAGTCGGCCTCCGCCCCGAGTGGTTCGCCGAGCGACAGGCGTCGTGCCTCGGCGGACGCCTCCCGCATCAGGGCGTGGAACTCCTCGTCCGTGAGCCGGTGCCGCTCGTCCGTCGTCCGCTGCTCCGTGGTCCGCACAGCGGGCCTCCTCACGGTCGTTCCGGTGCTGCTCGCTCGCCCCGGCGACTACCCGGTACGGGGCCGGACAGACAGTTTCCGGACAGCCGATTCCCCGGTCGTGGCCGATCACCGGGGGCGGATGACCGGGGCCGCCCTGGGTAGACGCGGTTGCACCCCTTTGGGAGGGGCCAGCGCGAGCAGTGGCGAGGACAGGAGCAGGCGATGAACCTCACGGAAGACCCGGCCCCGCGCCGGTCGGCGAACGGAAAGGCGTACCTCGCGTCCGCCGGTCACGACCACGGGCTCGCGGGTACCGGTTCTCCCGAACCCCGGAAGGCTCCGCGGGAGGACTCCGGAGCGCACGGAGCCCGCGAGGGCGACGCGACCGCGCTGCCCCCCGATCACACCCAGGCGATCCTGGAGACGACGAAGCAGGTCGGGGCGGTGCTGAAGGCGCTGGGGTGCCCGTTCGCCCTGATCGGCGGCGTCGCCGCCTACGCGCACGGCATCCCGGTCCGGCTCCAGCACGACACGGATTTCGCGGTACGGCGGGAGGACGCCGAGGCGGTCACGAACGCGCTGCGGGAACACGGCATCCGGATCGTGGACCCGCCCGAGGACTGGCTGGTCAAGGCGCGTTCCGGCGGCGAGGAGATCGACCTGATCTTCTCCCTGGCGGGGAAGCCGGTCACGACCGAGCTCCTCGAACGGGCCCAGACGCTCCCGGTGGACTCGGTCCACATGCCGGTGATCGCGCCGACCGACCTCCTGGTCTCCCGGCTGACGGCGTTCTCGGAACACCACTGCGACTTCGGCACCCTGCTGCCGGTGGCGCGGGGGCTGCGGGAGCGGGTCGACTGGGCGCGCGTGCGCCAGGAGACGGAGGGCGCCCCGATGGCCGCGGCCTTCCTCTACCTGCTGGAACTGCTGCACGTCCTGCCGACCCACGGTCCCGGCTCCCCCGCCGGCCCTGCCGGTCCCGGTGGCGCGGACCGCCCGTAGGCCGCCCCTCACCACGCATCGCGCCCGGCCCCCGACGATCGTCCGTCGGGGGCCGGGCGCGACTCTTCTCCGCTGAGCCGTACATCTGCCGTGCGGGCCGGGTGCGTACGTGCGCGGTCGCACGCGGCAGACCCTTCTAGGCCGCGTCGCCGCTCAGGCTGCGGACGATCTCCGCCGAGAAGGCGTCGAGGTCGCCCGGGTTGCGGGAGGTGATCAGGGGGTGGCCTCCGGAGGTGTCGACGACGACCTCCTCGTCCACCCAGGTGGCACCCGCGTTCTCGAGGTCGGGGCGGAGGGAGGGATACGAGGTCAGCCGGCGCCCCTTGGCCAGCTCGCTGTCCACGAGGAGCCACGGTCCGTGGCAGATGGCGGCCACCGGCCTGCCCGCTTCCGCGAAGGCGGAGACGAGGCGGCGGGCGTCGTCGTCCGTACGGAGCTGGTCGGCGTTCACGGTGCCGCCCGGGACGACCACGGCGTCGAATCCGTCCGCGGAGACCTCGGCGAGCGTCGTGTCCGGCTGGACCACGGAGCCAGGGTCCTTGTCCGAGACGAGGGTCTGCACGCCCTCGTCCTTCTGCGCGGCGACCGTGACGCGGGCTCCCGCCTCGCGGAGGACGGCCACCGGCTTCTCCAGCTCGTCCTGCTCCGTGCCGTAGTTCGTCGTGAGGACGAGAACGTTCTTTCCGTCGAGCGACACTGTGCGTTCCTCTCTGGTGTGGATCCCCTCGCTGTCTGCGCCTCACCCTCACCCGCACATCTCAAACCTCACATAAAGGTCGGATGATGTGGTCGCCGCTTCCCTGCGGCTCCCCGCGACTCCCCCGCGCCGCGCCATCTCCACCATCCGACCGCGTCTACCCAAGAACTGTGTCAAATCACCACGAAACGGGCATCCTGTTTGAGGAAGCTGATCAATGGACCACTCCGCCACCTTTGCACGGCAGCGGCGCGGGCCCATCGCGACCGTCGAAGGAGCCTCATGTCCACCGTCGGAAACCGCTCCATACGGCCCCGGACCGCCGACCCGGCCCCCGGTCCCGAGGTCGCCGGGAATCCGGGGGCTTCGATGCGCCGGGCGGCACTGGACGGACTGCCCGAGCTGACCCGTCCCACCACCGTCTCCACCGACGACGCCCAACCCCTCTCCGCCGCCCTCCTCACCCGCCTGGCCCAACTCGACGAAGGCACCCCCGAACACGCCTACGTCCGCAACAC
>NZ_LGEG01000012.1 GCF_001280125.1 Streptomyces sp. NRRL F-6492
CGAGGTCGACCTCATCGTCAACACCCCCTACGGCACCGGCGGCCGCCTGGACGGCTACGAGATCCGCACCGCCGCCGTCGCCCGCGGCGTCCCCTGCCTCACCACCGTCCAGGCACTCGCCGCGGCCGTCCAGGGCATCGACGCGCTCCGGAACCTCCCGGAGGAGGTCCGGTCGCTCCAGGAACACCACCGCGTCGTCCGCCGGGACCAGGACCAGGACCGGGACCATGACCGGGACCAGGACCGGAACCAGGACCGGGACCGGGACCATGGTCAGGACCGGAACCAGGACCGGGTCTCAGGCGCCGGTGTCACGCCGCGCGCGGACCGAAGGGGCCCGGTGGACCGCGTGGACCCGGTCGAACGGGTGGTCCTGTCGCCGGGGTCCGAACACGCCGCCCTGGCCGCCGAACTGGAGACGGCGCCGGCGCTCGACCCGGCGCCGAGGTTCCGCGAGGAGGCGGCGCTCGGCGCGCGATGAGCCCCCGGCGCCCGGCCGCGCCGCCCCTCCGTGGTTCGCCCCCCGCCCCTCCCGCTCCCCGCCCTCCATGGTTCGCCCCTCCCCCCACCCGCCGCTCGCCGCACCTCCAGGGAATCCCTGCCATGAACACGTATGTCGTCACCAGCGCCCCTCCGAGCCCCGACGCCGACCCGCACCTCGGCCTGCTCGCCGGCTCGTTCCTCGGCGCCGATGTGCTCACCCGCCATCTGCGCCAGCGGGGCCACCACGTGCGGTACGTCGGCTACTGCGACGAGTACTCCCCCCGGGTGGCGTCCCGCGCCGCCGAGGCCGGCGTCACCCCGCACGCCCTCGCCAGGGTCGTCGGCGACCGGACGGGGGACGCCCTCGCGCTGGGCGCGATGCGCCCCGACTGGTTCACCCGGCCGCTCACCGACGCCGCGCACGCCCACTGGGTGCGCCGGTTCTTCCTCGCGCTGTGGGAGGCGGGCGCGCTGGAGGTGCGGGAGCTTCCGGTGTTCCGCTGCGCCCCCTGCGACCGGTATCTGTACGAGGCCGACGTGCGCGGCGGCTGCCGGCACTGCGCGGCGCCCGTCGACGGCGGGCCCTGCGGATCCTGCGGGCTCCCGCAGGGCCCGGGGGAGCTCGCCGATCCGCGGTGCGCCGACTGCGGGACGGCGCCCGACACCGTCCTGCGGCGCCGGATCGCCTTCCCGCTGGAGCGCCACCGCGAGCGGCTCGTCGCGTACTACGACGAGATCCGGGACGGGTCCGGGCGGCGGGACCTGACCGACGCCTTCCTGGACCGGCTGCTGACCGCCGAACTGCCCGTCGTCCCGGTCAGCGGGGTGGCGGACCACGGCGTCCCGGTGCCGCTGCCGGAGTGGGAGGGGCACGTCCTCGACACGGCGTTCAGCGGGGTCTGGGGCCTGGTCGCGGCCACCGAGCGGCTGGCCGAGGCGCACGGCGAGAAGGACGGGGCGCTGCCGCTGTGGTCCGATCCGGCCACCCGGATCGTCTCCTTCACCGGTGTCGACCAGCTCTTCGCGCACGCCGTGCTGTGGCCCGCGCTGCGCCTCGCCGAGGGCACGCTGGGCCTGCCCGCCCGGGTGGTGGCCGGCGAGGACGTCCGGCCCAGGGACGCGGAGTCGAGCGCCGTGTGGGGCGGCGACTTCCTGCGCCGGACGAACGCCGACGCGCTGCGCTTCCACCTCTGTCTCACCGCGGCGGAACGAACGGAGGACGACCCCTCTTCGAGCGCGCTCTCCCGGAGCGAGCACTCCTCGACCGGGTTCTCCCCGGCCGAGTTCTCCCTCGGCGAGTACGCCGACACCGTCGCCACCGTCCTGGCCGGCGGTCTGGAGACGTGGACCGACACCGTCCTGGACCTGCTCGCCGAGGACTTCCACCGCACGGTCCCCGCGGCCGCGCCGGCCGGGCCGATGACGGCCGAGAGGCGCGACCTGACCCGGCGGGTCGCGGACGCCCTCGGGGCCGAGGCGTACGCGCCGGCGCGCGCCGCGGAGGCCCTGGCCGCCGTCGTGGAGAGGGCGCTGATCGACGTGCACCGGCTGCGGGTGCTCCGTGACGCCGGGCAGGACGGGGAGTACGGGGAGTACGGGCAGGACGGGGAGGACGGGCAGAACGGGCAGTACGGGGAGTACGTGACGGGGCTCGCCGCCCACGTCGAGCTGCTCGCCGCGTTCACGGTGGCGGCGGCGCCGCTGATGCCCGGCTGGTCCGCCTTCCTCGCCGGGGAGCTGGGCCTCGCCGTGGACCGGGAGACCCGGCTGCCGCTCTGGGCCGGCGAGGACGAGCGCCTCGTCCCGGCGGGGACGGTCCTGCCGGAGGCGGTGCCGGTCCACTTCCACGAGCAGGGGTGAGCGGCGGCCGACGCGCGACGGCCCGGGGCCGCCGCACCCGGTGTCGGATGCGGCGGCCCCGGGCCGTCGAGGGGGAGCGGGGCGGTCGGAGGCGTCAGCCCCAGATGGGCTCCTCGTCGGCCGCGGCGGGCTTGGCCGGGAAGGCGATCGCGAGGGCCGGGCCGTTCTGCTGCTCCGCGGCGGTGGCCGTGCCGCCCAGGGCGACGAGGGCGACGGCGAGGGCGGTGACGGTGGTGGCGACGGCGGCGCGCAGCATGAGGAGTCCTTCATTCGCTGGGTGACGGTTCGTGACTGCCGGTGTTCCCCGGCGGTACCGATACTGCCGCCGGGCCGGGCGTGCGGACAGGGAGATCGGCTGGCACGAATCGCCCGGGCACAACCGTGTCACCGCGCCCCGGACGTCCGCCCGTTGGACGTGCGTTGCGTCCCCGTGACCCGTGACCGACACTGCAATGCGGCGCGGGCGAACGACATCGACAGGGGGCCGCGCCGCAAGACGGGAAGAGAGTTCGTACGTCTCAGGGCGGCGACCGCCGACGACGCCGGTCCGCACCGCCCGTCGCAGCGCTGTGACTTGTGGGGGAGCTGTCCACGTGCTGACACCGTTCGGTCTCACGGAGGGGGCCGACCGGCTCTACCGGTTCGTCCTCGCCCAGCCGGGGTGCGACGCGGCGAAGGCCGCGGGGGAGTTCGAGGGTTCGGCGTGCGCGCTGGACGACGCGCTCCAGGAGCTGACGCGGCGGGAACTGCTCACGTCGGACGGGCCGGACCACGGCCGGCTGTACGTCGTGAACCCCAAGGCCGCCCTGGACACGCTGCTCGCGTTCCAGCAGGCCGAGATAGCCGAGCGGAACCGCACGCTGGCCCGCAGCCAGGCCGCCGCCGAGATGCTGCTCGCCCAGTACGCCGCGCAGCACGGCGGCGACGAGGAGCCGGAGGTCGAACAGCTCCGCGGCGCCGAGGCCGTACGGGCCCGGATGACCGACCTGGTGCCCACCATGCGCAAGGAGTCCCTGGCCTTCGTGCCCGGCGGCGCCCAGACCCCGGAGGTCCTGGCGGCGAGCAAGGTGACCAGCGCGGAGCCGCTGGCGCGCGGGGTGCGGATGCGCTCGGTGTACCTGGACTCGATCCGCAACGCCCCGGGCACCCTGGAGCACGCCCAGTGGCTCACCGAACGCGGCGCGGAGGTCCGCACCGTGCCGGCGCTGCCCATGCGCCTGTGGATCAAGGACCGGGAACTGGCGATGGTGCCGATCGACCCGGCCGACAGCGCGGCCGGCGCGGTGCTGCTGCGCCAGCCCGGCGCGGTGGCGGCGTTCCTCGCGCTGTTCGAGGCGGTGTGGGCGTCGGCGGTCCCGTTCGGCGAGGCCCCCCGGCGCAGCCTGGAGGACCCCGGCTCGCAGCCCCGCGAACTGCTGCGCCTCCTGGCCCAGGGCTACACGGACGAGGCCGCCGCCCGCCGCCTGGGCATCTCCCTGCGCAGCGAACGGCGCCTGATCTCGGAACTGATGGAGAAACTGGGCGCCCAGAGCCGCTTCCAGCTGGGCCAGCGCGCGGTCGAGAACGGCTACATCTGAGCACGCCCGGCCCCCGGCCCCCGCCGTCCGCGCGGCGGGCCGCCCCGTCGGCACCGCCCGGCGGCCGCCGCGCGCCCCCCTGTGCGGAACACCGCGTCCGGATTCGGCCGACGCGGGCGGTACGGGGAACTCCGCGTCACGGACGGCCCTCCTCCCCCACGTATCCTCGACTGCCGGGGAAAACGGGGGAGCGTGATCGCGGAGGTGTGAAGGTGGAGTTCCGGCTGCTCGGCTCCGTTGCCATGGTGACGGAGGACGGGGACGTGGCCCTGGGACCCGCCAAGCGGTCCAGCCTGCTCGCCGTGCTCCTGCTGCGCCCCAACAGCGCGGTGAACGTAGGGCAGTTGACCGACGCCCTGTGGGAGGAGGAGCCTCCCGTCCACGCCAGGACCGTCCTCCAGGGGCACGTCTCGCGGCTGCGGGCCCTGCTCGCCGAGCACGGGGCCGGGGCGTACGGGGTCGAGCTCGCCACCCAGGGCTCGGCGTACGTGCTGCGGATGCCGGAGTCGCTGGTGGACGCGCACCGCTTCGAGGAGCTGGTGGGCCTCGCCGGGGTGCAGCGGCAGCCCGCCGACGCGGTCCGGATGCTGCGGGAGGCGCTCTCGTACTGGCAGGGCCCCGCGCTCACCGGCACCGTCCACAGCAGGCCCCTGGAGGCCGCCGCCACCGGGCTCGAAGAGCTGCGGCTCGCCACCGTGGAGGCGCTGGCGCAGGCGTACGGGCGGCTCGGCGAGCACGCCAGGGCCGCCGCCGTCCTGCGGACCGAGGCCGTCGCCCACCCCCTGCGCGAGTCCCTCGCGGCCGCCCTGATGCTGGCTCTCGGCCGCTCCGGGCGCCAGTCGGACGCGATCGACTGGTACCACAGGACCCGGCGGCTGCTCGCCGAGGAGCTGGGCGTCGACCCCGGCGAGACGCTGAGCGAGGCGTACGCGACGCTGCTCCGTTCCGCCGGGCCCGCCCCCGCGGCCCGCCCCGTCGCACCGCCCGCCGAGCTCCCGGCGCCGGAGGGCCTGCCCCGGGCGCCGCGCGGCTTCACCGGACGCGGCGCCGAGCTGGCCGCGCTCGACCGGGCGGTCCGGGGCGGGGACGGGCCCGTCTGCCTCGTCACCGGGCCCGCGGGCGTCGGCAAGACCTCCTTCGCCGTCCACTGGGCGTACGAGCGGCGCGCCGACTTCCCCGACGGGCGGCTCTTCGCCGATCTGAAGGGCTTCAGCGAGACCCCGGCGCCCGAGACCGCCGCCGTCCTGCGCGAGTTCCTGCTCGCGCTCGGCGTCCCGGACCGGCGGATGCCGGAGGGCGTCGAGGCGCGGGGCGCCCTCTTCCGCTCCCTCGCCGCCGGGCGCCGGCTGCTCGTCGTCCTCGACAACGCCCGCTCCTCCGGGCAGGTCCGGCCGCTGCTGCCTGGCGGCGACCACTGCGCGACCCTCGTCACCAGCCGCGACCGGCTCGGCGGCCTGATCGCCTCCGACGCCGCCCGGCCGGTGCCGCTCGGCCACCTGCCGGAGGCCGACGCCGCCGCCCTGCTCGCCACCGTCCTCGGCGAGGACCGGGTCGCGGCCGAGCCCGCCGCCGCCGCGCGGCTCGCCGGGCTCTGCGACGGGCTGCCGCTCGCGCTGCGGGTGACGGCTGCCCGGCTCGCCGAACGGCCGGCCTGGACCCTCGGCGCGATGGTCGGCGAACTCGCCGACGAGCAGAGCCGGCTGACCCTCCTCGACGTCGAGGACCGGGGCGTCTCCGCCGCGCTGCGGCTCACCGTGCAGCAGCTCCCCGACTCCGCCGCCCGCATGTTCCGCGCCCTCGGCCTGCACACCGGCGCCGACCTGGACCGGTTCGCGGCGGGCGCGCTCGCCGGGACCTCGCCCGCGCAGGCCTCCGCCGACCTGGACCGGCTCGCCGCCGCGCACCTGCTCACCGAGGCCGTCCCCGGCCGCTGGACCCCGCACGACCTCGTCCGCCTCTACGCCCGCCACCTCGCCCCGCGGGCCGACCCCGAGGGGCTGCCCCGCCTCCTCGACCACTACCTCTACACCGGGCTCGCGGCCGACGCCGCCGCCGAGCCGGGCTCCCAGCCCTGCTACGCGCTGCCCGCCGACGCCCGGCGGCCCGCCGCGACCAGGGAGTTCGAGGACCGTACGGCGGCCCTGGACTGGTACGCGGCCGAGCGCGCCGCCCTGGAGGGCGCGGTCGCCGCCGCGGCCGCCCTCGGCCTGCACGACCGGGCCTGGCGGCTCGCCCTGGTCCAGTGGCCGCTGATGCTCATGCGGATCGGGGACGGCTGGACGCCCCTCCTGGAGGCCGGGCTCGCTTCCGCCGAGCGGGTCGGCGACGCCGACGCGCAGTCCCGGGCCAGGGCGCTGCTCGGCTGGATCCTGCACGCGGAGGGCCGGAACGCCGAGGCGCTCGTCCACCTGGAGAAGGCGCCCGGCCTGGCCGCCCGCGCGGGCGACGCGATCAGCGAGGCCATCGCCCACGTCAACCACGCCGCCGTCCTGGACGCCACCGGCGAGCACGAGCGGGCCGGTCTGCTCATGCTGCACGCGGTCTCGCTCGCCGACCGCACCGGCCACCCCTCCACCCAGGTCCTCACCCTCCAGCACCTGGCGGGCCACTGCCTGAAGGCGCAGGAGTACGAGGCGGCGCTCGCGCACACCCTGCGCGCGGAGGAACTGGCCGCCCCCGACGCGGTGGTCGTACGGGCCCAGCTCCAGATCGTCCGGGGCGAGGCGCTGGCCGGCACCGGACGCCTCGAAGAGGCCACCGACCAGCTGGAACGCGCGATCGTGGCCTCCGAGAAGGCCGGCTTCCCGGAGGGCTCCGCGCGGGCCGCCGCCCGCCTTTCGCGCCTGTCGGCCGATCGTTAGCGGCACGCAAGCGGGACGGCAGTACGGGACGGGAAGCTGGATGCGGCACCGATCGACGAACCGGTGCGTACGCACCGAAAGGGTGCACCGGCGTGCGGGCACCGAGCGCGCGCCGGCCGATCGCTTCCCGGGGGAGAACCACCATGCGCCACCACCGCAAGAGCACCGTCCTGGCCGCCGCCGCCCTCACCGCCCTCTCGCTGGGCCTGACCGCCTGCGGCGGCTCCGGCACCGGAGCGAAGGACGCCGGGAGCGCGGGTGCCGTCGCCCGGGCGACCACCGGTACGGGCGACGGCGCGACCTCCGCCGACAGCGGCTCGGGCTCCACCGGCGGCGGCAAGGGCACGAACACCTCCACCGCGTCCACCGGCTCCACCACCGGCGGCAAGGCCTCCGCCGAGGCTCCGGCCTGTGCCCACGACGACGTCAGGGTCACGGCGGCGAAGGCGGACGAGGTGCCGACCGAGCACGTCGTCCTCACCGCCACCAACGTCTCCGGCCGCGCCTGCGCCCTCCTGAAGCACCCGCTGCTCGCCTTCGGCCCGATCCAGACCGCCAAGGACGTTCCGGCCGTGGAGAAGAGCCGGCCGGCCGTCCCGGTCGTGGTGAAGAACGGCGAGTCCGCGTACGCCGACGTGCGGATCTCCCTCGGCGGCGTCCACGAGGACAACAAGGTGGTGAGGGAGTTCACCGTGAACCTCTTCGCCCCCGAGGGCCCGGCCGAGGGCAGCGTCGTCGTCAAGGCCCCGGCCGGCGGCCTCGCGGTGAACGAGGCCGTCGCGAAGACCGGTTACTGGACGTACGAGCTGCGCAACGGCGCCGACGAGTTCTGATCCGGCGGGCGGCCGGTACGGGTTCCGACGGGTACGGCTACGGCTACGGGTCCGGGGCGGGGGAGCCGCCTCAGGGCGCCAGGCCCGTCTTCGCCCCCGCCCCGCACAGCGGCACCACCGTGAGCCCGGGGCGCGGCGGGGCCGCTTCCACCGCCGCCCAGCAGGCCGTGCCGGTGGCCTCCACGAAGAGACCGCGCCGCGCCAGGTCCCGCTGGGCGGCGCGGATCCGCTCCTCCGGCACCGTCAGGAACGTGCCGCCCGTCTCCCGGACCGCCCGCAGGATCTGCCGGGCCCGGGGCGGCGCCGGGATCGCGATCCCCTCGGCGAGGGTGGGCCGGACGGCGGCCGGTCCCGCGATGTCGTCCGCGCCCGCGTGGAAGGCCTCGGCCAGCGGGGACACCGCCTCCGCCTGGACGGCGACGAGGGCGGGCCTGGTGTCCGCGAGCCCGTGGCGGTGCAGCTCCTCGACGGCGAGGGCGGCGCCGAGGAGCAGGGTGCCGTTGCCGACGGGGACGACGATCGTGTCGGGCAGCCGCCCGCCGAGCTCCTCCCACAGCTCGTACACGTAGGTCTTGGTGCCCTGGGTGAAGTACGGGTTGTACACGTGCGAGGCGTAGAAGGTGCCGGGCTCGTCGGCGGCCTCCCGGGCCGCGCGGGCCGTCGCCTCGCGGTCGCCGGGCACCTCGACCACCTCGGCGCCGTGCGCCCGGATCTGCTCCAGCTTCTTCGGGGACGTGCCCCCGGGGACGTACACGCGGCAGTCGAGTCCGGCCCGCGCGCAGTACGCGGCGGCGGCCGTGCCCGCGTTCCCGCTGCTGTCGGCCACGACCCGGTCGAGGCCGCCGGCGCGCGCGAGGCGCAGGGCGTGCGCGGCGAGCACCACCGCGCCCCGGTCCTTGAACGACAGCGTCGGCATGAGGAAGTCGAGCTTGGCCGAAACGGACCCGGTGAGGGGGACGAGGGGGGTGCGGCCCTCCCCGAGGGTCACCTCGGGCGCGCACGGCACCGGCGGCAACGCCTCCTCGTAACGCCACAATGAATTCACTCGTGACGCGAGGGACGGGAGGGAGACCGGTTCACTCGCGAAGTCGAGGTCCCAGGGGCCCCGGCACTCCGGACAACACCAGGTGAGCGCGGACACGGGCGAGGAAACGCGGCAGCGGGGGCACGTGTAGGCGGTCACGGTCCCCAGGATGGCAGCCGTGTGGCGCGGACGTTACGGGGCGCCGGGCACCCTTGTGCGATTCCTATGGATCCGCCAACCTTTCGCTCGACAGCCGGACGTTCGAAACGGCGCGGACACCTCATGTCGTCTTGTCATGTCCCTGTCGCACCCCCACAGCAGCGCACCACCAATGAGGAGGACCCCTCACATGTCAGTGATGCGTGACTCGCGTCGCAGAATCGCCACCGCCGCCGCCGTGGCCGTCGCCGCCCTCACCCTCGGCCCGCTCTCCGCCCTCCCGGCCACCGCCGCCCCGGCCGCCCCGGAAGGCGTCATCGAGAACGCCGGAGTCGCGGACGCCGTCCCGGGCAGCTACCTCGTCACCCTCCACGAGTCCGCCCCGGCGGAGACCGCGAAGGGCCGGGCGATCCCCGCCAAGTTCGGCGCGAAGATCAAGCGCACCTACACCTCGGCGGTCAACGGCTACGCGATCGAGCTCTCCGAGGCGCAGGCGAAGAAGCTCGCGGCCGACCCGGCGGTCAAGTCCGTCGTCCAGGACCGCGTCTTCACCATCGACGCGACGCAGCCCTCCCCGCCGTCGTGGGGCCTCGACCGGATCGACCAGAAGGCGCTCCCGCTCAACCAGAGCTACACCTACCCGGACGCCGCGGGCCAGGGCGTCACGGCGTACGTCATCGACACCGGTGTCCGCATCAGCCACGGCGACTTCGGCGGCCGGGCCTACAACGGCTTCGACGCCATCGACAACGACAACGTCTCCCAGGACGGCCACGGCCACGGCACCCACGTCGCCGGCACCGTCGCGGGCACCTCGTACGGCGTCGCCAAGAAGGCGAAGATCGTCGGCGTCCGCGTCCTCAACAACCAGGGCTCCGGCACCACCGCCCAGGTCGTCGCCGGCATCGACTGGGTCACGCAGAACGCGGTCAAGCCGGCCGTCGCCAACATGAGCCTCGGCGGCGGCGTCGACACCGTCCTCGACGAGGCCGTCCGCAGGTCGATCGCCTCCGGCATCACCTACGCGGTCGCGGCGGGCAACGACGGCGCCAACGCCTCCAACTACTCGCCGGCGCGCGTCGCGGAGGCCATCACGGTCGGCGCCACCACGAACACCGACGCCCGCGCCAGCTACTCCAACTACGGAACGGTCCTGGACATCTTCGCGCCGGGCTCCTCCATCACCTCGTCCTGGAACTCCAGCGACTCCGCGACCAACACCATCTCCGGCACGTCGATGGCCACCCCGCACGTCGCCGGCGCCGCCGCGCTCCACCTCGCCGCCAACCCGACGGCGACCCCGGCCCAGGTCTCCGCGGCCCTGACGGCCGCCGCCACCCCGAACGTCGTCACCAACCCGGGCACCGGCTCCCCGAACCGGCTCCTGTACGTCGGTGACGGCGGCACCACCCCGCCGCCCGGCAAGAACTTCGAGAACGCCACGGACTACGCCGTCGCCGACAACGCGACCGTCGAGTCCCCGATCGCCGTCACCGGCGTCACCGGCAACGCCCCCGCCGCCCTCAAGGTGCCGGTGAACATCGTCCACACCTACATCGGTGACCTCCAGGTCCAGCTGATCGCCCCCGACGGCTCGGCGTACACGCTGAAGGCCTTCGGCACCGGCGGCAGCACGGACAACATCAACACCACGTACACCGTGAACGCCTCCTCGGAGGTCGCCAACGGCACCTGGAAGCTGCGGGTCACGGACAACGCGACCTACGACACCGGGAAGATCGACTCCTGGGGCCTGCAGTTCTGCCCCCCGGTTCCTGACCCCCCGGGCGTGAGGGAGGGGGGGCGGCCCCCCCCGGCCGCCCCCCCCTCCGCCGTGGGGAGGCGGCGGCCCGCCCCGTCCCCACCACGCGCGACGGCCCCGCGGCCGACCGCGTACGATGCGCGCTCGTTCACCTGTTCGCATCGTCGCCCCGCAGGAGCACCCACCCGTGGACCCGACCCAGCCGGCCCCGCCGCCCCCGCCGCCCCCCGGGGGCCCGCAGCCGCAGGGGTGGCCCGCCCCGGGCCCGTACACCTCTCCGGGCATGCCGTACGCGGTCGGCCCCCACGGCCCGCCCGGCGGCCCCGGACCCTACGGGCGGCCCGCGCGGGCCACCAACGGACTCGCCGTCGCCTCCCTCGTCTCCGGCCTCGTCTGCTGCCTCCCGCCCCTCGGCCTGGTCCTGGGCCTCGTGGCCCTCCCGCAGATCAGGAAGAAGGACCAGGCGGGCAGGCCGCTCGCGATCACCGGCATCGTGTTCTCGGCGCTCGGCTGCCTGCTCCTCGTCCTCGGCCTCGTGACCGGCGGCTTCGCCTCCGCGTGGAACGGCTTCAAGGAGGGCGTCGAAGAGGCCTCCCGCTCGGATTCCCCGTTCTCGCTGCGCACCGGCCAGTGCTTCACCGACCGGGGCAGGACGGAGGACTACACGACGGAGGTCACCGTCGTCGACTGCGCCCGCCCGCACGACGCCGAGGTCACCGGCGGCTTCAAGGTGACCGGCTTCGACGGCTGGCCCGGCGAGGACGCGATCGACGCGATCGCGGAGAAGCGCTGCGAGGCGGTCAACCAGGCGTACGCGATGGACACCTGGCTGGTCCCGGAGGACGTCTGGCCCATCTACTATCTGCCGAGCCGTCAGAGCTGGCGGCTCGGCGACCGGATCGTGACCTGCGCGTTCGCGACCGACAAGGAGCCGTTCAGCGGCTCGGTCCGCTCCGACGCCACGACCCTGAGCGCCGACCAGGAGCACTTCCTGAAGACCGTGAACCCGATCGAGACGGCCCTCCACCAGGCGCCGGAGGAGGACCCCGACGAGGACCTCGCGGCGAACAGGGCCTGGGCCGCGAAGGTCCTGGTGGAGATCGACACGGCGCGCGCGGACCTCGGACGGCACTCCTGGCCCGGCGCCTCCGCGGCGCCGGTCGCGACGCTGCGGAAGGACCTCGCCGCGGCCTCGAAGCGGTGGCGCGAACTGATGACGGCGGCCGACTCCGACGCGTACTGGGAGGCGTACGACACGGCCTTCGACGCCCTGCCCGACGGCGCGGACGCGCGGACCGCGCTCGGCCTGACGGGCACCCCGCCGGAGGACACCGGCACGGGCACGTCGGTCTGAGGCGCGGTCCGCGCGTCCGCGATCCCGTTCCCGGCCGCCCCGCGGCGGCCGGGAACGGAGGTCAACGCCGCTTCAGGCCCCGGTCGATGGCGGTGATCAGCTCTCCGTCCGGGGTGTCCCCGTCGAGGGACCAGACCATCGCGCCGCCGAGCCCGTTCTGCCGGACGTAGGCCGCCTTGGTGCGCAGCACGGTGGGGTCGTCGTAGGTCCACAGGGTGGTGCCGTCGAAGAGCCAGGCGTGGCCGTTCCTCTCACCCCGGTAGAGCTTGTACGTCCCCGACTCGGCGAGCCGCTTCAGGAACTTGTAGTCCTCGGAGCCCGCCGTCCAGGTGGCGGGGGCGGGGCCGGTCGCGGGCCTGCCGAGGCCGTTGCCGCCGCCGGTCACGCCGGTCCAGCCCTGGCCGTAGAAGGGCATGCCGACCACGAGCTTGCGGGCGGGGGCGCCGCGCCGCAGCCAGGCCCTGACGGTCTGGTCGACGCTGAAGTCGTCCTTCGCGTACAGCGCGGACTGCTGGCCGGTCCTCGGCTCGCCGGAGACGTGGAAGTCGTAGCCCTGGAGGTTCACGAAGTCGAAGTCCCGCATGATCTTGGCGACTTCGAAGCCCGCGTCGATCTTGGCGGGGGCGGTGGGCACGTACGCGCTCAGCTCGTAGTGCCCGCGCTTCTTCAGCGTGCGCCCGTAGGCGTCGAGCTGGACGCGGAACTCCCGCACGAGCTTGGTGAAGTTGGGCTTGTCCTCGGGGCGGATCACGTTCCCCGGGGCGCCGTCCGAGCCCGGCCACTCCCAGTCGAGGTCGACGCCGTCGAAGACCCCGGCGGCCGCCCCGGCGCCGCCGCGGGCGCCGTCCACGGGCAGGTTGCCCTTGATGTACGTGTCGATGCAGGAGGCGACGAGGGCCTTGCGGCCGGCGTCCGTGCGCACCGCGTCGGAGAAGTGCGCGGAGCCGCTCCAGCCGCCCAGCGAGATCATGACCTTGAGCCCGGGGTGCTTCGCCTTCAGCTCGCGCAGCTCGTTGAAGTTCCCGGCCAGGCGCTGCTCGGCGGTGTCGCCGGCGCCGTCCACGGAGTTCGCGGCGTCGACGGGGCGCGCGTAGTCCGCCCAGGGGTCGGAGCCGGGCGCGTTGCCCATGAGGCACTTGCCGTCCGGGCCGATCACGCCGAAGGCGTAGTTGATGTGGCTGAGCTTGGCGGCGGTGCCGCTCGTCTCCAGGTCCTTGACCTGGAAGTTCCTTCCGTAGATGCCCCATTGGGTGAAGTAGCCGATCCGCTTCAGGTCCTGCCCGTGGGCGGGCTTGTGGGCGGATCCGTGCGGGGCCTGGTGCGCGTCGGCCACGGGGGCCAGGGTGGCGAGGAGGCCGAGGGTGACGGCGGTGGCCGCGCCGAAGGTCAGCTTGGTCATGGCTCTGGGACGCATGGGCTCGTTCCTGTGCGAGGCGGGATGGAGCGTGCGGAGGGAGCGTGCGGGGGGAGCGGTGTGGAGCGGATGCGCGCGTGCAGGGAGGAACGTATTGGTCTGTACCAATAGAGGTCAAGAGGTCCGGCCGCATCCACCGGAGGGCGACCCTCGGTAATCAGGGGTGGGCGGCCAGGACTTCATCACTTCGGGTGAAACTTTGGCCCATGCTTGCGGTCTGCGACCCACGGTTGCCACGCTGTTGCTGACAGTCAACCTGAGGGGAGTGTCCAGTGACGTTCGGTGAGCAGCCCGCCTATCTGCGCGTGGCGAGCGATCTGCGGGAGAAGATCGCCGACGGCTCGCTTCCGCCTCATACCCGTCTCCCCTCGCAGGCACGCATCCGCGAGGAGTACGGGGTGTCGGACACCGTCGCACTGGAGGCCCGCAAGGTACTGATGGCCGAGGGGCTCGTGGAGGGACGCTCGGGCTCCGGGACGTACGTGCGGGAGCGCCCGGTGCCGCGCCGGATCGCCCGCTCCGGCTACCGCCCGGCCTCCGGGGCCAGCCCCTTCCGGCAGGAGCAGGCGGCCGAAGGGGCCCGCGGCACCTGGGAGTCGAACAGTGGGCAGGAGCCCGCGACCGCGGAGGTGGCCGCGCGGCTCGGCATCGAACCGGGGGAGCGGGTGATGCGCACGCGGTACGTGTACCGGGACGGCGGCGAGCCCATGATGGTCTCCACCTCCTGGGAGCCCCTCGCCGTCACCGGCCGGACGCCGGTCATGCTCCCCGAGGAGGGGCCCCTGGGCGGCTGCGGGGTCGTCGAGCGGATGGCCGCCATCGACGTCGTCGTGGACAACGTGGTGGAGGAGGTCGGCGCCCGCCCCGGCCTCGCCGAGGAACTGCTGGCGCTCGGCGGGGTCCCGGGCCACGTGGTGATGGTGGTCGAGCGGACCTACTACGCCTCGGGCCGGGCCGTCGAGACGGCCGACGTGGTGGTCCCGGCCGACCGCTACCGGATCGCGTACCACCTGCCGGTGAGGTGAGGCGGCGGCGCCCCTTCCCCCGCGCCTCCCCCCCGCGCCCCGTCGCCCCGGCCCGCGCTCCCCGGTCCCGTCGCCGCCCGTGCCCGCGCCTGCCGCTTCCGGGGCCGTTCGCGCCCGTGCCCTCCGTGTGTGTCGGCCCATGGGCCGGCGCTTTCCGCGCCCGTGCTCGTACGCCTGTGTTCGTACGCCCGTGCTCGTGCGTGCGTGTTCGCGCGTCCGTGGGGTGACGGGTCGTCAGGTCCCGGTGTCACCGCCCGGTGATCGTGCGCCTCCCGGGCCGGCGGCGGTGGTCGGGGCCTGACTTCGGCCTCCCTCCGTCGGTAACCGGCCGAACCGTGCCTCTTTGTGCAAACCCGTATCCGCTGTGTGAAGGTCAGGCGTAAGCTCCGGCATATGCGGATTGCGGTTTCCCGGAGATCCATGAGGGCACCCGGACCGGCGGAGGGAGAAGCCCGATGACCGACAGCGGCCCTGTGCTCGCCTGGCTCGTCATTCGGCAGGACGACAACGGCAACCGCTACCGGGTGGGGCGGTACGCGACCCAGGACGAGGCGCAGAAGATCGCGGACAGCCTCGACGACCGCGGCCACGAGCAGCTCTACTGGGTCGAGCGCGTCGGCACCCCGGCCCTCTGAGCCGCCCGGGGCGCCCCGGGACGCGGGTTACGCTCGCGCCCATGACGGAACGCACCACCGCCCCCCGCCACGGCCGGAGCCCCGGCCCCGTGGTCGTCGTCGCGGGCGCCCTGTACGACCGGGGGCGCCTGCTCGCCGCGCGGCGCAGCGCCCCCGCCGAGCTCGCCGGCCGCTGGGAACTGCCCGGCGGCAAGCTCGAACCGGGCGAGAGCCCGGAGGAGGCCCTGGTCCGGGAGCTCCGGGAGGAACTCGGCGTGGAGGTCGAGCCGGGGGAGCGCATCCCCGGCGAATGGCCGCTGAAACCCGGATACGTCCTGCGGGTGTGGACCGCCCGCCTGCTCTCCGGCGAACCGCGGCCCCTGGAGGACCACGACGAACTGCGCTGGCTCACCCGGCCCGAGCTCGACTCGGTCGACTGGCTCGACCAGGACCGCCCCGCCGTCGCCGAGGCCGCGCTGAGATTCCCGGAGGGCTGAGCTCCCCGGAGGGTCGAGTTCCCCGGAGGGTCGAGTCCTCCAGGGAGTCGAGTCCTCCGGAGCGCCGAGTCCTCCGGAGCCCCCGGACTCCCGGAGCGCCGGGTCCGCCGGAAGGGTGTCCTCCGAGGGGGCGTGCGGCCGGCTCCCTACGCCGTTCGTGCCACCGTGCGCCGGTGACCGCCCCCAGTGGGATAACTTGCCCCAAATGGTGGGTATGTCCACATTGATACCTCGCAAGGGAATGTGGGCCTTCCTGCTGACGCACGGCTGGGGAAGTGATCAGGTGTGATCTACACCGACGGCGACCGCGCCGAGTGGAGCTTCCCGGCCGAGGCGAACGCCGTACGCACGGCCCGCCACGCCGTGCGCGAGACCCTGCGCTCCTGGGAGCTCGACGGCCCCCTCGGCGACGTGACCGTCCTGCTGGTCAGCGAGCTGGTGACCAACTCCCTGCGGTACGCCTCGGGCCCCATCGGGGTCCGCCTGGTCCGCGTCCACCCCGACGGCGCCGACCCGTCGCGCCCGCCGGCCCTGCTCGTGGAGGTCTCCGATCCGCTTCCGGATCCGCCCACCGCGAAGGTCCCCGGACCCGACGACGAGGGGGGCCGCGGCCTCGGTCTCGTGGCCTGCGCCGCACGCCGCTGGGGGATCCGGATGGGAGGCGTCGGCAAAACCGTATGGTTCGAGCTGGCTCTCCCTGGTGAGTAAAGAGGGTGGGACAACGATCACCGGTACTCGGCGAGGAACGAACGAGACCACCCTGTGATCGTGAACGTCGTACCGCCGGAGCCCGCCGTATTGAATACTGCGGGCATGGCCGGTCCGGTGCGGTGAGCTGGAGGGGACGGTCGCGTGAGCGAGATACCTGAGACGGCGAGTGGCGGCGTCGTGTGGCAGAGCAGCCCGCCCGGCTCCATCTACGACTACATCCGGGTGGCGTCCTTCTCGATCGGGCCCGACGGCCTGGTCGAGCAGTGGAGCCGAAGGGCCGTGGACCTCTTCGGGGTCACCGCGGAGGAGGCCAGGGGCAAGGACCCGGTGGAGGTCTTCGTGCCCGCCGACCTGCGCGAGCGCGGCCACCGGCGGGTCAAGGAGATCCTCGACGGCAAGGAGTGGACGGGCCTCGTCCCCTTCCGCATGCCCGGCGAGGAACAGCCCCACGGCATGGCCGAGATGTACGTGATGCCGACCGAGACCCAGACCGGGGAACGGGCCGCGCTGTGCATCGTCGTCGACGTGCGCGCCCTCCGCCGCATCGAGACCGACCTCGCCGCCTCCCAGGCGATATTCGGCCAATCCCCCTTCGGCTTCCTCCTCTTCGACACCGACCTGACCGTCCGGCGGGCCAACCGGCGCTTCGCCACCGTCTTCGGCGGCGACGCCGACGACCACCGGGGCCGCACCGTCCACGACTACCTGGGCCGCGCCGAGGCCGAGCGGATGACCACCGCCCTCCGGCGGGTCCTGGAGACCGGCGAGTCCGTCACCGACCTGAGGATCGTCGGCGCCGCCCCCGGCGCCAGGGACCGCCGCCACTGGTCCATCAACCTCTACCGCGTGCACAGCGGCTCCGGCCGCCCGATCGGCGTCGCGGGCCTCGGCATCGACGTCACCCGCCGCCACAACGCGGCCAGGGAGGCCGCCAGCGCCCGCCGCAACCTCGCCCTCCTCAACCAGGCCGGCGCCCGCATCGGCACCTCCCTCGACCTGGAGGCCACCGCCCGCGAGCTCCTCGACGTCGCCGTCCCCGGCTTCTGCGACCTCGCCTCCGTCGACCTCTACCAGGGCCTCCTCACCGGCGACGAGGCGCCGCCCGGCCGCTGGGGCAGCTCCCACGACGTCGGCTACGGGGCCGGCAGCGCCGAACTGCGCCGGGTCGCCTCCGCCAGCGCCGTCTCCGACACCCCCCGCAGGGCCGGCGAGGGGAACGCCCCGGACCCCGACTGTCCGGGCACCGCGCCCATCGAGGTCGGCGCCGTCCACCGCTACCCCTTCAACTCCCCGTACGCCGGAGCCCTCCGCACCGGCCGGATCCGCACGGTCTCCGGAGACGAGGGCGACCTCGCCCGGTCCACCCTGGTGGTCCCCATGACCGCCCAGGACACCGTCGTCGGCCTCGTCCAGTTCTCCCGCGCCAAGGGCAGCGAGCCCTTCGGGGAGCGCGACCGGGCCCTCGCCGCCGAACTCGCCGCCCGGGCCGCCGTCTGCATCGACAACGCCCGCCTCTACCGCCGCGAGCACGAGCGGGCCCTGATCCTCCAGCGCAGCCTGCTCCCGCCCGGCGACCCCGAGGCCGCGGGCCTCGACATCGCCTGCCGCTACCTCCCCGGCGCCGACGCCACCGAGGTCGGCGGCGACTGGTTCGACGTCATCGAGCTCCCCGGCCACCGCACCGCCCTCGTCATCGGGGACGTCATGGGCCGCGGCCTGCGCGCCGCCGTCGCCATGGGCGAACTGCGCACCGCCGTGCGCACCCTCGCCCAGCTCGACCTGGAACCGGCCGAGGTCCTCTCCCACCTGGACGAGATCGCCCGCGGCCTCGGCGCCCCCATCGGCACCCAGCAGTCCCGCGCGCACAAGAACCGCGGCCCCGAGCTCTCCGAGGTCTACCTCGCCACCTGCGTCTACGCCGTCTACGACCCGGTCACCCGGCGCTGCACCTTCGCCAACGCGGGCCACCTCCCGCCGCTCCTCGTCGAACCCGGCGCGGAGGCCCGGCTGCTCGACGTGCCCCCCGGGATGCCGCTCGGGGTCGGCGGCGAGCCCTTCGAGGAGGTCGAGGTCGAGATCCCCGAGGGCGCCCTCCTCGCCCTCTACACCGACGGCCTGGTCGAGTCCCGCGACCACCCCCTGGACGAGGGCCTCAGCGCCTTCCGGCGCGCCCTCACCGACCCGTCCCGCCCCCTGGAGGACGTCTGCGACCGGGTCCTGGGCAGCCTGAACACCGGGCACGGCGAGGACGACATCGCCCTCCTCATGGCCAGGATCCAGGGACTGCCCGGCGAGGCCGTCGGCGACTGGCGGCTGCCCAGGGAGCCCCGCTCGGTCGGCCGGGCCCGCGAACTGGCCCGCGCCCAGCTCGCCGCCTGGAACCTCGAACCGCTCGTCGACACCGTCGAACTCCTCGTCAGCGAACTCGTCACCAACGCCCTGCGCTACGGCGAGGGGGAGATCCGGCTGCGGCTGCTGCGCGACCGCACCCTCGTCTGCGAGGTCTGGGACGCGGGCCTGGTCCAGCCGCGCCGCCGCCGGGCCAAGGACACCGACGAGGGCGGCCGCGGCCTCCAGCTGGTCGGACTGCTCAGCTCCTCCTGGGGCTCGCGCCGCACCCCGCGCGGCAAGACCGTCTGGTTCGAACTGGCCCTGCCGGAGGGCGGGGAGGCGGCGGAACCCACGGTGGAGCAGCTGCTCAGCATGTTCTGACCCGTACCCGTACCCGTACCCGTAGCCGTACGGGAGCGGCGCCCGGTCAGTCCTTGAGCGCGGCCAGCCGGGCCTCGATCTCGGCGTCGTCCCCGAGCGCGTCCAGCTGCTCGAACTGCGCGTCCAGGGAGGAGGCCGCCAGCTCCTGCTTGCCGAGGGCCCGCGCCTCCTCCCGGCGCACCTTGTCCTCGAAGCGGCTCAGCTCGCTGGTCGGGTCGAGCACGTCGACGTTCTTCACGGCGTCCATCATCGTGTTCTGCGCCCGCGCCGACTTCGCGCGGGCCACCAGCTCGTCCCGCCTGGCCTGGAGCTCGCCGAGCTTCGCCCGCATCCGGTCGAGGCCGGTCCTGAGCTTCTCGACCACCTCGGTCTGCGCGGCGATCACCGGCTCCGCCGTCCGCGCCTCCTTCTCCGACTGGAGCTGGCGGCCGAGCGCCACCTTCGCCAGGTTGTCGAAGCGGTCCGCCTCCGCCGTCCGCCCGCCGCCCCGCAGCTCGTCCGCCTTCCGGCTGGCGGCGAGCGCCTTGCCGCCCCACTCCCTCGCCGCGTCCACGTCCTCCCGGTGGTCCTGCTCCATCAGCCGGAGGTTGCCGATGGTCGCGGCCACCGCCTCCTCCGCCTCGGCGATGTTGTTCGCGTAGTCGCGGATGAGCTGGTCCAGCATCTTCTGCGGATCCTCCGCCTGGTCCAGCAGGGCGTTGACGTTGGCCTTCGCCAGCTGGGTGACCCGGCCGAGGACGGTCTGCTTGCTCATGGGGTTCTCCTTGAGGGGGAGGGGGACGTACGGGAGAGGGGGGTGCGGGGAAGCGGGGGACGGAGCCGTGGGGGGTGAGGCCCCCGCCCGCCG
>NZ_LGEG01000013.1 GCF_001280125.1 Streptomyces sp. NRRL F-6492
GGTGGGGAGGGCCGCGTACGGGAGGCGGGGGGTGCGGGGGGCCGCGCACGGGGGGCGGCCGCCGGAGGCGGGGCGGGTCATCCCTTCACCAGCCCCTCCGCGTCCTCCGCCGCGCCGCCGAGGGCGAGGTAGACGTCCTCCAGGCTGGGCGTGGCCAGGGTGAAGTCGTCGAGGGCGGCGAAGGCGGCGCCGCCGGTGACGGTGGCGACGGCCGCGCGGGCCGCGTCGGGGGCGAGCCGCAGGGTCCAGCGCCGCCCGGTCTCCTGGGCGAGGCCGCGCAGGGCGGCGACCTCGGGCAGGTGGAGGGGGGCGGTCTCGCGCCACACCAGGTCGACGCGGACCTCGCCCGCGACGCGCTCCTTGAGCCCGGCCGGGGTGTCGCAGGCGATGACCCGGCCGTGTGCGAGGACGGCGACCCGGTCGAGGACGGTCTCGGCCTCGATGACGTTGTGGGTGACGAGCAGCACGGTGGTGCCGTGGTCGGCGCGCCGCCGGTCGACGGCGGCCCAGACGGCGCGGCGGGCGACCGGGTCCATGCCGGTGGTGGGCTCGTCGAGGACGAGGACGGGCCGCCGGCCGACGAGGGCGGCGGCGACGCAGGCCAGGCGCCGCTGTCCGCCGGAGAGCTTCTTGAGGGGCCGGGAGGCGAGCGCGGTGAGGCCGAGCTCCTCCAGGACGGCGTCGCGCTCGGCGCGCGCGTCGCGGGCGGTGAGGCCGCGCAGCCGGCCGGTGGTCTCGGCGGCGAGGGAGACGGTCAGCTCGTCGAGGGCGGTGGACTCCTGGCCGAGGTGGGCGAGGAGGCGGGAGGCCCGCTCGGGGTGGCGCACCAGGTTGTGGCCGAGGAGCTCGACGGAGCCGGAGTCGGGCCGCATGAGGCCGGTGACCTGGCGGACGAGGGTGGACTTGCCCGCCCCGTTGGGGCCGAGCAGCCCGAAGATCTCGCCGCCGCGCACGTCGAGGCTGATCCCGTCGGTGGCCCGCACCTCGGGGGTCGCCGGCGCACCGCGCCCGCCGCGCGTGGCGGGGTACGTCTTGACCAGATCCCGCACCACGCACACCGTACTCACGGAGGAAGAGCCTACGGGGTCGCCGGGCCCGCTCCGGGCGCGGGGGCGTGTTCGGCGGCGGCGCGGACGTCGATCTCGCGCCAGAAGCCGGCCCGGATCGCGTACCGGTCGTGCTCGTCGATCTGGTCGTCCTTGTGGGCGAGAAGTCCGAAACGGGCCGCGTAGCGGAGGAGTTCGCCGTCGATGCGGTGCGGGATGCGGGGGTAGAGGGTGGAGAGCCTCTGGACGTGGCTCTGCTCCGGGAGGCGCTCCATCCAGCGGCGGGCGAACACCTGCCCGACCTCGAAGGGGTCGCCGCCGACGGTGGTGATGTCCTCCTCGCGGTCGGCCCAGCGCTGCTCGGCGCTGGTGAGCGCGGCGAGGGTGGGCAGGGAGGCGGTCTCGGCCGGTTCGCCGAGGGGGGCGGGGCGCTCGACCCAGCCCCGGTCGGAGGACCAGCGGAGCGCGCTGGTGCTCTGCGCGACGGAGGCGCCGGGGATGCCGGTGGTGCCGTGGGCGGCGGGGGCGCGCAGTCCCGCGAGGTCCTTCGGGGTGGGGACGCCCTTGCCCTGGGCCGGGGCGGGCACGCCGTCGTGGGCGCGCCCGTTCTCCCCGGCCCGGCCGTGGTCGTGGTCGTGGCCGCCGGGCACGTCCGGGGAGCCGTTCGCCTCGGTGGGGGCCGCGCTCCCGTTCCGTACGGCCGCCGTCTCCGCCGCGCGTTCGGCGGAGGCGGCGAGGGCGGCCTCGGGCAGCGGCGCGGAGAGGATCGCGGCGATCTCGGGGCGCGGGGCGGGCGGGGGCGCGCAGAGTCCGCTGAGGTCCTTGGCGCGGACGGCGCGGGTGATCCAGGACCGGTCGAGGACCCGCCGCTCGTCGGCCTCGGCGACGAGGTCCTCGGACTGGTTGTAGTCGCCGTCGGCGGCCTGGACGGCCCAGAGGTGGACGGCGACGCCGTGCTCCTTGGCCGACATGAGGCCGGGCAGCAGGTCGCCGTCGCCGGTGACGAGCACGATGTCGGAGCAGGCCCTGTTGCGGGCGAGCTCGGTCAGCTCGGTGTGCATGGCCGCGTCGACGCCCTTCTGCGCCCAGCGTCCTTCGCTCCTGGTCAGGGCGCCGAGCCGGACGGTGACCCGGGGCATCACGCGCAGTCTGCGGTGCTCGGGCTGGGGCACCCGGTCGGGCGCGCCGTCGAACCAGTAGATCCGCAGGAGGGGAAGCGCGGTCTCGGCCTCGGCCCGCTGCCGCAGCTGCTGGATCAGCGCGGCGTGGTCGACCGTGATCCGGGAACGGGAGGGTTCCCCGGCGAGGAGACTGGCGGCGGCGCCCAGCAGGTAGCCGGCGTCCACCAGGACGACGCAGCGGTCCACGTGTTCCACCCTCTTTCGGCCCTGGGGGTCGGACTCGGGATCGGAAGTTGCTCCGGGTTTCCCTCGAGTCTGCCCGACCGCCGGTGGCTTGACGGTCGGAACTGGATCATCGGCGTGGCGAATGTCCTGCTCGGCGGGGCACTGACACTCCGTAATGATCCAAAATGCGACGTTTCACGCCGTATGTGAGTCTGACAGCGGCCCTGGCCCCTAATTCCCTTGAGGAGGCATCACCATGGCCAAGAACCGGAACCAGAACCGCGATCAGAAGCAGCAGTCCCCGGCCGAGCGCGGCGCCCAGCAGGCGCAGCAGTCGGCGATGGAATCCGAGGCCGCGCAGCGCGCGTCCCAGGTTCTCCCGAGCGACGTCGCCCGCAAGGGCCGCCAGAAGCGCTTCGGCCACAACTGACGGCTTTCGCGTACGGCAAAGGGGCGCGCCCGTGACGACGGGCGCGCCCCTTGCGCGCGCTCGGAGGAGGAGGGGTCAGCCGGCCAGGCAGGACGGGCCGAGCAGCACCTTCAGGTCGCCGAAGAGCGCCGGGTCGGCCGTCACCCGGTGCCGGTCGAGTCGGAGCACGGTGGTCTTGCGCGGGCCCTGGAGCCGGATCCGCACCTCGGTGTTGCCCTTGTGGTGCTTGAGGATCTCGCCGAGCCTGCTGACCATCGGCGGGGTCACCTTCACCGTGGGGATGGTGAGGATCACCGGCGCGTTGGTCCCGGCGTTCGACAGGTCGGGGACCTGGAGCTCCATGGCGACGAGCCGGGGCACGTCCTCGCGCTTGTCGAGGCGGCCCTTGACGAAGACGACCGTGTCCTCGACGAGCTGGGTGGAGACCAGCTGGTAGGTGGCCGGGAAGAACATGCACTCGATGGAGCCGGCCAGGTCCTCGACGGTGGCGATGGCCCAGGCGTTGCCCTGCTTGGTCATCTTGCGCTGGAGGCCGGAGATGATGCCGCCGATGGTGACGACCGCGCCGTCGCTGTGCTCGCCGCCGGTGAGCTGGGAGATCGCCGCGTCCGTCTTGTCGGACAGGACGTGCTCGATGCCGAAGAGCGGGTGGTCGGAGACGTAGAGGCCGAGCATCTCGCGCTCCTGGGCGAGCAGGTACGACTTCTCCCACTCGACGTCGGAGAACTCGACGTCCAGGCCGAAGCCGGGCTCGTCGTTCGTCTCCTCCCCCATGCCGCCGAAGAGGTCGAACTGCCCCTCGGCCTCCTTGCGCTTGACCGCGACCACGTTGTCGATCATGGGTTCGTGGTGGGCGACCAGGCCCTTGCGGGTGTGGCCCATCTCGTCGAAGGCGCCGGCCTTGATCAGCGACTCGACGGTCCGCTTGTTGCAGACGACGGCCTCGACCTTGTCGAGGAAGTCGGGGAAGGAGGAGTACTTCCCCTTGGACTTGCGGGTCTTGATGATCGACTCGACGACGTTGGTGCCGACGTTGCGGACGGCGGTGAGGCCGAAGAGGATCACGTCGTCGCCCTGGGCGGCGAAGTTCGACTGGGACTCGTTGACGTTGGGCGGCAGCACCTTGATGCCCATGCGGCGGCACTCGTTGAGGTAGACCGCGGACTTGTCCTTGTCGTCCTTGACCGAGGTGAGCAGTCCCGCCATGTACTCGGCCGGATGGTTGGCCTTGAGGTAGGCGGTCCAGTAGGAGACCAGGCCGTACGCGGCGGAGTGCGCCTTGTTGAAGGCGTAGCCGGCGAAGGGGACCAGGACGTCCCAGAGGGACTGGATGGCCTCGTCGCTGTAGCCGTTCTTCCGGGCGCCGGCCTGGAAGATGGTGAAGTTCTTCGCCAGTTCCTCGGGCTTCTTCTTGCCCATCACGCGGCGGAGGATGTCGGCCTCGCCGAGCGAGTAGCCGGCGATGATCTGGGCGGCCTTCTGCACCTGCTCCTGGTAGACGATGAGGCCGTAGGTGACCGCGAGCACCTCTTCGAGCGGCTTCTCCAGCTCGGGGTGGATCGGGGTGATCTCCTGCTGCTTGTTCTTGCGCAGGGCGTAGTTCGTGTGCGAGTTCATGCCCATCGGGCCCGGCCGGTACAGGGCGGACACGGCGGAGATGTCTTCGAAGTTGTCGGGCTTCATCAGCCGGAGCAGCGAGCGCATGGGGCCGCCGTCGAACTGGAAGACGCCGAGGGTGTCGCCGCGCTGGAGCAGTTCGAAGGTCTTGGGGTCGTCGAGCGGCAGGGCGAGCAGGTCGAGGTCGACGCCCTTGTTCGCCTTCACCATCTTGACGGCGTCGTCCATGATGGTGAGGTTGCGCAGGCCCAGGAAGTCCATCTTCAGGAGGCCGAGCGACTCGCACTGCGGGTAGTCCCACTGCGTGATGGTGACGCCGTCGGTGTGCCGCACCCAGATCGGGGCGTGGTCGACGATCGGCTCGCTGGACATGATCACGCCGGCGGCGTGCACGCCCATCTGCCGGACCAGGCCCTCGACGCCCCGGGCGGTGTCGATGACCTTCTTGACGTCGGGCTCGTTCTCGTACATCGCCCGGATCTCGCCCGCCTCGCTGTAGCGCGGGTGGGAGGGGTTGGTGATGCCGTCGAGGTCGATGCCCTTGCCGAGGACGTCGGCGGGCATGGCCTTGGTGAGCCGGTCGCCCATGGCGTACGGGTAGCCGAGGACGCGCGCGGAGTCCTTGATGGCGTTCTTGGCCTTGATCTTGCCGTAGGTGCCGATCATGGCGACCTTGTCGGAGCCGTACTTCTCCGTGACGTACCGGATCACCTCGACGCGCCTGCGCTCGTCGAAGTCGATGTCGACGTCGGGCATGGAGATGCGCTCGGGGTTGAGGAAGCGCTCGAAGATCAGGCCGTGCGGGATGGGGTCGAGGTCGGTGATGCCCATGGCGTAGGCGACGATCGAGCCGGCCGCGGAGCCGCGGCCGGGGCCCACGGCGATGCCCTGCTTCTTGGCCCACATGATGAAGTCGGCGACGACGAGGAAGTAGCCGGGGAAGCCCATCGAGATGATGGTGTCCATCTCGTACTCGACCTGCTTCATGCGGTCCTCGGGGATGCCCCCGGGGAAGCGGCGGGCCATGCCGCGCATGGTCTCCTCGCGGAACCAGGTGACCTCGGTGTAGCCGTCGGGGATGTCGAACCTCGGCATGAGGTTCTTGGCCTCGAACATGCCGGAGGTGTCGATCTGCTCGGCGACCAGGAGGGTGTTGCGGCAGCCCTCCTGCCAGGCGTCCGAGGAGTCCACGGCGTACATCTCGTCCGTGGACTTCAGGTAGTAGCCGGTGCCGTCGAACCGGAAGCGGTCCGGGTCGGAGAGGTTCTTGCCGGTCTGGATGCAGAGCAGGGCGTCGTGGGCGGTCGCCTCGTGCGCGTAGGTGTAGTGCGAGTCGTTGGTGACCAGGGGCGGGATGCCGAGCTTCTTGCCGATCTCCAGGAGTCCGTCGCGGACCCGGTGCTCGATCTCGATGCCGTGGTCCATCAGCTCCAGGAAGTACCGGTCCTTGCCGAAGATGTCCTGGTACTCGGAGGCGGCCTTCAGCGCCTCGTCGAACTGGCCGAGGCGCAGTCGGGTCTGGAGCTCGCCGGAGGGGCAGCCGGTGGAGGCGATCAGGCCCTCGGACCACTGGGAGATGGTCTCCTTGTCCATCCGGGGCCACTTCTGGAGCCAGCCCTCGGCGTAGGCGTCGGAGGAGAGCCGGAAGAGGTTGTGGAGCCCGGTGGCGTTCGCCGCCCAGATCGTCTTGTGGGTGTAACCGCCGGAACCGGAGACGTCGTCCCGCTTCTGGTGCGGCTGGCCCCACTGGATCTTCCGCTTGTTCCGCCGGGACTCGGGGGCGACGTACGCCTCGATGCCGATGATCGGCGTGACCCCGGCCTTCTTGGCCGTGTGGAAGAAGTCGTACGCGCCGTGCAGGTTGCCGTGGTCGGACATGGCGATGTGCGTCATGCCCATCTCGTTGCACGCGTCGAACATGTCCTTCAGCCGCGCGGCACCGTCCAGCAGCGAGTACTGGGTGTGGACGTGGAGGTGCGTGAAGGGCGGCTTGGTCACGGCGGAAGGCCTCCGGGGAATTCTGCGGCCCGAAGCGCCTCGTACGGGGGCGCGGCGGTCGGGCGACGGGCGGGCAGGCAGGCTGCGGGCGGTCTGGGGGGACGGTGTCGGAGTCTAGTCGCGCGGGTGGGTGCGGCGGGGCACTCGGGACTAGGGTCGCGCGTTGTGAGACAGGGAACACCTGTCCCATTTGTCGTGAACATTCTTCCCGCGCGCACCCCACCAGGAGGCATCCCGATGCCGCTCCCCCAGCCCACCGCCGACGAGCGCGGTGAGCACGTCCTCGCCGTCTTCGACACCGCCTTCGGCGAGCTGCTCGCCGCCGACCCGGCGGCCTTCCGCGTCAAGTTCCGGAAGATGGCCGGATCCGCCTTCGCCTTCTACCGGGGGACCGCCTGCCTGTTCTACTCCGACCTGGAGAAGGAGGCGGACGGCGGGCCGTACCTGGACGGGCGGACCGGCCGGGTCTGGATCCACGGCGACCTGCACGCCGAGAACTTCGGCACGTACATGAACGCCAACGGGCGCCTGGTCTTCAACGTCAACGACTTCGACGAGGCGTACGTGGGCCCCTTCACCTGGGACCTGAAGCGGCTCGTGGCCTCGCTCGCCCTGATCGGCTACGCCAAGGCCCTCAGCGACGGGCAGATCACCGAGCTGGTGCGGATCTGCGCCGCCGCCTACCGGGAGCGGATCCACGCCCTGGCGACCGGCGCCGAGGGGGACGAGGCGCCCGGCTTCACCCTGGGGACCGCCGGCGGGCCGCTGCTCGGCGCCCTGCGCACGGCCCGGTCGCTGACCCGCTTCGGGCTGCTCGACTCGATGACCGAGATCCGGGACTTCGAGCGCCGCTTCTCGGCGGGCGGCGGCGCGATCGCGCTGGACGCGGCCACCCGCCGCGAGGTCCTGGGGGCCTTCGAGGGCTATCTGGAGACCCTGCCGGAGTCCAGCCTGGCCCGCCCCGACTCGTACCGGGTGAAGGACGTGGTCGGGCGGCGCGGGATCGGCATCGGCTCGGCCGGCCTCCCCTCGTACAACATCCTCCTGGAGGGCAACAGCGACGCCCTGGAGAACGACGTCGTGATCTACCTCAAGCAGGCGCAGACCCCGGCGGTCTCCCGCCACGTGACGGACGCGGCGGTACGGGGGTACTTCCGGCACGAGGGGCACCGGACCGTGATCTCGCAGCGGGCGCTCCAGGCGCACGCGGACCCCTGGCTGGGGTGGACGGAGCTGGACGGCGCGGGGCAGCTGGTGGCGGAGGTCTCGCCGTACGCGGTGGACCTGGACTGGTCGGACATCGACGACCCGGCCGAGATCGCGGCGACCGTGGCGGACCTGGGGCGGGCGACGGCGACCATGCACGCGGCGGCGGACGACTCCAGCGGCCACTCGCTCGTGCCGTTCTCGACGGAGCGGGCCATCGACGCGGCGATCGGCGCCGACGGGGAGGGCTTCGCGGAGCTGCTCGTGGACTTCGCGCACGCCTACGGGGCCCGTGCCCGGGCGGACCACCAGATCTTCGTGGACCTCTTCCGCAACGGCCGGATCCCGGGGCTCCGGGGTCCGGCGGAAACGTCCACAGCTTCCCTTTAGGGACCCCTTACGCGCCCGCGTGGGACACTCCTGAGCGATATGGACATGGCAGGGACGCAGCTGAGGGCGCTGCGGGCGGCGTTCTTCACGACCCTGGTCGTGACGCTGTCCGTGGCGTCCCACGTGCTGCTCTCGGGCGTGCCGCTGCCGGTGGGGACGGTCGTCCCGGTCGCCGCCGGGGTCTTCGCCGTGGCGTACGCGCTGGCCGGCCGCGAGCGCGGCCTCGGCCCGATCGCCGGGCTCCTCGTCCCGCTGGAGCTGGCCGCCGACACGCTCTTCACCAGCGGCCAGGCGGTCTGTTACGGCCCCTCCGGCGGCCCGGTCGCCGGGTCGCTGCGCGCGGTGGGCGTGGAGGTCTTCTGCGGCGGCGCCGTGGGGGCTCCGCTGCCCGGCGTGGCGGCCCCGGAGGACGGGCACGCGGCCGCCCTCCTCTCCTCCCCCGACCCGGCGCTGCCGTGGCTGCTGCTCCTGGCCCACGTGGGCGTCGGGTTCTCGGCGGCGTGCTGGCTGCGCGGCGGGGAGCGGGCCCTGGCCCGGCTGGCCGGGGCGGTGGAGGCCTTCGCGTTCCGGCCGCTGCTGCTCGTGGCGGCCTTCTTCCGCACGGGCGGTCCGGTGCCCCTGCGCACCGGGCGCCCCGGGGACCGGCCCCGGTCCTCGCGCACCCGGCTCCTCGTGCACTCCGTGGGGCGGCGGGGGCCGCCGCGTCCGGGCTTCGCCCTCGTCTGAGCGAGCCCCGCGGCCCCTCCCCCTTTTTCACGGAACCCCACGGAGAAAACGATCATGAGTGCACGCAACAGCCACGCCAACAAGGCCGCCGCCCGCGAGCGACTGCGCGAGGAGCGCGAGCGCCGGGCGAAGAAGGACCGGGCGCGCCGGCAGCTCGTCGTGGCCGGCTCGGCCGTCGCCGTCCTGGCCCTCGCCGGCGGCGTCGGCTACGCGGTGGTGCAGGCCAACAAGCCCTCCCACTGGGAGGCGGCGGCCGAGGCCACGACCGTCACGGCCCCCAGGAACACCTCGGGCGCGAACGGCACGACGGTCGTCGTCGGCAAGGCGTCCGCGAAGAAGACCCTGGAGCTGTACGAGGACTCGCGCTGCCCGGTCTGCGCGACCTTCGAGCAGGCCGTGGGCTCCACGGTCGAGAAGGACGTCGAGGCCGGCAAGTACAAGATCCGGTACGTCGGCGCCACCTTCATCGACGACGCCGTCCCCGGCGAGGGTTCGAAGAACGCCCTCTCGGCGCTCGGCGCGGCCCTGGACGTGAGCCCGGAGGCCTTCCTGACGTACAAGTCCGCGCTCTACTCCACGAAGTTCCACCCGGAGGAGAACGACGACAAGTTCGCCGAGGACTCCTACCTCCTGGAGGTCGCGGAGTCGGTCCCGGCGCTCAAGGGCAACGCCGCGTTCGAGAAGAACGTCGAGGAGGGCACCTTCGACGCCTGGGCGATGAAGATGAACAAGGCCTTCGACGACAGCGGGGTCAAGGGCACCCCCACGCTGAAGATGGACGGCAAGCCCGTGACCGTCCAGGGCACCGACAACCCGCCGATGACGCCGGAGCAGTTCACGACGGCGATCACGGCGGCCCTCAAGGGCTGACGCCCGCCGCCCCTCCGTTCGAGGCCGCCGGGGACACCCGCCCCGGCGGCGCCCTCCCGGCCCCGGACCCGCCGGTCCGGGGCCGAGGCGCGTCCGGGCCGCCCGCCCGGCCCCGGACGTCCCGGGCGTCCCCGGGGCGACCAGTCGACGAACTTCCGGATTTCGCCTGCCCCCGGCCGTACCCGTCAGTAATCTGACTGTCCGTGACCAGTCGTTTCATATCCTCCGCCGCTCCCACCCGCCGCACCGTCGTGAAGGCCGCCGCCGTCACCGCCGTCGCCGCGCCCGCCCTCCTGGGCACCGCCTCCCCCGCCCTCGCGGGAACCGGTGCGCCCGCCTTCCTCCACGGCGTCGCCTCCGGCGACCCGCTGCCCGACGGCGTCCTGCTCTGGACGCGCGTCACCCCCGCCCCCGAGGCCGTGCCCGGCTCCGGCCTCGGCCCCGACGTCCGGGTCGGCTGGGAGGTCGCGGAGGACCGCGCCTTCGCCCGGGTCGTCGCCTCCGGCACGACCGCGGCGGGCGCCGCCACCGACCACACCGTGAAGGCGGACGTCCGGGGCCTGCGCCCGGCCACCGCCTACTGGTTCCGCTTCACCGCGGACGGCGTGGTCTCGCCCGCCGCCCGCACCCGCACCGCCCCGGCCGCCGACGCGGCCGCGCCCGGCGTCCGCTTCGGCGTGGTCTCCTGCGCGAACTGGGAGGCCGGGTACTTCTCCGCCTACCGCCACCTGGCCGCCCGCGCCGACCTGGACGCGGTGCTCCACCTCGGCGACTACCTGTACGAGTACGCGAGCGGGACCTACCCCGAGGCGACGCGCACGGTCCGGGCCCACGAGCCGCGCCACGAGATCGTCTCGCTCGCCGACTACCGCGCCCGGCACGGGAAGTACAAGACGGACCCGGACCTCCGGGCGCTGCACGCGGCGCACCCGGTGATCGCGATCTGGGACGACCACGAGTTCGCCAACGACGCCTGGACGGGCGGCGCCGAGAACCACACCCCCGGCGCCGAGGGCGCGTGGGCGGCTCGGGTGGCGGCCGCCAAGCAGGCGTACTTCGAGTGGATGCCGGTCCGGGCCTCCACCGAGGGCACGGTCTTCCGGCGCCTGCGCTTCGGCAGACTGGCCGATCTGCACCTGCTCGACCTGCGTTCGTTCCGTTCGGCCCAGGCGAAGACGGGCAGCGGGGCGGTCGACGACCCGGAGCGGAGCATCACCGGCCGCGCCCAGCTGGACTGGCTGAAGGCGGGGCTCGCCGGCTCGGACGCCACCTGGCAGCTGGTCGGCACCTCGGTGATGATCTCGCCGGTCGCCTTTGGCTCCCTGCCCGCCCACCTCCTGGAGCCGCTCGCGGAGCTGACGGGCCTGCCGAAGGAGGGGCTCGCGGTCAACGTGGACCAGTGGGACGGGTACACGGACGACCGCCGGGAGCTGCTGGCGCACCTGACGTCGCGGGGTGTCCGGAACACGGTCTTCCTGACCGGCGACATCCACATGGCCTGGGCCAACGACGTGCCGGTGAAGGCCGCGACGTATCCGCTCTCGGCCTCGGCGGCGACCGAGTTCGTGGTCACCTCGGTGACCTCGGACAACCTGGACGACCTGCTGAGCGTGGCGCCGGGGACGCTCTCGGTGGTGGCGGCGACCGCCGTGAAGGCCGCCAACCGGCACGTGAAGTGGGTGGACATGGACCACCACGGCTACGGCGTGCTGGACGTGACCGCCGCCCGCTCGCAGATGGACTACTACACGGTCTCCGACAAGGCGGACCCGGCCGCGACGGCGGCCTGGGCGCGCTCGTACCGGACGCCGAGCGGAACGCAGCGTGTCGAGCGGGTGTACCAGCCGGTTCTCTGAGGCTCCACGAGGGTCGAATTCCAGCCATGATCCCTCTTGTTAACGGGAGATCACACGGCTACGGCGGGTGGCGAGTTCCAGCGATCGAATCCGGACACACCACCCGCCTCCGTCCCCCCGGCCATTACGTCGACGTCTCAAACTCCGGAAGGCGCAGAAGATTTTCTTCCCGTTGCGCCGAATTGCCCGACGGATGATTGGGCCTGATCACTCCTCAACGACGGCTGACATGGACGCGTAATCTCCCCGGCGTGGCGGAGGAAGTTCCTCCCCCCACCCCCCACGAGGAGTCACCATGCGTGCTCTTGCCCGTATATCCCCGCGTATGTCACGTCGTGTCATCGGCACCGCCGTCATGGCCGGAACCCTGGCCCTGGCACCGCTCTCGGCCCCCGTCGCCACCGGCGCCTCCACCGGCGACCGCGCCTCCGCCACCCTCTCCGCCGAGGAGTGCGAGGACGGCGCCGTCTCCGCCGCCCGCAAGGCGCGCGGCGCCGACCACCACGCCGCCGAGCCCAACGAGGTCTCGGCCGCCCGGGCCAAGGCCATGGACGCCGACCTCGAGAAGAGACTGGCGTCGCTCTCCCCGGCCGCGGCCGCCGGCGCCGGCCGCGCCGCCGCCTCGGGCCGGGCCGCCGCGGCGGTCAGCATCCCCGTCTACTTCCACGTCATCCACTCCGGGACGACGGGCAAGCTCTCCGCCTCCGCGATCAACAGCCAGATCGCGGTCCTCAACGCGGCCTACGGCGGCCAGGGCACCGGCAACGCGAACACCAACTTCCAGTTCACGCTGGCCGGCACCGACTACACCAACAACTCCACCTGGTACAACCTGTCCTCCGGCTCCAGCGCCGAGAAGCAGATGAAGCAGACGCTCCGCAAGGGCGGCGCGGGCGCGCTGAACTTCTACACCGCCAAGCTGGGCGGCGGCCTCCTCGGCTGGGCGACCTTCCCGTCCTCGTACGCCTCCAACCCGAAGATGGACGGCGTCGTCGTCCTGGACGCCTCGCTGCCGGGCGGCTCGGCGGCCAACTACAACCAGGGCGACACCGGAACGCACGAGGTCGGCCACTGGATGGGGCTGTACCACACCTTCCAGGGCGGCTGCGGCGGCAGCGGCGACTCCGTGGCCGACACCCCGGCCGAGTCGAGCCCGGCCTACGAGTGCCCGACGGGCCGCGACACCTGCACCACGGCGGGCGCGGACCCGATCCACAACTTCATGGACTACACGTACGACTCCTGCATGTACCAGTTCACCGCGGGCCAGGTGTCCCGGATGAACCAGCACTGGACCGCGTACCGCGGCTGACCGGCTCCGGGAACACACCGGGGGCGCGGCGGGAAGAGCCTCCCGCCGCGCCCCCGGCGCACGTCCGGACGGAGTTACGACGCGTCCGCCAGCTCCTCCAGGAACGCGAGCGCCACCGCCCAGGTCCGTTCGGCCGCCTCCGCGTCCCAGTCCGGCAGCTCCGGGTCCGTGTAGAGGTGCCCGGCGCCCCGGTAGCGGTGGATCTCCACGTCCGCCCCGGCCCGGCCCATCTGGAGGTACCAGGCGGACAGCCAGTCGTCCGTCTCGAAGGGGTCGGGCTCGGCCACGTGCAGCTGTACGGGGAGCTCGTCCGCCGACGCGTTCGGCGCGAGGTCCGAGGTGCCGTGCAGGAGCAGCAGGCCGCGCGCCTTCTCGTCGCCGAGGGCCAGGGTCTGCGCGACCGACGCGCCCAGCGAGAAGCCGGCGTAGACGAGACCGCGCTCCGAGTACGGGGCGGCGGCCAGGATCGCGCGCTTCAGCAGCTCGTCCTTGCCGATCTCGTCCCGCTTCGCCATGCCCTCCTCCACCGACTCGGTGGTCCAGCCGTCGAAGAGGTCCGGCGTCCACACCCGGTGCCCGGCGGCCCGCAGCCGGTCGGCCGCGGCCTCCACGGCCGGGCGCGCGCCGTACACCGAGTGGAAAAGCATGATGTCCATGGACGTCATCCTGCCACCCGCCGCGGGCCCGCCCCGAAGGCCGGGCCCCCGCGCCCCCGTTCAGCGCATGCTGCGCACGTCGAGCTGGCGGAGCACCCGGTCCACCACCTCCGGGTCGGCGCCCGGCTCGCTGCGCGCCGCCAGGACCTCGTGCCGGGCGGCCGACATCATCTCCTTCTGGATGCGCCGCACCGCCTTGAAGCGGTCCACCCGCTCCGAGAAGGCCGCCCGCCGCTCGTCGTCCACGAGGTCGGGGCTGATCCGCACCCCGATGTCGAAGGCGCCGCGCTGGAGCCGCTCCTGCACCTCCTCCGGCAGGTCCTCGACCTCCTCGATCTCCTTCAGCCTCCGCCTGGCCGCCTTCGCGGCCCGGACCGCGAGATCGTGCTCCAGGACCCGTTCGGCCTCGGCGTCCGCCTTCACCCCGAGCCACCGGACCAGGGTGGGCAGGGTGAGCCCTTGGAGGACGAGCGTGGTGAGGATCACGCAGAAGGCGATGAAGACGATCTCCGCGCGGCCGGGGAAGGGCTCGCCGTCCTCGGTGGTGAGCGGGACGGCGAGCGCGAGCGCCACCGAGGCCACCCCGCGCATCCCCGCCCACCACATGACGACGGTCTCCCGCCAGCTCACCGGGATCTCCTCGTCCACGTCCCGGAGGGTGTGCATCTTCTTCGCCAGCCAGGTGGCGGGCAGCAGCCACAGCAGCCGGACGACGACGACCGTCCCGGCCACGGCGGCGCCCCAGCCGAGCATCTCCAGGACGTGCCCGTCCGCGTACCCGAAGACGTGGACGACCTCCAGGCCGATCAGGCCGAAGGCGATGCCGGTCACGAGGGTGTCGACGATCTCCCAGAAGGTCTGCCCGGCGAGCCGGCCCATGACGTCGTCGGCGTCGGCCGCGTGCTCGGCCAGGAAGAGCGCGGTGAGCAGGACGGAGAGGACGCCGGAGCCGTGCAGCTCCTCGGCGAGCACGTAGCTCACGAAGGGGACGAGGAGGGTGAGTCCGGTCTGGAGGGTGGCGTCCCCGAGGAACCCGATGAGCTTGTTGGAGAGCCAGCCCAGCCCCAGGCCGACGACCACGGCGACGACGGCGGAGAGCACCAGGGCCCCGGCCGCCCCGGGCAGGGAGAAGGAGCCGCTGACGGCGGCGGCGATCGCCACGTGGTAGAGCACGATCGCGGTGACGTCGTTGAAGAGGCCCTCGCCCTCCAGGATCGACACGAGCCTGCGGGGCAGCCCGAGGGAGCCCGCGACGGCGGTCGCGGCGACCGGGTCCGGCGGGGCGACGAGGGCGCCGAGCGCGATGGCGGCGGCCAGCGGGATGCCGGGCACGAGCGCGTTGGCGACGGCGCCGACGGCGGCCGTGGTGACGAAGACCAGGGCCACCGCGAGCAGGAAGATGGGCCGCTTGTTGGCCGCGAACTGGCGCCAGGAGGTCCGCTGCACGGCCGCGTAGAGGAGCGGCGGCAGCACCAGCGGGAGGATGTACTCCGGCGGGATCTCCACGTTCGGCACGAAGGGCAGGAAGGCCAGCACGATCCCGACGAGGGTCATCAGGACGGGTGCGGGCAGCCCGAGCCGCTCGCCGAGCGGGACGGTGAGCAGGGCGCCGAGCAGCAGGAGGAACAGCAGGGCCAATTGATCCACGGGCTCAGCCTGCCACGTAAGCCTCTTTTCACACGTACTGTCCCCGGGGCGCCGCGGCGGACGGCCCGGACAGGCCCTACAGCGCCTTCCGCATGGCCCGGTGCGGGATGCCCGCGTCCGGGAACTCGGGGCCGTACGCCTCGTAGCCCAGCCGCTCGTAGAAGCCGAGGGCGTGGGTCTGCGCGTGCAGGTCGACGGCGGTCAGACCGCGCTCGCGCGCCGCGTCCTCGATGCCCCGGACCAGGGCCGCGCCGACCCCGAGGCCGCGCGCCGCCTTGGCGACCGCGAGCCGCCCGAGCGAGCCCACCGAGGCGTCGCCGCCGGTCCTGCCGACCGCGTCGGCGCCGTGCAGCAGGCGCCCGGTGCCCAGCGGCAGCCCGTCCCCGCGGATCGCGAGCACGTGCACGGCGGTCGCGTCGTACGCGTCGTACTCCAGCTCCCGGGGCACGCCCTGCTCCTCGACGAAGACCTCGCGGCGGACCGCGAAGCAGGCCTCGCGGTCCTCGTCGCCCAGGACCTCGCGGACGTCGTACGCGGCGCTCACCGGCTCTCCGCCTCGATCCGGTCCAGGGCCCTGCTCAGGTCCTCGGGGTAGGTGCTGGCGAACTCGACCCACGAACCGTCGCCGGGGTGCTCGAAGCCGAGGCGGACGGCGTGCAGCCACTGCCGGGTCAGGCCGAGGCGCTTGGCGATCGTCGGGTCGGCGCCGTAGGTGAGGTCGCCGACGCAGGGGTGGCGGTGGGCGGACATGTGCACCCGGATCTGGTGGGTGCGGCCCGTCTCCAGCTTGATGTCGAGCAGCGAGGCCGAGCGGTACGCCTCGATGAGGTCGTAGTGCGTGACGGAGGGCTTGCCGTCGGCGGTGACCGCCCACTTGTAGTCGTGCTGGGGGTGGCGGCCGATGGGGGCGTCGATGGTGCCGCTCATCGGGTCGGGGTGCCCCTGGACGAGCGCGTGGTAGCGCTTGTCGACCGTGCGCTCCTTGAACTGGCGCTTGAGCGAGGTGTACGCGTACTCGGACTTGGCGACCACCATCAGGCCGGAGGTGCCGACGTCGAGGCGGTGCACGATGCCCTGGCGCTCGGCGGCGCCGGAGGTGGAGATGCGGTAGCCGGCGGCGGCGAGGCCGCCGATCACGGTGGTGCCGGTCCAGCCGGGGCTGGGGTGGGCGGCGACGCCGATCGGCTTCATGATCACGACGATGTCGTCGTCGTCGTGGACGATCTCCATGCCCTCGACGGGCTCCGCGACGATCTGCACGGGCGCGGCCGCGCCCGGCATCTCGACCTCCAGCCACGCGCCGCCGCTGACCCGCTCGGACTTGCCGACGACGGAGCCGTCGACCTGGACCTTCCCGGCGGCGGCCAGCTCGGCCGCCTTCGTACGGGAGAACCCGAACATACGGGCGATGGCGGCGTCGACGCGCTCGCCCTCCAGGCCATCGGGAACGGGCAGGGTGCGGATCTCGGGACTCGTACTCACCCGTCGAGTATGCCTTGTCAGTCCTTGTGGACGGTCCCGTCCGGGTCCAGGCCCCGGAACGACAGGATCACGATGAGGATGCCGCCGCAGACGATCGCCGAGTCGGCGAGGTTGAAGACGGCGAAGTGCGCGGGGGCGATGAAGTCGACGACCGCGCCCTCGAAGACGCCCGGCGAGCGGAAGATCCGGTCCGTGAGGTTGCCGAGCGCACCGCCGAGCAGCAGGCCGAGCGCGATGGCCCAGGGCAGGCTGTAGAGCTTCCGGGCGAGCCGGATGATCACGACGATCACGGCGGCGGCGATGCAGGTGAAGATGATCGTGAAGGCCTCGCCCATGCCGAAGGCGGCGCCCGGGTTCCGGATGGCGTCGAAGCGGAGCAGGTCGCCGATCACCCGGATCGGCTCGCGGCCCTCCAGCTTCTCGACCACGAGGATCTTGCTGCCGAGGTCGAGCAGATAGGCCAGGACGGCCACCACGAACAGGGCGACGATCCTGCGCCTGCCCCGGGGACGCTCCGCGGGGGCGTCCGTACCGTCGGAGGCGGCCGACTCGTCGGCCCCTGCTGAATCCGGCGTACCGATGATGCGCTCCGCCTCTGCCACGTGAGTGAGTCCCTCGACCTCGATGCCTGACCGTGCACCGAGGGTACGACACAGGCGTACGAGCCCGTCGTCCGAGACCACGAACGGCGCCGCGCCCACGGCGACCGGGGCCGGGCCCCGGGCCCGCGACCGGGGCGCCGGCGGTCCGCCGGGAGGGCGCCCGGCCGCCGGTGCGGGTACGGGCCGCCGCCCGGGGCCCGTACCGGCGGGGCCGGGGGGCCCACCGCCCGGGCGGTGGGCCCCCGCCCGGTCTCAGCCGCGCCGTTCCTGCCGCTGCTTGTCCTCGACGCAGAGGGTGGCCCTCGGGAAGGCCTGCATCCGGGCCTTGCCGATCGGCCTGCCGCACACCTCGCACAGGCCGTACGTGCCGGCGTCGAGCCGCTCCAGGGCGTGCTCGGACTGCTCCAGCATCTCCCGGGCGTTGGCCGCGAGGGCCAGCTCGTGCTCGCGGGTGATGTTCTTGGTCCCGGTGTCGGCCTGGTCGTCCCCGGCGCCGTCGCCCGAGTCCCGCATGAGGCCGGTGAGCTCCTCCTGGGAGTGGGCGAGCTCGCTGCGGAGCCGCAGCACCTCCGCCTGGAGCCCGTTGCGGGCCTCGGCGACCTCCTCCGGCGTCCAGGGCTCCTCGCCCGGACGGACCGCGAGCTCGCCGGCACGGGCCGGGGACGCCTCGGCCTCGTCCTCGACGGTCGTGACGCCACCCGCGGTCTTCTTCGCTGCCACCGTCCTGGCTCCTGTCTGCTTCCGCGCGGGCGCCTTCCCGGCGGCCGTCCTCTTCGCCCCGGCCTTCTCGGCGGGCGCGTCCGGGACGGCGGGGGCCGCCGCTCCCGTCTTCTCCACGACGGCCTTCCTGGCCGCCGCGGCCTTCTTGGCGACCGCCTTCTCGGCGCCCGCCACCTTCTTCACGACCGCCTTCTCGGCGCCCGCCCTGCCGGTCCTCCTCTTCCCGGACTCCTTCTCCCCGGCGGCCGCCTCCGGGGCGGCCTCCGGTTCCTCCGCGCCCGTGGGGTGCCCGGCGACCGGCGTCCGCTTCCCGGCCGTGGTCTTCTTCGCGGCGGTCTTCTTCGCCACCATGTCGCGGCCCCTTCACATTTTGTGATCTTGCGCGCGAATCGTGCTGGGACGATAAATCGGCCCGGGGCCCGCGGCAACGGGGCACGCCGCCGTTCCCACCCGCCCCCGCTCCCCCGCCGGGGCGGCCTGCATCCGTTGTGCCCGGCTCCCCGCCCGGTTATCCGCCCCGCCCCTCCCCCACATGGCCGCACACTGGGTCCGGCGCCCCCCGTGTGGCCATTCGGGTCACGGGAAAACCGGTCCGCCCTCCTTCCCCGGGGCCCGTACACTGGGCGCAGCGAAAGGCTTGGATGGGGACGAGTAGCGTCGTACGCAGCCATGAGCGACCCGGGGACGGTGAGAGCCCGGGGGCGAGCCCGATGTGAAGCATCACCCCGGAGCCGCCGGAAGAAAGCCGCCCCCCGGGCGCGGCGACTAGACCCGGCGTCGCGACCCCAATGAGGGGGCTCGGGTCGGTCACGTCCGGAGCCAAGGAGGGTGGTACCGCGGGAGCAGCGCTCTCGTCCCTCCGACGGAAGCAGAACCGTCCGTCCGGAGGAGAGTCCGCCGCATGACAGCGCCGCAGTACCGCCAGGTGCCCGCCCAGGTCGACCTGCCCGCCCTCGAGCACGCCGTGCTCGACTTCTGGCAGGAGAACAAGGTCTTCGCCAAGACCCTGGAGCAGTCCGAGGGACGCCCCGAGTGGGTGTTCTACGAGGGCCCGCCCACCGCCAACGGCATGCCGGGCGCCCACCACATCGAGGCCCGCGTCTTCAAGGACGTCTTCCCCCGCTTCCGGACCATGCGCGGCTACCACGTGGCCCGCAAGGCCGGCTGGGACTGCCACGGCCTGCCGGTCGAGCTCGCCGTCGAGAAGGAGCTCGGCTTCTCCGGCAAGAAGGACATCGAGGACTACGGCATCGCCGAGTTCAACGACAAGTGCCGCGAGTCGGTGACCCGCCACACCGACGCCTTCGCCGAGCTGACGACCCGGATGGGCTACTGGGTCGACCTCGACGACGCGTACCGGACCATGGACCCCTCGTACATCGAGTCGGTCTGGTGGTCGCTGAAGCAGATCTTCGAGAAGGACCTGCTCGTCCAGGACCACCGGGTCGCCCCCTGGTGTCCCCGCTGCGGCACCGGCCTCTCGGACCACGAGCTGGCGCAGGGGTACGAGACGGTCGTCGACCCCTCGGTCTACGTCCGCTTCCCGCTGACCTCGGGACCGCTGGCCGGCCGGGCGGCGCTCCTGGTCTGGACGACGACCCCGTGGACCCTGGTGTCCAACACGGCGGTCGCCGCCCACCCCGAGGTCACCTACGTGGTCGCCACCGACGGCGACGAGCAGGTCGTCGTCGCCGAGCCGCTGGTCGACAAGGCGCTCGGCGAGGGCTGGGTCACCACCGGCGAGACCTTCACCGGCAAGGACATGGAGCGCTGGACGTACCGGCGCCCGTTCGAGCTGATCGCGTTCCCGGAGCCGGCGCACTACGTCGTCAACGCCGAGTACGTGACGACCGAGGACGGCACGGGTCTGGTCCACCAGTCCCCCGCCTTCGGCGAGGACGACCTCAAGGTCTGCAAGGCGTACGGCCTGCCGGTCGTGAACCCGGTCCGCCCCGACGGCACCTTCGAGGAGGACGTGCCGCTGGTCGGCGGCGTCTTCTTCAAGAAGGCCGACGAGAAGCTGACCGCCGACCTGGACGCGCGCGGCCTGCTCTTCCGGCACATCGCGTACGAGCACAGCTACCCGCACTGCTGGCGCTGCCACACGGCGCTGCTCTACTACGCGCAGCCGTCCTGGTACATCCGTACGACCGCGGTCAAGGACCGCATGCTCGCGGAGAACGAGCGGACCAACTGGTTCCCCGAGTCGGTCAAGCACGGGCGCTTCGGCGACTGGCTGACCAACAACGTCGACTGGGCGCTCTCCCGCAACCGCTACTGGGGCACCCCGCTGCCGATCTGGCGCTGCGAGGACGGGCACCTGACCTGCGTGGGCTCGCGCGCCGAGCTGACCGAGCTGACCGGCACCGACCAGTCGGGCCTGGACCCGCACCGCCCGTACATCGACGCGGTCACGTTCGCCTGCACCCACGAGGGCTGCTCGCTGGAGGCCGTCCGCGTCCCGGAGGTCATCGACGCCTGGTACGACTCGGGCTCGATGCCGTTCGCGCAGTACGGCTACCCGTACCAGAACAAGGAGCTGTTCGAGAGCCGCTACCCGGCGCAGTTCATCTCCGAGGCGATCGACCAGACCCGCGGCTGGTTCTACACGCTGATGGCCGTCGGCACCCTGGTCTTCGACCGGTCGTCGTACGAGAACGTGGTCTGCCTGGGCCACATCCTCGCCGAGGACGGCCGCAAGATGTCCAAGCACCTGGGGAACATCCTCCAGCCGATCCCGCTGATGGACCAGCACGGCGCCGACGCGGTCCGCTGGTTCATGGCGGCCGGCGGCTCGCCGTGGGCGGCCCGCCGGGTGGGCCACGGCACGATCCAGGAGGTCGTCCGCAAGACCCTCCTGACGTACTGGAACACGGTGGCCTTCCAGGCCCTCTACGCCCGTACGTCCGGCTGGGCGCCGAGCGCGGCGGACCCGGCCCCGGCCGACCGCACGGTCCTCGACAAGTGGCTGCTGTCCGAGCTGAACACGCTGGTGGCCGAGGCCACCGAGGCGATGGAGTCGTACGACACCCAGCGCACCGGCAAGCTCCTGTCGGCGTTCGTCGACGACCTGTCCAACTGGTACGTGCGCCGCTCCCGCCGCCGCTTCTGGCAGGGCGACAAGGCGGCCCTGCGGACCCTGCACGAGGTCGTGGAGACGGTCACGCGCCTGATGGCCCCGCTGACCCCGTTCATCACCGAGCGGGTCTGGCAGGACCTGGTGGTCCCGGTGGCTCCGGGCGCCCCGGAGTCGGTCCACCTGGCCACCTGGCCGGAGGCGGACGCCGCGCTGATCGACGGCACGCTCTCCGAGCAGATGCTGCTCGTCCGGCGCCTGGTCGAGCTGGGCCGGGCGACGCGCGCCGAGTCGGGCGTGAAGACCCGCCAGCCGCTCTCCCGCGCCCTGGTGGCGGCCACGGGCTTCGCGGCCCTCTCCCCGGAGCTGCGGGCCCAGATCACGGAGGAGCTGAACGTCTCCTCGCTCGCGTCCCTCTCGGAGGTGGGCGGCAGCCTGGTCGACACCACCGCCAAGGCCAACTTCCGGGCCCTGGGCAAGCGCTTCGGCAAGGGCGTCCAGGACGTGGCGAAGGCGGTGGCGGCGGCGGACGCGGCGGCCCTCTCGCTGGCCCTGCGCTCCGGCGGGGCGAGCCTGGAGGTGAACGGCGAGACGATCACCGTCACCCCCGAGGAGATCATCATCACGGAGACCCCCCGCGAGGGCTGGTCGGTCGCCTCGGACGCGGGCGCGACGGTCGCCCTGGACCTGGAGATCACCCCGGAGCTGCGCCGGGCGGGCCTGGCCCGTGACGCGATCCGGCTGATCCAGGAGGCCCGCAAGAACAGCGGCCTGGACGTCGCCGACCGCATCGCCCTGCGCTGGACCTCGGACTCCGAGGAGACCACGGACGCCCTGACGGCCCACGCGGCCCTCATCGCGGACGAGGTCCTGGCGACGGACCACGCGAACGGCGGGGCCGACGACAGCTACGGCGCTCCGTTCACGGACGAGGCCCTCGGCCTGACGTTCCGCCTCCGCAAGGCGTAGGGCCCCGGAAGGCCCGGCCCCCCCGCTCCCGGGGGGCGCCGGGCCTTCCGCTTTCCCCGGGCCCGCGCCCCCGTACCCACCGCGCACGACGAAGGGCCGGCCCCCGGTTTCCCGGGAGCCGGCCCTCGTAGCCTGCCGACGGCTACGCGCTCGTCGCGCGACCGCCCGCCGTCAGTTGTCGTCCTCGTCGATCAGGAAGCCCCGCATCGGCGCCGGAGCCTGCTGCATCGGCTGCGGTGCCTGCGGACGGACCGGAGCCATCGGCTGGGTCATCGCCGGGGACATCTGCTGCTGACCGCCGCCGTAGGACGGGGCGCCGCCCATGGACGGGCCGCCACCCATCGTGCCGCCGCCGTAGGACGGCGCACCGGCGCCGGCCGAGGCCATCGACGGGGCCGGCGGCAGGGAGGCCGCGGCCGGGGTGCGCGGCGGAGCCAGCGAGTCGTCCGCCTGGGTCTCCAGCTGACGCAGCTGCGACTCCAGGTACGACTTCAGACGCGTGCGGTACTCGCGCTCGAAGCCCCGCAGGTCCTCGACCTTGCGCTCGAGGGTGGCGCGGGCGGACTCCAGGGAGCCCATCGCGACGCGGTGCTTCTCCTGCGCGTCCCGCTCCAGCGCGTCCGCCTTGGCGCGGGCGTCCCGCTCCAGGCCCTCGGCGCGCGAGCGCGCCTCGCCGACGATCTTGTTGGCCTCGGAACGGGCCTCCGCGATCGCCTGGTCGGCGGTCTGCTGTGCCAGCGAGAGGACACGCGCGGCGCTGTCGCCGCCGGGACCCTGCGCGGGCTGCTGCTGCTGCATCTGCTGCGGGTGACCCATCGGGCCGCCCTGCATCGGTCCACCCTGCATCGGGCCGCCCTGCATGGGGCCGCCCTGCATCGGGCCGGGACCCATCGGTCCACCCTGCATGGGGCCGCCCTGCATCGGGCCGGGGCCCATGGGCCCGCCCTGCATGGGGCCGCCCTGCATGGGGCCGGCGGGAAGCTGAGGGGCACCGGAGGGCAGCTGCGGCGGGCCCATCTGCGGCGGCTGCTGCTGGACCGGCGGTCCGGATATGGCGGCGGGTACCGGCGCGCCGGGACCGACGGGACGATCCTGCTGCTCCGGAGGCTTGCGCATGTTCTGCTGCTGCTGGTTCTGCGCGGCGGCGCGCGTCGCGGCGGCCAGCTTGGCGCGCAGGTCCTCGTTCTCGCGAAGCAGGCGGGTCAGCTCGGCTTCGACCTCGTCGAGGAAGGCATCGACCTCGTCCTCGTCATAGCCTTCTCGAAGGCGGACGGTCGTGAACTGCTTGTTCCGCACGTCCTCGGGAGTCAGCGGCATCTCTTCTTCACCTCTACGTAGTCGTCGGCAGTCGGCAAGACCGTATCGTCCACACGCACCTCACTCACCTCGCGAAACTGCTCACGATGGAGATCAGGATGTACACGATGATCATCAGAACGAAGAAGGACAGGTCGAGTGCCACGCCCCCGAGACGCAGCGGCGGGATGAGCCGCCGCAGGAGCTTGAGCGGTGGGTCGGTGACAGTGTAGGTGGCCTCAAGGACGACCACCATCGCCCTACCGGGTTGCCATGAACGGGCGAACTGGAAGACGTAGTCCATGACAAGCCGGACGATCAGGAGGACGAGGAAGCACATCAGCACGATGTAGACCACCTGTAGTGCGACGCCCATCCCGCGTTTCCCTCTCCCCTGGCCTGCGTGCTCTCGCTCGTCCGGTCGCCCTCGCGACCGGCCCGTCCGGTTCCTGTGTTCTCAGCTCTGGTTGAAGAATCCGCCCTCTGCGATCCGGGCCTTGTCCTCCGCCGTGACATCGACGTTAGCAGGCGACAACAGGAACACCTTCTGCGTCACGCGCTCAATGCTGCCATGGAGCCCGAAGACGAGTCCGGCGGCGAAGTCGACAAGTCGCTTCGCGTCCGTGTCGTCCATCTCCGTGAGGTTCATGATCACGGGGGTGCCCTCGCGGAAGTGTTCCCCGATGGTACGGGCCTCGTTGTAGGTCCGGGGGTGCAGCGTGGTGATGCGGTAGGGCTCCCGCTCGGACACGACCTTGGGCATGATCACCGGTGCGTTCTTCTCCAGGCTCGGGCGTTCGGGTGTGATGGATGCCACGGGGGCAATTCGGGCCGGACGTCCGCTTTCGGCGAGTACCGGGACGGAATGGGCGACGGGCTCCCGGGGGGCCGGGGGCTTCACCACGCGCACCGGCTCCTCGTGCTCCACCTGGCGCGGGGGGGCGTGACGCCGCTCGCGCTCGGGCTCCGGCTCCAGCTCGGGTTCGAAGTCGTCGTCGGGGTCGAAGCCCCGGCCGTCGTACCCATCGTCCTCCACGAGGCCGAGGTAGACCGCCATCTTGCGCATCGCGCCGGCCATGCTCCGATTCCTCCGCTCTGTGGTGGATCGGCCTTGTCACCAAGTGCCGGCGATCCACGGGTCGTCCCGCCGTTCTGCGGAATGACCATATTTTCTGCTGTGGTCCGACTTGCTTCGCGACGTTACCCGAGCTTCGGGCGGACTCCGAGTACCGCCGTACCGACGCGTACGTGTGTCGCCCCGGCGGCGACGGCCTCTTCGAGGTCTCCGCTCATCCCTGCCGACACCATGTTCGCAGCAGGACGGGTCGCGCGCAGGGCAGTCGACAAATCCATCAGCCGGTCGAAGGCCGCCCGGGGTTCGCCCGCGTACGGTCCGGCGAGCGGGGCGACCGTCATCAGACCGTCGAGCCGCAGTCCGGGGGCGGCGTCCACGGCAGCCGCCAACTCCTCGATCCCGTCCGGCGCGACGCCGCCGCGGTCGCCCCGCTCGCCGGACTCCGCGTCGAGCGCGACCTGGATCAGGCAGCCGAGTTCGTGCCCCCGCCTCTCCGCGGCGGCGGAGAGGGAGGAGACGAGCCTGGAACGGTCGACGGACTGCACCACATCGGCATAACCCGCCACCGATTTGACCTTGTTCGTCTGCAACTGGCCCACGAAGTGCCAGGTGAGGTCGAGATCGGCACAGGCGGCCGCCTTGGGGGCGGCGTCCTGGTCCCGGTTCTCGGCGACGTGCCGAACGCCCAGGCCGTGGAGGATTCTCACGTCGCTCGCGGGGTAGGTCTTGGTCACCACGATCAGGGTGACCTCCTCGCGCGCGCGTCCCGCGGCGGCGCAGGCGGCGGTGATGCGCGCCTCCACCCGGGCCAGGTTCTCGGCGAGTTCCGCCGTGCGGTCCGTCATCAGCTCTTTCCTGCCGGGGATCCGGAGCCCGCGCCCCGGGAGGGCTCGGCGTCCAACCAGACATATCCCGCGAGTCGCCCCGTGGTGCGGTCGCGGCGGTACGAGTAGTGGTCGCGGGACTCCAGGGTGCAGACCCCGGCGTCCTCCACGTCCCGGACCCCGAGCCGTTCGAGCTGCGCGCGCACTCCGGCGGCGACGTCGACGGCGGGGGTCCCCCAGGAGGTCTCCGCCGCGGCGGCCGGCTCGACGGCCGCGACCTCGTCGCGCATCGTCGCCGGCACCTCGTAGCACCGTCCGCAGACGGACGGTCCGGTGCGGGCGACGATGCGGGCGGGGTCGGCGCCGAGGCGGGTCATGGCCCGCACGGCGGCCGGGACGACCCCGGCGACCATGCCGGGCCGTCCGGCGTGGGCGGCGGCCGCGACCCCGGCGACGGGGTCGGCGAGCAGGACCGGGACGCAGTCGGCGGTGAGGACGGCGAGGGCGAGCCCGCTCCGGGTGGTGACGAGCGCGTCGACGGACGGGATCTCCGCGTCCCCCCAGGGTCCTTCGACCTCGGCCACGTCCGCGCCGTGCACCTGGTTCATCCAGACCGTCCGGGCCGGGTCGAGCCCGAGGGCCCCGGCGGCGAGCGACCGGTTGGCGAGCACGGCCCCGGCGTCGTCGCCCACCGCGCCGCCGAGGTTGAGCTCCTCGTACGGAACGGCGCTCACCCCGCCCCACCGGTCGGTGAAGGCGAAGTGCGCGCCGTTCGCGTCGAAGCGCCGTCCTATCACTTCAGGAAGTCCGGGACGTCCAGCTCCTCGGCCTGGCTGTCCGCGTACGGACGGGCCGGGGGGACCACCGGCGGGGCCGGGGTCAGCGGGGTCTCGTTGACGGCCGGGGCGGGCGGCTCGACCGGCGCGGGGGCCGGGTCCTCGCGCGGGGTCACCGTGCCGAGGCCGCCCAGCGGGCGGGAGGTCTCGGTGGCGCGGGGCGCCGGGGCGGGCTCCTCGCGCTTGGCGGAGACCGAGCCGATGATGTTGTCCCGGCGGGCCGGCGGCTGGCCGCCGTCGAAGCCGGCCGCGATGACGGTGACCCGGACCTCGTCGCCGAGGGCGTCGTCGATGACGGCGCCGAAGATGATGTTGGCCTCGGGGTGGGCCGCCTCGCTGACCAGCTGCGCGGCCTCGTTGATCTCGAAGAGGCCGAGGTCGCTGCCGCCGGAGATGGAGAGCAGCACGCCGCGGGCGCCGTCGATGGAGGCCTCCAGGAGCGGCGAGGAGATCGCCATCTCCGCGGCGGCCACCGCGCGGTCGTCGCCGCGGGCGGAGCCGATCCCCATGAGGGCCGATCCGGCCTCGGACATGACCGACTTGACGTCGGCGAAGTCGAGGTTGATCAGACCCGGGGTGGTGATGAGGTCGGTGATGCCCTGGACACCGCTCAGGAGGACCTGGTCGGCCGACTTGAAGGCGTCGAGCACGGAGACCTGGCGGTCCGAGATCGAGAGCAGCCGGTCGTTGGGGATGACGATGAGGGTGTCGACCTCTTCGCGGAGCTCGGCGATGCCGTCCTCCGCCTGGTTGGCGCGGCGGCGTCCCTCGAAGGTGAACGGCCGGGTGACCACACCGATCGTGAGGGCGCCGAGCGAGCGCGCGATGTTGGCGACGACGGGGGCGCCGCCGGTGCCGGTGCCGCCGCCTTCGCCGGCGGTGACGAAGACCATGTCGGCCCCCTTGAGGACCTCCTCGATCTCCTCGCGGTGGTCCTCTGCCGCCTTGCGACCGACGGCCGGGTTCGCCCCGGCGCCGAGGCCGCGGGTGAGTTCACGGCCGACGTCGAGCTTGACGTCGGCGTCGCTCATCAACAGCGCTTGCGCGTCGGTGTTGATCGCGATGAACTCGACGCCCTTGAGGCCGACCTCGATCATTCGGTTGATGGCATTGACACCACCGCCGCCGACACCGATGACCTTGATGACTGCGAGGTAGTTCTGCGGTGCTGCCACGTCGAAGGCCTCTCGCCTCGAGTTACGTGTCGCCACCGCGCGGTTGGCCGCGCTGCGACGACGGATGCCGATTGGGACGGTCCGAAACGCCGACCCGAACCCTAACGTTGAAGTTTAGGGTTACCAGTGTCTCTGTTCGCTGGACTCTTCCGAACAGGACACTAAGTCGACAAGCGGCGCACGTTCAACGAACACGCCGAACCTCCCGTTTTTCTTTTCACCCTATGTGATCACCCGTAGCGGTGGCCAACCAGGGTGCTGGCCAGCGGCGATGCCCGTCAACTCCCCGACGAGGCAGGCGCCGTGGGAGCACTTACATCGAAGTGCCCCGCTTTGGGAGTGGCCTTCAGAAGAGCGGTGAGGACCCGCGCCTTGACCGGGCCGTGCTCGCCGCTCCCCCAGAAGACGGTGCGGCCGCCGGTCAGCTCCAGGGTGACGGAGTCGTACGAGGTGACGCGGACGACACGGGTGTTCCGGGCGATTTCCGCCGGGAGTTCACCCCGGACGCGCACCGCCTCCCGGAGCAGCCGGTCCGCGCCGAAGCGGCGGAGGCTCGGGGAGGAGGAGGCGTCGAGGACCAGCAGGGGGACGCCCCGGGGGGCGGTGGCGACGGTGGCGAACCGCACGCCGGCCATGTCCACTTCGGTGAACTTTCCGCCCTTTTCGATGAGCAGGGCCGGCTTCCGTTCCGTCACCTTCAGATCGATTCCGCGCGGCCAGGACCGCACGACCTCGATCGACTCGATCCGCGGCAGGAGTTGCCGGGTCCGGGCCGCGATCGCGTCGGTGTCGACGGAGGCGAGCGGGGCGCCGACCGGGACGGCGGCGGCCCGCTCGACCTCGGCCGGGGTCAGGACCCGCGTGCCGGAAGTCTTCACACGTTCCACACGGAACCAGTCCGACCCGTAGAGCGCCCAGACCGCGCCGACGGCGGCCGCGGCGAGGCCGAGCGCGGAGAACAGGACCCGGGGCGCGGGCAACCGGAACCTTCGATTCCAGTCGCCCGGCCGGGACGGACCGTCCGACGACCCCTTCGACCCGCGTGCGCCGCCCTTCTCGGCGGTCGTCGGTGCGGTTGCCACCCGGCGCCTCCTGCCCTTCCGTCCGGAGCGCCGCGCTACGCCTGGCGGCGGGCGGCGATCGCCTCGTACACCATGCCGACGAGCAGGTCGTCGGCGTCCCGGCGGCCGAACTCGGCGGCGGCGCGGGACATCTCGTACAACCGGTGCGGATCGGCCAGTACGGGCAGGACGTTGCCCTGCACCCACTGCGGCGTGAGCTCCGCGTCGTCGACGAGGAGCCCGCCGCCGGCCTTGACCACCGGCTGGGCGTTGAGCCGCTGTTCGCCGTTGCCGATGGGCAGCGGGACGTACGCGGCGGGCAGCCCGACGGCGGAGAGCTCGGCGACGGTCATCGCGCCCGCGCGGCAGAGCATCATGTCGGCCGCGGCGTACGCGAGATCCATCCGGTCCACGTACGGTACCGGCACGTAGGGCGGCATACCGGGCATGTTGTCGACGCGCGGCATTTCGTTCTTCGGGCCGACCGCGTGCAGGATCTGGATGCCGGAGCGCTGGAGCACCGGGGCGATCTGCTGGATCACCTCGTTGAGCCGCCGGGCGCCCTGCGAGCCGCCCGAGACGAGCAGCGTCGGCAGGTTCGGGTCGAGCCCGAACGCGGCGCGCGCCTCGGGGCGCACCCGGGCCCGGTCGAGGGTCGCGATGGTGTGCCGCAGCGGGATGCCGATGTAGCGGGCGTTGCGGAGCTTGCTGTCCGGGGTGGCGACGGCGACCCCGGCCGCGTACCGCGAACCGATCTTGTTGGCCAGGCCGGGCCGGGCGTTGGCCTCGTGGACCACGATCGGCACCCCGAGCCGCTTGGCGGCCAGATAGCCGGGCAGCGCCACGTAGCCGCCGAAGCCGACCACGCAGTCCGCCTTGGTGCGCTCCAGGACCTGCTCGGCCGCCTTGATCGTGCCGCGCAGCCGCCCGGGGACGGTGATCAGCTCGGGGGTGGGCTTGCGGGGCAGCGGTACGGCGGGGATGAGCGCCAGCTCGTAGCCCCGCTCGGGCACGAGCCGGGTCTCCAGACCCTTCTCCGTGCCGAGCGCCGTGATCCCCGTGCCGGGGTCCTGCCTGCGCAGGGCGTCCGCGAGGGCGAGCGCGGGCTCGATGTGGCCGGCGGTCCCCCCGCCGGCGAGTACGACATGCACCGAAATTCACCGCTCTCCGGACGGGCGCTTCTTGACGCGCCGTCGCATCGACTTCCATCTCTTCCCGACCCGCTTGCCCCGGCCGGGGCGGCGCATGGCCAGGGCCGCTTTCGCGGCGGGTTCCTGTCGCGCGAAGGCGATGAGGAGCCCGACGGCGAACATGGTCGGCAGCAGGGCCGACCCTCCGTAGGAGAACAGCGGGAGCGGGACACCGGCGATCGGCAGCAGGCCGAGCACCGCACCGATGTTGATCACGGCCTGCGCCGTGATCCAGGTGGTCACACCTCCCGCGGCGAACCTCACGAAGGGGTCCTCCGTGCCTCCGGCCACGCGGATACCCGCATAGCCTAGAGCCGCGAACAGGGCGAGTACCGACAGCGTCCCCGCGAGGCCCAGTTCCTCACCGGCCACCGCGAAGATGAAGTCGGTGTGGGCCTCGGGGAGTTGGCCCCATTTCTCCACGCTCGCACCGAGTCCGGATCCGAACCATCCGCCCGACGCCAGAGCGTAGATTCCGTGCGCGGCCTGGAGGCAGGGGGCTCCCTCGCCGCCCGGGTCGGAGGCGCCGATGCACTGGAAGCGGTCCATCCGGTGCGGGCTCGTCTTGATGAGCAGCGCCCCGAGGGCGCCGGCCACCGCGAGCACCCCGACGAAGAGCCGGGTGGGCGCCCCGGCCGTCCACAGCAGGCCGAAGAGGATCGTCGTGAGGATGATCGCGGTGCCCATGTCCCCGCCGAGCATGATGAGCCCGAGCAGCAGGAAGGCCACCGGGACCAGCGGCACCAGCATGTGCTTCCACTGGGTGAGCAGCTTCACGTCCTGCTTGCGGGCGAGCAGGTCGGCCCCCCACAGGATCAGCGCCAGCTTGCCGAACTCGCTGGGCTGGAGCATGAACGGGCCGCCCAGCGAGATCCAGTTCTGGTTGCCGCCGATGCTGTGCCCTATCCCGGGGACCTGCACGAGGACCATCAGGAAGACCGCGCCGACCAGGATCGGGTAGGCGAGCGCCCGGTGCAGCTTCACCGGCATCCGGGAGGCGGCCAGGAGCAGTCCGGTGCCGAGGAGCGCGGCGAAGAACTGCTTCCGGAAGAAGTACGACGGCACCAGCTCGTAGCGGAGCGCGGTGATCATCGAGGCGGAGTAGACCATCACGAGCCCGAGGGCGGTGATGAGCATCCCGGCGCCGATGATCACGTAGTACGCCGTGAGAGGGCGGTCCCAGGCCTTCCTGGCCCGCTCGTGGAGTCCCCGGACCCCTCCGCCGCGCGCCCGCCGCGGGGTCGCGGGAGCCCGCCCCCCGCCGCGTGCGGCGGAGGGCCGGCGCGTTCCGGCGATCTTGCTCGGCATGGTCGCCGTCCCCTCCGGTCGTGTCCGGTGCGGCCGGACCCTCCTCCTGGTCGGGTCAGGCGTCACCGGTGGCGGCGAGGGCGCGGACCGCGTCCGCGAAGGCCTCGCCGCGCTTGTTGTAGTTGGTGAACATGTCCATCGAGGCGCAGGCCGGGGCGAGCAGGACCGTGTCCCCGGGGCGGGCGAGCCGGGCCGCCTCGCGGACCGCCTCGGACATCGCCCCAGTGTCGGTCCGGTCGAGGTCGACCACCGGGACCTCCGGGGCGTGTCGCGCCAGGGCTTCGCGGATCAGGGCCCGGTCGGCGCCGATCAGGACGGCCCCGCGCAGCCGCTTCGCGGACTTCTGGACGAGCTCGTCGAAGGTCGCGCCCTTGGCGAGGCCGCCGGCGATCCAGACGATCGGGTCGTAGGCCGCCAAGGAGGCTTCCGCCGCGTGGGTGTTGGTGGCCTTGGAGTCGTCGACGTAGGTGACTCCCCCGACCTCCTCGACCAGTTCGATGCGGTGCGGGTCGGGCCGGAAGGCCTTCAGGCCGTCCCGTACGGCCTTGGCGTCGACGCCGAAGGCGCGGGCCAGGGCGGCGGCCGCGAGGGCGTTGGCGATGTTGTGCGGGGCCGGGGGCTGCACGTCGGCGACCTCGGCCAGCTCCTGGGCGTTCTCCCGCCGGTTCTCGACGAAGGCCCGGTCGACGAGGAGGCCCTCGACGACGCCGACTTCGGAGGGGCCGGGGGTGCCGAGGGTGAAGCCGATCGCCCGGCAGCCCTCCTCGACGTCGGCCGCGCGGACCAGGTCCTCGGTCGCCTCGTCGGCCACGTTGTACACGCAGGCGACCTGGTTGCCCTCGTAGATCCGGCCCTTGTCGGCGGCGTACGCCTCCATGGAGCCGTGCCAGTCGAGGTGGTCGGGCGCCAGGTTGAGGACGGCGGCCGAGTGGACGCGGACCGAGGGCGCCCAGTGGAGCTGGTAGCTGGAGAGTTCGACGGCGAGCACGTCGTACTCCTCGTCGCCGAGGACGGCGTCGAGGAGCGAGACGCCGATGTTGCCGACGGCGGCGGTCCGCAGTCCGGCCGCCTCCAGGATCGAGGCGAGCATCCGCACGGTCGTGGTCTTGCCGTTGGTGCCGGTGACCGCGAGCCAGGGGGCGGCTCCCGGGCCCCGGAGCCGCCAGGCCAGCTCGACGTCGCCCCAGACCTCCACGCCCGCCTCGGCGGCGGCCGCGAAGAGGGGCTTGTCGGGGCGCCAGCCGGGGGCGGTGACGATCAGCTCGGTGCCGGACGGCAGGGTCGCCCCGTCGCCGAGGCGGACGGTGACGCCCTCGGCCTCCAGCGCGGCGGCCTGGGCCCGGGAGCGCTCGTCGTCGCCGTCGTCGACGACGGTCACGCGCGCGCCGAGGCCGTGCAGGACGCGGGCGGCCGGGATGCCGGAGACGCCGAGTCCCGCGACGGTGACCCGCTTGCCGTTCCAGTCGAGCCGTTGTGTCACTTGTCCGCTGCCCATCCCGCGTAGAAGAGGCCCAGGCCCACGATGACGCACATGCCCTGGATGATCCAGAACCGGACGACGACCAGGACCTCGGACCACCCCTTGAGTTCGAAGTGGTGCTGGAGGGGGGCCATCCGGAAGACGCGCTTGCCGGTCATCTTGAACGAGCCGACCTGGATGACCACGGACATCGTGATCAGCACGAACAGGCCGCCGAGCAGCGCGAGGAGGAGCTCCGTGCGGGAGCAGATGGCGAGGCCGGCGAGGGCGCCGCCGAGGGCGAGCGAGCCGGTGTCGCCCATGAAGATCTTGGCGGGCGAGGTGTTCCACCACAGGAAGCCGAAGCAGGCTCCCATGAGGGCGGAGGCCACGACCGCGAGGTCGAGCGGGTCGCGGACCTCGAAGCAGGCGTTCGGGTTGGTGAGGGTCAGCGCGTTGGCACAGGACTCCTGGAACTGCCAGAGCCCGATGAAGGTGTACGCGCCGAAGACCATCACCGAGGCGCCGGCGGCCAGGCCGTCCAGACCGTCCGTCAGGTTCACGCCGTTGGACATGGCCAGGATCATGAAGAGCGCCCAGACCACGAAGAGCACCGGGCCGATGGTCCAGCCGAAGTCCGTGATGAAGGAGAGCTTCTCGGAGGCCGGGGTGAGCCCCCGGGAGTCGGAGAACTGGAGCGCGAGCACCGCGAAGGCGATGCCCACGATCAGCTGTCCGGCCATCTTCGCCTTGGCCCGCAGACCGAGCGACCGCTGCTTGACGATCTTGATGTAGTCGTCGAGGAAGCCGACCAGGCCCATGCCCGCCATCAGGAAGAGGACGAGCAGGCCGGAGTACGAGACGGGTTCGCCGGTGATGACCTTGGCCAGCGCGTACGCGATGAGCGTGGCCAGGATGAAGGAGATGCCGCCCATGGTGGGCGTGCCCTTCTTCCCGGCGTGGCCGCGCGGGCCGTCGTCCCGGATGAACTGCCCGTACCCCTTGCGCGCGAGCAGCTTGATGAGCAGCGGGGTGCCGATCAGGGTCAGGAAGAGCCCGATGGCCCCCGCGAAGAGGATCTGCCTCATCGGCCGGTGACCTCGCCCTCGGTGTCGAGGAGAGCCAGGGCGACCTGTTCGAGACCGACCGACCTGGAAGCCTTCACAAGGACGACGTCCCCCGGGCGCAGCTCACTGCGCAACAGGTCGACCGCCGCCTGCGCGTCGGACACGTGCACCGACTCCTCACCCCACGAACCCTCGTTATATGCGCCCAGTTGCAGCCAGGACGCTTCCCTGTCCCCGACCGCCACGAGCTTGCTGACGTTGAGTCGGACGGCGAGCCGTCCGACCGCGTCGTGCTCGACGAGCGATGCGTCCCCGAGCTCGGCCATCTTGCCGAGCACCGCCCACGTACGAGCCCCTCGGGCCTGTGCGGCCCTGCCCATGGCCGCGAGCGCGCGCAGGGCGGCTCGCATGGACTCGGGATTCGCGTTGTAGGCGTCGTTGACGATCGTCACGCCGTCCGGACGCTCGGTGACCTCCATGCGCCAGCGCGACAGGGAGCCGGCCTCGGAGAGCGCGGTGGCGATCTCTTCGACAGGCATGCCCAGCTCGTGCGCGACGGCGGCCGCGGCGAGCGCGTTCGACACGTGGTGCTCACCGTACAGGCGCAAGGTCACGTCGCTGCACCCGGTGGGTGTGTGAAGGCGGAAAGAGGGCCTCCCGGCCTCGGTGAGGTGGACGTTCTCGGCCCGTACGGCCGCTTCGTCCGCTTCTCCGAACAGGGTCACGCGGGCCTTGGTGCGGTCGGCCATCGCGCGCACGAGGGGGTCGTCGGCGTTGAGGACCGCCACTCCCCCCTCGGCCTCGGTGGGAAGCGACTCGACCATCTCGCCCTTCGCCAGGGCGATCTGCTCCCGGCCGCCGAACTCGCCGATGTGGGCGGAGCCCACGTTGAGGACGAGGCCGATGCGGGGCGGGGTGAGGGTGGTGAGGTAGCGGATGTGGCCGATGCCGCGGGCGCCCATCTCCAGGACCAGGTGCCGGGTCTCGTCGGTCGCACGGAGCGCCGTGAGGGGCAGGCCGATCTCGTTGTTGAGCGATCCGGGCGTCCACACGGTGGGCGCGTGCCGTTCGAGGACCTGGGCGATCAGGTCCTTGGTGGAGGTCTTGCCCGCCGATCCGGTGAGGGCGACGACGTCGGTGCCGAGGCGTTCGACGACGGCGCGGGCGAGGGCCCCGAGGGCGGTCTGGACGTCGTCCACGACGATCGCGGGCACGCCGACGGGGCGGGCGGCGAGCACGGCCGTCGCACCCGCCTCCACGGCGCGCCGCGCGTAGTCGTGGCCGTCGACGCGCTCACCGGCGAAGGCGGCGAAGAGGCTGCCGGCCCGCACCTCGCGGGAGTCGATGACGACGGGCCCGGTGATCCGGGCGGCCGGATCCGGTATGTCGTGCGCCTGCCCGCCGACGATTTCGGCGATCTCGGCGAGGGAGAGGGCGATCACTGCTTCATCCCTGACTGTTCTGGTGGCTGGCTTCGGCACTGCCGCCCGACGGGGCGGTCCCGGCCTGCTGTTCGAGGAGCGCGGCGCGCAGGACCTCGCGGTCGTCGAAGGGGCGGACGGTTCCGGCGGTCTCCTGACCCTGTTCGTGTCCCTTGCCCGCGACCAGGACGGTGTCGCCCGGCCGGGCGCGGGCGACGGCGGTGGCGATGGCGGCGGCGCGGTCGGCGAGGACGAGCACCTCGCCGCGCTCCCCCGCCGGGACGTCGGCGGCGCCCGCGAGCATGGCGGTGAGGATGGCGAGGGGGTCCTCGGAGCGGGGGTTGTCCGAGGTCAGGACGGCGGTGTCGGCGAGCCGGGCGGCGGCGGCGCCCATCGGGCCGCGCTTGGTGACGTCCCGGTCGCCGCCGCAGCCGATGACCACGTGCAGCCGGCCCTCGGTGACCTCGCGCAGGGAGCGCAGGACCGATTCGACGGCGTCCGTCTTGTGCGCGTAGTCGACGACCGCGAGGTACGGCTGGCCGGCGTCGACACGCTCCAGGCGGCCGGGGACGCCGGGGACGGCGGCGACGCCCTCGGCGGCTGCCTCCGGGTCGAGGCCGGCGGCGGCGAGGGTGACGATCGCGGCCAGGGTGTTGGCGACGTTGAACGGGCCGGGCAGCGGGGCGGTGGCGGCGATCCGCTCGCCCCCCGGGCCGACGGCGGTGAACGTCGAGTCGTGGGAGCCCAGGACGAGGTCCTCGGCGCGCCAGTCGGCGTCGGCGCGGCCCTCGGCGGAGAAGGTGACGACCGGGACCCCGGCCTCCTTCGCGAGCCTGCGGCCGTACGCGTCGTCGAGGTTGACCACGCCCAGGCGGCTGCGCTCGGGCGTGAAGAGCCCGGCCTTGGCCCGGAAGTAGTCCTCCATGTCGGAGTGGAACTCCATGTGCTCCGGGCTGAGGTTGTTGAAGACGGCGACGTCGAAGACGCAGCCGTCGACCCGGCCGAGCACGAGGGCGTGGCTGGAGACCTCCATGGCGACGGCCTCGACGCCCCGTTCGCGCATGACGGCGAAGAGGGCCTGGAGGTCGGTGGCCTCGGGGGTGGTGCGCTCGGACTTGATGCGCTCGTCGCCGATCCGCATCTCGACGGTGCCGACGAGCCCGGTGCGCCGTCCGGCGCCGCGCAGTCCGCCCTCGACGAGGTAGGCGGTGGTGGTCTTGCCGGAGGTGCCCGTGATGCCGATCCGCAGGAGGTCGGCGCCGGGCCTTCCGTAGATCTCGGCGGCGAGTTCGCCCATCCGGCCGCGCGGGTCCTCGACGACCAGGACCGGCAGGCCGGTGGCGGCCGCGCGTTCGGCGCCCGCCGGGTCGGTGAGGATCGCGGCGGCGCCGAGTCCGGCGGCCTGGGCGACGAAGTCGGCGCCGTGGGCGCGGGCGCCGGGCAGCGCGGCGTACACGTCGCCGGGGCGCACGGCCCGGGAGTCGTGGGTGATGCCCGAGATCTCGGCGTCGCCGGGGGTGTCGGTCCCCAGGTGCGCGGCCAGGTCGCCCAGGGGTGTCGGGCGGTTCCGCTCCGGCCGTGGCGGGGTGGTTCGGTACTGATCAGCGTGTGGCACGGCGGTGAGCGTACCGGGCTCACCCTGTGGGGGGCCAAAAGAGCCCGGGGCCTCGCCGGAGTTCGATTTCCGGTTCCCGGAATGGGGGGTGATCGTTGTCACTGGTGCTCCCGGAGTGTCACGGGGTGGGGTCGAAGACGACCGGCAGTCGGGCGGGGTCGCTGCCCGTGGGGGCGATGTGGAGGGTCTTGAGGGCGAACTCCATGACCTTCTTGTAGATGGGTCCGCAGATCTGGCCGCCGAAGTAGCTGCCCCTGGTGGGGTTCTGGATGGCGCAGTAGACGGTGACGCGGGGTTCGTCGGCGGGGGCGAAGCCGGCGAAGGAGGCGGTGTAGCCCTTGTAGCGGCCGAGTTCGGGGTCGACGCGGTTGGCGGTGCCGGTCTTGCCTGCGACGCGGTAGCCGGGGATCGCGGCGCGGGTGCCGGTGCCCTCCTGGTCGTCGACGACGGACTCCAGCATCGTGGCGAGGGTCTTGGCGGTCTTCTCGCTGACGACCCGGGACTCCTCGGGCCGGGGGGCGGGGGCGAAGCGCCCGTCGGGTCCCTTGGTGCCGCGCACGAGGGTGGGGGCGACCCGTACGCCTCGGTTGGCGATGGTCGAGTACACGGAGGCGGCCTGCATCGCGTTGACGGAGAGGCCCTGGCCGAAGGGGATCGTGTACTGCTGCGAGGTGGACCAGTCGCCGGGCTTGGCGAGGATGCCGGGGGTCTCCCCGGGATAGCCGAGGCCGGTGGGGCTGCCGATGCCGAACTTGCGCAGGTAGGAGTGGAGCACCTCGTTCGACTCGGCCTGGGTGGCGCCGAGCCGGCCGGTGGCGAGGATGGTGCCGATGTTGCTGGACTTGGCGAGGACGCCGTTGAGGGTCAGGTACCAGGTCGGGTGGTCGATGTCGTCCTTGAAGAGCCGGTCGCCGCGGTGGAGCCGGTTGGGGACGGTGACGTGGGTGCCGGGGGCGGCCTTGCCCTCCTCCAGGACGGCGGCCATGGACATGACCTTGCTGGTGGAGCCGGGCTCGTAGGCGTCCTGGAGGGCGGCGTTGCCCATGGCGGCGGCGTTGGCGGCGGAGAGGTCGTTGGGGTCGAAGCCGGGGGCGTTGGCCAGGGCGAGGACCTCGCCGGTGCGGGAGTCCTGCACGATGACGTAGCCGCGGTCGGCCTTGGACTTCTTCACCTGCTCGGTGATGGCCTGCTGGGCGGCCCACTGGATGTCCCGGTCGATGGTCAGTTCGATGTTCGAGCCGGGGACGGCGGGGGTGCCCCGGGAGCCGGCGGTGGGCACCTGGCGGCCGCCGGACTGGGTGAAGCGGATCTTGCCGTCCTTGCCGGCGAGCTCCGGGTCGAGCATCGACTCCAGGCCGCCGGCGCCCCGGCCCTCGGCGTTCACGTAGCCCAGTATCCCGGCGGCGAGTTCCCCGTTCGGGTAGACGCGCTTGGTGCTGGGCTCGCTGAGGATGCCGCCGAGGAGGTTGATCCCGTTGCCCCCGGCGGAGGGCTGGGACTTCTGCCCGTAGACCTTCTTGAGGTCCTTGATCTGGTTCCACACCTGCGGGGTCTGCTTGCGGGCGAGCAGGGTGTAGCGGGACTTGGGGGTGCGGAGCTTCTTCGCGAGCTCGGCGGGCTGCTTGCCGAGGATCGGGGCGAGGAGGGCGGCGGCCTGCTCGGGGGCGTCCGCGACCTTGCTCTCCTGCGGGGTGAAGAGCTTGGGGTCGGCGGTGATGTCGTACGCGTCGACGCTGGCGGCGAGCGCGATGCCGTTGCGGTCGGTGATCTCGCCGCGCTCGGCGGAGAGCGTGTACTCCTGGAAGCGGTACTTGTCGGCCTTGGCGGCGTACGCACCGGCGTCCACGGCCTGGACCTGGAGCAGCCGGACGACGAAGACCAGCATCACGAGGGTCAGGCCGAGGGAGACCAGGCGCAGCCGGGGGCGGGGGTTGCCGAGCCGGATGGTGCGGGGCCGGCGGGCCGGGGGCCTGTGCGCGGTCCGTCCGGCCGCCGGGCGCGGGGCGGGCCGGGCCGGGCGGGGTCCGCCGGGGGCCGCCGGGGCGGGCCGGGGGCGCGCGGGCCGGGCGGGGCCGGGGACGCGGCGGCGCGGGGGCTCCTTGGGGGGCACTGCTCGGTCACCTGCCGGAGGTCGTCGGAGCGGTTGCGGTCGGGTCCGGGCCGGCGGCGGTACCGGTGGGGCCCGCGCCGGGGCCGGCCGCCGCGCCCGCCGGCGGCCCCGGGGAGGCCGTGGCGGCGGGCGGCGGGTCCGCCGGGGCGGAGGCCGTCGGCGTCGGGCTCGGCTTCGGCGGCGCGGCCGCGACCGAGGGCTCGCCGAGCACCTTGCCGTCCGGGCCGAGGAAGGCGGGGCTGCCGCCCGGGACCATGCCGAGCTCGCGGGCCCGCCGCTCCAGGGCGTCGGGGGCCGCGTAGTCGTCCACGTCCCGCTGGAGCGCCTGCTCCTCGTCGGTGAGTTCGGTGGTCTCGTTCTTCAGCTCGTTCAGCCTGAAGGAGCCCTGGTTGAGCGCCGAGTTCAGCAGGAGCAGGCTGATCAGGCCGCCGCCGAGCAGCACGACGACGAGCAGGACGAAGGGGGTGCGGGCGGCCGTGCTGGGCCCCGACGGCATGAGCCGTCCGAGCCGCGCGGCCCGCCCTTTGAGGGGCCCCTTCGCCGTGCTCACAGGACGTCTTCCCGGATGCGCTCGACGCCCCGCAGCCGGGCCGGGGCGGCGCGCCGGTTCTCGGCGACCTCCTCCTCGGTGGGCAGCTCGGCGCCGCGGGTGAGCAGCTTCAGGCGGGGCTGGTACTTCTCGGGGACGACCGGCAGGCCGGGCGGGGCGGTGGTGGCCGCACCGGCCGCGAAGACCTGCTTGACGATCCGGTCCTCCAGCGACTGGTACGAGAGGACGGCGACCCGGCCGCCGACGGCGAGGGCCTTCACGGCCGCCGGGATCGCCCGCTCGACGCTGTCGAGCTCGTGGTTGACCTCGATGCGCAGGGCCTGGAAGGTGCGCTTGGCCGGGTTGCCGCCGGTGCGCTTGGCGGCCTGGGGCAGGGCGTCGCGGATGAGTTCGACGAGCCGGGCGCTGTGGGTGAACGGCTCCTTCTCGCGCTCGCGCACGATCGCGGAGACGATCCGCTTGGCCTGCTTCTCCTCGCCGTACGCGCGCAGGATCCGGACCAGTTCGCCGGGCGGGTAGGTGTTGAGGACCTCGGCCGCGCCGATGCCGGTCGACTGGTCCATGCGCATGTCGAGCGGGGCGTCCTGGGCGTAGGCGAAGCCGCGGTCGGCCTCGTCCAGCTGCATGGAGGAGACGCCCAGGTCGAAGAGGACGCCGTCCACCGCCGGGATGCCGAGCCGGTCGAGGACCTCGGGCAGCTCGTCGTACACCGCGTGGACGAGGGTGGCGCGGTCCCCGTAGGGGGCGAGCCGTTCGCCGGAGAGCCGCAGGGCCTCCTTGTCCCGGTCGAGGGCGACGAGCCGCACCTCAGGGAACCTCTTCAGCAGGGCCTCGCTGTGGCCGCCGAGCCCCAGGGTGCAGTCGACGACGACCGCGCCGGGGCGCTCCAGGGCGGGGGCCAACATGTCCAGGCACCGCTGGAGCATCACCGGGACGTGTCGGTCGTTGCTCAATGCGCCCTCTCAAGTCGGGCGCGGGGGACGCACCGCCGGGTCCCCGCCCGCTCGCTGGGGAGAAGCGGTCGTCCGGCGCCGGAAGGGCGCGTCGGCCGACCGGCGAGCGGGAGGAGGCCGAGCCGTGGGTACCGCCGCGCACACGGGGGAGAAACCGCGGAAATCGCTCGTTGTCTCCGTGAACTTCGCGTCACTTTAGTCCACCGGACCCGCCGGTCAATCAACCCGCTGGCGCGTCGCACGGCCCCGGCGGTCCCGTCGGACATTCCGGACGGCTCACTCGTTCGGGGTGCGGCTCTCCCTCCTGTGGGTCAGCTCACACCGGGGCTCGTTGACGTCCTCCGCCCCCTCGCGCGGCGGGCCGCGCGGAGCCGCGTCCCTCGCCGTCCGCACCGCGCCGGCCTCCGGGACGAGGGGCCGCCGCGCGGGATCGGCCCGTCGGACACCCCCGCCGTCGGCCAGGCTTAACGGTCCAAACTCCGGCATTTCCTCCGTACTTGCCGGCAGCCGAGTGACACGACCCGGCCGGGCCAACAAGAATGCCCGGGTGGACACCCCCCGACAGATCCCACCGGGGGCAGGTGTCCGTGTGTTTCGGAAGGCCGAGGAGGGCCGGGTGACGACCTATGACGATCGAGCGAGCCTCACTGATCTGACCGCCACTGTGGAGCGCGTCCGCAGGTCGGTGGAGAGTGTGATCGAGGGCAAGCCCGAGGTCGTACGGCTTTCGCTGACCGTGCTGCTCGCCGAGGGACACCTCCTCATCGAGGACGTGCCCGGCGTCGGCAAGACCATGCTGGCCAAGACGCTGGCCCGGTCCATCGACTGCTCGGTGCGCCGCATCCAGTTCACCCCCGACCTGCTGCCCTCGGACGTCACGGGCGTGTCGATCTTCGACCAGCAGCGCCGGGAGTTCGAGTTCAAGCCGGGCGCGATCTTCGCCCAGATCGTGATCGGCGACGAGATCAACCGCGCCTCGCCGAAGACGCAGTCCGCGCTCCTGGAGTCCATGGAGGAGCGGCAGGTCACCATCGACGGGCAGACGTACGAGCTGCCCAGCCCGTTCATGGTCGTGGCCACGCAGAACCCGGTCGAGATGGAGGGCACCTATCCGCTGCCCGAGGCCCAGCGCGACCGCTTCATGGCCCGGGTCTCCATCGGCTACCCGAGCGCCGAGGCCGAGTTCCAGATGCTCGACGTGCACGGCTCGGTGTCCCCGCTGGACGACCTCCAGCCGGTGGCCCACGCCCACGACGTCCTCAAGCTGATCGAGGCGGTGCGCGCGGTGCACGTCGCCGACGCCGTGCGCCGGTACGCGGTCGACCTCATCGCCGCCACCCGCACCCACCCCGACCTGCGGCTCGGCGCCTCCCCGCGGGCCACGCTCCACCTGCTGCGGGCCGCCCGGGCCTCCGCCGCGCTCAGCGGCCGCGAGTACGTGCTGCCCGACGACCTCCAGGCCCTCGCCGCGCCCGTCCTCGCCCACCGGCTGCTGCCGACGGCGCAGGCCCAGCTGAACCGGCGCACCGCCGAGCAGGTCGTCCACGACATCCTGCAGCGCACCCCCGTACCGGCCTCGGCCCCGCCCGCCGGGCCGCTCTACGGCCAGCAGCAGCCCGGCGCCCGGCGGCTGTGATGACGAGCGCCGCCGTGCCGGACGGGCAGCGGGGCGACGACGACCGGGGCGGGCTGCGGGCCGCCCTGAGCGGCCTCACCACCCGCGGCCGGTCCTTCCTCGCCGCCGGGGTGGCCGCCGCCGTCTGCGCGTACGTCCTCGGCCAGGCCGACCTGCTGCGCGTCGGGCTGCTGCTCGCCGTCCTGCCGCTGGTCTGCGTCCTCGTGCTGCACCGGACCCGCTACCGGGTCGCGGCCTCGCGGCTGCTGACCCCGCAGCGGGTGGAGACGGGCACCGAGGCCCGGGTCCAGCTGCGGATGGAGAACGTCTCCAAGCTGCCCACCGGGCTGCTCATGCTCCAGGACCACGTGCCGTACATGCTGGGGTCCCGTCCCCGGTTCGTCCTCGACCGGGTCGAGGCGGGCGGGCGGCGCGAGGTGTCCTACCGGGTCCGCTCGGACCTGCGCGGCCGCTTCCCGCTCGGGCCGCTCCAGCTGCGGCTGAGCGACCCCTTCGGGATGTGCGAGCTGACCCGTTCCTTCAGCGCGTACGACACCCTCACCGTGGTGCCCAGGACCGAGGTCCTGCCGCCGGTCGGGCTCTTCGGCGAGGCCGCCGGGCACGGCGAGGGGCAGCGGCGGGCGCTCGCCCTCTCCGGCGACGACGACGTCATCCCCCGCGCCTACCGCCACGGCGACGACCTGCGCCGGGTGCACTGGCGCTCCACCGCCCGCTACGGCGAGCTGATGGTCCGGCGCGAGGAGCAGCCGCAGCGGGCCCGCTGCACCGTCCTCCTCGACACCCGCGAGGTCGCCTACCGGGGCGCGGGCCCCGACTCCGCCTTCGAGTGGGCGGTCTCCGGGACCGCCTCCGCGCTCGTCCACATGCTGGAGCGCGGCTACACGGTGCGGCTGCTCACCGACACCGGCAGCGCGGTGCCCGGCGAGGGCTCCGAGGGCTTCGGCGGTTCGGTGCAGGACCCGGCCGACTCGGCCGGTCTGATGATGGACACCCTCGCGGTCGTCGACCACTCCGAGGGGGCCGGCCTCTCGCGCGCCTCCGACGTGCTGCGGGCGGGCGGCGACGGGCTGCTCGTCGCCTTCCTCGGCGACCTCGACGAGGAGCAGGCCGCGCTCGTCGCCCGGATGCGGGGGCGCACCGGCGCGGCCGTCGCCTTCGTCCTGGACTCCGGCGCCTGGCTGACCGGCGGTTCGGTCTCCGGGGCGGTCGAGGACCGGGTGCGGCAGCTGCGCGAGGCGGGCTGGACGGCGCTCGCCGTGCCGCCCGGGGCGCGGCTCGCCGAGCTGTGGCAGCAGGCGGCCGGCGCCCGCGCGGAGGCCGCCGCCGACACCCCCTACGGAGGATGGTCATGAGCGGGCGCGCACGGCTGACGCTGGCCTCCTGGGCCGCCACCCTGATGGCGGCCGGGGCCCTGCTCCCGCTGGTCAAGCCGGCCACCTGGATCTTCACGGCGGCCTTCGTGCTCGCCCTGGTGAGCGGGGCGGGCGCGCTGGCCCGGCGGGTGCGGCCGGCCCGGACCCCGGCCCTCCTCGCCCAGGCCGTGGTCGCGCTGCTCGCGCTGACCGCGATCTTCGCCCGTGAGCAGGCGGTCCTCTGGTTCCTTCCCGGGCCGCGGGCCGTGACGCACGCCGCCGAGCTGTTCCGGGCGGGCGCCGAGGACGTCGGCCGGTACGCGGTTCCCGCGCCGGACACCGAGGGCATCCGGCTCATGCTGGTCGGCGGCGTGGTGGTGATCGGGTTCCTGGTGGACGTCCTCGCGGTCACCTTCCGCAAGGCGGCCCCGGCCGGTCTGCCGCTGCTCGCCCTGTACTCGGTGGCGGCCGGCCTCTCCGGCGGCGGCGCGGGCTGGCTGTGGTTCCTCCTGGCGGGCACCGGCTATCTGCTGCTGCTCCTCGCCGAGGGCCGGGACCGGCTCTCGCAGTGGGGGCGGGTCTTCGGCGCCGTCCAGCGCTCCGGCCGGCCGGGGACGACCGCGGGCGGGGGCGGCCAGGCCTTCGCGCCGGTCCGCACCGGGCGCCGTATCGGGGCCGTGGCCCTGGGGGTGGCGCTGGTGGTGCCGTTCGCGCTGCCCGGTCTGGGCGGCGGCCTCCTCCTCGGCGGCGGCGGCGGCGAGGGCTCCGGGGGCACGGGCAAGGGCGGCACGATCTCCACCGTGAACCCGCTGGTCTCCCTCCAGGACGACCTGCGCCAGCAGGAGGACCGGGAGGTCCTGCGCTACCGGACCAACGCGCTCGACACCAGCAACATGTACCTGCGGCTCGTCGCGCTCGACCAGTTCGACGGCCTGTCGTGGAAGTCCTCGGCCCGTCCGATCGTGGACGTGCCGGAGCGGCTCCCGTGGCCGGAGGGGCTCGCGCAGGGCGTCCGGGTCACCGAGGTGACCGGCAACTTCGTCGCCTCCGGGAACTACGAGCAGAAGTGGCTGCCCATGCCGTACCCGGCGGCCCGGGTCGACGTCGAGGGGCGCTGGCGGTACGAGCCGGCCGGCCGGGTGCTGGTCGGCGACGACAAGCAGACCACCCGGGGCGCCCGCTACCAGGTCGCCAGTCTGGACGTGCAGCCGACGGCGGAGCAGCTGGCCGCCGCCCGGCCCGCCCCGGAGCAGCTGCGCCGGGAGTACACCAAGGTGCCCGTGTCGCTGCCGGCCGACGTGCGGGAGACGGCCCGGCAGGTCACCGAGGGCGCGCGCAACGACTACGAGCGGGCCGTCAGGCTCCAGGACTGGTTCGCCCGGGACGGCGGTTTCCGCTACGACGTGGACGTGAAGTCCGGCACCGGGGTGCAGGCGGTCTCCCGCTTCCTGAAGGACAAGCAGGGCTTCTGCGTCCACTTCTCCTTCTCGATGGCGGCGATGGCCCGCTCGCTGGGGATCCCGGCCCGGGTGGCCGTGGGCTTCATGCCGGGCACGCCCCAGAGCGACGGATCGGTGTCGGTCGGCATCCGGGACGCGCACGCGTGGCCCGAGCTGTACTTCGAGGGGGCGGGCTGGACGCGGTTCGAGCCGACCCCGGCGCGGGGCTCCACCCCCGCGTACGCCCGGGAGACCACGCCCTCGGGCTCGGCCACCGGGCCCGCGCAGCCCCAGCGGAGCGCCTCGGCGCAGCCGTCCGCCGCGCCGAGCGCCTCGGAGAGCTGCACGCCGCAGATGCGCCGGCTCGGCGACTGCGGCCCGGAGCCGGCGGCGGCCGGGGCGTCCTCGGACGGTTCGGGTCCGGATCCGCTGGCGACGACCCTGGTCTCCCTGGGCGTGGTCGCGCTCCTGGTCCTGCCGCTGCTTCCGCTGTTCTGGCGGACCCGGGCCCGCGCCCGGCGGCTCGGTGCCGCCGGGTCGGGGGACGCGGAGGGGACGGCCCCGCCGTCCGGGCCCGTGGACGGGCGGTCCGGACGGGCCGCGACGCGGGGCGCCGGGGGGACGGCGGCCCGGACCCTCGCGGTCTGGCGGGAGATCAACGACACGGCCTGGGACTACGGCGTCGAGCCGGACGAGTCGCAGACGCCGCGCGGGACGGCGGCGCGCATCGTACGCCTGGGCGAGCTGCGGGGCGAGTCCGCCGAAGCGGTGCACCGGGTGGCGCGGGCGGTGGAGGAGGTGCTTTATTCGCCCCGGCCGCAGCCGGTCGCGGGCCTGGCCGAGGAGGCCGGGCGGGTCCGGGCGGGCTTCCACGCGGGCGCGGACCGGCTCACCCGCCTCCGTGCCCTCCTGGCCCCCCGCTCGGCGGTCCGGGTCCGCTGGGCGGCCTCGGCCCGCTGGGCGTCGACGGCGGCCCGCTGGTCGGACCGCCGCCACGCCCTGACGGCCCGCTTCCGCCGGGCGCCGCACGGGGCGGGCTGAGCGGGCCGGGCGCACGGGCGGGGGCGGAGTCTTCTCGGACTCCGCCCCCTCCCCAGGGGGAGTCCCGCACCTCCCCGTACCTGCTCGCGCAACGGACGAGCCCCGCGGGGCCGCTGCGCTCGGGAGCGCGGCTCTGCGGGGCTCGGTTCGTCGGAGGGGGCGGGGCTTCCGCTCAGGGGGCCGTCAGTGGGCGCCGCCCTGTTCGTCGCGGCGGCGCTGCCACCGCTCTTCGATCCGGTTCATCATGGGGCGTCGCTGCCGGGTCTTACGGCCGCCGGCCGTCGTTCCACCCGCAGCCTGCTGCTCACCCGGCTTGGGCGCCTTGCGCCAGCCGGTGACCGCCAGGACCGCGCAGCCCAGCATGACGAGGAATCCCACCACGCTGATCCAGATCTGCTGTGCGACCATTCCGGCCATGAGGAGCGCGATACCCACCAGGAAGCCGGCGACTGCCTGGTAAACCCGTCGCCGGGTGTACGTACGCAGTCCGCTTCCCTCGAGCGCTGTCGCGAACTTGGGATCTTCGGCGTACAGCGCTCGCTCCATCTGCTCGAGCATTCGCTGCTCGTGCTCCGAGAGCGGCACGGAGTCCTCCTAGTCGTCGGTCGCGGGGGCGACCGGTTTGCGGCCCTTTCAGGATAGGCAGGGAATCGCCCCCGTGAAACCCGCCCACAATGCCGAATAGCCAATCCGGGCCGCCATGCGGATCGGTTGCTGAGGCGTTGATTCCCCGGGCTCCCGTCCGTCATGCCGGATGGTGTCCCCCGATCATACGGGGCCGGGGCCCGGACCGGGCGTGCTGTGGCGTACTCCATGGGGCGCCGCGGTCCGAACCGCCGAACGGGTGACCTCCGGGGTCAGGCCCGCTTCTCGCCGAGCACGTGCAGCTGGGTGGCGACGGCGTGGAAGGAGGGCAGCTCCGCGGCGGCCGCCTCCAGCTTGAGGAGGGCCTCGGCCGCGCCCGGCTCGGTGTCGACGAGGACGCCGGGGACGAGGTCGGCGAAGACCCGGACGCCGTGCACGGCGCCGACCTCCAGGCCGGCCCCGTCGGCCAGCTCGGCGAGCTGCTCGGCGGTGAAGCGGCGGGGCACGGGGTCGCCCGCGCCCCAGCGGCCCGCCGGGTCGGTGAGCGCGTGCCGGGCCTCGGTGAAGTGCCCGGCGAGGGCGCGGGCCAGGACGGCGCCGCCGACCCCGGCGGCGAGCAGGCTGAGGCTGCCGCCGGACCGGAGCGCGGCGACCGCGTTGCGCACGCCCTCGGCGGGGTCGTCGACGTACTCCAGGACGCCGTGGCAGAGCACGGCGTCGTACCCCTCGCGCCCGACCACGTCGAAGAGGCCCCGGACGTCGCCCTGGACGCCGGTGACGAGGTCGGCGACGCCGGCCTCGGCGGCCCGGCGCTCCAGCGCGAAGAGCGCGTTGGGGCTGGGGTCGACGACGGTGACCCGGTGGCCGAGGCGGGCCACCGGCACCGCGAAGTTCCCGGAGCCGCCGCCGGTGTCGAGGACGTCGAGACCGTCCCTCCCGGTGGCCTCGACCCGGCGGTCCAGGGCGTCCTTGAGGACGTCCCAGACGACGGCGGTGCGCAGGGAGGCGCGCGACGGGCGTGAGGTCGCCTCTCGACCGAAGGCGGGGGAAGGGTCCGGCACGGCTGTTGACTCCTCGGTGACGGGTACGGACCTCCCCACCCTATGGCCTCGGCCCCGCCTCTCGGATCATCCTCCCTCGTCGTCGCCCCCGGGGCTGCGGGGCAGCACCGGCTGGAGGGCGAGCAGCCGCTCGACCAGGCGCGAGAAGTACTCGGCGTCCCTGAGGAGGTCGTCGGCCTCCCTCGGGGTGGCCGCGCTCGTGATGCCCGCCTCGGCGCGGGCCCGGCGCGGCGCGCCGGCGGCGAAGTGGGCGCTCCACTCGGTCAGCTCGGGCGCCAGCTCGGCGAGGAGCTCCCAGGCGGTCCGTATCGGCTCCCGGCGGCGGGGGGCGGGGTCGGGCGTGCCCCGGGCGGCGAGCACCGCGGCGGCGGCGCGCAGGGCGGCGAGGTGGGCGGTGGCGTACCGCTCGTGGGGGCGGTCGAGGGCGGCGGCCTCGGCGAGTCCGGCCCGGGACTTGGCGAGGAGGTCGAGGGCGGCGGGCGGGGCGGCGGTGCGGCGGGAGACGGGGTGGATGTCGGACGCGGGTCCGGAGTGCGCGGGGACCGGGTGGCGCCGGGGTGCGGCTGCTGCGGATGGACGTGCCATGACGAAGCCTCCTGTCGTCGCGTGACGGCGCTGTGGCCGTATGTGTCCATCGTGCCCACTCCCACTGACAATCAGTACTGACCTGCGGTTTTGCGAAGGACTCGATGCGGGGGTAACTTTTGGACTGACTGGTCAGTTCAAAAATGGGGAGTGGGGGGTGAGTCCGTGGGCGCGGAAGCCGAGGAACAGCCGCACGGCGCCGCCGTCGTGGTGGACGGCTTCGGACTGAGGGGGCCGCGGGGCTGGGCCTTCCGGAAGGTGTCCTTCCGGGCGGAGCCGGGCACGCTGGTGGCGATCGAGGGGCCGTCGGGCTCGGGCCGCACCTGTCTGCTGCTCGCGCTCACCGGCCGGATGAGGGCCAAGGAGGGGCACGCCGAGATCGGCGGCCTCCCGCTGCCCCGGAAGATGGCCGCGGTGCGCCGGATCAGCGCGCTGGGCCAGGTCCCGGGCGTCAACGAGCTCGATCCCGCCCTCACGGTCGCGGAGCACCTGCGCGAGCGGGCGCTGCTCCAGCACCGCTTCGACGGTTCCGTACGGGCGCTGCTGCGGCGCCCCGGCACGCGGGCGGCGGAGGCGCGGGCCCGGATCGAGGAGGCCGTGGCGGCCGCGGGGCTCGACCTCGACGCCCTGCCGAAGGGCGGACGGACCTCCGTACGGGATCTGGAGCGGCTCGAAGCGCTGCGCCTGTCGATCGCCCTCGCCCTGATCGGGCGCCCCCGGCTGCTCGCCGTGGACGACACGGACATGAAGCTCTCGGACGCGGCCCGGACCGAGGTCTGGGCGCTCCTGCGCTCCCTGACCGCGGCCGGGACGACCGTCCTCGCCGTCTGCAGCGAGGCTCCGGAGGACGCCCTGCGGATCACCACGCTCGCCCCGGAGGACCCGGTGGAGGAGCCGACGGCGGACCCGGCGGCCGCCGGGACGCCCGGAGCCCCCGCGGAGGCCACCGGCGAGAGGACCACCGGCACCGGCAGCACCGACGCGGAGGCCGCCGACACGGAGGAGCCCCGCGCGAAGGCCGCCGAAACGAAGGCCGACACGAAGGCCGACACGAAGAAGGCCCGTACGAAGGCCACCGGCGCGGACGGCGCGAAGGCGGACGGCACCGGAGCGGACGGCACCGGGACCGACGGCACCGACACCGGCGCGGGCACCACCGCGTCCACGACCGAGGAGGGGGCGGCCGATGCGCTCGCCGAAACTGGCCGCTCTTGAGCTGAGGCGCTTCGGCAGGGGCAAGCTGCCGCGCGCCGCGCTCGTCGCGGTCCTGCTGCTGCCGCTGCTGTACGGCGCCCTGTACCTGTACTCGTTCTGGGACCCGTACGGCAGGCTCGACAAGATCCCCGTCGCCCTCGTCAACGAGGACCGGGGCGCCACCGCCGACGGCAAGGAGATCAACGCCGGCGACGACATCACGAAGGGGCTCCTGGAGAGCGAGACCTTCGCGTGGCACCGGGTGAGCGACGAGGAGGCGCGCAGGGGCGTCGAGGACGGGACGTACTACCTGTCCCTGACCATGCCCGGCGACTTCAGCACCCGCATCGCCTCCAGCTCCGGCGACTCGCCCGAGACCGGCGCCCTGCGGGTGCGGACCAACGACGCGAACAACTACATCGTCGGGCAGATCTCCCGGACGGTCTTCTCCGAGGTGCGCACCGCGGCCTCCACCAAGTCCTCGCGCACCTTCCTCGACAAGATCTTCATCTCCTTCTCCGACATCCACGACGCCACCGAGAAGGCCGCCAAGGGCGCGGCCGACCTCAAGCAGGGCGTGGACAAGGCCAAGAAGGGCTCCAAGAGCCTGGCGGACGGCCTCGGGGACGCCAAGACCGGCAGCGGCGACCTGGCGGCGGGCATGAGGAAGCTCGACAAGGGCGCCAAGGACCTGGAGAGCGGCTCCCGCCGGGTCGCGGACGGCACGCAGACGCTCGCCGACAAGGTGAACGGCACCGCCGACAAGGTCCGCCCCTACCTGGCGAACAACGGCAGGTCGATCCGCGACACCGCCCGGCTGGCCTCCGACTCGGCCACCGCCGTCCAGCACAACCTCGACGTCCTGGTGAAGCGGGGCCCCCAGCTGCGCACCGCCGCGCACAAGGCCGACGAGGACATGGCCGCGCTGCACCGCGAGGCCTGCGTGGAGGTCCCCGAGCCCGACGCGCGGGTGTGCAAGGTCCTGAAGCGGGCCGCGGTCACCGCCGGCGACGTGGCCGTCATCGCGGACGACGTGCACGAGCTGACCAAGGACAGCAACGGCGACCTGAAGACCCTGAACGCGCGCCTGGTCACGCTCAAGAAGCAGGCCGACGAGCTGGCCGCCCGCGCGCCGCACCTCGACGAGGACGTCGAGGGCGCCATCCGGAAGATCAACGAGCTGAACGCGGGCGCCCAGAAGGTCGCGGCGGGCGCGGCGAAACTGCACACCGGCGTCACCGAGGCGAAGACCGGCTCGGTGAACCTCGACGCCGGGGTCGGCAAGCTCAAGAAGGGCGCGGGCGACCTGGACGGCGGCCTGTTCAAGCTGGCCGACGGCTCCGGCGAGCTGGCCGGCGGGCTGCGCGACGGCGTCGCGCAGATCCCGGACTACGACCAGCAGGCCCGCGACAAGCGCACGGAGGTCATGGCCGACCCGGTGCGGCTCGCCTCCCAGTCGATGCACAAGGCGCCGAACTACGGCACCGGTTTCGCCCCGTACTTCATCCCGCTCTCCCTCTGGGTCGGCGCGATGGTCGCGTACATGATCATCCAGCCGCTGAACCGGCGCGCGCTCGCCACGGGCGGTTCCGCCTGGCGGATCGCGCTCGCGGGCTGGCTCCCCGTGGCGGCGATCGGCCTCCTCCAGGTCGCGGCCCTGATGTCGGTGCTGCACTGGGGCCTCGGCCTCCAGATGGCGCGGGCCGCCGGCACGGTCGGCTTCCTGGCCCTGGTCACCTGCTGCTTCACCGCGATCGTCCAGTGGTTCAACGCCCGCTTCGGCGCGGCGGGCCGGATCCTGGTGCTCGCGGCCCTGATGCTCCAGCTGACCTCGGCGGGCGGCACGTACCCCGTCCAGACCAGCCCGGCCTTCTTCAACGCGATCCACCCCTTCCTGCCGATGACGTACGTGGTGGAGTCGCTGCGCCGGCTGATCACGGGCGGCGGGCTCGAACCCGTCTGGCAGTCCTGCGCGGTCCTGACGGCGTTCACCGTGGGCGCCCTGGCCCTGACGGCCGTGTCGGCCCGCAGGCGGCAGGTCTGGACGCTGGACCGGCTCCACCCCGAACTGACCCTGTGAGACAGGGCCGGTGCCACCCGTGACACCTGTGAGAATCGACCCCATGGACAGCAGCAGCACCCGACGCCAGGCCACGCGCGCGAAGCTCTACGAGGCGGCCGTCACGCTCATCGCGGAGCAGGGCTTCTCCGCGACGACGGTGGACGAGATCGCCGAGCGGGCCGGCGTGGCCAAGGGCACGGTCTACTACAACTTCAAGAGCAAGACCGAGCTCTTCGAGGAGCTGCTGCGCCACGGGGTGTCGCTGCTCACCGCCTCCCTGCGCTCGGCGGCCGAGGAGACCGCCGAACGCGGCGGGAGCCGGGTCGACGCGCTGGACGCGATGATCCGGGCGGGCCTCGTCTTCATCGACCGCTACCCGGCCTTCACCCAGCTGTACGTGGCCGAGCTCTGGCGCACCAACCGGGCCTGGAACTCCACGCTCCTGGTGGTCCGCCAGCAGGCGGTCGCGGTGGTCGAGGGGGTGCTGCGCGAGGGGGTCGAGGCCGGGGAGCTGAACGAGGAGATCGACGTCCAGCTGACGGCGGCGGCGCTCGTCGGCATGGTGCTCGTGGCGGCGCTCGACTGGCAGGCCTTCCAGAGCGAGCGCTCCCTCGACGACGTGCACGCGGCCCTCTCCCGGCTGCTGCACGGCCGGGTGGGCGGCCGCTGAGGCCCCGTCCGCCCTTCACGCGCACGCGTGGACACGAACCCCCGCTTTACAAGAGCGGTGCTTGAATCCTCCGGGAGCCACGCGCACGCGTGGACACGGAAAAGCACCCGGGCACGGAAAAGCCGGTGCGGCGAGGCTCGATCCCCCCGAGCCTCGCCGCACCGGCTTCCCCGTGCGCCCCCGTACCCCCGTACCGGAAGGCGCGCCCCGTGCCCCCGTGCCTTCCGTCACCGGCAGGCGCGCGGCCCCGTTCCGCCGCCCCGTGCCGGCGGTTCCGGAGCCGCGCCCCTTCCGTGGGCTCCACTCTCTCCTCCGGGGCCCGCCGGGCCCATCCGCGCGCCTACTCATCTCGCGCCCTAGGTACGCGTACTCAGTCCTGGTTACGATCGCGGGCGTGTCCGTACTCCCCCTCGTGTTCACCAGCGGCTGGGCGAGCGGGATCAACGCCTACGCGGTGGTCCTGCTGTTCGGTCTGTTCGGCGCGACCGGGCTGACCGACGAGGTGCCCGAGTCCCTGCAGCGCACCGACGTCCTCGTCGTCGCGGGCGTGCTGTTCCTGTGCGAGGCGGTGGCGGACAAGGTCCCGTACGTCGACTCGATGTGGGACTCCGTCCACACCGTGATCCGGCCGGTCGCGGGAGCCGTCGTCGGCGCCCTGCTCGCCGGGCAGGACGGGTCGCTGCCGGAGCTGGCGGCGGCCGCGGTCGGCGGTTCGACGGCCCTCCTGAGCCACTTCGTCAAGGCGGGGACGAGGATGGCGGTCAACACCTCGCCGGAGCCGTTCTCGAACATCGGGGTGAGCCTGGCGGAGGACCTCGGGGTGGCGGCGGTCGTCACCTTCGCGATCTTCCATCCGGTGGCGGCGGCGGTCGTCGCGGGCGTCCTGCTGCTGCTCGGCCTGGCCGTGGTGGCCTTCCTCGCGCGACGGATCCGCCGCTTCCTGCGCCGCAGGTCCCGGCGACGGGAGGAGAGGCGGCTCACCGCCGGGGCGCGCACCCCTCCCCCGCCCGACGACGGGCCGCGGCGCCCCTGACCTCTCTCCCGGGGCCGCCGGAGGGGCCGGATAGGCTCGCCGGCATGGCACGGATTGTGGTGATCGGCGCGGGACTCGGCGCCATGGCGACGGCGGCCCGGCTGGCCGTGGCGGGCCACCGGGTGACGGTGTACGAGCGGGGGCCGGAGCACGGCGGAGCGGTGGGCCGGTTCGCGCGCGACGGCTTCGCCTTCGACACGGGCCCGGGGCTGCTGCACCTGCCCGCCGTCTACCGGGACCTGTTCGTCAAGACGGGCAAGGAGCCCCTGGAGCGGTGCGTCACCCTGACGCAGGTCGATCCGGCGGCCCGTCACGTCTTCGCCGACGGCACGCGCGTGGACCTGCCGAACGCCTCCCGGGCCGGCACGGTCGCCGCCCTGGACGCGGCGCTCGGCGCGGGCGCGGGCGAGCGCTGGGGCGACTTCCTGACCCGGGCCCGCGAGGCCTGGGACCGCACCCGCCGGCCGCTCCTGGAGGAGCCGCAGCCGGCCGACCCGGCGCCGCTCGCCCGCGAGCCGTACCCGGCCCCGAAGGCGGGCCTGCTGCGCCGTCCGACGACGACGCTGGCGCAGGTCGGGGCGCGGGAGCTGCGCGACCCGCGGCTCGCCGCCCTCCTGGACGCGTACGCGTGGTCGTACGGCTTCGACCCGGCCGACGCCCCGGCCTCGGCCGCCGTCCTGCCGTACATGGAGCAGACCTTCGGCAGCTGGTACGTGGCGGGGGGCCTGCGGGCGCTCGCCGACGCGGTGTACGAGCGGTGCCGCGAGCGGCGGGTGGAGTTCGTCTTCGGCGCGCCGGTGGAGGACGTCCTGGAGGAGGACGGCCGGGCGGCCGGCGTGCGGCTGGCCGGGGGCGAGGAGGTCGCCGCCGACCACGTGGTGTCCGGGGCGCCGGTGCCCGCGCTCCACCGCGAGCACGTCGTCGCGTGGGAGCGGGGCGACGACCTGCCGCGCCACCAGGCCCTCGGCACGAGCCGGGTGACGGTCTGTCTGGCCCTGCGCGGGCCCCGGGAGGCGGGCGCGGTCCACCGCACGGTCGTGCACGCGGACGGCGGGCGGCCGGCGGTGACCGTGCTGCGCCCGGACGACCCGGCGCTGCGCCCGGACGCGGACCACGAGGCGGTGACGGTCACGGCGACGGTCCGCACCGCTCCGGAGCGGGAGTGGGAGGCGTTCGCCGACCGGATGGCGGAGGCGGCCGGGCGGGCGGTGCCGGGCCTCCGGGAGCGGCTGCTGTGGCGGCACGTGCGCACCCCGGAGGACGTGCGGCGGGACACCGGAGCGGCCGAGGTGCCCGGGCCCGCGCTGGCCGGGGCGGACGGGCGGCTGCTCCCGGCCGGGAACCGCTCGCCGCTGCCGGGCCTGTACTTCGCGGGCGGCTGGTCGCACCCGGGCGGCGGGCTCGCCCACGCGGGCATGTCGGGCGCGCTGGTGGCGGGACTGATCGTGGAGGGCGCGGACTTCCGCGGCTCGCGGTGACGCGGCGCGTCCGCGGCGGGGCCGCGGACGCCGACCGCGTACCTCAGTACCGGTACTGCTGCTGGTCGTCCTGGTGCGGCTCGTGGCCGTACGGTCCCGGGGCCTGCTGCTGCGGCTCCGGCTCGGTGTCCCGCTGCTGCGGGACCCAGACCCCGCCGGGCGGGGTGTCGTAGGTGTACGAGGGGGCGTAGGGGTCGCCGTAGTACGAGCCGTACTGCTGGCCGTCCGTGCCCGGACCGATGTAGGGGTCGGAGTAGGCGGCGTACTGCTGCTGCCCGGCGGCCCCGTAGTCGTACCCCTGCTGGGGGGCGGGCTGCTCGTACCCCTGGCCGTATCCCTGGTCGTATCCCGCCGCGTGGGGGGCGTGGGCCGCCGGGTCGTAGCCGTGGTCGGCGGCGGGGGCGGTGTCGCGGCCGGTGTCGTAGACCCCGTACTGGCCGGTGTCGTCGGGCATCGGCAGGGGCTCGTAGACCGCCGTGCTCCCGGCGTCCGCCTCCGGGTGCTCCCCGGGGCCGTGGTGGCCGGCGTCCGACTCGTCGTAGGAGAGTCCGGTGACCTCCAGGGTGGGTCCGGCCCGGTCCGGCGCGCCGGACCTGCGGCGGCGGCTCGCGCCCGGGTTGCCGCCGATCGCCCAGCCGGTGGAGAAGCCGCGGCGGAACGAGAGCGTCACGTAGGTCTGGCCGACGGCGAAGGCGAGCGCGCCGGCGACGATCACCGGGACCGAGGGCAGCAGGACGCCCAGGACCACGAAGAGGAAGCCACAGAAGGCGAGCACGCGCCAGCGCAGCCGCGCCTTGTACTGGAGGAGCACCTCCCCCAGCAGCCACAGCGCGACCACGCCGAACGCGATGTAGAGGACCGTCCACCCCATGCCCCGCCGCCCCTCTCCACGGTCACCGCCGCGGGTCGGGGCGGGTACGACCGGTCACGACTGCTGGTGCAGTCCGAGATTCTCGTAGATCTCGAGTGTCGCGGTGGAGCTGTTGAGCGTGATGAAGTGCAGTCCGGGGACGCCCTCGGACAGCAGACGCGCGCAGAACTCCGTCGCGAACTCGATACCGATGGAGCGTACAGCGGCGGGATCGTCCTTGACGGCGAGGATGCGGTCTTTCACGCGCGCCGGGAAGGCGGCGTTGCTCAGCTGGGGCAGCCGGTCGAGGGTCTTCACGTTCACGACGGGCATGACCTCGGGGATGATCGGGGTCTCGCAGCCCGCCTTGACCACGCTGTCGCGGAGCCGCAGGTAGTTCTCCGGGTCGAAGAACATCTGGGTGATGGCGTAGTCGGCGCCCGCGCGGCACTTGTCCACGAAGTGCCGGACGTCCGTGTCCCAGTCGGTGGAGCGGGGGTGCATCTCGGGGAAGGCGGCGACGCCGACGCAGAAGTCGCCCGACTCCTTGATCAGCCGGACCAGGTCGGCGGCGTACCGGACCCCCTCCGGGTGCTCGATCCACTCGCCCAGCGGGTCGCCCGGCGGGTCGCCCCGGACGGCGAGCATGTTGCGGATGCCGGCGTCGGCGTACTGGCCGAGGATGTTGCGCAGCTCGGCGACGGACTGGTCGACGGCCGTGAGGTGCGCGACGGGGGTGAGCGTGCTGTCGGAGGCGATCTTCTGGGTGGCCTTCACCGTGCCGCCCCGGGTGGTGCCGCCGGCGCCGTAGGTCACGGAGACGAAGCTGGGGCCGACCGCCTCGACGCGGCGCATGGCCTTCCAGAGGGACTGCTCACCCTTCTCGGTCCGGGGCGCGTAGAACTCGAAGGAGTACGACGTGCCGCCGGAGGCGAGGATGTCGCGGACCGTGCGGGCGCGGTCCGAGCGGACGGAAGCGGTACCAAGGGCCATACCGGCAGGTTAGACGGGGTGCGGCGGGCCGCGTGTGCCGTGTCCGATCGGTGGACACTTTTTCGGACACGTTCCGGGCGGCGGGCCGTCGGCCGTCCGGGTCGTGGACACGGACCGGCCGGCCTCAGCCTCCGGCGCGCTCCCGGACGCGCTTGGCGAGGGCGGCGGTCGCGGCGGCCGGGTCGTCGGCCTCGGTGATCGCCCGGACGACGACGATCCGGCGCGCGCCCGCGTCCAGGACCTCGTCGAGGTTGGTCTCGTCGATGCCGCCGATGGCGAACCAGGGACGGTCCTGGGCCAGGCCCGCCGCGTACCGCACGAGGCCGAGCCCCGGCGCGTACCGTCCGGGCTTGGTGGGGGTGGGCCAGCAGGGGCCGGTGCAGAAGTAGTCCACGCCCGGCTCGGCGGCGGCCGCGGCCACCTCGGCCTCGGCGTGGCAGGAGCGGCCGATCAGGACCTCGTCGCCGAGGATCGCGCGGGCGGCGGGGACGGGGAGGTCGCCCTGGCCGAGGTGGAGGACGTCGGAGCCGATGGCGTGGGCGACGTCGGCCCGGTCGTTCACGGCGAGGAGCCTGCCGTGCCGGCGGGCGGCGTCGGCGAGGACGGCGAGGTGCTCCAGCTCCTCGGCGGCCTCCATGCCCTTGTCGCGGAGCTGCACGACGTCCACGCCGGAGGAGAGCACGGCGTCGAGGAAGGCGGGCAGGTCGCCCTGGCGCTTCCGGGCGTCGGTGCACAGGTAGAGCCGGGCGTCGGCGAGGCGCTCGCGAGGCGTGGGCATGGGTGGGTTCCCCCCGTCGGTGTCGCGGGCGCCGCGACGGCCGGTCCCGGGGACCGGCCGTCGCGACACCCGCTGATGGTGTCTTCGGTGCGCACCGGGCGGCGCGCGCCAGGCGGTACGTGTCGGGCGGCGTGCGCCCGGTGGCACATGCCGGACCGCGCGCGCCGGGCGGCACGTGCCGTTCGGCGCCGCCGTCCGCCATCGTGCGCCGGGCGGTGCGCGTCAGGGCACGTACGTAGGGCGGCGCGCGCCGGACCGCGTGCGCCGGGCGGTGTGCGTCAGGCCGTGTGCGCGGGGCGCCGCGCGCGCCGGACCGTGCGCGTCAGACGGCGAGCGCCTGGGCGCGGCGCTTCACCTCCGTGCCGCGGTTCTCGCCGAGCGCCTGCGCGGGCGTGCCCGGCAGGCTCTCGTCCGGAGTGAAGAGCCACTCCAGCATCTCCTCGTCGGTGAAGCCGTCGTCCCGCAGCAGGGTCAGGGTCCCGGTGAGGCCCTTGACGACCTTGTCGCCCTGGATGAAGGCGGCGGGCACCTGAAGTGCGTTGTTCTCTCCGCGGCGCACGGCGATGAGCTGGCCCTCCTTGACCAGCTGCCGCACGCGCGTCACCTCGACATCGAGCATCTCCGCGATGTCGGGCAGGTAGAGCCAGGCGGGGACGAGAGCATCGATCTTTGCGTCAATCTCGGTCACGTGACAAGCCTGCCATCCCCGACCGACAGCCGGTAGTCGGGCCTACCCGACTGCCGCCTTCAGGGGTACGGAAGGGTCCGCCGCGCGGGCCCGGTCGATCGGGGTCGCGGCCTCGATCAGCTTGCGGCCCTGGGCCAGGTCGCGGGGGCGGCCGACGGTGAGGAGGGCCACCGGCACCCCGGCGCGCAGCCAGAGCGCCGACCAGGTCTCGTCCGCCGGGTCGCCGCGCCACAGCAGCTCGTCCGCGCCCGCGTGGTGTCCCGCGTACTGGACGAAGCGCCCGAACTGCTCGGACCAGAAGTACGGCACGGGGTCGTAGGGACCGGCGTCGGCGCCGGTGATGCCGGCGGCGACCGTGCGCGGGCCCTGGAGGGCGTTGTCCCAGTGGTGGACGAGGAGGCGCTCGCCGTAGCGGGCGGAGGGGAAGGAGGCGCAGTCCCCGACCGCGTACACGTCGGGCAGGGAGGTGCGCAGCCGGTCGTCGGCGGTGACGGCGCCGCTCGGGTCGAGGGCGATGCCGGAGCCGGCGAGCCAGCCGGTGGCGGGGCGCGCGCCGATGCCGACGACGACGGCCTCGGCGGGCAGTTCGCGGCCGTCGGCGAGGAGGACCCGGCCGGGCTCGACCGCGTCCACGCGCGCGTGGGTGAGGAGTTCGGCGCCGTTCGCCGCGTACCACCCGGCCATGGGGGCGGCGACCTCGGCGGGCAGGGTTCCGGCGAGCGGGAGGTCCGCGGCCTCGACGACGGTGACGGCGCAGCCGGCCCCGAGCGCGGCGGTGGCGAACTCGGCGCCGATCCAGCCGGCGCCGACGACCACGACGGTGTGGCGGCGCTCCAGGACGGGCCCGAGGCGCACGGCGTCGTCGAGGGTGCGCAGCAGGTGGACGCCGGGGACGCCCCCGGAGCCGGGCAGGGCGACCGGGTGGGCGCCGGTGGCGATCACCAGGGTGTCGTACGCGACGGGTCCGGCCTCGGTGTCGACCTCGTGGTCGGCGGCGCGCAGTCCGGTGACGTCCACGCCGAGCCGGAGTTCGACGCCGAGGTCCTCGAAGTCGACGTCGAAGGCGGAGTCCTCGGCCTTTCCGAGGAGGACCGCCTTGGAGAGCGGGGGCCGGTCGTAGGGCTGGTGGGGTTCGGCCCCGATGAGGGTCACGGGACCGGTGAAGCCCTGCTCGCGCAGGGCGACGGCGGTCTGGACGCCCGCCATCCCGGCGCCGACGACCACGACGCGCCGCTGGGTCTGCTTCTGCTCGCTCACGCGGCCACCTTACGTACCTGACGCCGCGTCAGGAAGGGCGGGGGTCCGGCCCCCTCGTGACGGACGCGCGGCGGAAGCTAGTCTGGCGGGCGTAAAGCACTCGCGGGAGCCCGGACGCACCGGGCTGAGAGGGAGGCTGGCCGGCCTCCGACCGTACGAACCTGATCCGGGTCATGCCGGCGAAGGGAGGGGCTGGACGCCCATGCGTTCTTCCGACGATGCACAGAGATCCTCCGGCGCGGGAGGGCCTTCCGGCGCGGGAGGGGCTCCCGCCACGGAAGGGCCTCCCGGCGTACGGGGAGCCTCCGGCGCCCGAAAGGCCTTCGACGTCCTCGTGGTCGGGGGCGGGATCATCGGCCTGGTCACGGCCTGGCGGGCCGCGCGGCGCGGGCTGCGCACCGCCCTCGTCGACCCGGAGCCGGGCGGCGGGGCCGCGCGGGTCGCGGCCGGGATGCTCGCCGCCGTCACCGAGCTGCACTACGGCGAGGAGACCCTGCTCGGGCTCAACCTCGCCTCCGCCGCCCGCTATCCGGCCTTCGTGGCCGAGCTGGAGGAGGCCACCGGGCTCGACGTCGGCTACCGCGCCTGCGGCACCCTCGCCGTCGCCCTGGACGCCGACGACCGGGCGCACCTGCGCGAGCTGCACGCCCTGCAGACCCGCTGCGGGCTCGCCTCGGAGTGGCTGAGCGGCCGCGAGTGCCGCCGGCTCGAACCGATGCTGGCGCCGGGGGTGCGCGGCGGCCTCCGGGTCGACGGCGACCACCAGGTGGACCCGCGCCGGCTCGCGGCGGCGCTGCTCGTCGCCTGCGAGCGGGCCGGGGTGGTCTTCCACCGGACCCTCGCGGAGCGGCTGGACGTGGTGCGGGACCGGGCGCGCGGCGTCGTCCTGGCCGGGGGCGGGGAGCTGGAGGCCGGGCAGACGGTCCTCGCGGCGGGCAGCCTGAGCGGGCGGCTCGCGGGGGTGCCGGACGAGGTGCTGCCGCCGGTGCGCCCGGTGAAGGGCCAGGTCCTGCGGCTCCGGGTGCCGCCCGCGTACGCCCCCTTCCTCTCCCGGACCGTCCGGGCCGTCGTGCGCGGCAGCCACGTCTACCTGGTGCCGCGCGAGAACGGCGAGCTGGTCGTCGGCGCCACCAGCGAGGAGCTCGGCTGGGACACGACGGTGACGGCGGGCGGGGTGTACGAGCTGCTGCGCGACGCCCACGAGCTGGTGCCCGGGATCACCGAGCTGCCGCTCACCGAGACCCTGGCCGGGCTGCGCCCCGCCTCGCCGGACAACGCGCCGCTGCTCGGCCCCACCGTCCTGCCCGGCCTGCTGCTCGCCACCGGCCACTACCGCAACGGGGTGCTGCTCACCCCCGTCACCGGCGACGTCATGGCCGAGGCGCTCGCCACGGGCGTCCTGCCCGACGAGGCCCGCCCCTTCACCCCCCGCCGTTTCTCCCCCGCCCCTCCCGTACGTCAGGAGCAGCCCGCATGAGCGCGAACCCGCCCACCGGCGACGCGACCGCGTCCGTGTCCGTGTCCGTGAACGGGGAGGCGCGCGAGTTCTCCGGCCCCGTCTCCCTCGACGCCCTCGTCGCGACCCTGACCCCGGCCCGCTCCGGAGTGGCCGCCGCCGTCAACGAGACGGTGGTGCCGCGCGGCGAGTGGGCGTCGACCCTCCTCGGCGACGGGGACCGGGTGGAGGTCCTCACCGCGGTGCAGGGGGGCTGAGCGCGATGTCCGACGACGTGTTCGTCCTGGGCGGCGCGGAGTTCTCCTCCCGCCTGATCATGGGCACCGGCGGGGCGCCCAGCCTCGACGTCCTGGAGCGCTCCCTGGTCGCCAGCGGCACGGAGCTGACCACGGTCGCCATGCGGCGCCTGGACCCGACCGTCCAGGGGTCGGTCCTCTCCGTCCTGGACCGGCTCGGCATCCGGGTCCTGCCCAACACGGCGGGCTGCTTCACCGCCGGCGAGGCGGTCCTGACCGCCCGGCTCGCCCGGGAGGCGCTCGGCACCGACTGGATCAAGCTGGAGGTCGTGGCCGACGAGCGGACCCTGCTGCCGGACGGGGAGGAGCTCCTGAGCGCGGCGGAGACCCTGGTCGACGACGGCTTCACCGTCCTGCCGTACACCAACGACGACCCGGTCCTCGCCCGGAAGCTGGAGGACGTCGGGTGCGCGGCGATCATGCCGCTGGGCTCCCCCATCGGCTCCGGGCTCGGCATCCGCAACCCGCACAACTTCCGGCTGATCACGGAGCGGGCGGGGGTGCCGGTGATCCTGGACGCGGGGGCCGGCACCGCCTCGGACGCGGCGCTCGCGATGGAGCTGGGGTGCGCGGCGGTGATGCTGGCGTCGGCCGTCACCCGGGCGCAGGAGCCGGTCCTGATGGCCTCGGCGATGCGGCACGCGGTCGAGGCGGGCCGGCTCGCGCACCGGGCCGGCCGCATCCCCCGGCGGCACTTCGCGGAGGCGTCGTCGCCGGTGGAGGGCCTGGCCCGGCTGGATCCGGAGCGCCCCGCCTTCTGAGGCCGGGGCCGTCCGGGGCGCCCGTCACAGGTCTGCTGCGGTGCGGGGCGCGCGCACCGGACGCGTGTGCGCGGCTCGTAGACTCGTCGCCGTGGACACGACCCTTCAGGACCCCCTCGTCGGGCGGCTGCTCGACGGCCGCTACCGCGTCGACGCGCGCATCGCCGTCGGCGGGATGGCCACGGTCTACCGGGCCGTCGACACCCGCCTCGACCGCGTCCTCGCGCTCAAGGTGATGCACCCGCAGCTGGCGGCCGACGCCGCCTTCGTGGAGCGGTTCATCCGCGAGGCCAAGTCGGTCGCCCGGCTCGCGCACCCCAACGTCGTCGGGGTCTTCGACCAGGGCGCCGAGGGCGCGTACGTCTACCTGGCGATGGAGTACGTCCCGGGCTGCACCCTCCGCGACGTGCTGCGCGAGCGGGGCGCCCTCGCGCCCCGGGCCGCGCTCGACATCCTGGAGCCGGTGCTCGCCGCGCTCGGCGCCGCGCACCGGGCCGGGTTCGTGCACCGGGACATGAAGCCGGAGAACGTCCTGATAGGGGACGACGGCCGGGTGAAGGTCGCGGACTTCGGCCTCGTGCGGGCCGTGGGCTCGGCGACCGCCACCACCGGCTCCGTCCTCGGCACGGTCTCGTACCTGGCGCCGGAGCAGATCGAGCACGGCACCGCCGACACCCGCGCCGACGTGTACGCCTGCGGCGTCGTCCTGTACGAGATGCTGACCGGCGCCAAGCCGCACGCGGGCGACACGCCCGCCCAGGTGCTCTACCGGCACCTGAACACGGACGTCCCCGCGCCCTCGGCCGCCGTCCCGGGCCTGGCCCCGGGGCTCGACGGGCTGGTCGCGGCCGCCGCCGCCCGCTCCCCCGAGGCCCGCCCGTACGACGCCGTCGCCCTGCTCGGCCTGGTCCTGGAGGCCCGCGCCGCGCTCACCGACGAGCAGCTGGACGCGGTGCCGCCGCAGGCGCGGCCCGGGGACCGGGACACCGCCGGGGACCGGACGAGCGTGATCGCCCGCGCCGTGCCGGCCGAGGAGCGCACCAGCGTGATCGACCTCCCGCCGCCGGCGGAGACCGACGCCCGGGAGGTGCGGCACACCGGCCGGATGCCGGCGCCCGAGCCGCCCGCGGCCCCCGCCGCCCGCCAGCTGCCCCCGCGCGGCCCGCTGCTCGTGATCGCCGCCGTCCTGCTCGTCCTCGGCCTGGGCGCCGGGGTCTGGTACATCAACTCCGGCCAGTTCACCCGCGTCCCGGCCGTCCTCGGCCAGACCGAGGCCGCCGCGACGCAGCGGATCACCGGCGCCGGACTGGACGTCGGCACCACGAAGCGCGCCTTCAGCGACGTGTACGAGCGCGGCACCGTCATGGCCGTCGACCCGGCCCCCGGCGAGCGCCTGCGGGGCAACGGCACGGTCGTCCTGACCCTCTCCCGGGGCCCGGAGATCGTGAAGGTGCCCCACCTGGTGGACAAGCCGCTCGCCGAGGCCAGGAAGGCCCTGGAGAAGGAGGGCCTGGTCGCGGGGGTGGTCACCCGCGAGTTCAGCGACTCCGTCGCCCGGGGGGCCGTGATCGGCTCCGACCCCGAGCCGGGCACCGAGCGCGCCCCCGACTCGGCGATCGCCCTGGTGGTCAGCAAGGGCTCCCCGATCGACGTGCCCGACGTGACCGGCGAGACCGTCGCCGACGCCACGGCCGCGCTCCAGGAGGCCGGGCTCACCGTCCGGGTCGCGCCCGAACGGGTCGCCTCCCCGCAGGACGCAGGCTCGGTCGCCGCCCAGTCCCTCCCGGAGGGCAGCCGCGCCGCCGAGGGCGACGCGATCACCCTCACCGTCTCCAAGGGCCCCGAGATGATCGAGGTCCCCGACGTCACCGGCGAGACGGCCGAGGACGCGCGGGCGGCCCTGGAGGACGCGGGCTTCGAGGTGGAGCTCAAGAAGACCTTCCCGTACCTCGGCGACACGGTCGCGAGCCAGTCCGCGGAGGGCGGCTCCACCGCCCCCGAGGGCTCCACGATCACCCTCACGATCAAGGGACTGTAGAAACCCATGCGCAACCCCGTCGGCGGCCACGTCCCCGTGGCCGGCGGTCTCGCCACGGTCGGCCTCGGCTACGCCCGCGAGCTGGGCGCCGAGACCGTGCAGGTCTTCGTCGCCAACCCGCGCGGCTGGGCCACCCCGGCCGGGAACCCGGCCCAGGACGAGCGGTTCCGCGCCGAGTGCGCGGAGCTGTCCCTCTCGGCCTGGGTCCACGCCCCGTACCTGATCAACTTCGGCTCGCACACCGAGGCCACCGCGGAGAGGTCGGTGGAGTCGCTGCGGCACTCGCTGCGCCGGGGCCGGGAGATCGGCGCGAAGGGCGTGGTGGTGCACACCGGCTCGGCGACCGGCGGCCGGCCGCGCGCGGTGGCGCTCGCCCAGGTGCGGGAGCGGCTGCTGCCGCTGCTCGACGAGCTGACGCACCCGGACGACCCGGACCTGCTCCTGGAGTCGACGGCCGGGCAGGGCTCCTCGCTCTGCTCGCGGACCTGGGACTTCGGCCCGTACTTCGACGCCCTCGACCGCCATCCCAAGCTGGGCGTCTGCCTGGACACCTGCCACGTGTTCGCCGCCGGGCACGACCTGACGGGCCCGTCCGGGGCGGCGCAGACGCTCGACCTGCTGGTGGAGACCGTCGGCGCGGGGCGGCTGAAGCTGATCCACGCCAACGACTCCCAGGACGTCGTGGGCGCCCACAAGGACCGGCACGCGAACATCGGCGCCGGTCACATCGGCGAGGACGCCTTCCGGGAGCTGCTGCGCCATCCGGCGACGGAGGGGGTGCCGCTGGTCATCGAGACGCCGGGCGGCAAGGAGGGGCACAGGGCGGACGTGGAGCTGCTGAAGAAGCTGCGCCCTTGAGGAATACCCCTAGGGGGTACACGGTTCCCGTGTCGACAGGAACCGCCACCTGACACCGGGGGCCCCTCATGCGACACGAAGCACACGCCGGGCACGAGCACGGCGGGCACGAGCACACCGGGCACGACCGCACCGGACACGAGCACGGCGGGCACGACCGCACCGGGCACGTCGGCCACGAGAACGGCCGGCGGCGCGGTCACGAGAACGAGCAGCCGCACCGCTCCCCCGCCGGGGCCTCCTGGCCCACGGCCGCCAGGGCCACGCTGCACTGCCTCACCGGCTGCGCCATCGGCGAGGTGCTCGGCATGGTGATCGGCACCGCGCTCGGCTGGGGCAACCTGCCGACGACGGTCCTCGCCGTCGTCCTGGCCTTCTTCTTCGGCTACGCGCTCACCCTGCGCGGCGTCCTGACCTCCGGCGTCGGCCTGCGGACGGCCGTCAGGGTAGCCCTGGCCGCCGACACCCTCTCCATCGCGGTCATGGAGATCATCGACAACGGCGTCATCGCCCTCTGGCCCGGCGCCATGGACGCGCACCTGTCCGACCCGCTCTTCTGGACCGTCCTCGCCCTCGCCCTCGCCGCCGCCTTCGTGATCACCACGCCGGTCAACAAGTGGCTGATCGGCCGGGGCAAGGGACACGCGGTGGTCCACCGGTACCACCACTGACCCGCGAGGGGTCCGCCGGAGCCCCCGTCAGAACTCGGGGCCGTCCCCGGGCTCCTCCTGGTACGAGTAGCGCTGCTCCCGCCACGGGTCGCCGAGGTTGTGGTAGCCGCGCTCCTCCCAGAAGCCCCGCCGGTCGGCGGCCATGTACTCCACGCCCCGGACCCACTTCGGGCCCTTCCAGGCGTACAGGTGGGGGACGACGAGCCGCAGCGGGAAGCCGTGCTCGGCGGTGAGCAGCTCCCCGTCCATGTGGGTGGCGAAGATCGTGCGGTCCGAGGCGAAGTCGGCGAGCCGCATGTTGGCGCTGTAGCCGTACTCGGCCCAGACCATCACATGGGTGACCTGGGGCGCGGGCGGGGCGAGCTCCAGGACCGTGCGGGCGGGCACGCCACCCCATTCGGCCCCGAGCATGCTGAATTTCGTGACGCAGTGCAGATCGGCCACGACCGTGGAGAACGGGAGGGCCGAGAACTCCTCGTGGTTCCAGCACCGCTTGTCGCCGTCGGCCGTCGCCCCGAAGACGCGGAACTCCCAGCGGTCCGGCTTGAACTTGGGTACGGGCCCGTAGTGGGTGACCGGCCAGCCGCGCTGGAGCCGCTGTCCCGGCGGGAGATCCGCCGGAAGGTCGGGCGAACGATACGGCTGATCCGCTTCCCGGTGTGCTCCGCTCTCCGGCTGACCCATGGCATCCATGGTGACAGACCGCAAGGGGTGGTCATGACCAGGCGACCACCCCCGCACCCCCCATCGGGGCAACTCCCACTAAGCCTGTACTTACTGGACGCCCCCCATTCGGGGTGCGAGGATGCGGCCATCCTGCCCAGTTACGGCGTAGACACACAACGTGGAAGTGGAAGGAGCCTCTGCGATGCAGGGCGACCCCGAGGTCCTCGAGTTCCTCAACGAGCAGCTGACCGGCGAGCTGACCGCCATCAACCAGTACTGGCTGCACTACCGCATCCAGGACAACAAGGGGTGGACGAAGCTCGCCAAGTACACCCGTGAAGAGTCCATCGACGAGATGAAGCACGCGGACAAGCTGACCGAGCGCATCCTGATGCTCGACGGCCTGCCCAACTACCAGCGGCTCTTCCACGTGCGGGTCGGCCAGACCCTCACCGAGATGTTCCAGGCGGACCGGCAGGTCGAGGTGGAGGCGATCGACCGCCTCAGGCGCGGGATCGAGGTCATGCGCGCCAAGGGGGACGTCACGTCCGCCAACCTCTTCGAGGAGATCCTCGCGGACGAGGAGCACCACATCGACTACCTGGACACGCAGCTGGAGCTGATCGAGTCCCTGGGCGAGGCGCTCTACATCTCGACGCTCATCGAGCAGCCGAGCTGACCTCCGTACGAGGCCGGGCTCCGGGAGTCAGGCGGCTTCGCCGAGGACGGTGACGGGAGCGACGGCGGTCTCGGCCGCCAGGGCGGGGACCCCCCGGTCCACGAGCTCGCGCCGGGGGCAGTTGCCGCGTCCGAGAATGGCCTGAATGCGACGGACGCAGGAACCGCAGTCCGTTCCGGCCTTGCAGGCGGAGGCGATCTGGCGGGGCGTGTGGGCGCCCGCGTCGGCGTGCTCCTTGACCTGCTTCTCCGTGACACCGAAGCATGAGCAGACGTACACGCGGTCCACCTCCCGCCGAGATCGTTTAGGTTAACCTAACCTTACCCGGCGGCGGGGAGCCGTAAAAGACCTGAAAACGAGGATGGGGCGCGGATCACAAGGATCCGTGCCCCATCGTCGTAGGAAACCACTTACTGATCGCGGTACATCTCCGCCACCAGGAACGCCAGGTCGAGCGACTGGCTGCGGTTCAGGCGCGGGTCGCAGGCCGTCTCGTAGCGCTGGTGCAGGTCGTCGACGAAGATCTCGTCGCCGCCGCCCACGCACTCGGTGACGTCGTCGCCGGTGAGTTCGACGTGGATGCCGCCGGGGTGGGTGCCCAGCTCCTTGTGGACCTCGAAGAAGCCCTTGACCTCGTCGAGGACGTCGTCGAAGCGGCGCGTCTTGTGGCCGGAGGCGGCCTCGAAGGTGTTGCCGTGCATCGGGTCGGCGACCCAGGCGACGACCGCGCCGGAGGCGGTGACCTTCTCGACCAGCTCGGGGAGCTTGTCGCGGACCTTGTCGGCGCCCATGCGGACGATGAAGGTCAGCCGGCCCGCCTCGCGGTCCGGGTCGAGGCGGTCGATGTAGGTGAGCGCCTCGTCCACCGAGGTGGTCGGGCCCAGCTTGATGCCGATCGGGTTCGCGATCCGGGAGGCGAACTCGATGTGGGCGTGGTCGAGCTGGCGGGTGCGCTCGCCGATCCAGACCATGTGGCCGGAGGTGTCGTACAGCTTGCCGGTGCGCGAGTCGGTACGGGTCAGGGCGCCCTCGTAGTCGAGCAGCAGCGCCTCGTGGGAGGCGTAGAACTCGACGGCCTTGAACTCGGCCGGGTCGGTGCCGCAGGCCTTCATGAAGTTCAGGGCGTTGTCGATCTCGCGGGCGAGCGCCTCGTAGCGCTGGCCCGACGGGGACGACTTCACGAAGTCCTGGTTCCAGGCGTGCACCTGGCGCAGGTCGGCGTAGCCGCCGGTGGTGAAGGCGCGCACCAGGTTGAGCGTGGAGGCGGAGGCGTTGTACATCCGCTTCAGGCGCTCGGGGTCCGGGATGCGGGCGGCCTCGTTGAAGTCGAAGCCGTTGACCGAGTCGCCGCGGTACGTCGGCAGGGTCACGCCGTCACGGGTCTCGGTCCCCTTGGAGCGGGGCTTGGAGTACTGCCCGGCGATGCGGCCGACCTTCACGACGGGCACGGAGGCCGCGTAGGTGAGGACGGCGCTCATCTGGAGCAGCGTCTTGAGCTTGGCCCTGATGTGGTCGGCGGACACGGCGTCGAAGGCCTCGGCGCAGTCGCCGCCCTGGAGCAGGAACGCCTCGCCACGGGCGACGGCTCCCATCCGGGCGCGCAGCTGGTCGCACTCGCCGGCGAAGACGAGCGGAGGATACGACTCGAGGTCCGCGATCACATCGCGCAGAGCCTCGGCATCGGGGTACTCGGGCTGCTGCGCCGCGGGCAGGTCTCGCCAGGTCGCCTCGGCGACGGCGTGGGAATCAGCGTTCACGGTCACACGGACAACATTACGGGGTTCTTCGTCCGGTCCTGTCCTACCGACCAATGACTGAGACGACTGCCCGGAATGTCGGTCGCTGATCTTGATGACGCCGTGGAGTGTTACCCTCGGGCCCGTTTCTCGGCAACAGAGTCGAACACAGGTGAACACAGGGGTGGACGTGGCACAGGGACACCGCAGGGACCGCAAGAAGAAACGTTTCCTCTACGGAGCCGTGGCCGCGGTCGCCGCAACGGCCGCGATCGGCACCCTCGCGGTCGCCTCCCCCGGTCTGCTGGGCGCGGCGGGCGACGGCGAGCCGGGCCGGGACGCCTCCCTCCAGGAGCAGTTCGCGAGCGCCGCGCGGGAGTTCGGCGTGCCGCAGAGCGTGCTGATGGCGGTGTCGTACCAGCAGACCCGCTGGGAGTCCCACGACGGCGAGCCGAGCACGACCGGCGCGTACAACGTGATGGGCCTCACGAAGGTCGAGCCCGGGGACGTCGCGCAGAAGGTCACCGACGAGCAGATCGACCACTTCAACGGCTCCGGCCGCCCGGAGATCGAGAAGAAGTTCGACCGCGCGGAGATCCGGCGCATCCTGGAGAAGGCGCTCGTCGACACCGACGACCCCCGGCTCCACACCCTGGACGAGGCCGCCGGGCTGATCGACAGCTCCGCCGAGACCGTCCAGAACGACACCGGGGCCTCCGTCCGGGCCGGCGCGGCGCTGCTCGCCGAGTACCAGAAGCAGGCGGGCGCCGAGCTGTCCGACGAGCCGGGCGACTGGTACCCGGCCGTGGCGCGCTACAGCCAGTCCCCGAAGAAGAAGGGCGCCGACCTCTTCGCGAAGCGCGTCTTCGAGTCGATCAGGAAGGGCGAGCGGGCCCTCACCCTCGACGGGGAGGCCGTCGCCCTGCCGGCCGATCCGTCGGCCGAGCCGGTCAAGCCGTCGAACGTGCCGCTGGCGGCGAGCTTCGCGAGCACGGCGGCGGTCCCGACCCCCGAGTGCCCCGCGGGCCTGAACTGCGACTTCGTGCCGGTCCGCACGGACCCCGGCGGCGCGCGCAACCACACGCCCGCCGACCGCCCGAACCAGGGCCTGGACATCCGCCAGATCGTCATCCACGACACCGAGGGCCCCTACCAGGGTTCGCTCGACGCGCTCACCAACCCCAAGGGGACGGGCAGCGCCCACTACCTGATCCGGGCCCAGGACGGCCAGGTCACCCAGATGCTGGAGAACAGGCAGCTGGCGTGGCACGCGGGCAACTGGACGCACAACATGCACTCCATCGGCGTGGAGCACGAGGGCTACGCCATCAAGGAGGGCAGCTGGTACACCGAGCCGCAGTACCGTTCCTCCGCGGAGCTGGTGAAGTTCCTGGCGAAGAAGTACGGCGTGCCGATCGACCGCGAGCACGTCATCGGGCACGACGAGGTGGCGCTCCAGACGGACAACCGCCTCAGCAGCCTCCACTGGGACGCCGGCCCGTACTGGGACTGGAACTACTACATGTCCCTCCTGGGCGCCCCGCAGGGCGACAAGGGCGCGGGCGGTCCGCTCCGGGCCGGCCAGGTGGTCCGCGTGGTGCCGCCGTTCACCACGGCGAACCAGCCGAAGCTGACCACGGGCGGCACGGCCGTCCCGGCCCGCCCGTCCAACTTCGGCTACCTCTACGCCTCGCCCTCGACGAGCGCGGCGACGACGGCCGACCCGTACTTCAGCTCCCTGTGGACCGAGGGCTCGAACTACGGCAACAAGGTCCGCGCCGGCGGCCTCTACGTCGTGGCCGAGGCCCAGGACGACTGGACGGCGATCTGGTACGCGGGCAAGAAGGCCTGGTTCCAGAACCCCGGCGGCCAGTACACCGTCCCGGTGCCCGGGGCCACGACCGTGAAGGTCCGGTCGGGCCTCTCCTCGATCAAGGTCTTCGGCCGCTCCTTCCCCGAGACCGCCGCCTACACCGCGGCGAACCTGGAGGCGCCGGGCGACGAGAACGACCCCCTGTCGAAGTTCTCGTTCGCCGCCGACCAGGCCTACGTCAAGGCCGGTCCCGCCGTCGTGGGCGACGACTGGTTCGGCACCGAGCAGAAGAACGTCGTCGGCTCCGTCGCGTACGTGCCGATCCGCTTCCACCACAAGATCGTCTGGGTGAGGCAGAGCGAGGTCACCGAGGCCCCCGGCGCCGCTCCCGTCTCCGCCGGCAACCGCTACAACCTCCTCTCCCGCGACGGCTCCGGCGTCCTCTGGCAGCACCAGGGCACCGGCAGCGCCACCACCCCGTTCCTGACCCGGTACCGGGTCGGCGGCGGCTGGCAGGCCTACGACGCGATCACCCCGATGACGGCCCTGCGGGCCGACGGCACCGGGGACGTCGTGGCCCGGGAGCCCGGCGGCACGCTCTGGTACTACCAGGGCAGCGGCAACCCGTCGGTGCCGTTCAAGGGCCGGCTGCGGGTCGGCACCGGCTGGCAGATCTACGACACCGTCACCGGCATCCGCGACCTGACCGGGGACGACAGGCCGGACCTGCTCGCCCGCGAGAAGTCGGGCGCCCTGTGGCTGTACAAGGGCACCGGCACCCCGGCCGCGCCGTTCGCCCCCCGGGTGCGGATCGGCACCGGCTGGCAGATCTACAACGGCATCATCAGCACCGGCGACCTCAGCGGCGACGGCAAGGCCGACTTCATCGGCCGCGACACCGCCGGCGTGCTGTGGCTGTACCGGGGCACCGGCGACGCCGCCTCCCCGTACGCCGCGCGCCTCAAGGTCGGCACCGGCTGGCAGGTCTACAACAGCGTCGTCGGGCCGAGCGACCTCACCGGTGACGGCAAGGTCGACTTCGTGGGCCGTGACGCCGCGGGCGACCTGTGGCTCTACCGGGGCACCGGCAACGCCACCTCCCCGTACACCGCGCGGGTCAGGATCAGCGGCGGCTGGCAGGCCTACGACCCGGTCTTCTGACCGGACCGCGATGCCGCTCCGGAGCCCGGTCCACGCCGTCCGCGGTGTGGACCGGGCCCCTTTCCCGTACCGGCTGGGTTACAGTGCTCCCATGTACGCGCCCCTGAATCAGAACTGGTGGTGGACCGCTCGTCCGGCGGCCCACTGACTGCGCGTACACCGACACACGCGAAGGCCGCCCGAGGGGCGGCCTTTCCCGTATCCGGGGCCGTTCCTCTCCGCACTCCCACGGAAGGAACGACGGACCCCATGGACCTCTCCCGTCTGCTCGACGACTCCTGCCCTCCCTTCGCCCTGCTGCGCAGGCGCACCCCGGGCCGCGACCACGACACCGTCGAGGTGCTGATCGGCCGGGTCCACGAGGCCGGCCGCCTCGCGGAGCTGCCCGTGGGCCCGCTGCCCGCCCTCGCGCTCGTGCCCTTCCGGCAGATCCGGGAGCGCGGCTTCGACGTGCGCGACGACGGCACCCCGCTCTCCGTGCTCGTCGCCGAGGAGGCCCACGAACTGCCGCTCGCCGAGGTCCTGGAGCGGCTCCCGGCGCACGACGTGCGGGTCGAGGGCGGCGGGTTCGACGTCTCCGACGAGGAGTACGCGCGGACCGTGCGGCGGGTGATCGACGAGGAGATCGGCTCCGGCGAGGGCGCGAACTTCGTGATCCGGCGCACCTACACCGGGGAGGTCCCGGGCTTCGGGCGCGCCGACGCGCTCGCCCTGTTCCGGCGGCTGCTCGCGGGCGAGCGGGGCGCGTACTGGACGTTCGTCGTGCACACCGGGGAGCGGACCCTGGTCGGGGCGAGCCCCGAGGCGCACGTCCGGATGTCGGGCGGGACGGTCGTGATGAACCCGATCAGCGGCACGTACCGCTACCCGGCCGGCGCCGCCCCCACCCCGGAGGACCTGCTCGCCTTCCTCGGCGACCGCAAGGAGACCGAGGAGCTGTCCATGGTGGTGGACGAGGAGCTGAAGATGATGTGCACGGTGGGCGACCGGGGCGGGGTGGTGATCGGCCCGCGCCTGAAGGAGATGGCGCACCTCGCCCACACCGAGTACGAGCTGCGCGGCCGGTCCTCCCTGGACGTGCGGGAGGTGCTGCGGGAGACGATGTTCGCGGCGACCGTCACCGGGTCGCCGGTGCAGAACGCCTGCCGGGTGATCGAACGCCACGAGAACGGCGGCCGGGGCTACTACGCGGGGGCCCTCGCCCTGCTCGGCACGGACGGGAGCGGCGCCCAGACCCTCGACTCCCCCATCCTGATCCGCACGGCCGACATCGCCGCCGACGGGCGGCTGCGGGTGCCGGTCGGCGCGACCCTGGTGCGGCACTCGGACCCGGCGGGCGAGGTCGCCGAGACCCACGCCAAGGCGGCCGGGATCCTCACCGCGCTGGGCGTGCGGGAGGGCCGGCCGGCGGCGGAGGCGCCCGTCTCCCCCCGGCTGGCCGACGATCCCCGCGTACGGGCCGCGCTCGACGCGCGCCGGGCGGACCTGGCGCCGTTCTGGCTGAAGATGCAGGCGCGGTCCGCGGAGCTGTCCGGGCACGCGCTGGTGGTGGACGCCGAGGACACCTTCACGGCGATGCTGGCGCACGTCCTGCGCTCCTCCGGCCTGGAGGTGTCGGTGCTCCGGTACGACGAGCCGGGGCTGCGGGAGCTGGCGCTCGCGCACGAGGGGCCGGTCGTGCTCGGCCCCGGGCCCGGCGACCCCTCGGACGCGGCCGACCCGAAGATGCGGTTCCTGCGCGGGCTGACCGCCGACCTGGTCCGGGACCACCGGCACGGCCTGCTCGGGGTGTGCCTGGGGCACGAGCTGATCGCCGCCGAGCTGGGCCTGGAGATCGTCCGCAAGCGGGTGCCGTTCCAGGGCGCCCAGGTGCGGATCGACCTCTTCGGGCAGGAGCGTACGGTCGGCTTCTACAACAGCTTCACCGCCCGCTGCGACGACCGGGCGGCCGAGGAGCTGGCGCTGCACCGGATCGAGGTGAGCCGCGACCCGGGGACGGGCGAGGTGCACGCCCTGCGCGGGCCCGGCTTCGCCGGGGTGCAGTTCCACCCCGAGTCGGTCCTGACGACGGAGGGCGCGGCGCTGACGGCCTCGCTCCTCGCGGGCGTGCTGGTCTGAGGGTCCGCTGGTCCCCGGGACCCGGACGCCGGGTCATCCGGTCCTGGGGACCAGGACGTTCTCGCTGCGGCGGCCCGCGATGTGGTCGAGGACGTTGCGGAGGGTGGTGTCCACGATCTGGCCGACCGCGTCCTGCGTGTAGTACGCCTGGTGGGAGGTGACCACCACGTTCGGGAAGGTGACCAGGCGGGCCAGGGTGTCGTCCTCGACGGCCTCCAGGGACTTGTCGAGGAAGAAGAGCCCGGCCTCCGCCTCGTACACGTCCAGGCCGACGCCGGTGAAGCGGCCGGCGCGGAGCTCGGTGACCAGGGCCTCGGTGTCGACGAGCCCGCCGCGGCTGGAGTTCACCAGGATGGCGTCGTCCTTCATCGCCCCGAGGGCGGCGGCGTCGACGACGTGCCGGGTGGCGGGGAGCAGCGGCACGTGGAGGCTGACGAGGTCCGACTCCGCGAAGAGCCGCTCCTTCTCCACGTAGCGCATGCCGAGGTCGACGCAGGCCGGGTTCTCGGCGACGTCCCAGCCGAGCAGCTTCATCCCGAAGCCGTGGGCGATCCGGGTGAAGGCCTCCCCGATCTTGCCGGTGCCGAGGACGCCGACGGTGCGCCCGCGCAGGTCGCGGCCCATCAGGCCGTCGAGGCGGAAGTCGAAGTCGCGGGTGCGGTTGGACGCGCGGACGATCCGCCGGTTGACGGCCATGGCGAGGGTCCAGGCGAACTCCGCGACCGAGTACGGCGAGTAGTACGACACCCGGGCGACGGTGAGGCCGAGGCGCTCGGCGACCTCCAGGTCGATGTTGTTGAAGCCGGTGGAGCGCTGGGCGATCATCTGCGTCCCGCCGGCGGCGAGGATCTGCAGGACGCGGTGGTCCAGGACGGCGTTGACGCTGGTGGAGACGATCTCGTAGCCGGCCGCGATGCGGGCGGTGTCCTCGGTGAGGAAGACGTCCAGGCAGTGCACGTCGTGGTACCCCTCGAAGGCCCGCTCGATGAGCGGCTTCTCGTCCGCCTGCACGCCGAATGCCAGGATTTCCACGCGTGCCCCTCGGTGCGGTGACGGGCCGGATGCCGGCGCCTGTGTCCTGTCAGCGCGAATATACGGCTCTCGCCCGGCCCCGGCCCGCCGGACACCCTCTACGCCTCGTCGAGACCGCGCTCGATGGCGTACCGGACGAGCTCCACGCGGTTGTGCAGCTGGAGCTTGCCGAGGGTGTTCTGGACGTGGTTCTGCACCGTGCGGTGCGAGATGACCAGGCGCTCGGCGATCTGCTTGTAGCTGAGGCCCTTGGCGACGAGCCGCAGGACCTCGGTCTCGCGGTCGGTCAGCCGGGGGGCGTTCGGCTCGTCGGCGCCGCTGACCGGGGCGGGCTCGGAGGCCAGCCGGCGGTACTCGCCGAGGACCAGGCCGGCCAGGCCGGGGGTGAAGACGGGGTCGCCGACGGCCGTGCGGCGCACCGCGTCGATCAGCTCCTCCGTACTGGCGGACTTGAGGAGGTAGCCGGTGGCGCCGGACTTGACCGCCTCCAGGACGTCGGCGTGCTCGCCGCTCGCCGAGAGGACGAGGACCCTCAGCTCCGGGCGGGCGCCGACCAGCTCCTTGCAGACCTGGACGCCGGGCTTGACCGGCAGGTTCAGGTCCAGGACGAGGACGTCGGGGACGGCGGCCGCCGCGCGCCGCACGGCCTGCTCGCCGTCGCCCGCGGTGGCGACCACGTCGAAGCCCGCCTCGGCCAGGTCGCGGGCGACCGCGTCCCGCCACATCGGGTGGTCGTCGACGACCATCACTCTGATCCGCTGCTCGCTCACTGCTTCTCCGCCTTCCCCCGTGGGACCTTCAACTCGACTTCCGTGCCCTGCCCGGGGACCGAGACGACCTCGGCGCTGCCGCCCAGGTCCCGCAGCCTCCCCCGGATGGAGAGGGCGACGCCCATCCGGCCCTCGCCCTCCGCCTGCGCGAGACGGCCCTCCGGGATGCCGGGTCCGTCGTCCCGGACGGTGACGGTCACCTCGTCGGACCAGTCCTCGATCAGGATCCAGGCGTGGGCGTCCTCGCCCGCGTGCACCCTCACATTGTCCAGGGCGGCGCCGACGGCGGCTGCCAGCTCGCGGGCGGCGGGCGGCGGGAGGAGGACCGGCGCGCCCGGCTCGGAGAGGGTGACCCGGGACCCGGCTCGCGGGGCGATCAGGACGCGCAGGTCGACGGGGGCGGAGCCGTCCGCCTCGTCGTCCACCTCCACGACCCGGACCACGGCCCCCTCGGACTCGTCCTCGGAGACCAGGCTGGGCCGGGTGAGGCCGCCCGCCACCAGGGTGCGCAGGGCCACCTCCTGCTCGCCCGCCATCCTGCCGAGGTCGGCGGCCTCGCCGCCGAGGGCGGTGCCGCGCCGCTGCACCATCGCGAGGACCTGGAGGACGCTGTCGTGGATGTCGCGGGCGAGCCGCTCCCGCTCCCGGGTGGCGGCCTCGATCTCCAGGGCGCGGGCGAGGGTGCGCTCGGAGGCGCGGGCGACCTCGACGACGTACCCGATGGCGATGGAGGCGACCCAGACCAGGATCACGTTGTGGACGGTGTCCCGGCTGGGGTGGCCGCGCTCGACGATGTTGGCGACGGCGACGAGGGAGGAGGCGGCGCCGGCCCAGCGCCAGCCGCCCTTGATGGCGAACGCGAGGACGGATCCGGCGGTCCATATGGACGGCAGGGTGGGGCCGTCGACCGACTGGGCGTGGGCGTCGGCGAGCGGGGTGAGGAGGATGCCGGTGAGGGCGACGGTGAGGTCCACGACGAGGAAGCGCCGGGTGCAGCCGGCCGCGTTCGCCACCTTGGGGAGGGTGGCGAGGGTCCAGACGCACAGCACCGCCAGATAGACGACGCCGACCCAGGGCCGCTCGTACCGGTCGCGGCCGAAGACGAAGATCAGGACCGCGTAGACCATCGTCAGGACGCGGTAGCCGGTCAGGGCGCGCCACAGCGGCTGCTCGACCGACATGCGGACGACACGCTCGCGCTTCGCCATCTCTCCCCCGCCCCCCGGCACCCCTGACGGGGTGGTTCCTCCCGCGCCCCGGACTTCTCTCCCGGGGCGGTCGCTCCTCGCGCCCCCGGGTCCTCGCGGGGCGGTCGTTCGTTACGCCCCGGACTCCTCGCGGGCGGCGATCTCGGCCTTCACGGCCTCCTTGGCCGCCTTCTCCGCCTCCGCGATCTGCCGCTTGGCGGCGGTCGCGTAGATGTCGACATACTCCTGGCCGGACAGCTTCATGATCTCGTACATGACCTCGTCCGTCACCGAGCGGAGGATGAAGCGGTCCCCCTCCATGCCCCGGTAGCGGGTGAAGTCCAGCGGCTCGCCGATCCGGATCCCCGGGCGCATCAGCTTGGGGACGAGCTTGCCGGGCGGCTGGATCTTCTCGGTGTCGATCATCGCGACCGGGATCACGGGCGCGCCGGTGGCCAGGGCGACCCGCGCCAGGCCGCCGGGCTTGCCCCGGTAGAGGCGCCCGTCCGGCGAGCGGGTGCCCTCGGGGTAGATGCCGAAGAGGCCGCCGCCCTCGATGACCTCGATGCCGGCCCTGATGGCCGCCTCGCCGGCGCCCCGGGCGCCCGAGCGGTCCACCGGGAGCTGGCCGACGCCCTTGAAGAAGGCGGCGGTGAGCTTGCCCTTCACGCCGGGGGTGGTGAAGTACTCGGCCTTGGCGATGAAGGTGACCTTGCGGTCGAGCACGGCCGGCAGGAAGAAGGAGTCCGAGAAGGACAGGTGGTTGCTCGCCAGGATGGCGGGTCCGTCGGCGGGAACGTTCTCCAGACCCTCCACCCAGGGCCGGAAGGCGATCTTCAGGGATCCGCCGAGGGAGAACTTCATCGCGCCGTAGATCAACTCGCCATGCCTTCCGTGTGCTGTCCGGCCACGACTTTATCCCGTACCGGCGTACGCCCCCCGCTGCGGCCCTGGTCGGTGTCGGTCCGGTCGCGTACCGTGAAGGTCCTTCCCCATTTTCCGTCGCTTCGGCGCACCGGAGGCGCACGCGAGGGCGCCCCCGGGGACGCGTCCGGGGGCGAACGCGAAGCCGAGCGAACAGGAGACCCCGGTGCCGGTCCTTCCCGGAGCCGAGCCGTACCGCCATGAGGGCGGAGAGGTCGGCGTCCTTCTCTGTCACGGATTCACCGGTTCCCCGCAGTCGATGCGCCCGTGGGCCGAGTACCTGGCCGGGCGCGGTCTGTCGGTGTCGGTGCCGCTCCTGCCGGGGCACGGCACCCGCTGGCAGGACATGCGGCTCACCACCTGGCACGACTGGTACGCCGAGGTCGACCGGGCGCTGCGCGAGCTGCGGGAGCGGTGCTCGACCGTCTTCGTCTTCGGCCTCTCCATGGGCGGGGCCCTCGCGCTGCGGCTCGCGGCCCGGCACGGGGACGCGGTGCGGGGACTCGTCCTGGTCAATCCGGGCAACAAGGTGCACGGCGTGGCCGCGCACGCGCTGCCGGTCGTCCGGCACCTGGTGGCCACCACGAAGGGCGTCGCCAACGACATCGCCAAGGAGGGCGTGACCGAGGTCGGCTACGACCGGGTGCCGCTGCACTCGGCGCACTCCCTGCGCCAGTTCTTCCGTACGGTGGACGGGGAGCTGCCGCAGGTCACGCAGCCGCTGGTGCTGCTGCACAGCCCCCGGGACCACGTGGTGCCGCCGGCGGACTCGGCCAGGATCCTGAGCCGGGTCTCCTCGACGGACGTCCGGGAGGTCCTGCTGGAACAGAGCTACCACGTCGCGACGTTGGACCATGACGCGGAGCGGATCTTCGACGAGAGCTGGGCCCTCGTCGAGCGTCTCGCTCCGGAACCGGTCGGCGGGAAGGGGAGCAGGAGCGGTGGCTGATCAGCAGGACGGCGGAGACCGGGAGCCGCAGCCCATCGACGAGGAGGCGGCCTGGGCCGCGATCGTCGCCGGGTACGGCGAGGAGCCCGCGGACCCTCCGGGGACGAGGCCGTTCCGGCCGATCGAGAACCTGTCCCTGCCGGAGCCGGAGGACCTCGGGGACGACGGCAAGGACGGGACCGGGGGCGCGTCCGCCCCGAAGGCGACCGGGAAGCCGGACGCGGTCTGGAAGCCGAGGGCGGCGGGGAGGCCGGGGACGGACGACGGGCCCGGGACGGCCGGGAAGCCGGAGGCGGAGGACGGCTCCGGGACGGACGGGAAGCCCGGGGCGGACGGGGACGCTCCGGAGAAGCCGGCGCTCGGCGGCTCGATCGTGTTCGCGCCCGGGGTGCGGCCCGCCGGTCCCCGGGACTTCTCCCCCGCCGAGCCGGAGGACGGCCCGGAGGGCTCCGAGGAGGGCCACTTCGTGCCGCCGGAGCCGCCCCCGCTGCCGGACGCGGACGCGGCGGCCAAGTTCGCCTGGCTCGGCGTGGTCGGCGGTCCGGTCCTGCTGCTCCTGGCCGTCCTGCTCCAGTGGGACATGACCTGGTGGCTGACGACGCTCTGCGTGGGCGGCTTCCTGGGCGGCTTCGCGACCCTGGTCGCGCGCATGAAGCACGACGACGACGATGACGGCTTCGACGACCCGGGCCGCGGGGCGGTCGTGTAGGGGTCTCCTCCGTGTAGGGGGCTCCTCCGTGCAGGGCCCCTAGGGGACGGGCACGCGGACCGCCGCGAGGACCGGCAGGTGGTCCGTGGCGGCCCTCAGGTCGGCGGGGTCGAGGTCCTGCGGGACCCCGCAGCCGAGGAACTCGACGCCCGGGGTGGCCAGGACCGCGTCGATGCGCTGGTGGGGGTCCTCGGGTGTCGAGGTGTACTCGCCGCCCCACGGGCTCGCGGCCCAGCCGTCCCGGAGCTCCCCGGTGAGCCGGGTGAAGGCGGGGCCGCCGGGCCGCTCGTTGAGGTCGCCGCCGACGAGGACGTGCGGGGTGCCGAGGGCGGCGACCCGGTCGAGGACCATGCCGGCCTGGGCGTACCGCTCGTCCTTCCGCAGGCTCAGGTGGCAGCTGATCAGCCCGACCCGGGCCCCGGCGAAGCGGACGACCGCCGTCGCCAGGCCCCGGCGGTGCAGGCCGGGGGTGAGCGGGAGCAGCACGTCCTCGGTGCGTTCCACCATGGCCCGCAGGGAGCAGAGCAGCATCGGCCCCGCCGCGGTGGCACCGCCGCTCAGGACGACGAGGTCGCTCTTGGCGGCGAGGCGGGCGGCGTGCTTGCGCCAGCGGAAGAACCGCGGGGCCTCCTGGACGAAGACGACGTCCGGGGCGCAGGCCCGGACGACCCGGGCGAGGGCGTCCTCGTCGTCGCGCATCGAGCGGACGTTGTAGCTCAGGACCCGGAGGACGGCCGAACCGTCTTCCTCGGTGCGGGAGTTGGGCAGTTCGGTGATCGCCATGGGGCCCAACATACGACGACCGCCCGCCGGGTCCGGGGGGGACGCGGCGGGCGGTCGTCGTACGGCCTTCACATGTCTTCGGACGGGTCAGCCCTGGCGGGCCAGGTCCGCCGCGCCGACCAGGCCGGCCTTGTTGCCGAGCTGGGCGGCGAGGACCTGGGCGTGCGGGCGCCACTGGCCGCCGATCAGCCAGCGCCGGAAGGACTTGCGGATCGGGTCGAGGACGAGGTCGCCCTCGTCCGAGACGCCGCCGCCGACGATGAACGCCGAGGGGTCGAAGAGCGAGGCCAGGTCGGCGAGGCCGGCGCCGGCCCAGCGGGCCAGCTCCCGGAAGGAGTCGACGGCGACCGGGTCGCCGGCGCGGGCGGCCTGGCTGACGTGGCGGCCCTCGATGCCCTCGGGGGTGCCGTCGCCGAAGCTCAGCAGGACCTCGGCGTTCTCCGGGGTGGCGTTGGCGCGCTGCCGGGCGTACCGGACGAGGGCGCGCCCGGAGGCGTACTGCTCCCAGCAGCCCTGGCTGCCGCAGCCGCAGAGCAGGCCGTCGGGGACGACCCGGATGTGGCCGAATTCGGCGGCCACGCCGAAGCGGCCGCGGCGCAGCTTGTTGCCGATGATGATGCCGCCGCCGAGGCCGGTGCCGAGGGTGATGCAGATGACGTCCTCGTGGCCCTGGCCGGCGCCGAAGCGGTACTCGCCCCAGGCCGCGGCGTTGGCGTCGTTCTCGACGACGACGGGCAGGCCGACGCGCTGCTCGACCTTGTCCTTGAGCGGCTCGTGCCGCCAGTCGATGTTCGGCGCGAAGAGGACGGTGGCGCGCTTGTCGTCGACGTAGCCGGCGGCGCCGATGCCCACGGCCTCGATCGTGTGGCCCTTGCCGGCCTGGGAGACCGCCGTGCTGATCGCGTCGACGATGCCCTCGGGGGTCGGCGGGGTGGGCACCTTGTGCGTGTCGAGGATGTTGCCCTCCTCGTCGACCACGCCGGCCGCGATCTTCGTGCCGCCGATGTCGACGCCGATGGTGAGTCCCATGTGTCCCTCAGTTTTCGGTCGAGCCCCGCTAGGGCCCACCGTACCCGAGGGGGAGGCTCGTCCTGATCAATCCAGGTCGATGTGCTGGCCGGTTCCGGGCCCTTCGCCGTCCTCGCGGGGCGGCTTCGGGGGCTCTTCCGAGGGGGCCTCTCCCCGGGTCCAGCGGGTCTCGTGGCCCTCGACGGCGGAGCGGTAGGCGGCGAGGAGTTCGCTGCCGGCGGCGGCGAGGTGGTCGAAGACCTGCGGGTTGCGCTCGACGACGGGCTCGACCGCGGCCTTCGCCTGGTCGACGAGCTGCTGGACGGTCCGCGCGGCCTGGCCCGCGAGCAGCGGGTTCCCGAAGCCCTCGGAGACCTTGCCCGCGACGGCGTCGAAGAGCTTGCGGAACTCCTCGGCGGCCGTTCCCGGCCCGGCCCCGCGCTCGGCCCGGCGGCGGGCCTTCTCCGCCTCCAGGTCCTCGGCGCATGCCTTGGCCCAGGCGTCCGAATCGCTCATGGCGCACTCCTCAGTCGGCTGGTACTTCGACGGTACACGGGGCTCAGGGGGTGCGGGGCCGGTCGGGCCAGAGTCCGGGGTCGGGGGTGAAGCGGACCCGGAGGTCGCCGTCGACGAGGCCCGCGCCGGTGACGGTGCAGCGGCGCAGGGCGCCGGGGAGGGGGAGGTTGCGGCGGAAGGGTCCGGCGGTCAGGAGCAGCTCGTCGCCGCGCCGGACGAGCGAGAGCTCCTCCTTGACGGCGCCGGGCAGGGGGAGGTGCCAGACGAGGACGCCGTCCTCCTCGCGCCGGTCCTCGACGGTCCACGCGGGCACGGGCGCGGGCGTGCTGTCGGCGGGGGCGAGGAGGGCGAGGTCGTCGGCCCCGCGCGGGGCGCGGCCGAGGTGCGGGAGCTCGTGGAGCACTCCGCCGGCGGTACGGAGTTCCGCGAGGTGCCCGTGCTGCTCGGCGGTCAGTCCGGCGAGCCAGGGGTCCTCGGAGCCTGCGGGCAGCAGCCGGTTGGCGACGACGGCGTCGAGGGAGAGGCGGTGGAGGGCGAGGCCGAGGCGGGCGGTGCGCAGGGCGCGGGTGGCGGCGGGTCCGGGTTCGAGGACGAGCCGGACGGTGGTGGCGGGGGCTTCGACGACGGCCTGGACGGCGGCGAGTTCGGCCTCCCAGCGGGCGGTGGTCTCGTACAACCACTGCGCGGGCATGGGGACCCCGGCGAGCTGGGCGAGCATCGGGCGCAGGGCGCGGGCGGCCTGCCGCTCCTGGGGCAGGAGCCGGCGCAGGTAGCGGCGGAGCTGTTCGGGCAGCGCGAGGACGGCGAGGGCCTCGGGGAGCGGGGGCAGGTCGACGACGGCGAGTTCGTGGTCGCCGGCGGCCGTCTCGCGCAGGGCCCGCAGCAGGGCGAAGGAGCGGCTGCCGGGCAGCTCGGTCAGCTCGGCGTCCTCGAAGGGCGCGGCGCCGAGCAGGTCGAGGGCGACGCCGGAGCGGGCCTGGAGGGCGAGGAACTCGCGGCGGAAGTCGGCGGCGGGCTCGGGCCGCAGCACCCGGAGGTTCCCTTCCTCCGGCGGCGCCCCGGCGTCCTCGGACACGAGCAGGACCCGCCGCCCGGCCCGCGCCCCGGCGAGAGCGGTCGCTGCCGCGACGGTGGTGCGCCCGGCGCCGCCGAGGCCGGTGACAAGGATGATCCGCATGCGGAGGACGCTACCCGCCTCCGCCGACGGGGGTCCCGGGGCCCTGGCCGGGGCCTTGCCGAGCCGACGCGGAGACGATCGCGATCCGGCCCTGCGCCGGAGACAGAGACGATCACGATCCGGCCCTGCGCCGGAGACAGAGACGGACACGGCCCGGCCCCGCGCGGAAGGCAGGGCGTCTCGGGGCCGTCCGGCCCCGCGCCGGAGGCAGGGCGTCTCGGGACCGCCCGGCGGCCAAGGCCCGGCGTTCGGTCCGGGGCCCGTCACCGTCGGGGCCGCCCAGGCAGCGGGCACCGCAGGCGGCTCAGGGCCCGCGTGCCGCCCGGGGGCGCGCCCCCGGAGCCGTACCCCGTCCCGCCGCGCAGCGACTACGCGTCGGATTCCACGCGCTTCTTCAGGCCCGCCAGGGCGCGGTCGATGATGACCTTCTCGGCCTTGCGCTTGATCATGCCGAGCATGGGGATCTTGACGTCGACGGTCAGCTGGTAGGTGACCTCGGTGCGCCTGCCGCCGTCGAGCGGGGCCAGGCGGTAGGAGCCGTCGAGGGAGCGGAGCATCTGGGACTTGACCAGGGTCCAGCTGACCTCGTCGGCGCCGGTCCAGGTGTACGCGAGGGTGTGGTCGTCCTTGATCGCGCCCGCGTCGAGGAGCAGCCGGACCTTCTCCGCGCGGCCGGCGGCGTCCTCCTCCAGGACCTCGGCCTCCTTCACCTCGCCCGTCCACTCGGGGTAGCGGGCGAAGTCGGCGATCACGCCCATGACGTCGGCCGGCGCCGCCTCGATGGTGATGCTCGAGCTGGTGTGTTCGGCCATCGCGGTGGCTCCTCCACTGTGCGGTCCGGCGGAAGTCAAGGGGGCACGGGCGTGCCGACGGCAGGCTATCGCGCCCGGGGCCCGGCCCCGCCACGGGAAGGCCGGGGAAGGCCGGGGAAGGCCCGGGGATCACCACTCCAGGGCGAAGGGCCTGCCGGTCGAGGCGAAGTGGCCGACGTTGACGCACTCGGTCGCGCCGATCCGCATCCGCCGGGCCAGCGGCTGGTGGACGTGGCCGAAGAGCGAGTAGCGCGGCCGGGTGCGCCGGATCGCGTCGAGCAGGGCCCGGCTGCCCCGCTCGAAGCGGCGGGCCACCGTGTCGTACGTCAGCTCCGGCACCTCCGGCGGGATGTGGGAGCAGAGGACGTCGACCTCGCCGAGCGCCTCGACCTTCGCCGCGTACTCCTCGTCGGAGATCTCGTACGGCGTGCGCATCGGGGTGCGCAGGCCGCCGCCGACGAAGCCGAAGACGAGTCCGCCGAGCTCGACGCGCTCCCCGTCGAGGACGGTCGTCCCGGGCCGGGCGAACTCGGGCCAGAACCGGGGGATGTCCACGTTCCCGTAGGTGGCGTACGTCGGGGTGGGGAAGGCGGCGAAGAGTTCGGCGTACTGGCGGCGCACGGCGGCCTCGATGGCGGTGGTGCGGTCGATGCCGAGCTCGGCCCAGAGGCGCCGGCCCAGGTCGCGGGCCTCGTCGAAGCGGCGGGCGGTGCGCAGCTCGACGAGCCGGTCGGCGTTCTCGACGCCGAAGAGGTCGGGGAAGATGCCCCGGCGGTGGTCGGCGTAGTCGAGGAAGAGGACCAGGTCCCCCAGGCATATCAGGGCGTCGGCGCCCTCTCCCGCCCGGGCGAGGTCCCCGGCGTTGCCGTGCACGTCACTGACCACATGGACTCGCATGGAGCCACCTTAGGGGGCGCCCCCGGACCCGGGTCGGGAATCGGACGACGGACCGCCCCCGGCCGCCCTACCTGCGGTTACTTCCGAGTCCTGAAGCCGGTGGACTACTGTTCACGGAGCACCGTCACGCGTGTGTGACGCACGGAACATCTGGCCGGGACCCCCTATCGGGAACCACGTACTGATGGGTAACGTCCGGGCGGTCCAGTCGTGCTCACCCCCACTGAGCGCCTGACCGAACATGGACTACACCGGCGCATCACACAGAGCCGTGGCGCCGGCGCCCGATGAGGAGCAGCAGTCTTGCGCGAGTTCAGCCTTCCGGCCCTGTACGAGGTCCCCACGGACGGCAACCTGACGGATCTCATCCGCCGCAACGCCTCCCAGCACCCAGACGTCGCCGTGATGGGGCGCAAGGTCGACGGCGTCTGGACGGACGTCACCGCCACCGAGTTCCTCGCGGAGGTCCGCGGGGCCGCCAAGGGCCTGATCGCCGCGGGGGTGGAGCCGGGCGACCGGGTCGCGCTGCTCTCCCGCACGCGCTACGAGTGGGTGCTCCTCGACTTCGCGATCTGGAGCGCGGGCGGGGTGACCGTGCCGGTGTACGAGACCAGCTCGCCGGAGCAGATCCAGTGGATCCTGGGCGACTCGGGCGCGAGCGCGGTCCTGGTGGAGAGCGCGGCGCACGAGGAGTCGGTGGACTCGGTCCGGGCGAACCTGCCGGAGCTGAGGAGCGTGTGGCGGATCGAGGACGACGCCGTCGCCCGGCTCACCGCCGACGGGGCCGGCGTCTCCGACAAGCTGCTCGACGGGCGCATGTCGGCGGCGAACGCGGACGACCCGGCGACGATCGTCTACACCTCGGGCACCACGGGCCGCCCCAAGGGCTGCGTCCTGACCCACCGGGCCTTCTTCGCCGAGTGCGGCAACGTGGTGGAGCGGCTGAAGCCCCTCTTCCGCACGGGCGAGTGCTCGGTGCTGCTGTTCCTGCCCGCCGCGCACGTCTTCGGGCGGCTCGTCGAGGTGGCGTCCGTGATGGCGCCGATCCGGCTGGGCTGCGTCCCGGACATCAAGAACCTCACGGACGAGCTGGCCTCGTTCCGGCCGACGCTGATCCTGGGCGTGCCCCGGGTCTTCGAGAAGGTCTACAACTCGGCGCGGGCGAAGGCGCAGGCCGACGGCAAGGGCAAGATCTTCGACAGGGCCGCGCAGACGGCCATCGCGTACAGCCGGGCGCTCGGCACCCCGCAGGGCCCGTCCTTCGGGCTGCGGCTGAAGCACAAGGTCTTCGACAAGCTGGTCTTCGGCAAGCTGCGGGCGGTGCTCGGCGGGCGCGGCGAGTACGCGATCTCGGGCGGCGCGCCGCTGGGCGAGCGGCTCGGCCACTTCTTCCGGGGCATCGGCTTCACGGTCCTGGAGGGCTACGGCCTGACGGAGTCGTGCGCGGCGACCGCGTTCAACCCGTGGGACCGGCAGAAGATCGGCACGGTCGGCCAGCCGCTGCCGGGCTCGGTGGTGCGGATCGCCGACGACGGCGAGGTGCTGCTGCACGGCGAGCACGTCTTCACGGGCTACTGGAACAACGAGGCGGCGACGGCCGAGGCCCTCGCGGACGGCTGGTTCCACACGGGCGACATCGGCACGCTCGACGAGGACGGCTACCTGGCGATCACCGGCCGGAAGAAGGAGATCCTGGTGACGGCGGGCGGCAAGAACGTCGCCCCGGCGGTCATCGAGGACCGGATCCGGGCGCACGCGCTGGTCGCGGAGTGCATGGTGGTCGGCGACGGGCGTCCGTTCGTGGGCGCGCTCGTCACCCTGGACGAGGAGTTCCTGGGCCGCTGGGCGTCCGAGCACGGCAAGCCGGCCGGTGCGACGGCGGCGTCCCTGCGCGACGACGCGGAGCTCCTGGCGGAGGTGCAGCGGGCGATCGACGACGGCAACGCGGCGGTGTCCAAGGCGGAGTCGGTCCGCAAGTTCCGTGTGCTGCCCGCCCAGTTCACGGAGGAGGCGGGGCACATCACCCCGTCCCTGAAGCTGAAGCGGAACGTGGTGGCGAAGGACTTCGCGGACGAGATCGAGGCGATCTACCGGGGCTGAGCCCGGACGTGCGGAGGGGCCCGGGGCGCTGTCGCCCCGGGCCCCTCCGTGTGTTCCGTACCGCTCAGAGCAGTGCGCGCAGCCGTTCCGCCAGCAGGTCCCAGCGCCACTTCTCCTCCACCCAGGCCCGGCCCCGCTCGCCCATGCGGGCGCGGAGTTCGGGGTCGAGGAGGAGGGTGGTGACGCGGTCGGCGGTGTCCTCCGGGGATCCGCCGCGCACGACCCAGCCGGTCTCGCCGTCGAGGACGGCGTCGGGGGCGCCGCCGGAGTCGCCGGCGACGACGGGCAGTCCGGTGGCGGAGGCCTCCAGGTAGACGATGCCGAGGCCCTCGACGTCGAGGCCGCCGCGCCGGGTGCGGCAGGGCATGGCGAAGACGTCGCCGGCCCCGTAGTGGGCAGGCAGTTCGGCCCAGGGGACGGCGCCGGTGAAGCGTACGGATCCGGCCACGCCCGTCTCGGCGGCGAGACGGTGCAGGTCCTTCTCGTACGGGCCGCCGCCGACGATCAGGAGGACGGCGTCCGGGACCCGGCGCAGGATCCGCGGCAGGGCCCTGATCAGGGTGTCCTGGCCCTTGCGCGGGACGAGCCGGGAGACGCAGACGACGACGGGCCGGTCGCTGAGCCCGAGGCGGGCGCGGACCTCGTCGCCGCCGGAGCCGGGGTGGAAGGTCTTCTCGTCCACGCCGGGCGGGAGCTGGACCATCCGTCCCGCGGCGGCGGGCGTGAGGGCCGAGGCGATCCGGGAGCGGGTGTACTCGCCGAGGTGGGTGATCGTGTCGGTGCCCTCGCCGATGCGGCGCAGCAGCTGCCGGGCGGCGGGCAGTTGGGCCCAGCCCGCCTCGTGGCCGTGGGTGGTGGCGACCAGCCGCCGGGCGCCGGCCCGGCGCAGGGCGGGTGCCATCAGGCCGAGCGGGGCCGCGGCGCCGAACCACACGGACTCGCAGCCGTGTTCGCGCAGCAGCGCGGTGGCGCGGGCGGTGACCCGGGGCGTGGGCAGCAGCATCGTGGTGCGGTCCCGGACGACCGTGAAGGGCTGCTCGGCGTCGAACGCGGCCGTCGCCTCGGCCCCTTCGCGGCCGCGCTTCCAGGTGGAGGCGTAGACCACGACCTCCCGGGGGTCCAGGCGGAGGGCCATGTTGTGCAGGAAGGCCTGGATTCCCCCGGGACGCGGTGGGAAGTCGTTGGTTACGATCAGGGTCTTGTGCATCGTGGCCGACAGTACGCGATCGCACCCGCAGCCCGGCACCACCACTCCCCCGCGCGAGCGGGCCGACCGGACGAGGACGAGTCAGTGACGACGGGCGCAGTGGGGAAGGGCCCGCGCACGGGCCTGTGGCTTCCCGTCGGCCTCTGGGGCCTCACCCGGGTCCTCCTCCTGCTGTGCGTGTTCGACGTCGTGGAGGTCCCGGGGCCGGACATCGCGTACGACGTCGAGAACATCTACCGGGGCTGGTACGAGGTGCTGCGGGACGGCACGTACCCGCTGGACGACGTCACCTGGCAGTACCCGCCGGCGGCGGCGTTCGTGATGCTGGCCCCCGGCCTGCTGCCGTTCCTGGGCTACGCGGCCGCCTTCTTCGTCCTCGCCCTGCTCTGCGACGCGCTGGTCTTCGGGCTGCTCCTGTACACGGGCCGCCGGGCGGGCCGGACGTCCCGGGGCGCCTGGACCTGGCTGGCGGGCGTCGCGCTGCTCGGCCCGACCGCGTACGCCCGGTACGACGTGATGGTGACCGCCGTCGCGGTGGCGGGGCTCCTGGCGGCCGGCCGCAGCCCGCGGGTGCTGGGCGCGCTCGCCGGTTTCGGGGCGGTCCTGAAGGTGTGGCCGGCGCTGCTGCTGGTGGGCACCCGGAAGGGCCGGGCGACGTTCCGCTCCTGGTCGGCGGCGGCGGGCGCGGCGGCCGGGGTGCTGCTGCTCTGCGTGCTGTGGAGGCCGGGGGCGCTGTCCTTCCTCTCCTTCCAGCGGGACCGGGGCACCGAGGTGGAGTCCCTGGGCGCGACGGTCTTCCACGTCCTGCGGCACTTCGGCTGGGAGGGCGAGGTGCGGATGAACTACGGCTCGATGGAGTTCCTCTGCCCGTACGTGTCCGCGGTGTCGACGGCCGCGATGGCGGTGACGATCGGCGCCTTCGGCTGGCTGCTGCTCTGGCGGATCAGGGCGCGCCGGTTCGTCTCGTCGACGGTGGCGGACGCGGCCTTCGTGGCGGTGCTGCTCTTCACGCTGACGAGCCGGGTGCTCTCCCCGCAGTACATGCTGTGGCTGATCGGTCTGGCGGCGGTGTGCCTGGTCTTCCGGTCGAGCCGGATGGAGCGGCCCGCGCGTCTGGTGGTCTGGGCGACGGCGGTGACGCAGTTCGAGTTCCCGGTGTGGTTCTGGCACGTGACGCGGAGCGACGCGCTGGGCATGGCGGTGCTGTTCACGCGGAACGGCCTGCTGGTCGCCGCCGCCGTCCTGGCCTGCCGGATCCTGTGGCGGCAGACGGTCACGGAGCCGCGTCTCGCCGCCGCGACCGTGCCCGCGCAGGCGGCCCGGCCGGAGCGCGAGAAGGCCCTGTCGGGCTCGTTCCGCTGAGCGGCGGCGGCCCCGCGGAGGCGGTGGCGCGCCGGTACAGCGGGCCCAGGGCCGCGCACTGGGCGCCCGCGGCGAGGGCCATGGCCAGGCAGATGCCGGGCATGCCGAGGCCGGCGACCGAGAAGGCGTACGCGAGCGGGAGCTGGACGAGGACGCCCGCGAGGGTGATCCGGGCGAGGCGCGGGCTCGCGCCGGTGCCCTCGAAGACCCCGGCGAGCGCGATGTACCCGCCGGTCAGGACCAGGTGGGGGCCGAGGCAGCGCAGGAAGAGCGCGCCCGCCTCCGCGACCTCGGGTCCGGCGCCGAAGAGCAGCATGACGGGTCCGGCGGTGAGCAGGAACGCCCCGGCGGCGGCCGCGCCGAGGATCCCGCCGAGGAGGAGCGCCTGCCGTCCGACGGCCCGCCGTTCGTCACGGCCCGCGCCGAGCAGACGGGCGCCGTGGATGGCGGCGGCCTGCCGGACGGCGTAGAAGGCCATGGTGGCGACGTACATGGCCTTGGTGGCGATGCCGTAGGCGGCGGTCTCGGTGACGCCGAGCCGGGCGACGACGGAGACGAGGGCGAGGGCGCCCGCCATCCGGACCGTGAAGTCGGCGGACATGGGCAGTCCGGTGGCGGCGGTGCGGCGCAGCGCTGCGAGGACCGGCAGGGCGGGCCGTACCGCCCGCGCGGCCCGCAGGAGCGGCTCGCGGCGCAGCACGGCGAGGCCGGCGGCGAGGGCGACGCTCCGGCCGGTCACCGTGGCGAGGGCGGCGCCCGGCACCCCGTACGCGTGGATGAGCAGCGGGTCGAGGACGAGGATCAGGCCGTTGGCGAGGAAGGCGAGCCGCATGGGGGTGCGGGTGTCCCCGGCGCCCTTGAGGATCCCGTCGAGGACGTTGGTGGCGAAGAGGACGGCCGTGCCGGGGAGCGAGATCGCGAGGTAGGCGGCGGCCGGGGCGTGGGCGGGGTGGCCGGGGCCGCCGAGCAGGAGGGCGGCGAGCGGCTCGCGCAGCAGGTGTCCGCCGAGGGCGACGGGCGGCACGAGCAGGGCGCAGAGGGCGGCGCCGCCCCGGGCGGCGGACCGGACGGCGGCGGGGTCGTCGGCGCCCCGGGCGCGGGCGACGAGGACGGTGGTGCCGGAGCCCGCCATGAGGACGACGCCGAGGAGCAGGTTCTCGACGTTGGTGGCGACGGCGACGGCGGCGACGGCCGCCCCGCCGAGCCGGGCGACCCAGACGGTGTTGATGATCCCGGCGGCGACCCCGGAGAGGAGTTCGAGGTAGACCGGGCGGGCGAGCCGGACGAGCGCGCGCCGGTGTGACGCCATGAGTTCCCCCCTCTTTTCGAGGTACCTCGAAAAGAGGCACCTCGAAAAGAGGTAGCATGACGGTCGGTCCGACGACAAGCGAGAAGGGGGAGCCGGTGCTGGAGCTGTCGATCCTGGGCTTCCTGCACGAGAAGCCGCTGCACGGGTACGAGCTGAAGGAGCGCATCCACGGCCTGAGCGGCCACGTCCGCCCGGTCAGCGACGGCGCCCTCTACCCGGCCATCAACCGCCTGGTGGGGAACGGCCTGGTCGACAGCCGAACGGAGCCGGGCGCGAGCGCCGCCCCGCGCCGGACCCTCTCGCTCACCCCGGAGGGGCGCCGGGAGCTGCTCGACCGGCTGCGCGCCCCCAAGGAGGCCGAGATCACCGACGGCCAGCGCTTCTTCACCCTGCTCGCCTTCCTCGGCCACCTCCCCGACCCGGCGGACCGGGCGGCCGTGCTCCGCCGCCGCCAGGCGTTCCTGAACGCCCCGGCCAGCTTCTTCTACGAGGACGGGGTCCCGGTCAGCGCCGAGCGCGAGCCCGACCTGTTCCGCCGGGGCATGCTGCGGATCGCCCGCGCGACGGGCACGGCGGAGAAGGCGTGGCTGGCGGAGGCCCTGAAGGAGCTGGAGGAGCTGGAGGAGCTGGAGGAGCTGGAGAACGGGACCGGCTAGGGCCCGATCCGCCGGACACCCCCTAGCCGAGCTGCTCCCGCACGTACGCGCGCCAGTCCTCGGTGAACTCCTCCGGGGTGGTGTCCAGGACGTCGTGGAGCGCGTTCTCCACCGCGCCCTCCCGGCCCGGGTGCGCGCCCACCGCCCGGTAGAACGCGGCGAGCCCCTCCTCGCCCCAGCGCTCCGCGACCATCTCGCAGGCCAGCCAGCCGCCCTCGTAGGCCTTCGCCAGGGCCTGCGCGTCCCCGCCGAAGGCGAAGTCGGCGTCCTCCGGGAGCCGGACGGGCGGCTCGCCGTCCTGGACCGCGCGGCGCAGCTCGGGGGCGGCCTGCGCGGGGGTGCGGTCGGCGTCCCGGTAGGCGATCCAGTCCGCGAAGCCCTCGGAGAGCCAGACCGGGGTCGACGGGGTGGTGTGGGCGCGGGTGGCGACGTGGACGGTCTCGTGGGTGAGGACGAGCTGCCGGCCGAAGTCGCCGAGCATCCCGTACGCGTCGGGGTTGACGATCACCCGGTCGGCGGGGGCGTCCGCCCCGCCCCTGGTCTCGCCCGTGGTGACGGCCGCTATCCCCCGGTAGGAGTCCCCGGACGCCCCGAGGAGCTCCCCCATGGCGTCCAGGGAGCCGGGGACGAGGACGACCACCCGGCGGGCCCAGTCCTCGGGCCAGGCCCCGGTGACGGCGGGGACCGCCCGGTCGGCCGCCGCCGCGATCTCCTGGAGCCGCGCCCGGCCCTGGCCGACGCCGAGGACCAGCGAGCGGGCCCCCTGGACGGCCGTGACGTCGCCCTGCTCCCACAGCTGCCGGGGCGCGCCCTCCGCGGGCCGCTCGCCGGTCACGTACCAGCGTCCGTTCCGCTCGGTGAGGTCCAGGACCCGGGCGCCGGTGACGGGCCGCCGGTCGTGGCCCCTGAGCCGGTGGCCGAGCTCGGCGCGGGCGGTGACCCGGTCGGGGGCGGTGCGCTCGACGCCGGTGACCTCGTACGACCAGCCGTCGAGCGGTACCGCCGCGAGCCGCCGGTAGACGGTGAGGGCGGCCGGCGCGTAGGCGGGGTCGAGGGCGGCCCGGTAGCCGGCCTCGTCGCGGGCGAGGAGGGCCCTGGCGTGCTCGTCGAGGAGCGCCTGGATCTCCCGGGACTCGGTCCGGGCGGCGGGCCCGGTCCCCGCGCAGCCGACGAGGCCCGCCAGGGCGAGCAGCAGGGACAGCAGGCAGAAGACCGCCGGCCGTCGCGCTCCGTACTCCTGACCCGCCACGCCTCCGATCGTACGATCCGAACGGCGGGCGCGGTCCCCGGGGCCCGTCCGGCCCCGGGGGGCCGCGCCCGGCTCAGACTCGGGTCACCGTCGCGTGCGACATCATGTTCACCGGGTCGTAGCGGACCCGGGCGCCGGGGTAGGGCGCGTGGATGACCTGCCCGTTCCCGACGTAGATCGCCACGTGGCTGGCGTCGCCCCGGTACGTGACGAGGTCCCCCGGCCGCGCCTGCGAGAGCGGCACCTGCCGGCCGGCGTACCGCTGGGCCGCCGAGGTGCGCGGCAGGCCGATCCCGGCCTGGCGGTAGGACCAGACCATCAGGCCCGAGCAGTCGAAGGCGGAGGGGCCGGTCGCCCCCCACACGTACGGCCGGCCGACCGCGCTCCGGGCGGCGGCCACGGCGGCGGCGACCCGCGAGGAGACCGGGCCGGAGCCGACGGCGGCGGTCGGCTCCCCGGGCGCTCCGCCGAAGGCGCCGATGGCGCCGTCGGCGCCGTCGGCGCGGGCGTCCTCGCGGCCGCCGGTGCGGGAGGCGCGGTCCTCGAAGTCGGCGCGCTCCGCGGCGGTGAGGGAGGCGAGCAGCCGGCGGGCCTCGGCGAGCTTCCGCTCGACGGTGCGCTTGTGGCGGGCGACCTCGGTCCGGCTGCGCTCCAGTTCGTCCAGGGTCGTGCGGGCCTCGCTCCGCTGCTGGCCCAGCCGGCGCTGCTCCCGCTGGAGTTCGCCGAGCGCGGCGCCCTGGCGGGCGGTGAGCCGGTCGAGGGCCGAGGCGCGTTCGAGGTAGCTGTCCGGGTCGGAGGAGAGCAGCAGGGCGAGGGCCGGATCGATGCCGCCGGAGCGGTACTGGGCCCCGGCGAGCGAGCCGAGGACGCCCCGCATGCGGTTGACGCGCTCCTGGCCGCGGGCCAGGGCGTCCCGGGCCCGGGAGACCGTGCGGCGCAGCGCGTCCGCCTTCTCGTCCGCCGCGTTGTAGCCCTCGGTGGCCCGCTCGGCCTCCTCGAAGAGGCGGTCGACCCTGGTCCGGGCGGCCTCGGCACCGGGGTCGGCGCTCGCGGGGACGGCCCCGAGGGACGCGGCCGCGGTGGCCGCCGCGGCGGCGGTGAGGACGGTGACCCGGGCGGGTCGGCGGTGGGACGCCACGGATCGCGCTCCGTTCGGCTCGACGCAGACTGGCGCGGCAGACAGTAGCCGCTGCCACCCCCGCGTCCAACGAAGGCGCCGGGCACACAAAGTGACGCCCCGCCGGAGAACACAGGTCACCGGCGGGGCGTCGGGTCAGCGTGCGTCGCGGGGAACCACCCGTTCGGGCGGCACACCGCGGCGGGTCGCGGGGGTCAGCCGCCGATGCGGACGCCGAACTGGAAGGTGCCCAGGTAACCCATCGACTCGTAGCGCACGTTGGCGCCCGGGTAGGGGGCGTGCAGGACGGTGTTGTTGCCCGCGTACAGGCCGACGTGCGACAGGTTGTTGAAGAAGACCAGGTCGCCCGGCTTGAGCTGGCTGCGGCCGATCTTCGTGCCGTCGTTCTGCTGGGTGTAGGTGACGCGGCTGAGGTTGGCGCCGGCCTGGCCGTAGGCCCACTGGGTCAGACCCGAGCAGTCGAACGAGGAGGGGCCCTCGTGGCCGGAGGCGTACGGCATGCCGACCCGGGTGGCGGCGGCGCTGAGCGCGGCGGCGCCGAGGCCGCTCGCGGGGGCCTCGTTGCCGAGGTCGAGCCGCTCGCCGGCGGCGCGGCTGGCGCGCTGCTCCTTCGCCCGCTCCTCCTCCGCGATCCTGGCCTTCTCGGCCGCGGTGAGGGTGTTGAGGAGCTTCTGGGCCTCGGCCAGCTTGCCCTGGTACTTGCGCTTCTTGTCGCCGAGGGTCTTGCGGACGCTCTCCAGGTCGCCGAGCTTCTCGGTGGCCTCGGCGCGCTGCTGGGAGAGGGTGCGCTGCTTGGCCTGGATCGCGGTGAGCACGTCGGCCTGCTGGGCGCTCAGCTGGTCGATCGCGGACGCCTTGTCGAGGTAGGTGTCCGGGTCGCCGGAGAGGAAGAGCTGGAGGGCCGGGTCGATGCCGCCGGAGCGGTACTGGGCGCTGGCGACCGAACCGATCTTGTCGCGCAGGGTGTTGAGCTCCTGCTGACCGCGGGCCACCTTGTCCTGGAGCTGACCGATCTCCTTCTGCAGCTTGCCCCGGCGCTCGTCGGCCTGGTTGTACTGCTCCGTGGCCTCCTCGGCCTCGTGGTGCAGCGCGTCGACCTTCGACTTGACCTCGTCGATCTTGGGCTTGGCGGGAGCCGCCTGGGCACCGGACTGGGCGGTGAGGGCGACGGCCGCGGCGGCGGTCACGGTGAGCACGGTCACACGGGTGCGGCTCGGCTGCTTGGGTCGACGGTGGGACGCCACGAAGGCGATCTCCTTCTTCCTCGAGCCGCCAACCGGTCAGGGGCAGGCGGTTCCTCCGCCGTCACCCCGGATGGGTGATCAACCGCGCGAAGGTTCGAGCCCCGACCCTAGTGACCGAGTTGTGATCATTCAAATCCCACCGGAGAAAATCTCGCTCACGCACCACATTATTTACCTACATCGCACGGGCAGTGAGGGGTGGTTGACGGTCCGCCGTCCACAATCCGGGCATAACGCGCAGGAGTTACGAGGGGTCACGAGAGCCGCGAAAGCCGCTTCAGCAACAAGGCGGACGCGACCGGGCGCGCCCCCGCCTTCGCCACCCCGTCGGCCACCTCGCGGTCCGTGGAGACCACCACGACCGGCCGCCCCGGCGGCTCCGCCCGCACCAGCTGCCGGATCAACTCGTCGGCCGTGACACCGGGCTTGGAGAACAGCACCCGCACCCCGCGCGGCGGCGCGAGCAGCACCGGGGCCGCCAGCTCCGCCCCGTCGAAGACACAGGTGACCTCGGCGCCCGAGCGGGCCGCAAGGGCCGAGAGCCCGCCGAGCAGCCGCAGCCGCTGCTTCTCCAGCGGCATCGTCGGATAGCCGGTCTTGGTGACGTTGTAGCCGTCGACCACCAGATGGGTCTGCGGCAGCGACAGGAGCTGGTCGAGCAGCGCCGGGTCGGTCTCGGAGAGCGCCCGCGCCGCGATGTCCTTCGGGGACATCCGCCCCGGCTCCACCGCGTCCACGGTGTCCGCCGGGTGCGTCGAGACGGGCGGCAGCGCGAGCTCGCGGCGCAGCCCCTGGGCCGCGTCGAGGACCGTGTCGAGCAGCAGCCGCAGCCGCATGTCCTCCACCGAACGCCCCTCGCGGGCGGTCCTGCGACTGGCCTCCAGGGCCGCCTCGACCTCGCCCAGCCGGGCCCTGAGCCGCCGGCTCTCGCTCTCGGCGGCCGACACCTGGGCCGCCGACTCCGCCCGCGCGGCCTCGATCTCGCCCTGGACCTTGCGCAGCGCGGCCTCGCCCCGCTTCACGTCGCTCTGCGCGCTGCGCAGCTTGCGGTGGAGCGACTCGGCCTCCTTGCGGGCCGCGTCGAGGTCGTGCCGCAACTGCTCGCTCTCGCCCCGGGAGCGGTCCCGGGCGGCGGCCAGCTCCTCGCGCAGCCGCTCCAGTTCGCGCCGACCGGCCTCGTCGGCCCGCTCGGCGTCGGCCCGCAGGGCCTCCTCGCCCGCGGCGGCGACCAGCTTGACCCAGCCGGGCGGGCGCAGCACGTAGGCGGCGGCCGCCACGTCGACGGGGTCGGCGGCCGCGGGCGGGGTGCCGCCCTCCACGGCGCCGGCCAGCTCGGGCTGGCCCTGCCGGAACCGCTCGCCGATCCGCTGCCGGAAGAGCGGGTCGCCCTCCAGGGCGGTGGCCATCGCGTTGCCGGCGAACTTGGCCCGCCGGCTCGCGGTGAACCGGGCGTACTGCCGCAGGGGCGCGGGCAGCTCCGCGACGGTCAGCCCGCCGAAGGCGTCGGCGACCAGCGCGACGACCCGCCGCCGTACGCCCTCCGGCAGCGGGTGGTCGAGCGTCTCGGCGGCGTCACCTGCCGCGCCGGCCGGCTCTCCACCGTGCGCGGGCTGCTCCACGATCCGTCACCCCTATGTCGTCCGCGCCGTCCCTCAGGAGGCGGCGCCCGGCCTGTCCACCAGTTCGATCTGGTCCACCGCGTTGCACCAGCGGCAGCGGACCGACTCGATGGTCTCACTGACCACCTGCCGCTCCTCGACCTTCGGCTCCCCCGCGAGGTCCAGATGGACGTACTCGACGACCTTGGACGAGCGGGTCACGTCGAAGCGGGTGAGGTTGCCGCAGAGCGTGCAGCGCCAGCGGGTCTCGGCGGTCGGCAGGGGAACCGTCGTCATCGAGCCGTCCTTCTTCCTGTTGCGTGGTACTCAGGTGCGGGAGCCGCGGTGCGCCGTCGAACTGCGGTCGTACTGCCCGCAACCCTACGGCCTCACGGGCGGGCGGGGGCACGGCGAGGCGCTCTGTCCACTTCGTCCCCGGTGCGCCATCATCGGCCCATGATCGATCGGCGAAGCGCGGTGACCGGTACCCTGCGGGGCGCCCGCGACGGGCCCACGGTGACGTACGGGCTCATCGCCGCCTGCTGCCTCCTCTTCGTGTTCGGCCCGGTCTCCGGACTGAACCCGGCGTACGGCACGGGGGACGCGCTGCTGGCGGCCCAGGGCTCGTACTTCCGCCGCTGGGGGGTCGTCCCCGCCGAGCTGATGAGCGGTGAGCCGCGCGCCCTGCTCACCCCGTTCACCGCGCTCTTCGTCCACGGGAGCTGGCTCCACCTCCTGGGGAACATGCTCTTCCTGTACGTCTTCGGCGCGATGGCCGAGGAGCGCATGGGCCGGTTCGCCTTCGCCCTCTTCTACGCGGCCACCGGCTACCTGGCCCTCGCCGGGTACGCGGCGGCGCACGCGCACAGCGAGCAGACCCTCGTCGGGGCGTCGGGGGCGATCTCCGGGGTGCTCGGGGCCTTCCTCTTCCTCTTCCCGCGCTCCCGGGTCACCAGCCTCTTCCCCTTCCTCCTCTTCCTGCCGCTGCGCTTCCCCGCCTGGATCGTGCTGATCTTCTGGTTCACGCTCCAGTGGATGGCCGCGCGGGCGGCGGGCGCGGGGCCCGGCGTCGCCTATCTGGCCCACGTGGTGGGCTTCGCCCTCGGCTTCCTCTACGCCTGGGTGCGCTACCGGGGTGGGGATAGAGTGAAAGCCCCAGCCGCGGCGACCGAGGGAGAAAGCCAGCCGTGATCACCGCGATCGTGCTCATCAAGACCAGCGTGGACCGCATCCCCGAGATCGCCGAGTCGATCGCGGCGCTCGACAGCGTCAGCGAGGTCTTCTCGGTGACCGGTACGTACGACCTGATCGCCATGGTCCGGGTGCCGCGCCACGACGACCTGGCGGACGTGATCCCCGGCAGCATCAGCAAGATCCCGGGCGTCGAGGCCACGGACACGCACGTCGCGTTCCGCACGTACTCGCAGCACGACCTGGAGGCGGCCTTCGCCATCGGTCTGGAGTCCTGAGGCTCCGCGGGCGCGCACAGGGTGAAGGGGCCTCCCGGTCGGGAGGCCCCTTCACCCGTACGAGTGAGTGATCAGCCGCGGTCCGGGACGCAGCGGCCGTCCTCGGTGCGGTACTTCCACCGGGCGCCGTCCCGGACGAGCTCCTTCACGGCGCCGACGAACCGCTCCACGTGCTCGTCGGGCGTACCGGCGCCGAAGCTCACCCGGATGGCGTTGAGCGACCGCTCGCCGGGCGCGGCCTCGGGGGCGCCGCACTCGCCCGGGTCCTGCGGGTCGCTGCCGAGCAGGGTGCGGACCAGCGGGTGGGCGCAGAAGAGGCCGTCGCGGACGCCGATGCCGTACTCGGCGGAGAGCGCGGCGGCGAAGTGGGAGCTGTTCCAGCCCTCCACGACGAAGGAGATGACGCCGACGCGGGGGGAGTCGTCGCCGAAGAGCGAGAGGACCCGGACCTCGGGGACCTCGGCCAGGCCCGCGCGGACCGTGGCGATCAGGTGGTTCTCGCGGGCGACGAGGGCGTCGAAGCCGGCCTCGGTGAGCGCCTTGCAGGCGGAGGCGATCGAGTAGACCCCGATGACGTTCGGGGAACCGGCCTCGTGCCGGGCCGCGGTGGTGTGCCACTCCACGTCCACACCACCGTCGGCCCGACGCGCCACCTTGCGGGAGGCGCCGCCGCCCGCGAGGTAGGGCTGGGAATCCTGGAGCCAGTCGGCGCGGCCGGCGAGGACGCCGGAGCCGAAGGGCGCGTACAGCTTGTGCCCGGAGAAGGCGACCCAGTCCACGTCGAGTTCGGTCACGGAGACCGGGTGGTGGGGCGCGAGCTGGGCGGCGTCGAGCACGATCCGGGCGCCGTGGGCGTGCGCGGCGGCGGCCAGTTCCTTGACCGGCCACAGCTCGCCGGTGACGTTGGAGGCGCCGGTGACGCAGACCAGGGCGGGGCCGTACGGGTCGCGGTCGGCGAGCGCCCGCTCCAGGGTCTCGACGGCCTGGGCCTGGGTGCGGGGCGCGTTGAGGTAGGTGACCCGGGCGTCGCGCCACGGCAGCAGCGAGGCGTGGTGCTCGGTCTCGAAGACGAAGACCTGGCAGTCGGCCGGGACCGCGGCGGCGAGCAGGTTGAGCGAGTCGGTGGTGGAGCGGGTGAAGACGACCTGGTCGCCGGGGCGGCAGTCGAGGAACTCGGCAACGGTGGCGCGGCTGTTCTCGAAGAGGTCGGTGGAGAGCTGGGAGAGGTAGCCGGCGCCGCGGTGGACGCTGCCGTAGTACGGGGCGTACGCGGCGACGTCGTCCCAGACCCGCTGGAGGGCCGGGGCGCTGGCCGCGTAGTCGAGCGCCGCGTAGGTCACCTCGCCGCCGGTGACGAGCGGGACGGTCACGTCCCGGCCGAGGACGGGCAGCGGGGCGGCGCAGCAGGGGTCGGCGGACTCGGCGGCGGTCTCGACGGCCTCGGCGACGGGGGTGGCGGCGGCGTTCGGGCGTGCGGACATGGCGGTATCTCCCGGCGGGCGGTGCGGAATGGCTTCGGTGATCCCGTACGCGGCCGGACACGGCGGGGTACGGGTGAGACCTCGGAAGACGTGGGGGTACGCGGAAGGGACCCCGGTCCGAGGGTGAAGAAGGGGCGGATTCGCCCTATCGCATTCGCTTGCTCACGGAAAAAGCTCCTCGAGAGACCAGGACCCCTGGTGTTCGAGGGGTCCGCGCTTGCCGTAGACCTCGCTGCCTACGGCCTGGTCATCACCCGGGGCACCCCGCCACGGACGGAGGGTTGCCGGACAGCAAGCCGGGGCCAAAACGCTGTCACTCGTGACCTGAAGAGCATCCTGCCACATGATCGCGGATGCGCAAGACCCCGGTCCGCATGCTGGACCGGGGCCGTGCGGCGAAGGGGCCGGGGACTACGCGTTGCTGACGGCGATCCAGCGCTCCAGGGCCCGGCGGGCGGCGCCGGAGTCGATCGCCTCGGCGGCCCTCTCGACGCCGGCGCGGATCTGCTCCACCAGGGTGCCGTCCCCCGGCGCGAGGGCCGTGAGGGCCGCCGCCGAGTTGAGCAGCACCGCGTCCCGCACCGGACCGGTCTCCCCGGCGAGCAGCCGGCGGGCCACGTCGGCGTTGTACGAGGCGTCCGCGCCGCGCAGCGCCTCCACGGGCACCAGGTCGATGCCGGCGTCGCGCGGGTCGAAGGCCTCCTCCCGCACCGCGCCGTCGCGGACCACCCAGACCCGCGAGGTGGCCGTGGTGGTCAGCTCGTCGAGTCCGTCGTCGCCGCGGAAGACCAGGGCGGAGGAGCCGCGCTCGGCGAGCACCCCGGCCATGATCGGGGCCATCCGGGCGTCGGCGACGCCGGTCGCCTGGGCCCGGACGCGGGCCGGGTTGGTGAGCGGACCGAGGAAGTTGAAGGTGGTCCGGATGCCGAGTTCCTTGCGGGCCGCGGCGACGTGCCGCAGCGCCGGGTGGAACTTCACCGCGAAGCAGAAGGTGATGCCGGCCTCCTCGGCGACCTCGGCGACCCGGCGCGGGGTCAGCTCCAGGTTGACGCCGAGCTTCTCCAGGACGTCGGAGGCGCCGGAGGCGGAGGAGGCCGCCCGGTTGCCGTGCTTGACGACCTTGGCGCCGGTGCCGGCGACCACGATCGCCGACATGGTGGAGATGTTGACGGTCTTGGCGCCGTCGCCGCCGGTGCCGACGATGTCGACGGAGGGGCCGGGGACCTCGATCGTGTTGGCGTGCTCGTACATCGTCCGGACGAGCCCGGCGATCTCCTCGACGGTCTCGCCCTTGGCGCGCAGGGCGACCGCGAAGCCGGCGATCTGCGCGTCGGTGGCCTCGCCGCGCAGGATGCGGTCCATGGCCCAGGCGGTGTCCTCGGCGCTCTGGTCGCGGCCGGACAGCAGGCCGTCCAGGACGACGGGCCAGGAGCGGCCCGCCGTGGTAGGTCCTCCAGCGGGGGTCGCAGCGCTCATGGCAGCTCCTGGTCATCATCACGTGACGGATACGGCTCCACCCTATCGACCCCCCGGGACGGCGAAGAGCCCCGTCCATCGAATGGACGGGGCTCTCGCCGTGGCGAACTTCAGGAGGTCAGGAGTTCAGGTGATCAGTGGTGGCCGTGGCCGCTCTGGATCTCCTTGTACTCCTCGACGGTGGGCTTGGCGATCTGGCTGTCGTCGCCGTAGTAGCTCTTGTTGAGCCTGACCCGCAGCTTCTCCAGGCGGCCGACCTTCCGCTCGACGCCGTTCTCGTCGACGGCCGGCGGCAGCGCGGCGGGCTCGTACTGCTCGTGCGCCGTGAGGCGGTGCAGCTCGCCCTGGCTGAGCGGCTCGTGGACCTCGACGAACTCGCCGTGCGGCAGGCGCTTGATGATGCCCGACTCGCGGCCGTGCAGCACCTTGTCCTTGTCCCGGCGCTGGAGGCCGAGGCAGATGCGCTTGGTGACGATGAACGCGATGACCGGACCGGCGAAGAAGAAGATCCGCACGAACCAGGTGATCGAGTTGAGCGACAGGTGGAAGTGGGTCGCCCAGAGGTCGTTTCCACCACCCACGAGCATGATCATGTACGCGGTGATCCAGGCGACGCCGAAGGCGGTGCGCGTCGGAGCGTTGCGCGGGCGCTGCGCGATGTGGTGCTCGCGCTTGTCGCCGGTGATCCAGGACTCGATGAACGGGTAGACCGCGATCGCGGCGAGGACCGCCGGGAAGATCGCCAGCGGGATCATCACGCCCAGGACGAGCGTGTGGCCCCAGAGGTTGATCTCCCAGCCGGGCATGACGCGGATCAGACCCTCGGCGAAGCCCATGTACCAGTCGGGCTGGGCGCCGGTGGACACCTGGTCCGGGCGGTACGGGCCGAGGGCCCAGATCGGGTTGATCGAGGCGATCGCCGCGATGACCGCGATGACGCCGAAGACCAGGAAGAAGAAGCCTCCGGCCTTCGCCATGTACACGGGCAGCAGCGGCATGCCGACGACGTTCTTGTTCGTGCGGCCGGGGCCCTCGAACTGGGTGTGCTTGTGGACGAACACCAGGATGAGGTGGGCGACCATCAGGCCCAGCATGATGCCGGGCAGCAGCAGCACGTGCGCCGAGTAGAACCGGGCGACGAAGTCGCCGCCGGGGAACTCCCCGCCGAACAGGAACATCGAGAGGTACGTGCCGACGATCGGCACGGACAGGATCGCGCCCTGCATGAAGCGGACACCGGTGCCGGAGAGCAGGTCGTCCGGGAGCGAGTAACCGGTGAAGCCGGTGAACATGCCCAGGAAGAACAGCAGGAAGCCGAACAGCCAGTTGATCTCACGCGGCTTGCGGAACGCGCCGGTGAAGAAGACGCGCATCATGTGCACGAACATGCCGGCGAGGAAGATCAGCGCCGCCCAGTGGTGGATCTGCCGGATGAGCAGACCGCCGCGCACCTCGAACGAGATGTGCATGGTCGAGTTGAACGCCTCGGACATCAGCTGTCCCTGGAGCGGGACGTACGACCCGGTGTACTCCACCTCGTTCATCGACGGGTGGAAGAACATCGTCAGGTAGACGCCCGTCAGGATGATGATGATGAAGCTGTAGAGGCAGATCTCGCCCAGCATGAAGGACCAGTGGTCCGGGAAGATCTTCCGCATGTTGGCCTTGGCCAGCGTGTAGATCCCCAGGCGGCCGTCGGCCCAGTCGGCGACCCGCTCACCGGCGGGCGCCTTCTTCTTCGTATCGGTCACGGTGCTCATCCGCGCTCCCAGAAGGCAGGACCGACGGGCTCGTCGAAGTCGCCGAGCGCCTCCAGGAAGCCCTTGTCGTTCACGCCGATCCGCAGCTGCGGAAGGGGGTGACCGGCCGGGCCGAAGATGACGCGGGCGCCGTCGGAGAGGTCGAAGGTGGACTGGTGGCACGGGCAGAGGACGTGGTGCGTCTGCTGCTCGTACAGGGAGATCGGGCAGCCCACGTGGGTGCAGATCTTCGAGAACGCGACGATGCCCTCGTGCGACCACTCGAGCTCGCGCTTGTCCTTGATGTCCTCCGGCTGGATCCGGACGATCATCAGGGCGGCCTTGGCGATCTCGGTCTGGAAGTCGTGGTCGTGCTCCGAGAGGCCCTGGGGCATCGCGAAGGTCAGCGAACCGACCGCGACGTCCTCGGGACGCAGCGGCTCGTGCGTGTTCATGTTGATGAGCTGAAGACCCTTGGCCCACATCGTGGTCCGGAGCTTCTTCTCGGGCAGCGGGCCCATGTCGCGCAGCAGGACGATGCCGGAGAGCGGTACGAGCGACAGCGCGCCGAACATCGTGTTGCGGATGAGCTTGCGGCGGCCGATGCCGGACTCGGCGGCGCCGGCCGCGAAGTCCGCCATGACCTTCGCCTTGACCTCGGGCGACGCCGCGATCGGGTGGCGCTCGTCGGCGACCTCGACGTCGGACATCAGGGTGCGGGCCCAGTGGACCGCGCCCGCGCCGATGAAGAAGAGGGCGGCACCGAGGGTCAGCCCCAGGGCGAAGTTGAGCGCGGACACCCGGCCGAAGGGCCAGATGTACACGATCTTGTCGACCGGGAAGATCACGTACGAGGCGATGAAGGCGACGGTGGCCAGCATCGACAGCGTGAACATGAAGGCGACCGCGCGCTCGGACCGACGGGCGGCCCGCTCGTCGATGTCCTGGATGCGGGGCTTGTGGGGCGGGAGGCCAGGGTCGGCGAACGGGTCGTCGGCGACCTTCACCGCGCCGTGCGCGGTGTCCTGCCCTGCCGGCAGGTTCTCTTCTGAAATCTCTTGGCTACTCATGACTTCTTGGCCTTAGCGGTGTGGGCCGCGACCCAGATGGCAACTGCGATCAGCGTACCCAGACCGAAGATCCAGCCGAACAGGCCTTCGGAGACGGGGCCGAGGCCACCGAGCGAGAGACCGCCCGGGCTGTCGGCCTTCTCGCCGTTGACGGCCTGGACGTACGCGATGATGTCCTTCTTCTGCTGCTCCGGCATGGTGGTGTCCGGGAAGGAGGGCATGTTCTGCGGGCCGGTCTGCATGGCCTCGTAGAGGTGCTTCGGGCTCACGCCTTCGAGGCTCGGGGCGTACTTGCCGTGGGTCAGCGCGCCACCCTCACCGGTGAAGTTGTGGCACTGGGCACAGTTGGTGCGGAACAGCTCGCCGCCCTTGGCGGCGTCGGCGCCCGCGGGGTTGTACTGCTTCTCGGACGGCGTGATCGGGCCGGCGCCGAGGGAGGCCACGTACGCGGCGAGCTGGTCGATCTCGGCCTGCGAGTAGATGACCTTCTTCTTCGGGACCTGGGCGCCCGGCTGCTGGGCCGGCATGCGGCCCGTGCCGACCTGGAAGTCCACGGAGGCCGAACCGACGCCTACGAGGGAGGGGCCGTCAGTGGTGCCCTGACCGCCGGTTCCGTGGCAGCTGGCGCAGCCGACGGAGTAGAGCTTCTTCCCCTCCTCGATGGCGAGGGACTGGGCGGTTTCATCGGCCTTCGCCGTGCCCGCGGGCGCGAACGCGGCGTACAGCCCCCCCGTGGCCGCCAGCGCGAGAAGTAGGACGACGACCGCCGCCAGCGGATGGCGTCGTCGTGCGGAGAGCTTTTTCACGGATTACCCCGGTGTCAGGATCTTCTGCGTCGATGCTTGCTGGATGTCTCGGTCCGCCGTGTCGGCGGAACCGATTACTTGATCATGTAGATCGTGGCGAAGAGGCCGATCCAGACGACATCGACGAAGTGCCAGTAGTAGGACACGACGATGGCGGCGGTTGCCTGCTCGTGAGTGAACTTCTTGGCGGCGTACGTCCGGCCCAGGACCAGCAGGAAGGCGATGAGACCGCCCGTCACGTGCAGGCCGTGGAAGCCGGTGGTCAGGTAGAACACGGAGCCGTAGGGGCCGGACGAGAGCGACATGCCCGCGTCCTTGACCAGCTCGGTGTACTCGAAGACCTGGCCGCCGATGAAGATCGAACCCATCACGAACGTGATGATGAACCACGTCCTGAGCTTCTTCACGTCGCCCCGCTCGGCGGCGAACACGCCGAGCTGGCAGGTGAGGGAGGAGAGCACCAGGATCGTGGTGTTGGTCGCCGAGAACGGGAAGGCCAGATGTTCTGCCTGAGCCTTCCAATAGTCGGAGCCCGTCACCGATCGCAGGGTGAAGTACATCGCGAAGAGGGCCGCGAAGAACATCAGCTCGGAGCTCAACCAGATGATGGTTCCGACGCTGGTGAGGTTCGGTCGATTGACCGACGGGTGTGCGTGCCCTGTTTCTACTGTCGTTACTGTCGCCACGACCGACATTATGTCGGTCGCTTATCCCGCCCTCACTCCGGGGGGTGCCGTTCGGAGTGTCAGGGGGGTGTGTCCAGCCCGAACGGCCCAGTGCGAAGCCTCCGGGAGACCCTTCGAACGGGTGTTGAACGGCTGTTGACGAGCTGTGGACCGGAGTAGCATCCGCCGCATCGGTCGACGACCTTCCCACGGACTTCCCCACGGAGGAACGATGCAGTCGAGTGCCACGGTCCTGGTCTACAGCGACGACGCGAACACCCGGGCGCAGGTGCGCCTGGCGGTCGGACGCAGGCCCGCGGCCGACGTTCCCCCGGTCGAGTTCGTGGAGTGCGCCACACTGCCCGCGGTCCTCGCGCGCCTGGACGAGGGCGGGATCGACGTCTGCGTCCTGGACGGCGAGGCCGTGCCGGCGGGCGGCATGGGCGTCTGCCGGCAGATCAAGGACGAGGTCTTCCGGTGCCCGCCGGTGCTGCTGCTCATCGGGCGCCCGCAGGACGCCTGGCTGGCCACCTGGAGCCGGGCGGACGCCGCGGTCACCCTTCCGGTGGAGCCGGTCGAGTTCGCGGCGTCCCTGGCCTCCCTGCTGCGCTCCCGCCTCTCGCTCGACGCGTGAGCTGATCAGAGCGAGGGCCTCAGGCGGGCCTGCTCGGTGGAGACCACCGGTTCTCCGGCGGCCTCCACCAGGGCGCTGCCCTCGCGCCACTTGTCCCAGTCCAGGTTCCAGTCGCCGAAGCCGTTGCCGAAGCGCTCCATCGTGTCGCCGTCGCTGTTGACGGTCTGCACGATGTCGCCGGCGCGGACGGTCTCGAAGAACCAGGCCGCGTTCCCGGTCGACATGCCGACACAGCCGTGGCTGACGTTCGCCACGCCCTGCGAGCCGACGGACCAGGGTGCCGCGTGCACGTACTCGCCGCTCCAGGTCACCCGGGTGGCGTAGTACACGGGCAGGTCGTACGACTCGGAGCTGCCCTCCGCGATGCCCACGGTGGTGCCCCGCATCCGGACGTAGTACTCCTTGCCGAGCACCACCTTGACGCCGTTGCGGGTGTCGAAGCCGGGCTTGCCGGTGGTCACCGGAATGGTGTTGATCACTTCTCCGTTGCGCTTCACCGTCATCCGGTGCGTCCCGGCGTCCGCGATGGCCTCGATCCGGTCGCCGATGGTGAGCTTCAGCGGCTCGGAGGCGCCGCCGTAGAGCTTGTCGCCGACCTTGAGGCCGTCGAGATTGCCGCTGACCGTGACGCGCGCGCCGGCGGGCCAGTACTCCTTCGGGCGGAAGTGCAGCTTCTTGTCGTCCACCCAGTACCAGGAGCCCTCGACGGAGGGGGTGGAGCGGACCTTGAGGGCCCGCTCGACGACCGCGCGGGAGGCCCGGTCCTTGACGGGGAGGCTGAGGTCGGCCGTGATGGGCTGTCCGACGCCGTACGTGCCCGCCTCCGGTCCGAAGGTCGCGGTCAGGGCCCGCTTCGCCGGGGCCGTCTCGAACGTGAACGTACGGGTGCCGGGGGCGCCGTTCTCGTCCTCCGTGGCCACCCGGACCGTGTAGCGGGCGCCGGCCGCCAGGGCGACCGTGGAACGCCAGCGCCGTCCGTCCGCGGTGAGCTCGCCCGCGAGGTGGCGCCCGGCGGCGTCGACGGCGGTGACGTCGGTGATCCGGCCCTCGTCGCCCTTGGCGGTGATCTCCAGGGGCTTCTCGGGGTCCGCCTTGGCCCCGTCGGCGGGGGCGCTGACGGCGAGCTGGTCCGCCGCGTCGTACGCCTTCACCGTCAGCGGGTGGTCGTCCGATCCGGAGCACGCGGCGGAGCCCGCGGTGACGGTCACGGCCAACAGGGTGCAGCTCAGAACAGTCCGAATGCGCGGCGTGTCGTTCATGACCTCACCGTAAGAACAATCCCCGGAGGGGGCGCGCCGAGTGCTGCAAAAGAGGGGCCCGGACACTTCGGTGACGAAGTGTCCGGGCCCCTCGGTGTGCTCCGGTGCGGAGCGGGGTAGTGCTACTGGTTCTGGTTCTCGCCGCGGTAGAACTCGAAGACCCAGCCGAACAGGCCGACGAGGATCAGCGGGGCGGAGAAGTACAGGATCCACCAGCCCATCGCGACGGCGAGGAAGGCGAGCGCGCCGCCGACGGCGAGCGAGAGCGGCTGCCAGCTGTGCGGGGCGAAGAAGCCCAGCTCACCGGCCTCGTCCGCGACGTCGGCCTCCTTGTCGTCCTGCGCCATCGCGTCGACCCGCTTGGCCGTGAAGGCCAGGTAGTAGCCGATCATGATGGCCAGGCCGAAGGCCAGGAAGAGCGCCGTCGTGCCGACCGGCTCCTTGGACCAGACGCCGTACAGGATCGCCATGGCAAGGATGAAGACGCTCAGCCAGATGAACATCTTGCCCTGGATCTTCACTTGCCGGCCTCCTTGCTGCCCGTGAGGGCCTCGGCCTCGTGCGGCTTGTTCTCGAGCTGGTCGAGAGCGGCGATCTCAGGGTGGTGCAGGTCGAACGCCGGGGATTCGGAGCGGATCCGCGGCAGGGTGAGGAAGTTGTGCCGCGGCGGCGGGCAGGACGTCGCCCATTCGAGCGAACGGCCGTAGCCCCACGGGTCGTCGACCTCGATCTTCTTGCCGTACTTGGCGGTCTTCCAGACGTTGTAGAGGAACGGCAGGATCGACAGGCCGAGCAGGAAGGAGGAGATCGTCGAGACCGTGTTCAGCGCGGTGAAGCCGTCGGCGTCGAGGTAGTCCGCGTAACGACGCGGCATGCCTTCGGCACCGAGCCAGTGCTGCACCAGGAAGGTGCCGTGGAAGCCGATGAACAGCGTCCAGAAGGTCATCTTGCCGAGCCGCTCGTCCAGCATCTTGCCGGTGAACTTCGGCCACCAGAAGTGGAAGCCGGCGAACATCGCGAAGACGACGGTGCCGAAGACCACGTAGTGGAAGTGCGCCACGACGAAGTACGAGTCGGAGACGTGGAAGTCCATCGGGGGCGAGGCCAGGATGACGCCGGTCAGACCACCGAAGGTGAAGGTGATCAGGAAGCCGATCGTCCACAGCATCGGTGTCTCGAAGGACAGTGAGCCCTTCCACATCGTTCCGATCCAGTTGAAGAACTTCACGCCGGTCGGTACGGCGATGAGGAACGTCATGAAGGAGAAGAACGGGAGGAGCACGCCGCCCGTGACGTACATGTGGTGCGCCCACACGGTCACGGACAGACCGGCGATCGCGATCGTCGCGGCCACCAGGCCGATGTAGCCGAACATCGGCTTGCGGCTGAAGACCGGGATGATCTCGGAGACGATGCCGAAGAACGGCAGGGCGATGATGTACACCTCTGGGTGTCCGAAGAACCAGAAGAGGTGTTGCCAGAGCAGGGCACCGCCGTTGGCCGCGTCGAAGACGTGGGCACCGAACTTGCGGTCCGCCTCCAGGGCGAACAGCGCGGCCGCCAGGACCGGGAAGGCGAGCAGGACCAGGACACCGGTCAGCAGCACGTTCCAGGTGAAGATCGGCATGCGGAACATCGTCATGCCGGGCGCGCGCATGCAGATGATCGTGGTGATGAAGTTGACCGAGCCGAGGATCGTGCCGAAGCCGGAGAAGGCCAGACCCATGATCCACATGTCGGCGCCGACGCCCGGCGAGCGGACGGCGTCCGACAGCGGGGAGTAGGCGAACCAGCCGAAGTCGGCCGCACCCTGCGGGGTGAGGAAGCCGGCCACCGCGATGATCGAGCCGAAGAGGTAGAGCCAGTAGGCGAACATGTTCAGCCGCGGGAACGCCACGTCGGGCGCGCCGATCTGGAGCGGCATGATCCAGTTCGCGAATCCGGCGAACAGCGGCGTCGCGAACATCAGCAGCATGATCGTGCCGTGCATCGTGAACGCCTGGTTGAACTGCTCGTTCGACATGATCTGCGTACCCGGACGGGCCAGCTCGGCGCGCATGAAGAGCGCCATCAGGCCGCCGATGCAGAAGAAGACGAACGACGTGACCAGGTACATCGTCCCGATCGTCTTGTGGTCGGTGGTGGTCAGCCACTTGATCACGACATTGCCGGGCTGCTTGCGCCGCAGGGGCAGCTCGTTCTCGTACGAGCCCTCGACGGCGGCGGCACCCTGGGTTTCGTTGTGGATGCTCACAGTGTGTTCTTCTCCGCATTCCTGGCCGGGTCCGTCTGCTCGATGCCAGACGGGATGTAGCCGGTCTGCCCCTTCTCGGCCAGCTCCTTCAGGTGCTGCTGGTAGCGCTCCGGGGAGACCACCTTGACGTTGAAGAGCATCCGGGAGTGGTCGACGCCGCACAGCTCGGCGCACTTGCCGAGGAAGGTGCCCTCACGCGTCGGGGTCACCTCGAAGGAGTTGGTGTGACCCGGGATGACGTCCTGCTTCATGAGGAAGGGGACCACCCAGAAGGAGTGGATGACGTCGCGCGAGGTCAGGACGAACCTGACCTTCTCGCCCAGGGGCAGCCACAGGGTCGGGCCCGGGTTGCCGGTCTGCGGGTTCCGGTCACCGGGGATGCCGGCGTCGTAGACGCCACCGGCGTTCGCCGGGAAGTCGTCGATGAACTTGTCCGGAATCGCGGCGAGGTTCTTGTCCGTCTTGGCGTCGCCCTGCACACCGGGCACGTTCTCGACGTAGTTGAAGCCCCAGCTCCACTGGTAGCCGACCACGTTGACGGTGTGGGCGGGCTTGTCGGAGAGCTCCAGGAGCTTCGACTCGTCGCGTGCGGTGAAGTAGAAGAGCACCGAGACGATGATGAGGGGGGTGACCGTGTACAGCGCCTCGATGGGCATGTTGTAACGGGTCTGCGGAGGTACCTCGACCTTGGAGCGGGTGCGCCGGTGGAAGACGACGGACCAGAGGATCAGGCCCCACACCAGTACACCGGTGACGAGGGCGGCCGCCCACGAGCCCTGCCACAGGGAGAGGATCCGGGGAGCCTCTTCCGTGACGGGGGTGGGCATACCAAGGCGGGGGAAGTCTTCCCAGTTGTACGAGCAGCCGGTGGCTGTCGCCAGGATCAGGCCCGCAGTCAGCACCTGCGGCAGCTTCCGCCGCATCGGGCGCCGCGACGTGGGGGTACCACCCGCGCCTTGGCTGCGGGGGAGGTCGGAGCCGTTGGGACTCACGTAGCGCCTTCCCGAGAGTCTCGGCCCGCGTTGGTCGGCCACGGCCGTCCGTCTCGCTGGTCGGTCGCCGCCCCGTGCCGCGGGCAGGGGTTTGGATGTTTATGCGGACCAAACCCTACTGGACGCTATTTGGGGTCGCGCGGGGAGGGTGCCCAACGCGCCGTCCGACTCCCCGAAGGGGTGGAGTCCGGGGTTCCGCAGGGGGGTCGGGCGCACCCGTCCGGGGGTTCGAGGGCGGGTCGGGCG
>NZ_LGEG01000014.1 GCF_001280125.1 Streptomyces sp. NRRL F-6492
GGGCGGGGGCGTAGTCGCGCAGGGGGCGGAGGGCCTTCTGGAGGCCGAGGAGGCCGGGCAGGGCGTTGGCGCCGGGGGCGCGGACGGGCAGTCCCGCGCCCCGCTCCGCGCGTCCCGCGCCGCCGCGCGCGCCGGGGGCTCCGGCGCGCATGTGGAGGGAGACGGACTCCCGGGCGGCTCCGTCCTCTGCGCGGACGTCCCCGGTCCCGTCTCGTACGTCCCCGGCCCCGCCCCGTACGTCCCCGGCCCCGTCCCGTACGTCCCCCGCCCCGTCCCGTACGGAACCGCCCTCCGCGCGCAAGGAACCGCCCGCCTCCCGGTCCCCGTCCCGGCCGTCGGGGCCGTCCCCGGGCGTCCCGGGGAGCGGGCCGGTCTCCGGTGGGCCGGGCTCCGGGGCCTCCGGTCCGGGCCCGGGGAGCCACCGGGCCAGCCAGAGGGCGTCCGCGAGGTCCTCCGCGGTCGGGTCCTGGCCGCCAGCCCTCAGTCTGCGGGCGAGTTCCTCCAGGTGCGGCCGGTCCGGCCGGTGCATCCGCTCCTCACCTCGGCTGGTCGAGCGGTTGCATGAGCATGTCCGCGATGCGCTCCCTGGTGACCCGCTCGGCGCGGGAGGCGTGCTGGGTGAGGTAGAGGGCGTTGAGGAGCTGGTCGGTGGCGATCACCTCGCCGGGCTCGCGGTCCAGGAAGCGCCGGACGAGGTCCCGCTCGCCCTCGCCGGTGGCGGCGCCGGCCCCGAGGTGGGCCTCGATCATGGCGCCGAGCTGCTCCTCGCCGGGCGGTTCGAGCTCCAGGCGGATGCAGCGGCGCAGCAGGGCGGCGGGGAAGTCCCGTTCGCCGTTGGAGGTGAGGACGATGAAGGGGAAGGTGGTGCAGCGGACCCGGCCGCCGGGGATCCGCACCTTGCGCCCGTCGTCGCTGAGGACCTCGACGACGGGCTCCCGGTCGGCGATCCGCTCCAGCTCGGGGATGGCGAACTCGCCCTCCTCCAGGGCGTTCAGGAGGTCGTTGGGCAGGTCGAGGTCGCTCTTGTCGAGCTCGTCGATGAGCAGCACGCGGGGCTGCTCGGAGGGGAGCAGCGCGGTGCCGAGCGGGCCGAGCCGGATGTACGAGCCGATGCCGGCCGGGGTCGCGGCGGCGGAGCCGGTCGAGTCGGGCCGGGCGCGCTCCAGTTGGACGTCCTGGAGGCGCCCGATGGCGTCGTACCGGTAGAGGCCGTCCTGGAGGGTGGTGCGGCTGACGATCGGCCAGCGCAGCACCCGGCCGAGGCCCAGTTCATGGGCGACGGCGTGGGCGAGGGTGGACTTGCCGGTGCCGGGGTTGCCGGTGACGAGGAGCGGACGCCGCAGGTACAGGGCGGCGTTGACGGCGTCGGTCTCGGCGGGCCGGGGGTGGTGGTTCTGGACGAGCCGGCGGCGGACGCCGAGCCTCCGGTCGGAGCCGGCCAGGGTGTCGTCCGCGCCGCCGGCCGAGAAGTCGCGCCAGGGCGGCGGGGCGGGCAGCCGCCGTATCTCGTCGTGCGGGAGACCGGCACCACGGTAGATCCGCCAATCGTTCACGAGGGGCTCCTCCTGGCTGTGGTGTCGGTGCCGGGCCCGTCGAAAGTACCGCCCGGGCGCGGGGCCTGCCGATGCCCGTTCCGGCCGGATCGCGGGGCCGTCGTCCCCGTGGTCGCTCCGGTCACTGCTCCCCCTCCCCGAGCAGGGGCGGGGCCTCCAGGCGCCCGCCGTGCGGGGGCCGGTCGGGCGGGTCGAGGAGTACGGCGATGGTCTCGGCCCACGCGTAGGCGGCCCGCGCCTCGGGGCCGGCCGCCCGGTCCGGGGCGCGGGTGCGCAGGGAGCGGACCGGGCCGCGCACGCCCCAGGCGGTGGCGGCGTCCGCGAGCAGCCGGCCGGCCCGCTCGTGGAACTCCGCGCAGTCGGTGTGGTCGTGGGCGCCGGTCCGCCACAGGGCCAGGGGGTGGCCTGCGGCGAGGGCGGCGTTCATCGCCATCAGCCCGTCGCCGCTGCCGACCGGGCCGCAGTGGACGGGGACGGTGCCGCCCTCGGCGTCGCGCAGCCGGTCGTACGCCTCCGCCCAGGTCTCCCGGCGCACGCGCGCGGTGTGGGCGTCGGGGCCCGCGCCCGGCACCTCGGCGCGCAGCGGGGCCGCGCGCAGCGGTCCGCGCTCCCCCGCCTCCCAGCGCTCGCGCCATTCGGGGGCCGGTTCGCGGTCGTGGCGGCGGGCGTCGCGGATGACGACGATCCGGCGCTGGCCGAGGCTGGCGGCCCAGGCGTCCTCGGGGCCCTGGGGCGGTTCGAGCCGCCAGGTGTCGAGGGGCTCGTCGAAGAGTTCGCGCGGCAGCACGGCCTCCACGGCGGCCAGGTGCGGTCCGCTGTCGCCGCGCCGGAGGGCGTCCGCGAGCGGTTCGCGCAGGGTCTCCCGGAGCCTGGCCCGCTCGACCCCCCGGTCGTCGCAGTGGAGCGGGCTGACCGTGTGTCCGTCGAGGAGGAGCTTGACCCGCCAGGGGTAACGCCGGTCGTAGCGGGGGGTGTCGATCTCCAGGAGGACGTCGGCACGCGCGCGGGGTTCGCGTACGGAGAGGGGCGCGGCCCGGCCGGGACCGACGAGCCGGTCGATCGCGCGCCTGAGGTGGCGGTCGGCGTCGCCCGACTCGTCGACGATCCAGCGGGTGAGGGCGGTGGTGTCGGCCCGCTCGCCGTAGCGCCCGGAGAGGTGCCGGACGACGTGGGCCGCGTACAGCAGGACGGCGTCGAGGTCGAGGTCGCGGACGCCGTCCCGGCGGGGCGCGCGCAGGCCGCGCAGGAGCCCGGCGCCCTCGCTCCAGGTGCGCGGGTCGTCCTCCAGGGCGTCCGGCAGGTCGTCGTCCCTGATCCAGGCCTTGACCTGGTCGACGAGGTCCATGACCTCGCCGGGCGCGGTGGGCGCGGGGAGTTCGGCGAAGTGCCCGTACAGCTGGGTGCGCAGGCCGGGGCTGACGCCGTGGGAGGCGGGCAGCAGCCGCTGGACGCGGGTCCAGTCGGGCCGGTCGTCGAGGGAGCGGTAGCGGGCGAGGTGGTGGCGGTCGTGGGCGCGCAGCGCCTCGCCCATCGCGCCGCCGCCGGGGAGGTCGTGGAGCCGGCGCAGGGCGGTGACGGGGACGACGGCTCCGCCGTCGCGTCCGCGTCCCTTGTTGAGGCCGACGACGGCCCCTTGGGCGAGGTCGACGACGGGGCCGCCGGAGCAGCCCTCGACGGGCATGACCCAGTCGGTGATCAGGGCCTGTCCGTCGCTGCCGATCAGATTGCCCCGGACGTGCCGGACGCCGAGTTCGCCGGTCTCGCGGGACCAGCCGTGCAGGCCGACGGCGGTCGGCGGGACGGGCGGGCGCTCGCCGAGGCGCACGCAGGAGGCCTGCCGCGTGCCGGGCACGCGCAGGAGCGCGACGTCGGGGAAGGCCCAGCGGTCGGGCGGGTCCTCGGGCCGTTCGGGGCGGGGCAGGGCGAGCACGACGGTGCCGATGGCCTCGCGGGTGGTCTCGCCGTCCTCCCAGGTGACGCCGACGGCCGGCTCGCTCCTCCACACCGCGCTTCCCCCCTCGGCCACGACATGGGCGCAGGTCAGCACCCAGCCGGGGGCGATGAAGAAGCCGGTGCCCCAGTACCGGTCGCCGTGCGGGTCATACCCGCTGCCGGGAGCGGCGATGCGTACCAGTGCGGGGCGCACGAGAGCGTCGAAGGCGCTCATGCGGCCCCGTCGGCCGCCGGGCGCGCGTGGGGGCCGCGCCCGGGGGGCGGCGCGGCGTCCTCCGGGAGCGGGGCGCGCGCCGGCGGGACGGTCGGCGCGGGGGGAGCGGGCGGTGCGGGCGGAACCGGGGGCACGGTCGGCGTCCGGTACGCGGGCGCGGGGGCTGCGCTCGCGGCGGAGGCCGGGTCCGGGGTGGCGGCGGCGGTGCCCGACGCGGGGGTGACGTCCGGAGCCGAGGCCGAGGCCGCGTCCGGGGCCGCGCCCGGAGCCGAGGCCGCGTCCGGGGCGGTGGCGGCGTCCGGGGCGGTGGCCGCGTCCGGAGCCGGCCGGGGGCCCGGTTCGGTCCAGGTGAGGGAGACGTTCACGGAGGCCGTGCCCGACCCGTCCGCGAGGACCCCGATCACCTTGCCGGACTGCGCCGTCAGTTCGATGCCGAAGCTGACGGCGACCTCGACGGGCCCCCGGGGGTCGAGCCCGGCGCGCAGCGAGCCGACCACCCCGCGCACGACGTCCGTGAGTCCCCCGGCCATGGAGACCACCCGGTCCCTGACGCCGGTGTCCTGGAACCCGCCGCCCCCGCCGAGTTCCTCCGCGTCCCCGACCCGCGCCCACACGGGCGTGCCGTCGTCCAGCCGAATCCGAGCGATCCCCTGCGCCACAGCGGCCCCCGCTCCCCGAAGCGTCGTTGGATCCAGAAGGCTAATCGGTGGGACTGACGGGCGACAGGGGACGGGAGGAGACGGCGGGGCACGGCCTATCCTGATCGCATGTACTTCACCGACCGTGGCATCGAGGAACTGGAGAAGCGGCGAGGCGAGGAGGAGGTCACCTTCGAGTGGCTCGCCGAGCAGCTGCGGACGTTCGTCGACCTCAACCCCGACTTCGAGGTGCCGGTCGAGCGCCTCGCGACCTGGCTGGCCCGTCTGGACGACGAGGACGACGACGACGAGTAGGACGCGGCCGCGCCCCGGGGCGTACGGCCGCCGCCCCCGGGCGTACGGTCACCGCGCCGGGCCGTACGTCCACCACCCCCGGCCGTACGGTCTCCGCCCCCGGGCACACGGCTACCGTTCCCGCAGCCGGTCGTAGGCCAGTCCGAGCGCGCCGTGCGCGACGAGCAGGGCCCCGGCCGTCGCCCAGCCGCCGCTGCGCCGGCCGGCGCCCCAGAGCAGCAGCGGCACCCCCGCCACCAGCTGCGCCGCGCCCAGCACGCGCGCCCTGGGCCCGCGCAGGTACGGGCCGAGGGGCCCTTCCTCCACCACGTCGAGCTCGGCACGCACCGCGTCCCTCCAGGCGGCCCCTTCGATCTGTTCGGCACCCTGCGCGAGGGCGACGGAGCGGAGCCGGTCGGCGTTGTCGCCGGGGACGAGGCCGGTGGGCAGTGCGAGGCCGGCGCGGGCGAGGACCGCGACGACCCCGACGAGCCGGCTGTGGGCGTCGGCCTCCGGGTCGGGCTCGGTGAGCGGTTCGAGGGCCTGCACGTCGAGGACGGGGTCGAGGGCGAGCCGGGCGGCGAAGGTGCGCATGGCCTCGTCCTCGCCGACCGGGGTGCCGTCCGCGAGCCAGGTGTAGCCGACCGTGCGGCGGAAGCCGGCGGCGAGGGTGAGTCCGGCCCGGTCGCGGTCCCACCACAGCGCGACGACGGGCCAGGTGGCGGCCGGGACGGCGAGGGCGGCGGCCCAGCCGGTGACGACCTGTTCGACGGGTTCCCCGCCGTGGAGCCAGGGCTTCCCCTCCGGTACGAGCACGCTCCAGCCGGCGCCGGCGGGGGCGAGGAGCAGGTGTTCCCCGAGCAGCCGGGCCGGCGGCCGGACCGCCTGGGGCTCGGCGCGGCAGAGCAGCAGCGCCCCGACGGGGTTCGGTCCGGATGTCGCGTTCATGCCCCTACGCTAGGGCAATTTGTCCGGGTAAGGGGGTGATTGACCCCACCACCTCAGGGACGAGTCAGGGTTGACTTCACCGGACCGCGATATATCGTGTTCATCGAGAGACGCGATATGTTGCGTTGCCGATACGGGAGGTCAGCACCATGACAGAGTGGTCCGTCACCGAGCCGACGAAGCTCGCGCCGGCCGACCCCGTGACGCGCCTGCGGATCCGCGTCGTCAACGGCACGGTGAACGTGGTGGGGACGGACGAGAGTTCCGCCCGCGTGGAGATCTCCGAGATCGACGGCCCGCCGCTGGTCGTCTCGCAGGACGGCTCCACCCTGACCGTGGGCTACGAGGACCTCCAGTGGAAGAGCGTCCTCAAGTGGTTCGACCGCAAGGAGTACCGGCGCCGGGCCGTCGTCTCCGTCGCCGTCCCGGCGGGGGCCGACGTCGAGGTGGGCGTGGTCGGCGCCGAGGCCGTCGTCTCCGGCGTCAGGGGGCGTACGGAAGTGCGCGGCGTCAGCGGCGACACCACCCTCCTCGGGCTCTCCGGCCCGGTCCGCGCCGAGAGCGTCTCGGGAAACCTGGAGGCCCAGTCGGTCACGGGCGCCCTGCGGGCCCACTCCGTGACCGGGCACGTGACGGTGATCGAGGGCGCCGGCGGCTCCGTGCGGGCCGAGACGGTCAGCGGCGACATGGTCGTCGACCTCGACCCGGCCGGGCTCGACGGCCCGCCCGCCGACATCCGGCTCACCAGCGTCTCCGGCGAGGTCGCCATCCGGCTCCCGCACCCGGCCGACGCCCGGGTCGAGGCGAGCACCACGAGCGGCTCCGTGTCGAACGCCTTCGAGGACCTGCGGGTGGGGGGCCAGTGGGGCGCCAAGACCGTCACCGGCACCCTCGGTTCGGGCCGGGGCACGCTCAAGGCCACCACCGTCTCCGGCTCCATCGCCCTGCTCCGCCGCCCCGAGGCGGACGAGGACACCGGCGCCGCCCCCTCCTCCGCCCCCTCCGCGACCGGAAAGGTGCTCTGACATGCCGCCCGTCTTCGCCCATGGCCGCCTGCGCCTCTATCTGCTCAAACTGCTCGACGAGGCCCCGCGCCACGGCTACGAGGTGATCAGACTCCTGGAGGAGCGCTTCCAGGGCCTCTACGCGCCCTCGGCCGGCACGGTCTACCCCCGCCTCGCCAAGCTGGAGGCCGAGGGGCTCGTCACCCACGCCAGCGAGGGGGGCCGGAAGGTGTACTCGATCACCGACGCGGGCCGCGCCGAACTGGACGGGCGCGGCGCCGAACTGGACGACCTGGAGCGGGAGATCCGCGAGTCGGTGTCGGAGCTGGCGGCGGAGATCCGCGACGACGTGCGCGGCGCGGCCGGCCGGGTCCGCAGCGAGATGCGCGCGGCGGCGGGCCGGACCCGGACGGCGGAGCCGGCCTCGTTCGCCGACGCCAAGGAGGAGCTGCGCCGGGTCGGGCAGGAGTGGAAGCAGCAGGCCCGCGAGGCCCGCGCGGAGGCCCGGTCGGCCCGCCGCCAGGCGAAGGAGTTCCAGCGGATCGCCCAGCAGGTGCAGGAGGAGGTCCAGGACCGCTTCTCGCGGGGCGACTGGCCCAAGGGCGTCTGGGAGGGGATCTCCGGCATCACGGCCCAGCTCGGTGACCTGGTGACGGGCACGACCCACCCGAAGGCCGCCGGCGCCGCCGACCGGGAGCCGCCGTTCACGGCGGCCCCGGCCGACGAGACGCCTGCCGACGGGACACCGGCGGCCGAGGCTCCGGAGTGGGCGCGGGACGTGGCGGGTTCGGGCGACCCGGCCCGCGACCTCGATCGGCTCCTCGACCGCTTCCGCGACGAGATCCGGGACGCGGCCCGCGACCACGGGGTGACCGCGGAACAACTGGCCGAGACCCGCCGGCACCTCTCGACGGCGGCCCACCGCGTCACGAACCTGCTGCACCCCGAACGGAAGGCGTGAGGGGGCGGGGGGCGAGCGACCAGTGGAGGCCGGGGTCTCGCCCCGGTGTCAGCGGCGGGTGACCGTGACCGTCACGCGGGCGTCCGGGGCCGCGAGGATCAAGGCCCTGCCCCGGTCCTCGCGGAGGACGAGGGCCGTCCCCCGGGCCGTCACCCGCCAGTCGCCGGGCGGCAGGGAGAGCTCGGTGACCCGGGAGCCCCGGCGCCCGGCGGCGTCGTACGAGAGGCGGTAGACCCCGGTCCCCGGGTCGTACGCGGTGGAGCGGACCCGGCCCGCGACCGCCTCCGCGTACGGCTCGGCGGTCAGCTCCTTGTTGGTGCGGAAGGCCCCGGTGCCGTCGACCGCGCAGTAGCCGCCGCCGTAGCACCAGACGTAGCCCGCCCAGCCGGAGCCGTAGCGGCCCAGGGAGGACATCGCGTCGCGGTAGAAGCGGTTCATCTGCGGCAGGGAGTTGTTGAGCGGTCCCCACTCCCCCACCACCACGGGCACCCCGTACTGCTCGGGGTAGCGGGTGACGGCCCGCTCGTAGTTCTCGATCCAGCCGGCGGCGGGGTCGTAGTCGGCGCCCGCCTCCATGGCGGTGTTGTAGAAGTGCGGGGCGTAGACGACCTTCGGGTCGTGGATCCGCCCGAGCCCGGTGGGCACGCCCTCGCCCACGATCGGGGTCGGCTCGACGAAGATCCAGGCGTCCCGGTCGACCGAGCGGACGGCGTCGGCGAGCCGGTTGTAGAGCGGGGTGAGCTGGTCCCGTTCGATGCGCCGGGCCGCCGTCGCCAGGTCCTCGCCCTCCCGGACCTCCCCCATCGGCTCGTTGATCAGGTCGTAGCCGAGGACGGCCGGGTGGTCGTCGAAGCGGTCGGCGAGCACCCGCCACATGCGGGCCTGGGCGCGCCTCAGGTCCTCGTCCTCGTACAGATGGGTGAAGGCCCGCTGGACGGCGGGCTCGAAGTACTCGGAGAACCAGTCGTCCGGGCGCGGGGTGAAGGGCAGCCCATCAGTCCTGGTCGCCCACGCGGGGATGCCCCGGTGGCCGAACGCGGGCCCGAAGACGTCCTGGTGGGCGTCGAGGAGGACCTTGACGTCGTGCTTCTCCGCCCAATCCAGGATCCGTTCGATCTTCCGCAGATAGGTCTGGCTGTACCGGCCGGGCCGGGGTTCCAGGTCGTCCCAGAAGACCAGGAGGCGGGCGAAGTCGAAGCCCTTGGCCCGCATGTCGCGGAAGTGCTTCTCGGTGACGGCGGAGAGGGCGGCGTCGCCCCGGTTCGCCTTGTCCTCGACGTTCCAGCCCCGCAGGGTGAGGGCGCGGCCGTGCTCGTCGGTGAGGGCGGGGATGCCGCCGCCGCTCCCGCCGCCGCCCGCGCGTCCGGCTCCGCCTCCGGCCTCCGCGCGGGCGGCCGTCGGGGTGAGCAGCGCGGCGACGACGGCGCTCACGAGAAGAGTGGTTCGCCAGGTGGTTCGCGGCATGGAAGACCTCCGGCACGACGGTGTGTTCGGGGTGCGCGTGCCGGAGATCCCATCAGTACTACTGACGAGTCATCAAGAGGTCGTCAGGACGACCTTTCCGAAGAGGTCGCCCGCGGCCATCTTCTCGAAGCCCTCCCGCGCCCGGTCCAGCGGCAGGACGTCGTCGATGACCGGCCGGAGGCCGGTGGCCGCGCAGAAGGACAGCAGGTCCTCCAGCTCGTCCTTGGAGCCCATCGTGGAGCCGACGACCTTCAGCTCCAGGAAGAAGATCCGGGTCAGCTCGGCGTGCGAGGGGCGGTCGCCGCTGGTGGCGCCGGAGATGACGAGCGTGCCGCCCGGCCGCAGCGACTTGACCGAGTGGGACCAGGTCGCGGCGCCGACGGTTTCGATGACGGCGTCCACCCGCTGCGGGAGCCGCGCCCCCGCCTCGTACGCCTCGACGGCGCCGAGCTCGACGGCCCGCTTGCGCTTCTCCTCGTCGCGGCTGGTGGCGAAGACCCGCAGGCCGGCCGCCTTGCCGAGGGCGATCGCGGCGGTGGCCACGCCGCCGCCCGCGCCCTGCACGAGGACCGAGTCCCCGGGGCGTACGCCGGCGTTGGTGAAGAGCATGCGGTACGCGGTCAGCCAGGCGGTGGGCAGGCAGGCGGCCTCCTCGAAGGAGAGCTCCTTCGGCTTGGGCAGCACGTTCCAGCGGGGGACGGTCACCCGCTCGGCGAAGGTGCCCTGGTAGCGCTCGGTGAGGATGGACCGGGGCTCGTCCGGGCCGACGCCGTGACCCGTCTGGCCGATCACGGAGTGCAGGACGACCTCGTTGCCGTCCTCGTCGATCCCGGCGGCGTCGCAGCCGAGGATCATCGGCAGCTTCTCCTCGGGCAGGCCCACTCCGCGCAGCGACCACAGGTCGTGGTGGTTGAGCGAGGCGGCCTTGACGGTGACGGTGGTCCATCCGGCCCGCGCCTCGGGTTCGGGGCGTTCGCCCAACTCAAGGCCGTTCAGCGGCTGGTCACGGTCGATTCGGGCGGCGTAGGCAGCGAACATGGCCCCGACCCTAGGGCGCGCGGGCGGGCGGGGGAACCACACCCCGGTGTGACCCGTGTCGCCCGGCGATCCCTGGACACGGGGCCCGTCCCCGTACAGGCTCCTGGGCATGGGGGGTCCGGCCCCGTACGAGCCCCGAGGCCCCTGGGCGGCGCCCGGGGCCCGCGGAAGCCCGCCGGTAAGCCCGGAAGCCGCGCACGAGCCCGTACGAGCCCCCTTACGGACCCCCCGTACGGGTCCGTACGAGCCCCCCGTAAGGGTCCGGACGCCGAAGGGCCCCGTCCCGGTGTGCGGAACGGGGCCCTTCGGGCGTGCCGGAGCGGCGTCAGCGGCGGGCGACGCCCTCGGCGCGGGCGGCGGCGGCGACCGCGGCCGTGACGGCCGGGGCGACCCGCTCGTCGAACGGCGACGGGATCACGTAGTCGGCGGCGAGCTGGTCGCCGACCACGTCCGCGAGCGCGTTCGCCGCGGCGATCTTCATGCCCTCGGTGATCCGGGAGGCCCGGACCTGGAGCGCGCCGGCGAAGATGCCGGGGAACGCGAGGACGTTGTTGATCTGGTTCGGGTAGTCCGAACGGCCGGTCGCCACGACGGCCGCGTACTTATGCGCGACGTCGGGGTGGACCTCGGGGTTCGGGTTGGCCATGGCGAACACGAAGGAGTTCGGGGCCATGGCGGCGACGGCGGCCTCGGGGACCGTACCGCCGGAGACGCCGATGAAGACGTCGGCGCCGGCGAGGGCGTCCTCCAGGGAGCCGGTCAGACCCGCCTTGTTGGTGATCTCGGCGAGCTCGCGCTTGACGTCCGTGAGGTCGCCGCGGTCGCGGCTGACGATGCCCTTGCGGTCGGCGACGGCGACGTCGCCGAGGCCGGCCTCCAGGAGGAACTTGGCGATGGCGACACCGGCCGCGCCGGCGCCGGAGATGACGGCGCGCAGGTTGCCCAGGTTCCGGTCGGTCAGCTTCGCCGCGTTGCGCAGGGCCGCGAGGGTGACGATCGCGGTGCCGTGCTGGTCGTCGTGGAAGACCGGGATGTCGAGGCGCTCCTGGAGCTTGCGCTCGATCTCGAAGCACCGGGGGGCCGAGATGTCCTCCAGGTTCACGCCGCCGAAGGAGGGGGCGAGCCGGACGACGGTCTCGACGATCTCGTCGGTGTCGGTGGTGGCGAGGGCGATCGGGACCGCGTCCACGCCGCCGAACTGCTTGAAGAGGATGGCCTTCCCCTCCATGACCGGGAGGGAGGCCTCCGGGCCGATGTCGCCGAGGCCGAGCACCGCCGTGCCGTCGGTCACGACCGCGACGACCTGGGACTTCCAGGTGTAGTCGTTGACCAGTTCGGGCTGCTCGGCGATCGCGGTGCACACCTTGGCGACGCCGGGCGTGTACGCGAGGGACAGGTCGTCCTTGTCCCGGAGGGGAACGGTGGCCTGCACTGCCATCTTGCCGCCCCGGTGGAGGGCGAAGACAGGATCGAAGGGCTCCTCGGGAGCTTCCGTACCGCTGTCGTTGCGAGGGTTGACGATCTCCGCTGCCATTGGGTTGACCCCTTGAGTCTGTTTCATTTGAGGGTGGCCGCTCCTGGTTGAGGAGGGGTGGGAGGCACCGCGGCCGCCTTGTCGGGCAGCCGCTCGGGCGCGCCGCACAACGCGCCCTGAGCCCCGGATGAGGGGTGTAAGGATCCTTCTTACCGGACGGACGGCACCGCAGACGAGTCCATAACCGTTCGGTGACACGACTCATACCGAGAGCATCCGGGCACGGACGGGTAATGACACGTCACATGATGTCCGCATAGGTGCCCAGGGCACCCGATTGGCGGCCTTCCCGTCGTCCGGATGGCGAGATCAACGGGAGATTTTTCGGTGTCGGGGAAGGGATTCCGCAGAAGGTGCGGCCCTGATGTACCGGCCTGTCGGGATTCGGGGATCACCCGTTACCCGATTTTGACATCCGTGGCCGTCGGTTTGACGCAGTCCGAATGGCAAGATGCCGTAATCACACAAGGCCGCGACACTCGAAGATGCGTACGTGGCCACCTGGCATCTCCCTGATACGCCGGAGGAACCCGACCATGACCGCACGCTCCACGCGCTGTACGACCGCCGCCAAGACCCGCACCTCCCGTCTTGCCGCGGTCGCCGCCATCGCGGTCGCCGGCTCCATGCTGCTGACCGCCTGTGGCGACCAGACCGAGGGCGGCTCGGCGGAGGGCACCTCGTCCCCCCAGAAGCCGGCCTCCACCGCGCCGCTCTTCTCGAAGCTCCCGGCCGAGATCCAGAAGTCCGGCGTCATCAAGGTCGGCACGGACGCCTCGTACGCCCCGATGGAGTTCACCGAGGGCGGCAAGATCGTCGGCGTCGACCCCGACATCGCGCAGGCCCTGAGCAAGCAGCTGGGCGTCGAGCTCAAGTTCGTCTCCGGCACCTTCGACGGCCTGATCACCTCGATCTACAGCGGTCGCCAGGACCTGATCATGTCCTCGATGACGGACAACAAGAAGCGCCAGGAGGGCCTGGACGACAACGGGAAGAAGATCGGCAAGGGCATCGACTTCGTCGACTACTTCAGCTCCGGCGTCTCCCTCCTGGTCAAGAAGGGCAACCCGCAGGGCATCAACTCCCTCGACGACCTCTGCGGCAAGACCGTGGCCGTCCAGCGCGGCACGATCTACGAGGACACCTTCAAGGCGCAGGCCACCAAGTGCGGCGACAAGAAGCTGACCATCCAGGCCTTCGACACCGACGCCGAGGCCCAGACCCGCGTCAAGGCCGGCGGCGCGGCCGCCGACCTGAACGACTACCCGGTGGCCGCGTACATCGCGAAGACCTCGGGCGGCGGCAACGACTTCGAGGTCGTCGGCAGCCAGAGCGACGTCGGCCTCTTCGGCATCGGCGTCTCCAAGGACAAGCCCCAGCTGCGCGACGCCGTCAAGGAAGCGCTCGACGCCATCATCAAGGACGGCACCTACGCCGAGGCCCTGAAGAAGTGGGACGTCGAGGACAGCGCGGTCAAGTCGGCCACCGTCAACGCCGGCAAGTGACCTCGTCGCACCACTGAAGGGCAGTCGTCATGACTGACAAGATCCACAAGGACCCGGCCGCCGCTCCGGCCGGGTCCGGCCCCTCGGGCTCCCCGTACGAGGCGATCAAGGCCGTCCCCGTGCGGCACTACGGCCGCTGGGTCAGCGCCGTGGTGGTCGTGGTCCTCCTCGGCTGGCTGGCCTACGCCTTCTCCCAGGGCAACATCATCTGGGACACGGTGTGGGACAAGGTGTTCGACCCGTCGATCATCAGCGGCCTGTGGAACACCATCGTCATCAGCGTCGCCTCGATGGCGCTCGGCCTCGTCCTCGGCGTCCTCTTCGCCGTGATGCGGCTCTCCAAGAACCCGGTCACCGGCGCGGTGGCCTGGCTCTACATCTGGTTCTTCCGCGGCACGCCGGTCTACGTGCAGCTGCTCGTCTGGTTCAACCTGTCGCTGATCTTCCAGTACATCGACCTCGGGCCGATCTACAAGAACGAGACCGTGGACGTCATGACGCCGTTCATGGTGGCCCTGCTCGGCCTCGGCCTGAACGAGGGCGCCTACATGGCGGAGATCGTCCGGGCCGGCATCCAGTCGGTCGACGAGGGCCAGACCGAGGCGGCGCACGCGCTCGGCATGTCCCAGACGAAGACCATGGGCCGGATCGTCCTTCCGCAGGCCATGCGGGTGATCGTGCCGCCGACGGGCAACGAGTTCATCAACATGCTGAAGACCTCGTCACTGGTCTCGGCGGTGCAGTACACCGAACTCCTGAGGGCCTCGTCGAACATCGGCAGCACGGCCGGCGCCGTGATGGAGATGCTCTTCGTCGCCTCCATCTGGTACCTGGCGCTGACCAGCGTGTTCAGCGTCGGCCAGTACTACCTGGAGCGTCGCTTCTCCCGCGGTTCGACCCGCAACCTGCCGCCCACCCCCTGGCAGCGGATCAAGGCGAACCTGACCACCTTCAAGCGATCGGCGGTGTCCGGATGACCGGCGAGCCCATGGTGAGGGCCGAGGGCGTCCACAAGTCCTACGGCGCCGCCCACATCCTCCGGGGCATCGACCTGGAGGTCCGCAACGGCGAGGTCTTCTGCCTGGTCGGCCCGTCAGGCTCCGGCAAGTCGACCTTCCTGCGCTGCATCAACCACCTGGAGCGCATCGACGCCGGCCGGCTCTCGGTCGACGGGCACCTGGTGGGCTACCGCCAGAAGGGCGACAAGCTCTACGAGCTGAAGGACAGCGAGGTCGCGCTCCAGCGCCGCGACATCGGCATGGTCTTCCAGCGCTTCAACCTCTTCCCGCACATGACGGCCCTGGCCAACGTCATGGAGGCGCCCATCCAGGTGAAGGGCGAGTCGAAGGCGGTGGCGCGCGAGCGCGCCGAGCGCCTGCTCGACCGGGTCGGCCTGCGGGACAAGATGGGGAACTACCCCTCGCAGCTCTCCGGCGGCCAGCAGCAGCGCGTGGCCATCGCCCGCGCGCTGGCGATGGAGCCGAAGCTGATGCTCTTCGACGAGCCGACCTCGGCGCTCGACCCGGAGCTGGTGGGCGACGTCCTCGACGTCATGCGGGACCTGGCCGAGTCGGGCATGACGATGATCGTCGTCACGCACGAGATGGGCTTCGCCCGCGAGGTCGGCGACTCGCTGGTCTTCATGGACGGCGGCGTGGTGGTCGAGTCGGGCAACCCGCGCGACGTCCTGGGCAACCCGCAGCACGACCGGACGAAGGCGTTCCTGTCCAAGGTGCTGTAGGGCGCGTACGGGAAGGGGCGGTACGGGATCTCCCGTACCGCCCCTTCCCGTGTGCCCGGCGGCTACTTCACGGCGAGGAGCAGGGTGTCGGAGGGCGAGGCCCAGACGGTCCGGGCCTCGCCGAAGCCGGCGGCGCGGAGGGCGTCGGCGTGCCAGCGCGGGGAGGGCACGTCGCCGTCGGCGTGCTCGCCGTAGATCTCGAAGCGGCGGGCGGTGGGTCCGGCGAGGACGGGGTCCTTCGCGGCGAGGGCCCACCAGTCGGCCCAGTCGAGGACCCCGGCGGCCTTCTCGCGGTCCATCCGGGCGTGCCGTCGCGCCCGCTCGGCGGCGTTGATGCGGGGCGTGGATTCGTCGACCATGTGGTCGGCGTTCATGAGGACGCCGCCGTCCCGGACGAGCCCGGCGAGCTGCCCGTAGAGGGCGGCGAGGGGCTCGCTGTGGAGCCAGTGCAGGGCGGTGGCGGTCAGGACGGCGTCGTACGCGTCGTACGGCAGGCCATCGGCCCACGCGGGGTCCTTGAGGTCGGCGGTCACGAAGGCGACGCGCTCGTCCCCGGCGAAGTACCCCTCGGCGATGGCGAGCAGCGCGGGATCCAGATCGACACCGGTACTGGTCGCCTCCGGGAACCTCTTGAGGAGCCGATCCGTGATACTTCCCGTACCGCACGCGAGGTCGAGGACGCGGGGCTTCGGTCCCACCACCGCCTCGACCATGTCGAGCATCACGCGGAACCGCTCCTCGCGGTCCGGCATGTACCACTCCTGCTGACGGTCCCAGCTCTGCTGCCAGGCCGCCCAGTCGGTTCCGGTCATCGCCGCGCCCTCCCCGCTTCGTAATACCCTCGAAGGGAAAACAGCCGTTACCCCTTCGACCGAGACACTAGCCCGCCGAAGTAAGGACTACAAGTGGAACTGGCCCATTACTCGGATTTCGCCGTGCGTCTGGTCAACACCGAGGAGCCGGGCCGCGGCAAGGACTCCCTCGCCTCCGTCGAGGTGGTGCGGGACCTCTTCGGCGAGGCCTCCCAGATGGCCCGGCGGGTCACCGAGGCGGACCTGCCCCGCTTCCGCGCGATCCGGACCCGATTGCGGGCGGTCTTCACCGCGGCCGACGAGGGCGACCACACGGGCGCCGTGGACCTCCTCAACTCCCTGCTCCTGGAGTTCCCGGTCAGCCCCCAGATCTCGGGCCACGACTCCCTCGACGAGGAGGGCCGCCCGCGCTGGCACATGCACCTCGCCGACCACTCCTCGAACGCGACGACGGGGTACGCGGCCATCTGCGCGATGGGGCTCGCCTTCCACCTCACCGAGTTCGGCGCGGACCGGCTCGGCCTGTGCCAGGCGCCGCCCTGCCGCAACGCCTACCTGGACACCTCCACCAACCGCTCCCGCCGCTACTGCTCGGACCGCTGCGCGACCCGCGCCAACGTGGCCGCCTACCGGGCCCGCAAGCGCCTGGAGGCCGAGCGCACGGACCGGACCGGCCTCGACCACGCCGGCCTCGACCGCACCGGCCTGACCGCCGAGACCAGCCAGGAGAGCACCACCCCGGCCGACCGCTGACGCCCCGGCGTCACCGGCCGGTACCGCGCCCGCACCCGCCCGAGCACGAGTTCGGGCGGTACGGCCCCGAAGACCCGGCTGTCCCCCTCGGCGTCCGGGTTGTCGCCGAGCACCCACCAGCCGCCGTCGCGTCGCTCGATCAGACGCTTCACGACGAGCAGGTCCTGCTGGAGCGGATGGCGCAGCACGGCCACGCACCCGGGCCGCAGCCGCCCGCCGTAGTGCACGAGCAGCCGGTCCCCGTGCAGCAGCGTGGGCACCATCGACACGCCCGTGACCTCGGCGATCCCGAACGGAGCCCCGGCCTCCCCCACCCGTTCCCGCCCCGACCCGCTCATCCGGCACCTCCCGATCCGCCCGCGCACGGACCCTCCGGTCCGCTCGTCCACTCGTACACGAGTCCCATGGTGACCCTGGACTTTTGACCTAAGCCCCAGGGGGCGCCCGCGAAAACGCCCTTCTCACCGAGTAATGTCCCACCTGAGAAGACGATCACGAGGAAGGACGGCTCAATGCTCTCCCGCCTGTTTGCCCCCAAGGTGAAGGTCAGCGCCCACTGCGACCTCCCGTGCGGCGTGTACGACCCGGCCCAGGCCCGCATCGAGGCCGAGTCCGTCAAGGCTGTCCAGGAGAAGTACCAGGCCAACGAGGACCCGCACTTCCGGGCCCGCGCCACGGTCATCAAGGAGCAGCGCGCGGAGCTCGCCAAGCACCACGTCTCGGTGCTCTGGAGCGACTACTTCAAGCCCCCGCACTTCGAGAAGTACCCCGAGCTCAACCAGCTGGTCAACGACACCCTGAAGGCCCTCTCGGCCGCCAAGGCGTCGACGGACCCGAAGACGGGCGAGAAGGCGCTGGAGCTCATCGCCGAGATCGACCGCATTTTCTGGGAGACGAAGAAGGCCTGACCTTCTCGTCCCGGCTCCGAAGGGGTACGGCCGCTCGCCGGTCGTACCCCTTCGGGCGTTAAACGGCATGGGCTGTGGACAGCTGCGAGATCCATGCCGTGAGCTCGGCCAGATGCTCGGGTCGCAGCCCGAGACGCGGGGCGGGCTGAATGAGGAGGGTCGGCGCTCCCCTGATGGTGCGCTCTGTGGCCCAAGCGTGGTCGAGATCGGTGAAGTCGTCGTCGATCCAGACGGCGGGGGCGTCTGCCAGCCAGGCGTCGACGTGGTCGCGCTTCCACAGGTAGCCGTTGGGGTGGCTGGTGGTGATCCGGGGACGCGGCAAGTCGACGTGCGGCAGAGGCAGGAGGCCGAGGAGCGGCCCGATGAGGGTGGTGGCGTCCTGCCGCCAGCTGGTGCACCAGACCGGGGTGACGAGGCCTGTGCCGATCACGTCCATGAGCATGGGCCCGTGGTCGGGGTTGAGCCAGACGGTGACCGGGTTGTCGGCACCGCGGCCGGTGGGGACGACGTCATGGCGTGTGTGGGTGGCCGGGGTCGAGCCGTCCGCGTCGGGGAAGGGCACGAGGACGCCGTCGATGTCGAGGAGCAGGTAGGGCGGGCGCATCGGTACCTCCGGGGAAGCCGGGACGAGTGGTTGGTCAGAGCTTGCGGGCGCGGATCAGCAGGGTGGTGGGCCAGTGGCCCATGCGGGGGTCGTGGAACTCCTGGGCCGAGGTGAGCCAGAAGCCCGCCTGGCTGAGGCGCTTCTCCCACCGGTCCGTGGAGAACTCCCAGCGGGCGATGGGGAGCCGGGTGCGGTCGGGAAGGGTGACGTAGTCGCGTCGAGGACGGTCGTCACCCGCGGGGCTTCGACCGCCGCGCTGCGGGTGGGGGACAGAGAAGGCGAGCACTCGCCCGGGCATGAGGCGCTGGGCGATGGCCGGGAGCAGGAGTTCGGGCGCGACGAGGCCGATGGCGCCGAAGACGGAGTAGATCGCGTCGAACTGCTCGTCGGAGGCGTGCAGGTAGTGCAGTGCGTGTCCGGCGACGAAGGTGAGATTGTTCAGCCGTCCGTAGTGGGAGCGGGCACGGCGGACCTGAAGGCCGACCAGGTCGACGCCGGTGACACGCGCGCCGTGTCGGGTGGCGAGGTGGGCGGCGTTGTGGCCGGGGCCGCAGCCGAGTTCCAGGAGTCGCGTGCCGCGCAGGTCGGGGCCGAGGACGTCAGCCCCGAGCCCCTGGCCGGGTCTCGTGGTCCATTCCATCCGGGCGGGTACGGACAGGGGTTCGGCGAGTCCGGCGGCGGTGCGTTGGAGCGCGTGGGCGTGCCAGGGGGATGCCTGGGCGAGCACGTCAGATCTCCAGGAGGTGGAGGACGTCGGTGAGGTGGCGGCGGACGGCCTTGAGGTAGGCGGGGTCGGTTGTCGGGTCGTTGATCCAGCGGATGGCCTGCTCCATGAACCACTCGACGGCCCACATGCGGTGCCAGCCCAGGGCCCAGGTCTCGGCGGTGAGCCCGGCGCGCGGGGCGAGGGCGTCGGGGGTACCACCGGCGGTGACGTACTGCTCCAGGAAGCGCGCTTGCGCGCGCAGGGCTCGATGGTGCCGTGTCGGTTGGCGAGGTCGAGCAGGGCACCGCTGGCGTCGGCCTGCTCGACCTCGCCAGCGCGCGGGTTTCACCCTCGCCGGCGTCGCCGTGCTGCTCGCTCACGGCGTGAAGCCACTGCCCGCATGTTCCACACCCGCACCGGCACGTCTCTGGTCGGGGCAGAGGACGTGGATGTCGTACGCCAAAGCGCCGGGGACTTCCGTGCGACTGACGAGCGCATCGGCGGAGGTGCGGCTTGCCTATGGGCATCGCAGACCTCGCCGACGCTCCCGCACCACGCTGCTCGCACTGCCACAGGACTGCGGACAATGCGGGATCGCTGTTCTCGTCGCGCTGGGTTGAATGTCAGTCCGGAGCGATGAGGCCCAAACCGCGCATCTGCTTCGCTGCGATGGGTGTCGGGTGCGAGCAAGCGGGCGAGCAGTGGACACGCGAGCTGCTACCGGGCCTCAGTGAGCCTTTTCAGCGTTGCCTCTCCAGGGTGAGGATCGCGGCGGTGATCGCGCTGAGGCGGGTTGGGCTGCAGCGGGCGTGGCGGAGGATTCGCC
>NZ_LGEG01000015.1 GCF_001280125.1 Streptomyces sp. NRRL F-6492
CCCCCCGGCCGGCGGGCCCCCCGCCGCCCCCGCCGCTCCCACGGTCCCGGCCCAGGCGCCGGCCGCCACCCGCCGCCCCCGCACCCCGCGGCCCCGCACGGCCCCCGGCGGGCCCGCCGGCACCCGGCCGCGCGGCTCCGCGGGCACCCGCCCGCGCACGCCCGAGCGCGGCGCACCCCGCGCGCTCCCCCCGCACACCGTCTTCGCGGAGCGCCTGCTCGCCGTCCTGAGCGGGGAGCGGCCGGTGCACTGGATGCTCGGCCACACCCTCGGCGAGGCGTACGAGCAGCTCGTCCGGCTCGCCCCGGAGACGCCCCTGCGCTCGTTCGGCCCCCGTCCGGTCCTGCGCCGCTGCTCGGTCCAGGCGCACCCGGCCCAGGGCGCCGCCGAGGCCTTCGCGACCGTCGCCACCGGCGCCCGCGTCCGGGCGATGGCGTTCCGTCTGGAGCGCGGCGCCGACCAGCGCTGGCGCTGCGCGGCCGTGGAACTCGACGGCCTGGGCGCGACCGCCGCCCGCCCCGCGTGACGGCGGGACGTACGGCCGAGGGGCGTACGGCCGAGGCGGCGGGCGGTCAGGGGCCGTACGGCCAGGCGGCGGGCGGTCAGGGGGCGTACGGCGGAGGGGCCGCCCACCCCACCGGGTGGACGGCCCCTCCCGCGCCGAAGGCCCGGCGCGTCACTTCTTGCGGCGACGCCCGCCGCCCGCGTTCTTCTGCGCCTTGCGCCGCTCCGCGCGGGTCAGCCCGTCGCCGGAGTCCGTGTCGCCGGAGGCGAAGTCGCCCTCGACGACACCGCCGTCGCCGTCCACGGTCGGCGCGGAGAAGTGCAGCCGGTCCGGCCGCTGCGGGGCGTCGAGCCCCTTGGCGCGGATCTCCGGACGCCCGGCACCGGCCGGCACCGCGTCGCCCTTGTCGAGCGAGGGGGAGGACGCCTGCACCGGGACCTCCTCGACCTGCTGCTCGACCTGGACCTCCAGGTTGAACAGGTAGCCGACGGACTCCTCCTTGATGCCCTCCATCATGGCGGTGAACATGTCGAAGCCCTCGCGCTGGTACTCGACCAGCGGGTCCTTCTGCGCCATGGCGCGCAGGCCGATGCCCTCCTGGAGGTAGTCCATCTCGTAGAGGTGCTCGCGCCACTTGCGGTCCAGGACGGACAGGACCACGCGCCGCTCCAGCTCGCGCATGATCTCCGAGCCGAGCTGCTTCTCACGCGCGTCGTACTGCTCGTGGATGTCGTCCTTGATGGACTCGGCGATGAACTCGGCGGTGATGCCCGCCCGGTCCCCGGCCGCGTCCTCCAGGTCCTCCACGGTGACCTTCACCGGGTAGAGCTGCTTGAAGGCGTTCCACAGGCGGTCGAGGTCCCACTCCTCCGCGAAGCCCTCGGCGGTCTCCTGGCGGATGTAGTCGTCGATCGTGTCGTCCATGAAGTGCTGGATCTGCTCGCGCAGGTCCTCGCCCTCCAGGACGCGCCGGCGCTCGCCGTAGATGACCTGGCGCTGCCGGTTGAGCACGTCGTCGTACTTCAGGACGTTCTTGCGGGTCTCGAAGTTCTGGGTCTCGACCTGCGACTGGGCGGAGGCGATCGCCCGGGTGACCATCTTGTTCTCGATCGGCACGTCGTCCGGCACGTTGGCCATGGCCATCACGCGCTCGACCATCTGCGCCTTGAACAGGCGCATCAGGTCGTCGCCGAGCGAGAGGTAGAAGCGGGACTCGCCCGGGTCGCCCTGACGGCCGGAACGGCCGCGGAGCTGGTTGTCGATGCGACGGGACTCGTGACGCTCGGTGCCGAGCACGTAGAGGCCGCCGAGCTCCTTGACCTCCTCGAACTCCGCCTTCACGGCCTTCGCGGCGCGCTCCAGGGCGGCGGGGAGGGCCGCGGCCCACTCCTCGACGTGGTCGACCGGGTCCAGGCCCGCCTGGCGCAGCTCGGCCTCGGCGAGGTCGTCCGGGTTGCCGCCGAGCTTGATGTCCGTACCGCGGCCGGCCATGTTCGTGGCGACGGTGACGGCGCCGCGGCGGCCGGCCTGCGCGACGATGCTCGCCTCGCGGTCGTGGTGCTTGGCGTTGAGGACCTCGTGCTGCACGCCGCGCTTGGAGAGCTGCTGCGAGAGGTACTCGGACTTCTCGACGGAGGTCGTGCCGACCAGGATCGGCTGGCCCTTCTCGTGCTTCTCCGCGATGTCGTCGACGACGGCGGCGAACTTCGCGACCTCGGTCCGGTAGATCAGGTCCGACTGGTCCTTGCGGATCATCGGCCTGTTCGTGGGGATCGGGACGACGCCGAGCTTGTAGATCTGGTGGAACTCGGCGGCCTCGGTCATGGCCGTACCGGTCATGCCGGACAGCTTGTCGTACAGGAGGAAGAAGTTCTGGAGGGTGATCGTGGCGAGCGTCTGGTTCTCGTCCTTGATCTGCACCCCCTCCTTCGCCTCGATCGCCTGGTGCATGCCCTCGTTGTAGCGGCGGCCGGCGAGGATGCGGCCGGTGTGCTCGTCGACGATCATGACCTCGCCGTCGATGACGACGTAGTCCTTGTCCTTCTTGAACAGTTCCTTCGCCTTGATGGCGTTGTTCAGGTAACCGACGAGCGGGGTGTTCACCGACTCGTAGAGGTTGTCGATGCCCAGCCAGTCCTCGACCTTGGCGACGCCCGCCTCGTGGATGGCGACGGTGCGCTTCTTCTCGTCGACCTCGTAGTCGCCGGTCTCCTCGATGCCCTTGAGCTGGTTGCCGGGCTCGCCCTTGGAGAGGCGGGTGACCAGCTTGGCGAAGTCGCCGTACCACTTGGTCGCCTGGTCGGCGGGGCCGGAGATGATCAGCGGCGTACGGGCCTCGTCGACGAGGATGGAGTCGACCTCGTCGACACAGGCGAAGTTGTGGCCGCGCTGGACGAGCTCGTCCTTGGACCACGCCATGTTGTCGCGGAGGTAGTCGAAGCCGAACTCGTTGTTCGTGCCGTAGGTGATGTCGCAGTTGTACTGCTCACGGCGCTGGGCCGGGGTCATGTTGGCGAGGATGCAGCCGATGGACAGACCCAGGAAGCGGTGGACCCGGCCCATGAGCTCGGAGTCGCGCTCGGCCAGGTAGTCGTTGACCGTGATCAGGTGCACGCCCTTGCCGGAGAGCGCGTTGAGGTACGCCGGGAGGGTGCCGACGAGGGTCTTGCCCTCACCGGTCTTCATCTCGGCGACGTAGCCGAGGTGGAGGGCGGCGCCGCCCATCAGCTGGACGTCGTAGTGACGCTGGCCGAGGACGCGCTTGGCGGCCTCGCGCACCGTCGCGAAGGCCTCGGGCATCAGGTCGTCGAGGCTCTCACCGTCGGCGTACCGCTGCTTGTACTCGTCGGTGAGCGCCCGCAACTCGGCGTCGGAGAGGTTGACGAAGTCCTCTTCGATGGAGTTGACCTGGTCCGCGATGCGGTGCAGTTTGCGCAGGATCTTGCCTTCGCCTGCACGCATGAGCTTGTTGAAGACGGACACTGAGGCTGGTCTCCTTGCCGGTCGGGCCTGGCACTAGGTCTTGTCATGGACACGAGCGCGGGCACGGCAGGTGGTCCCCACCGCAACGGCCATCGTAAGCGAGACCGCCCCCGCACAGGGAGGCCCGCAGTGCCGGAGCCGTACGCCCGCCCGGAATGAGAACGCACGAGGCGGGCGGAAGGTGCCGTCCCACCCGAAAAGTGTTCGCTTCGGCCCCGGCCGGTCACCACAATCCCCGCATGGAGCCGATCACCCTCACCACCGACCGACTGCGGCTGCGCAACCCCGTCCCCGGCGACGCCGAGGCCGTGTACGCGATCTGCCAGGACCCCGGCATCCGCCGCTGGACCACCGTCCCCGACCCCTACACCCGGCAGGACGCCGAGTTCTTCCTGAACCGCCTGGTGCCCGACGGCTGGCGCGAGGACACCGAGTACGCCTTCGTCGCCGAGCCGCTGGCCGGGGGCCCGCTGCTCGCCGCGGCCTCCCTGAGGGACCAGGGCCCGGGCACCTGGGAGGTCGGCTACTGGCTGGCCCCGGACCACCGCGGCCACGGCTACATGACCGAGATCGTCCGCGCCCTGGCCCACTGGGCCTTCACCGGCCTGGGCTGCACCCGCCTGGTGTGGCGCGCCGAGGTGGGCAACACCGGCTCGCGCGCGGTGGCCGAGCGGGTCGGCTTCGTCGTGGAGGGCGTCCAGCGCGCCGCCCTGCCCAACAAGGGCACGCTCCGGGACGCCTGGGTCGGCGCCCTGCTCCCGTCCGACTTCGGGCTGCCGAGCCCCCTGCCGTACCTCCCCGCCCGCGATCTCCCGGCGGCCTGACGCGATCTTGCTCCGACTGTCGGTGCCGGGGCCTAGGGTGCGGTGCATGACGACTGTGCCGCGCCCCGCCGCCGAACTGTCCGCCGACGACGCCCGCAGGATCGCGCTGCGCGCCCAGGGCTTCCTGGGTGCGCCCGACCGCCGCGCCGGTGTGCGCGGAGTGCTGCGGAGCCTCGGCCAGGTCCAGCTGGACACCATCTCGGTCCTGGCCCGCTCGCACGAGCTGATCCCGTACGCGCGCCTGGGCGCCGTGGGCCGCACGACGGTCGAGGACGCGTACTGGACCGGGACGCACGCCTTCGAGTACTGGTCGCACGCCGCCTGCGTGCTGCCCGTCGAGGAGTGGCCGCTCTTCGCCTTCCGCCGGCGCGCCTACCGCGGCCGCCCGCACTGGGGCCACGAGCTGTCGCCCGGGGCGTACGACAAGGTGATCTCCCAGCTGCGGGACGAGGGCCCGCGCACGGCGACCGAGCTGGGCGGCGCGAAGAACAAGGGCGAGTGGTGGGACTGGTCCGACTCCAAGATCGCCGTGGAGCGGGCGCTGATGCACGGCGAGGTCGTGGTGGTCGAGCGGCGCGGCTGGAAGCGGGTCTACGACCTGGCCGAGCGGGCGATCCCCGAGGCGCTGCTCCACGACGACCTGGACGACACCGAGTGCGTGCGGCGCCTGGTGCGGCAGGCGGGCGAGGCCCTCGGCGTGGGCACGCGCGCGGACATCGCCGACTACCACCGGCTCAAGGGCGAGCAGTTCGACGCGGCGGTCGAGGCGTCGGGGCTGGTGCCGGTGACGGTGGCGGGCTGGGGGAAGCCCGCCTGGGCGGACCCGGCGGCCCTGGCGACCGAGCCGCGCGGCCGGCACCGCACGACGCTGCTCTCGCCGTTCGACTCGCTGATCTGGGAGCGGGCCCGCACGGAGCGGATCTTCGGCTTCACGCACCGCCTGGAGGCGTACGTGCCGAAGCAGAAGCGGATCCACGGCTACTTCGCGATGCCGGTGCTCTCCGGCGGCCGCCTGGTCGGCCGGGTGGACCCGGCGCGCGAGGGCCGGACGCTCGTGGCCCGCCAGGTGACCCTCGACGGCCCCAAGGCGGTCCCGGCGGTGGCCCGGGCCCTGCGCGAGGCGGCCGAGTGGGTCGGCTGCGACACGGTGACGGTCGTCCCGGACCGCGTGAACCTCCCGCTCCTGGCCCCGGAGCTGATCCGGGAACTGGGCTGAGGAGGTCACAGACCTGGAGCCCTCGACGGACCGGCGGCTCCCGGCGGGCCGGAGGGCCTCGGCGGACCGGGGCCCTCAGCGGATCTCCAGGATCTTCTCCCGCATCGCGTAGACCACGGCCTCCATCCTGGAGTGCAGCTGAAGCTTCTCCAGGATGTTGCGGACGTGGTTCTTCACGGTGTTCTCGGAGATGAACAACTCCTTGGCGATGTCCCGGTTGTTCATCCCGGTCGCGACGAGCTTGAGGACCTCCAGCTCGCGGTCGGTCAGCCGGGGCGCGGGCACGAGCCTGCGCTCGTCGGTCCGCTGGATCATCGACTTGAACTCGGTGAGGAGCTTGGACGCCATGGAGGGGCTGATCTGCGACTGCCCGTCCGCGACCGCGCGGATCGCCGTCGCGACCTCGTCGGTGGAGATCTCCTTGAGCAGGTACCCGGTGGCGCCCGCCTTGATCGCCTCGTAGAGGTCGGCCTCCTCGTCGCTGATCGTCAGCATGATGATCTTCGCGCTGGGGGCGACCTCCTTGATGGTGGTGCACGCCTCGATGCCGCCGCGCCGGGGCATCCGCACGTCCATCAGGACAATGTCGGGCAGCAGATCGGCCGCCTTCTCGACGGCCTCGGCCCCGTCACCGGCCTCTCCGACGACCTGGATGTCCTCTTCGTGAAAGAGGACGATCTCCAGACCGCGCCGGAAAAGGGCGTGGTCGTCCACGACGAGGACCCGGATCGGCTCCTTGCGGAACGCACCGCTGTCCGAATCCGATCCCTCCGGGACCGACCCACCGTGCTCGTGCCCGCTGAGCACCGGCCCGAAGCTGTCCGCCATCGTTCCTCCCCCTGAAGGCCGTGGCCTGAATTCGTTTCCGGTCCCCCAACCCGTGCCCAGGAAGCACCGGTTGGCGTGCACGCCATGATTTCATGCCCCGGCCGCTGCGGGTCGATCCATGGGGGCGCACGGGGGTGCCCCTGGGGGCGCACCACGCGCTCCAGGGGCACCGTGAGGTGTGGATGGTACGGGCCGGCGGTCAGCCGCCGAGCGCACCGCCCGCGCCGCCGTCGGCGAGCGGGTCGCTCTCGGCGAGCGGGTCGCTCTCCAGATGGATGACGCCGTAGTCGTACGCGTGTCGCCGGTAGACGACGCTCGGCTGCTTGGTGTCGGAGTCGACGAAGAGGTAGAAGTCGTGCCCGACCAGCTCCATCTCGTAGAGCGCCTGGTCGAGCGTCATCGGTGCGGCCTTGTGGGTCTTCTCGCGGACCACCAGCGGGCCGTCGCCCTGGACTTCGATCGAGCCCACCATCTTGGTGGGCACCTCGTCGGTCTCGTCGACCACGAGTTGGCCGTCCCCGTCGAACTGGGCGACGCCGGGCACGACGTCACCGACCTCGGCGGCCGACAGCCGGCCGTTGCCGCGGCGGGTGTACCGCTTGTCGTGCTGCTTGCGCAGTCGCGCCTCGAGCTTGTCGCTGGCGAGGTCGAGCGCTGCGTACGGGTCGCCTGCCGCAGCCTCCGCCCGGATCACCGGGCCGCGGGAGTGAAGGGTGATCTCCACGCGGTCGGACCGGTCGGCCTGCCGCGGGTTGTGCTCCTTGGACACCTCGACGTCGAGGCTGATCACCTTGCCGTCGAGCTTCTGGATCTTCTCCAGCTTCAGCTTCTCGGCCACGTGCTTGCGGAACCGCTCGGGCACCTCGGTCTTGCGGCCCTTGACGACGATGTCCACGCAGAACTCCGTTCCCGGATCGCCCGGATCGGCTCCTCGGCCGCCGGGCATCTCCCTTTGCACCAGACTCCGGTGGATTACCGGAGCTCGGACTCGGCGACTTTCACCTCCTCCTCCCCGGTCGGGAAGATCCCCACCCCTTCGGCAGGAGGTTAATTCGCCCTGAACTCCTGTCCAGAGGCGCAACCATGTATTCGGTGAGGCGATGGCTTTCACCATTCCTCACAACCGAACATAGCCCCTTCGGACGGGTGTCGGCACCCGCTGCCGCGACATACCTCCGTTCGAGCGTTTTCACCTCTCACCACCTGCAACGATCCAAGATCTCGACGAGTTCCGGTTTATTTCGAACGAAGCGGGAGATGATGCGATCACAGCCGCTGCCCGCTGTTCGAATCCGTGCTGCGCGGAACCGGCCGGTAAACCGTGCGGTATTTCAGAAATGAACGAAAGCTGTACGGCTTCGAGGGCGCGAGCCGCCTCCGCCAGCGAGGCGCCGGTGGTCATCAGGTCGTCCACGAGCACCACCGTTCCCGCCGCGAGGAGCCCCGCGCCGCCGGGCACGACCTCAAGGGCCCCGGAGAGGTTCGCGAGGCGCCCGCGCGCCCCCAGTCCGGCCTGGTCCGCCACGTACCGCCGCTGCCGCAGCACGGGCGCCACCCGGGCGTCCCGCCCCGCTCGGCGCAGCCGGGCGGCCGCGGCCAGGGCGATCCGCCGCGTCGGATCGTGACCGCGCGCCCGTACGGAGCGCCGCGAGGACGGCACCGGTACGAGGAGCAGCGGGCCGCCCCCGGACCCCGCCACGGCCCCGGCGGCGGCCTCCACGGCCCCGGCCAGGGCGCCGCCCAGGGGCCCGGCGAGGGCGAGCGCCCCGCGCTCCTTGTGGGCGAGGAGCACCTCCCGTACGGCGTCGGCGTAGGGCGCGGCCGCGTGGACCACGGGCAGCCCGGCGGGCTCGGGGTCCGGCCGCACCCGGCGCGGCCCCGCCCCGGTGAGCGCCTCCGCGCACTCCGGACACAGCTCGTCCCGCGGTCTGCCGCAGCCTCCGCAGGCGACCGGCAGCACCAGCCCGGCGATCTCGCGCCACCACCCCCGCATGGCTCAACTGTGCGCCTTCCGGCGCCCCCCGGCCACCCCTGTGGAAAACCCCCCACGAGCCCCCGGAGTACGTCAGGTACGCCCCGCGCGGACCGGTGCGCGGGCCGCTGGTGGGCAGGCCTCTGGAGGGCGGGTCTTCTGGTGCACAGGCCGGCGCACGGGCCGGGTGCGCACGGATCGGGTGCGCACGGATCGGGTGCGCACGGATCGGGTGCGCACGGATCGGGGCGCGGCCGGGAGGGTCCCGGCCGCGCCCCGATCCGCCGGACAGGTCCTAGCCGGGGTAGACCGGCGAATCCCCGGCCTTCACCACCGGCTGCCAGTTCGTCCCCGGCGGCAGCCGGACGATGCCGTCCTCGGAGTCGGCCACCATGGGCGTGTCCACCGACTCCGTGTGCGGCGCGGACACCGAACTCACCCCGTTCAGACCGGGGAGCACCGAGGTCGTGGAGGTCGAGCCGTCCGTCTGGAGGTAGCGGATCTGCTGCACGCCCCCCGCCTCCCTGCCGACCACGACGAGCCGGCTCGGCCCGGCCCAGGAGACGGCCGTGACCGACTCCAGCCGGGGGGCGGCGGGCTGGAGGTCCACCACCGAGACGGTGGTCTCCTCGTCCGTCGTCTGCCGCTCGATCCGGCCGATCTGGAGGGTGGTGCGCTCGCCCCGCCTGACCACCAGGGCGATCCGGACGCCGTCGGCGGAGACCCGCAGCGACTCGATCCGGCCGTCCTCCAGCCACGGCGTGCGAACCTCGACGGGCTGTCCGGTGCCGCCCGGCACCATCCACAGCCGGCGCTTGGCCGGATCGCGGTCGGCGACCCACAGGTCGCCCCGGCCGCCCCAACTGGGCGCGGACAGCCGGTCCTCCGGCCGGACGCCCTTGCTCTCCAGGACCGCGGGCTGGGCGGGCTGCTCCGTGGTGATCGAGGAGACGAGCAGCCGCCGGCCGCTCTCGTCGACCGCGGCCGCCCGGGTCTCGCCCCGGTCGACGGCGATCGAACCGAGCTCCACCGCACCCTTGCCGAGCGGACCCGGCACGTCGACCGGCGCGGCCGTCTCCTTGCCCGCGACCATCAGCTTCTTCAGCTTGCCGTGCTCGTCGACGAAGTACGGCTTCTCGCCGAGGTCGGTCTCCCGGACCGGCGCGAACTCGGCCGCCTGCGCCTTGCCGAGCCGGCACAGCGAGCCCTGCTCGTCCAGGAGCTCCACCTGTTCGACCCGTACGGACGGCAGGTCGCGCAGCGTGAACAGCAGCTGCGTCGCCATCCGCCGGCACGCCACCCCGTCGGCCCGGTTCCCCTTGAAGACGAGCGGCACCTTCAGCGTGGACTGGTCGTCCGTCGCCAGGGTGGTGACCCCGGCCTTCAGCCTCGTACGCGAGGGGAAGCTGGAGTCGACGGCCTGCTTCAGCCAGTTCGTCGGGCCGTCGAGCAGCGCCTTGACGGTCTGGGTCACCGGATCCATCCGGGTGACCGGATCCTGTCGCTGCCGGATGTAGACGGGATCGGCGACGACCCAGTCCTCCCCGGAGGCGAAGTAGTACTTGTTGACCGAACGGTAGTTGCGGAGGAAGTCCGCTTCGCCGAGGACCAGGCCGGGCGGAAGGCTGTCGATGCGCCACTCCTTGCCCTTGCCGTTGCCCGTCGGCTGCTGCACGACCTGGATCGACCACAGGTAGTCGGCGGGGCTGATCGGCTGGTAGGCGTGGCGGGCGTCCACCGTCGCGATCTTGCGACCGGCGAGCGGGTAGACCCGGCCCTCCTTGTCGGGGTCGGCGTTGCGGTCGGCCTGTTTGCGGTCGGGCGCGGTGGCGAGCACGGTGATGCTCTGCTCGGGCTTCCAGGTGCCCGCGGCCTTCTTCGTCAGGTACTTGCGGGCGGTGGCGAACCCGGGGTCGTCACTGGTCATGGCCTCCAGGAAGCCGTCGACGATCTCGCGCGGGTCGGCGTTCTCGCGGGGGGCGACGGCGTAGACCCGGACCTGCGAGTCCCCCGTGTTGGAGCCCTTCACCGGCTGTACGTCCCCGCTGTCGGGCATCGACGCGCAGCCGCCCGCCAGCAGGGCGCCGCACGCGGCCAGCAGCGTCGCCCGCGCGACCCGTCCCCGCCCCGCGTGCTCCGCTCGGGAGTCATCGCCCACGTGTCCCGCCCTCCTGCTCCGCGTTGTCGTTCCCCCGGCCGTTCCCGTTCTCGTTCCCGCCGCGGGTGGCCGCCGCGCCCGGCCCGCGGCCGTCCGCGTCCGTCGCCGGCCGCGCCACCACCCGGGCGCCGCTGCCGGGCAGCGCCGTCGGGTCGACGGTCGCCCGGGGCGCTCCGGGCAGCCTCGACGACACGGGGAGCGCCGTCCGGTCCCCGCCGGACTGCGCCGGCACCGCCGTCCGGCGGGCGTTCTCCCGCGCGTGGCCGGCGGCCGCCTGCTCGCGGTTGCGGCGGGAGTCCTCGGGCTCCAGGGGTATCGGGGAGCCCCGCAGCGGCTCGTCCGCCGTACGCGGCAGGGTGAGCCGGAACTGCGAACCGCCGCCGGGCTCGCCCCAGGCCTGGAGCCAGCCGCCGTGCAGCCGGGCGTCCTCGACGGCGATCGACAGGCCGAGGCCGGTGCCGCCGGTGGTCCGGGCACGGGCCGGATCGGCCCGCCAGAAGCGGTTGAACACCCGGGTCGCCTCGCCCGGCTTCAGCCCGACGCCGTAGTCGCGGACGGCGACGGCGACGGCGCCGCCCGCGGCGGCCAGCTTCACCACCACGTCCCGGCCCTCACCGTGCTCGACGGCGTTCACGACGAGGTTGCGCAGCACCCGCTCGACACGGCGGGCGTCCGCCTCGGCCACCATGGGCTGCTGGTCGCCGACGACCACGATCCGGGTGTTCTTGCGCTCGGCGAGGGGCTCGGCGCCTCCTATGACCCGGCGCACGACCTGCCGCAGGTCTATCGGCTCTGCCTCCAGGGCGGCCGCGCCCGCGTCGAAGCGGCTGATCTCCAGGAGGTCGGAGAGCAGCGACTCGAAGCGGTCGAGCTGGTCGCCGAGGAGTTCGGCGGAGCGGGCGGTGACGGGGTCGAAGTCGACGCGGGCCTCGTGGATGACGTCGGCCGCCATCCGGACCGTGGTCAGCGGGGTGCGCAGCTCGTGCGAGACGTCCGAGACGAACCGCCGCTGCATCCGCGACAGCTCCTCCAGCTGCTGGATCTTGAGCTGGAGGTTCTGGGCCATCTTGTTGAAGGCCTCGCCGAGCCGCGCGATGTCGTCCTCGCCGGTGACCTTCATCCGTTCCTGGAGGCGCCCGGCCGAGAGCCGCTCGGCGATCCCGGCGGCCATCCGCACGGGTGTGACGACCTGGCGCACCATGAGCCAGGCGATGGCCCCGAGCAGCACGACGACGAAGAGCCCGGCGGTCGCCAGGGTGCCCTTGACCAGGGCGAGGGAGTCCTCCTCCTGGGTCAGCGGGAAGAGGTAGTACAGCTCGTACTGGGTGCCCTCGGCGTCGTTCAGCCGCTTGCCGATCACCAGGCCGGGCTCGGACGCCTTGCTGCTGGTGTAGTGGATCCGCGTGAACTTCTGCAAGGTCTCCGTGCTCTGCGCCACCGAGTGCCGCAGTTCGCGGGGGATGCTCGTCGCCGGGTCGACCTCGCCGGAGGCGCGGACGCCACGGCTCGCGGTGTCACCGGTGTCGAGGGAGAGCGCGACCACGTTGAAGGCGCTCTGACCACCGCTGGCGAGCTGCTCGACCAGGGTGGAGCGCCAGTTCACGGAGGCGCCGTCCCGCCCGCCGTCCGGCTGCCCGGGCGTCGAGGGGGTGGTCGCCGCCCGGTCCTGGGCGGCGGAGAACCCGCCGGCGGCCTGGCCCTGGGCGGCCCTCTCCTTGGCGTCGAGCAGACCGTTGCGGACCTGTCCGATGACGACGATGCCGAGCAGCAGCACGACCCCGAGGGACATCAGCAGGGTGCCCGCGACGATCCGCAGCTGGATGTTCCGCCGCCACAGGCGCACGGCGGGCAGCAGCGGACGGCGGACCCAGCGCGCGACGAGCCGGAAGACCGGCCCTCCCCGCGAACCGTCCTGGAGGAGCCGTCCACCGAGCGGCGGGCGGCCGGAACGCGAGCCCCCCCGCCCCGGTCCGGCAGCCCGCCCCGTACGGCTTCCCGGGTCCCCGGGCTTCGGAGCAGTACTGCCCTTGCTCATGTCAGCTCGGTCCCGCCTTGTAACCGACGCCACGGACGGTCACCACGATCTCCGGGCGCTCGGGGTCCTTCTCGACCTTCGAGCGCAGCCGCTGGACGTGCACGTTCACCAGCCGGGTGTCGGCCGCGTGCCGGTAGCCCCACACCTGCTCCAGCAGGACCTCACGGGTGAAGACCTGCCACGGCTTGCGCGCGAGCGCGACGAGGAGGTCGAACTCCAGCGGGGTCAGGGCGATGGACTGCCCGTCCCGCTTCACGGAGTGCCCGGCCACGTCGATGACCAGGTCACCGATGGTGAGCTGCTCCGGAGCCGGCTCCTCGGACCTCCGCAGCCGCGCCCGGATGCGGGCGACGAGCTCCTTCGGCTTGAACGGCTTCACGATGTAGTCGTCGGCGCCGGACTCCAGACCCACGACCACGTCGACCGTGTCGCTCTTGGCCGTGAGCATGACGATCGGCACTCCCGACTCGGCCCGGATGAGCCGGCACACCTCGATGCCGTCCCTGCCGGGCAGCATCAGGTCCAGCAGCACCAGATCGGGCTTCGCCTCCCTGAAAGCGGCAAGCGCCTTGTCACCGTCCGCGACGAACGACGGCTCGAACCCTTCACCCCGCAGCACGATGCCGAGCATCTCGGCCAGTGCGGTGTCGTCGTCGACGACGAGAACGCGTCCCTTCATATCGACATCATCCCATTAGCCAATCGTTACCTGCCGTGACCTGTCCCACAGCGTCTTCCCCTGTCAGGGTCGTGATCTTGTGGAGAACGACCCGCTCGGCCCGCCGCCGCACGGTTCGCGCGGCCGGATCGGGCATCCGCACAGTGTGCCGTCTGTCGTCCGCACAATGAAGGTCCGGACGATGCTACGAAGGACGAGGCCGCTCCCGCCCACGGGTGGGACCCACGTGGCACGATGGCACCCGGCCCGCCGCCGTGTTCAGGTGTCGGCCGCCGTGACCGCGCCGGTTCGCCGATCCGGCACCGCGACCATTCCCACGAGGTGGACGACCGTGAACGACACTCCGGGCTGGACCTCGCCCGGATCCGCCCCTTCCGGCGGCCAGGACGGCTCCGGCGTTCCCCGGCCCGCCGGCCCGGCCGACGTGAACGGCTCCACCTCCCAGTGGTCCAAGGACCAGCCGCCCGCCGGCCGGTGGTCCCCGCCCACCGGCCAGACGCCGCCCCCCGGCCCCGGCCGGAACCAGGGAGCCCCGCCCCCCGGCGTCCAGTGGGGCGGGCCGCCGGCCGCGAAGCCCGGTGTGATCCCGCTGCGCCCGCTGGGCCTGGGCGAGATCCTCGACAGCTCGGTGAAGACCCTCCGCTCCTACTGGCGCACGCTCCTGCCCGTCACGGCCGTGCTCGCGTTGCTCGCCCAGGTCACCCACACCCTGGTCCAGCGCTATCTCGTCCCGGCGGCCCCGCCGCTCAACCCGGACGCCACCCCCGCCGAAGAGCTGGAGCAGCTCCTCGCGTCGGCCCGGTCCTCCCTGATCGGCCTGGGCCCGGACACGGTCGTGTCCCTGGTGGTGTTGATGATCAGCAGCGCCCTGCTGGCCGTCGTGGCCGGCCGCGCGATCCTCGGCCGCCCGATCTCGGCGGGGACCGCCTGGCGGGAAGCCCGCCCGCGCCTGCTCCAGCTGCTCGGTCTGACCCTGCTGCTCGCGGTGACGGGCGCCGGCATCATGCTCGTCGGCCTGCTTCCCGGACTCGTGATCGGCGGCGCCCCGGGCGCGGTCCTGGCCGTCACAGGCGGTCTCGGCGCCCTGGTGGTCAACGTCTGGCTGATGGTCCGCTTCAGCCTCGCCTCCCCCGCCCTGATACTGGAGCGCGGAGGCGTGGTCCAGTCCCTGAAGCGCTCGGCGAAGCTGGTCCGGGGCTCGTGGTGGCGGATCTTCGGCATCACCCTGCTCACACAACTGCTGACCAGCGTGTTCACGTTGATCATCTCGATCCCCTTCATCGCCATCGGCTTCGTGGTCGACGGCGAGGCCTTCTCCGCCCTGTCCTCCGGCTCCGCCGAGTCCTTCGGCTGGCCGTTCCTGATCGTCACGGGCATCGGCGGTGTGATCACCAGCGCGATCGCCTACCCCGTCTCCGCCGGGGTGACGGTCCTCCTCTACGTGGACCAGCGCATCCGCCGGGAAGCCCTGGACCTCGAACTGATCCGGGCCGCCGGCCACCCCGACCCCGCACCCGCACCCGCACCCGGCGACAAGACCGTCGGAGGCTGATGCCGTGACGGGCGCGGGGGGCACGGTCACGCCACTGGCGCGCCTGCGCGCCGACGGCGACGTACCGGTGGACGTCTCCCGTGTCCCCGCCCGCGAGGCGGCGGAGCGGGAGCTGTCCCGGCCGATGTACCACGAGAACGATCCGAGCCTCCTCCAGCGCGGCCTGAACCGCTTCTGGGAGTGGCTCGACGCCCTCTTCGGCTCCGCGTCCGAGGCCGCCCCGGGCGGAGTGCTCGGCCTCGTCGTCATCGCCCTGGCGGTGGTCGCGCTCGCCGCCGCCCTCTGGTGGCGCCTCGGCACCCCCCGCCGGACGCCCGCCGCCACGGGCGACTCCCTCTTCGCGGACGGCCCCCGTTCCGCCCGGGACCACCGGGCGGCCGCCGCCCGCCACGCCTCCGCCGGCCGCTGGAACGAGGCCGTCCAGGAACGGATGCGGGCCGTCGTCCGCTCCCTCGAAGAGCGCGCCCTGCTCGACCCCCGGCCCGGCCGCACGGCGGACGAGGCGGCCGCCGAGGCGGGCCGCTCCCTCCCCTCCCACGCGGACGGCCTGCGCCTCGCGGCCCGCGCCTTCGACGACGTCACGTACGGCGGCCGCACCGCCGACGAGCCCGCGTACCGCCGCGTCGAGGAGCTGGACACCGCCCTGGAGCGGACCCGCCCCACCCTCGACACCACTTCCCCGGGGACGCCCGCATGAGCGGCGCGCCCACCGGCACCCCGGCGTCCGGCACCACGTCGACCGCCCCCTCCGCCCGCAAGATCTGGACCCGGGTCCGCGGCGCGGCCCTCGTCGCCGCCCTGATCCTGATCGGCGGCCTCGTCCTCGCCACGGTCCGCTCCGACGGCGCCCACGGCGCCCTCGACCCCCGCTCCACCGACCCCCACGGCAGCCGGGCGGTCGCCGAGCTCCTCAAGGAGCGGGGCGTCACGCTCACCCTCGCCACCACCCTCGACGAGGCCACGACGGCCACACACTCCGGGACCACCCTCCTGGTCACCACCCCGGATCTGCTGACGGACGCTCAGCGGTCCACCCTCCGCTCCACCATGGAGAACTCCGCCGGACGCACGGTCCTCCTGGGCGCGGGCTCCCCCTCCCTCGGCACCCTGGCCCCGGGAGTCACCGGCGCCCCCGGCGCCACCGTCACGAACCTCGCCCCCGCCTGCACCCTGCCCGCCGCCACCCGCGCCGGCAGCGTCGACCTGGGCGGCGAGCGCTACGAGGTCGCCCCCGGCACCAGCGCCGACTCCTGCTACCCCTCCAAAGGCCTGCCGACCCTGGTCCGCCTCCCCGGCACCGGCACCACCGACACGGTCCTCCTCGGCTCGCCCGACCTCCTCCACAACACCCGTCTCGACCAGCAGGGCAACGCCTCGCTCGCCCTGCAACTCCTCGGCTCCCGGCCCCATCTCGTCTGGTACCTCCCCTCCCTGTACGACGCCTCCGCCGACGCGCCCGAAGACGACACCACCGGCAGCTTCCTCACGCTCATCCCCTCCGGCTGGCTGTGGGGCACGCTCCAGCTCGCGCTCGCGGCCCTGCTCGCCGCCGTCTGGCGCGCCCGCCGCCTCGGCCCCCTGGTGACCGAACGGCTCCCCGTCGCCCTCCGTGCCTCCGAGACCACCGAGGGCCGCGCCCGCCTCTACCGCAAGGCGAACGCCCGCGACCGCGCCGCCTCCGTCCTGCGCACCGCGACCCGCACCCGGCTCGCCCCGCTCCTGGGCGTCCCCGCCCGGGACGCCCACTCCCCCGCACTCCTCCTCCCCGCGCTCTCCGCCCGTCTCCCCGGGACCACCGCGGACTCCAAGGACCTCCTCTTCGGCCCGGCCCCCGCCGACGACTCCACCCTCATCCGCCTGGCGGACCAACTCGACGCCCTCGAAAGAGAGGTACGCACCTCATGAGCGCCCCGACCCCCGAGACGGCTGCGAACTCGGACGGCGCCCGCGCCTCCCTGGAAGCCCTGCGCGCCGAGATCGCGAAGGCCGTGGTCGGCCAGGACCCCGCCGTCACCGGTCTCGTCGTCGCCCTGCTGTGCCGGGGGCACGTCCTCCTCGAAGGCGTCCCCGGGGTCGCCAAGACCCTGCTGGTCCGCTCGCTCGCCGCCGCGCTCGAACTGGACACCAAGCGCGTCCAGTTCACCCCCGACCTGATGCCGAGCGACGTCACCGGCTCCCTGGTCTACGACGCCCGCACCGCCGAGTTCTCCTTCCAGCCGGGCCCGGTCTTCACCCACCTGCTGCTCGCCGACGAGATCAACCGGACGCCCCCGAAGACCCAGTCGTCCCTCCTGGAGGCCATGGAGGAACACCAGGTCACGGTCGACGGAACCCCGCGCCCGCTGCCCGAGCCGTTCCTGGTCGCGGCGACCCAGAACCCCGTCGAGTACGAGGGCACCTACCCCCTCCCCGAGGCCCAACTGGACCGGTTCCTGCTGAAGCTGACGGTTCCTCTGCCCTCACGCGCGGACGAGATCCAGGTCCTCACCCGTCACGCCGAGGGCTTCGACCCCCGCGACCTGAAGGCCGCCGGCGTCCGCCCCGTCGCGGGCCCCGCCGAACTCGAAGCCGCCCGGGCCGCCGTCACCAAGGTCTCGGTCTCCGCCGAGATCGCCGGCTATGTCGTCGATATCTGCCGTGCCACGCGTGAATCCCCCTCGCTCACGCTCGGGGTCTCTCCCCGAGGCGCCACCGCCCTGCTCTCCACCGCCCGCGCCTGGGCCTGGCTCACCGGCCGGGACTACGTCACCCCGGACGATGTGAAGGCCCTCGCTCTCCCCACCCTGCGTCATCGCATCCACCTGCGGCCCGAAGCCGAGATGGAGGGAGTCACCCCGGACTCCGTCATCCACTCGATCCTCGCCCACGTCCCCGTCCCCCGCTGAGAACGGCGCCCCATGGCCCTCACCGGACGAACCGCGCTGCTCGCGGCCCTCGGATCGCTCCCCGTCGGCATCCTCGCCCCCAGCTGGACGGGGATGCTCGCGGTGAACGCGCCCCTCTCACTCGCAATACTGTGCGATTACGCCCTGGCCGCGCCAGTACGAACGCTCCAATTCACCCGAAGCGGTGACACATCCGTTCGACTCGGTGACGCGGCAGAAGTCCGGCTCACGGTCACCAACCCGTCCCGCCGCCCCCTCCGCGCCCAGCTCAGGGACGCCTGGCCGCCCAGCAGCTGGCTCCCCGGCACCGAACAGGCCTCCTCGCGCCAACGCCTCACCGTCCCCGCCGGCGAGCGCCGCCGCCTCACCACGACCCTGCGCCCGACCCGCCGGGGCGACCGCCGCGCCGAACGGATCACGGTCCGCTCGTACGGCCCCCTCGGTCTCGCGGCCCGCCAGGGCGGCCACGAGGTGCCCTGGACCGTCCGCGTCCTGCCCCCGTTCACCAGCCGCAAGCACCTGCCGTCCCGTCTGGCCCGGCTCCGTGAACTCGACGGCCGCACCAGCGTGCTGACCCGCGGCGAGGGCACCGAGTTCGACAGCCTCCGCGAGTACGTGCCCGGGGACGACACCCGCTCGATCGACTGGCGCGCTACGGCCCGGCAGACCGCGGTCGCCGTCCGCACCTGGCGCCCCGAGCGCGACCGCCACGTCCTGATCGTCCTGGACACCGGCCGCACCTCGGCCGGCCGCGTCGGCGACGTCCCGCGCCTGGACGCCTCCATGGACGCGGCCCTCCTCCTGACCGCGCTCGCCTCCCGCGCCGGCGACCGCGTGGACCTCCTCGCCTACGACCGCCGCCTCCGCGCCCAGGTCCAGGGCCGCTCCGCGGGCGACGTCCTGCCCGCCGTCGTCGACGCCCTGGCCCCACTCGAACCGGAACTCGTGGAGACCGACACCCACGGCCTGGCCGCGACCGCGCTCTCCCGCGCTCCCCGCCGCTCCCTGATCGTCCTGCTGACCGGCCTGGACGCCGCTCCCATCGAGGAGGGCCTCCTCCCCGTCCTGCCGCGGCTCACCCGGCGCCACACGCTCCTCGTGGCCTCCGTGGCCGATCCGCACGTCGCCCGCATGGCCGCGAACCGCGGCACGCTCGACGGCGTGTACGAGGCCGCCGCAGCCACCCGGACGCAGTCCCAGCGCACCCGTACCGCAGATCAGCTCCGGCGCCACGGCGTCACGGTCGTCGACGCCACCCCGGAGACCCTGGCCCCGGCCCTGGCGGACGCGTACCTCGCCTTGAAGGCGGCCGGCCGCCTCTGAACCTCGCCGATCTCTCACCGGGATCCTGAGCAAGGAATCGACCGGAGAAAAGGCCCGTAAACGCAGAAAAGCCCCGCACCATGACGGTGCGGGGCTTTCCCACAATGATTGTTCGGCGGTGTCCTACTCTCCCACAGGGTCCCCCCTGCAGTACCATC
>NZ_LGEG01000016.1 GCF_001280125.1 Streptomyces sp. NRRL F-6492
TCCCACCCCTCCCGCCCTTCCCCGCCCACCTTCCCGTCCCTTCCGGAGACTCCCGATGCTCGTGCTCGTCGCCCTCGCGGGCATCGCCGTGTTCGGCTCGCTCGTCCTGTGCACCGTGACCGTCGCGCGGATGCGGGAGCTTCCGGCGTGGCGGCGTTTCCTTCCCCTGACGCTCTTCCTGCTCGCACTGGCCGCGAGCCTGTTGCGCGCCGTCGACGTTCGCGGAGTCGCCGACGCGGTCGCCTTCCCCCTCAACCTGGCGGCCGTCCTGCTGTCGGTGCGCGAGATCCGCGCCCGGCGGCTCAGGAACGCGGCCGGGACCTCCTGAGGGAGCGGGCTCCGGTCCCGGGCCACGCGCCCCGACGGGCCGGCCCGTCCGTCAGCCGTCCGGGCAGGTGCCGCCGAGCCGGGAGAAGTGGAAGTCGGTGGCGGACCGCCGTTGGGAGATGTCGCCGGCGCGGTCCACGCGCAGGAAGGAGAACGGGACTCCGCGGTGGCCGGGCCGCTGGAGCGTGCCGAGGCGGTGGCAGACGGTCTCGAAGCCGACGCCGAAGCGGGTCCGGAGCAGTTCCACGTCGTAGCGGACTCCTTCGGCGGCGGCGCGGAAGGCCGTGTACGGCAGGAGCAGCGCGCCCGCGAAGTAGGCGGCGAGGCCGATGCGGGGGCCCGCCACGCCCCTCCTCGTGATGTCCCGGATCACCGGCTGGACCGCGCACATCACGGAACAGCTCGCCCCCAACTCCCCGATCAGGCCCCTGGCCTCGTACGAGGGGAGGGAGCAGCGGGCGGTCCCCTGGCCCCGCGAGGAGGGCGGCCGGCCCGACACGCCCCACCGGCGCGATGAGGGGGTGGACTTACTAGGACGTCCAACTATATGTTCGTGGCACAAGGTCCGCGGTGCAGGGAAGCCGGTGTGAATCCGGCACGGTCCCGCCACTGTGACCGGGGAGCGTGCTGCCGTCCACACGTCACTGACGAGGTCCGTCGGGAAGGCGGGTGGCACGCGGGGATCCGGGAGTCAGGATACCGGCCGCGGAGCGTTCCGTGTTGTCCACGAGGATGGAGCAGACACGCATGGCACCGGTCCGTACCCACGACCCTGGTGATCCGGCGGAGCGAGCGGCGACCCCCGCGTTCACATAGCTCTTCGGCGGCCCCGCGCCGCCCCGTCCCACGGCGTTCCCGCACGGCCGCACCCACCCGGTGCGGCCGGCGGTCCGCCGTGCCATCCCCGGATCCGACCTGACGAGAGCAGGCCCCCATGGTCCGTGAACTCACCCATTTCATCGGCGGGAAGCACACCGCCGGCACGTCCGGCCTCTTCGGCGACGTGTACGACCCCAACACCGGCGCCGTCCAGGCCCGCGTCCCGCTCGCGGGCCGCGCCGACACCGAGCGCGCGATCGCGGACGCGGCCGCCGCCCAGCGCGAGTGGGGCGCGTGGAACCCGCAGCGGCGCGCCCGCGTCCTGCTGCGGTTCCTCCAGCTCGTCGAGGGCGAACGCGACGCCCTGGCGAGGCTGTTGTCGGCCGAGCACGGCAAGACCGTCGCGGACGCGCACGGGGATCTGCAACGCGGCCTGGAGGTCGTGGAGTTCGCCGTCGGCATCCCCCACCTCCTCAAGGGGGAGTTCACCGACAACGCCGGGACGGGCATCGACGTGCACTCCCTGCGCAGCCCGCTCGGCGTCGTCGCCGGCATCACCCCGTTCAACTTCCCCGCGATGATTCCGCTGTGGCAGGCCGCGCCCGCCCTGGCCTGCGGCAACGCCTTCGTTCTCAAGCCGTCCGAACGCGATCCGTCCGTACCGCTCCGGCTCGCGGAGCTGTTCCTGGAGGCGGGGCTCCCGGCCGGTGTCCTCAACGTCGTCAACGGCGGCGAGGAGGCGGTCACCACCCTCCTCGAAGACCCCCGGGTGCGGGCCCTCGGCTTCGTCGGCTCCACCCCGATCGCCGCGCACATCTACGCGAAGGCCGCCGCCCACGGCAAGCGCGCCCAGTGCTTCGGCGGCGCCAAGAACCACATGATCGTGATGCCCGACGCCGACCTCGACCAGGCCGTCGACGCCCTGGTGGGAGCCGGATACGGATCGGCGGGCGAGCGCTGCATGGCGATCTCCGTCGCCGTGCCCGTCGGGGAGGAGACCGCCGACCGGCTGGTGGCCGCGCTCAAGGAGCGGGTCGCCGCCCTCCGGATCGGCCGTTCCGACGACCCGGAGGCCGACTTCGGGCCGCTGGTGAGCCGGGACGCCCTGGAACGGGTCACCCGCTACGTCGACACCGGTGTGGCGGAGGGGGCCGAACTCGTCGTCGACGGGCGCGGCTTCACCCTCCCCGGCCACGAGGACGGCTTCTTCGCGGGGGCCACGCTCTTCGACCGGGTCACCCCGGACATGCGGATCCACCGCGAGGAGATCTTCGGCCCGGTGCTGTGCGTCGTGCGCGCCGCCGACTTCGAGGAGGCACTGCGGCTGCCCAGCGAGCACGCGTACGGGAACGGCGTCGCCGTCTTCACCCGGGACGGCGACACCGCCCGCGAGTTCGCGCGCCGGGTCGACACCGGCATGGTCGGCGTCAACGTCCCGATCCCGGTCCCGGTGGCGTACCACACCTTCGGCGGCTGGAAGGCGTCCGGGTTCGGGGACCTCAACCAGCACGGGCCCGACTCGATCCGCTTCCACACCCGCACCAAGACCGTCACCTCGCGCTGGCCCTCCGGGGTCAAGGAGGGCGCGAGCTTCACCATGCCGACGATGGGGTGAGCGGGGTGTCCACCAGCATGCTCACGAAGGACCAGCTGGCCCTGGCGGAGGTCACCCTCGACTTCGCGCAGGAGCAGCTCGGCCCGCACGCCGTCGCCTGGGACCGGGACAAGCACTTCCCGGTCGACGTCCTGCGCAGGGCCGCCGGTCTCGGCCTCGGGGGCGTCTACGTCCGCGAGGAGCACGGCGGTTCCGGTCTCGGCCGGGTCGACGGCGTCCTCGTCTTCGAGGCCCTGGCCACCGGCTGCCCCTCCATCGCCGGGTACCTCTCCATCCACAACATGGTCGCCTGGATGATCGACCGGTACGGCGACGACGCCCAGCGCGGACGGTGGCTCCCGGACCTGTGCTCCGCGCGCAGGCTCGGCAGCTACTGCCTGACCGAACCGGGCGCCGGGTCCGACGCGGCCGCGCTGCGCACCCGGGCCGAACGCGTCGGCGACGCGTACGTCCTGACGGGGGTGAAGCAGTTCGTCTCCGGGGCGGGCGCCTCCGACGTGTACGTCGTCATGGCCCGTACGGGCGCCGACGGGCCCGGCGGGATCACCGCCTTCGTCGTCGAGCGCGACGACCCGGGCGTCTCCTTCGGGGCGAACGAGCAGAAGATGGGGTGGAACGCGCAGCCCACCCGGCAGGTGGTCCTCGACGGGGTCCGGATCCCCGCCGACCGGCGCCTCGGCGGCGAGGGCGAGGGCTTCCGCATCGCCATGAACGGGCTCAACGGCGGCCGGCTCGGCATCTCCGCCTGCTCGCTCGGCGGTGCGCAGAGCGCCCTGGACCGCAGCCTGGCGCACCTCGCGGACCGGGAGGCCTTCGGCGCCCGGCTCCTCGACGCGCAGGCGCTGCAGTTCCGCCTCGCGGACATGGCCACCGAACTGGCCGCCGCCCGCGCCCTGGTGCGGCAGGCGGCGGACGCCCTGGACCGGGGCGACCCGCAGGCCCCGCGGCTGTGCGCGATGGCCAAGCGGTTCGCCACGGACACCGGGTACGCGGTCGCCGACCGGGCGCTCCAACTGCACGGCGGCTACGGCTACCTGAACGAGTACGGCATCGAGAAGATCGTCCGCGATCTGCGGGTGCACCGGATCCTGGAAGGAACGAACGAGATCATGCGGGTCATCGTCGCCCGGGGACTCACGGAGGCGCTGCGGTGAGCGTCGAAGAGCACGGTTCCGGAGACGTCCTCGTCCATGTCGAGGGGCGGGCCGGACACCTCACCCTGAACCGTCCGAAGGCGCTCAACGCGCTCACCCACGCCATGGTCCTCCGCATGGACGAGGCCCTGACCGCGTGGGAGCGCGACCCGGCCGTGGAGACGGTCGTGATCCGAGGAGCGGGCGAGCGCGGTCTGTGCGCGGGCGGCGACATCCGCGCCATCCACGCCGACGCCCGCACCGGGGGCTCCGCTTCGGCGGCCTTCTGGCGGGACGAGTACCGGCTCAACGCCCGGATCGCCCGCTACCCCAAGCCGTACGTGGCCCTCATGGACGGCATCGTCATGGGCGGCGGCGTCGGCGTCTCCGCCCACGGCACGGTCCGCGTCGTCACCGAACGCTCCAAAGTGGCCATGCCCGAGACCGGCATCGGCTTCGTCCCCGACGTCGGCGGCACGTACCTCCTCGGTCTCGCGCCGGGTGAACTGGGCGTCCACCTCGCCCTGACCGGTGCCGCCGTCGGCGCGGCCGACGCCCTGCTGTGCGGGCTCGCGGACCACTTCGTCCCCTCGGACCGGCTGCCGGAGCTGGCCGGCGACCTCGCGCGGACCTCCGTCCACGGCGCCCTCGCCCGGCACGTCCAGACGCCCCCGCCGGGCGAACTGGCCGCCGCCCGCGAGTGGATCGACCACTGCTACGCGGCGGACACCGTGGAGGAGGTCCTCGCCCGGCTCCTCGACAGCGGCGCCCCGGCGGCGAAGCGGGCCGCCGACCTGCTCCGGGCCAAGTCACCGACCGCCCTCAAGGTGACCCTGGCCTCGGTGCGCCGGGCGCGGCGGCTCGGCCCGCTGGAGCGGGTCCTGGAGCAGGAGTACCGCGTCTCCTGCGCCGCCCTGGCCTCCCCCGACCTGGTGGAGGGCATCCGGGCCCAGGTGATCGACAAGGACCGCTCGCCCCGCTGGTCCCCCGCGACGCTCGCCGGGGTGGGCGCGGCGGACGTGGACCGCTTCTTCGCTCCGCTCGGCGACCGCGAACTGCGACTCGCCGGGCCCGCGTCCCTCCAGGAGGTGCCGTGGTGACCCGTACCGTCGCCTTCGTCGGACTCGGCCGCATGGGCGGGCCGATGGCCGTCAACCTCGTCAAGGCGGGGCACCGCGTCCTCGGGTACGACGTGGTGCCGGAGGCCGTGGACGCCGCTGCCGCCTCCGGGGTGGAGCCCGCCGGGTCCGCGGCGGAGGCCGCGACGGAGGCGGACGTGGTGATCACCATGCTGCCGGCCGGCCGGCACGTCCTGGACCTCTACGGCGGGCAGGGCCTGCTCGCCTCGGCGCGGCCCGGCACGCTGTTCGTCGACTGCTCCACCATCGACGTGGCCGACGCCCGCGCCGCGCACGGGGCGGCGCGCGCCGCCGGGCACCGGGCGCTCGACGCGCCCGTGTCCGGCGGGGTGGTGGGGGCGGAGGCGGGGACGCTCACCTTCATGGCGGGCGGCGGCGCGGAGGAGTTCGCGGCGGCCGGGCCGTTCCTGTCGGCCATGGGCGGGAAGGTCGTGCACTGCGGGGCGGCCGGGGCCGGGCAGGCGGCGAAGATCTGCAACAACATGATCCTCGGGATCTCGATGATCGGCGTCAGCGAGGCGTTCGTCCTCGCCGAGAGCCTGGGCCTGGACCACCAGGCGCTGTACGACGTGGCGTCCACGGCGTCCGGGCAGTGCTGGGCGCTCACCGTCAACTGCCCGGTGCCCGGCCCGGTCCCGGGCAGCCCGGCGAACCGCGACTACCGGCCGGGCTTCGCCGCGCCCCTGATGGCCAAGGACCTGAACCTTGCCGCCAACGCCCTGCGGGCCGGCGGTGTGGACGCGCAACTGGGCCTGAAGGCGGCCGAGTTGTACGCGGCCTTCGCGGAGGGGGACGGCACCGGGCTGGACTTCTCGGCGATCGTACGGACGATCCGCGGGTCCGGAGCGTCCACGGCGTCCACGGCATCCACGGCGTCCGCGAAGGAAACGACTACGAACGGGACGGCCCCATGACCTACGAGACCATCCTGGTGGAGCGCGAGGACCGCGTCGCGCTCGTCACCCTCGACCGCCCCGAGGTGCTCAACGCCCTCGACCTCCGGGTGATGGAGGAGGTCGTGGCGGCCTTCGAGGAGCTGGACCGGGACCCCGGCGTCGGCTGCGTCGTCCTGACGGGGTCGGCGAAGGCGTTCGCGGCGGGCGCCGACATCAAGGAGATGCGCCCGCGGAGCTACATGGACATGTACCTCTCCGACTGGTTCACGGCCTGGGACCGCCTCGGACAGGTCCGTACGCCCACGGTCGCGGCGGTCGCCGGGTACGCGCTGGGCGGCGGCTGCGAGCTGGCGATGCTCTGCGACGTCCTGCTGGCCGCCGACACGGCGGTCTTCGGGCAGCCGGAGATCAGGCTCGGGGTGATCCCCGGCATCGGCGGCTCCCAGCGGCTGACCCGGGCCGTCGGCAAGGCGAAGGCCATGGAGCTGTGCCTGACCGGCCGGACCATGGACGCCGCCGAGGCCGAGCGGGCCGGGCTCGTGTCCCGGATCGTTCCGGCGGACCGGCTCCTCGCCGAGGCGTGGGAGGTCGCCGGCACGGTGGCGGCCATGTCCAAGCCGGTCGCGATGATGGCGAAGGAGTCCGTGAACCGGGCCTTCGAGACCACGCTCGCCGAGGGCGTGCGCTTCGAACGTCGCCTGTTCCACGCGGTGTTCGCCACGGCCGACCAGAAGGAGGGCATGTCCGCGTTCGTGGAGAAGCGCCCGCCGGAGTTCGTCCACGGCTGATCCGGGGAGGCCGGTGAGGGGGTGGGCGACGGGCCGTCGCCCACCCCCTCTCGCCCGTTCAGCCGCCGGCCACGACCCGGGGGAGGTCCGCCAGGATCGCGGCCAGGTCCCCGGCGGGGACGCCGCCGCCCTGGGCGATCTCCGGGGAGCCGCCGCCCCGGCCGCCGAGGAGCCGCTTGACGGTGGCGGAGGCGTTCCGGCCGGCCTCGCGGGCCGGGGCGTTGACGGTCAGGACGAGTCCGCCCGAGGCGGTGGCGACGGCCACCACGCCGGGGCGGTCGCGCGGGAGGCGGTCGCGGACCGCGAGGGCGAGGGCGCGGGCCTCGTCGGCGGCGCCGTCGACGGTCGCGGTGACGACGAGCGCGTCCCCCGCCTCGACGGCCCCTCCGGCGAGTCCGGCGGCGCGGGCGGCCGTGGCCCCGGCCTTGAGGCGGGCGTTCTCGCGGTCGGCGGCCTTGAGCCGGTCGAGGAGGCCGGCGATCCTCTCGGGCAGTTCCGCGCGGGGCGCGTTCAGCTGCTCGGCGATCCGGCCCACGAGGTCGCGCTCGCGGGCCAGGTACCCGAAGCCCTCGACGCCGACGGCCGCCTCCAGGCGGCGCATGCCGGCGCCGACGGAGGACTCGGCGGTGAGGGCGACCGTGCCGATCTGGGAGGCGTGGTCGACGTGCGTGCCGCCGCACAGCTCGCGCGACCAGGCCCCGCCGATCTCGACGACCCGGACCTTCTCCCCGTACGTCTCGTCGAAGAGGGCGAGCGCGCCGAGTTCCCTGGCCTCGGACAGGGTCGTCCAGCGGACGCCGACGGGCAGGTCGCGGCGCAGGGCCCGGTTGGCGGCCTCCTCGACCTCGCCGCGGACGGCCGGGGAGAGGGCGCCGCGCCAGGGGAAGTCGAGGCGGAGGTGGCCGGGCCGGTTGTAGGAGCCGGACTGGAGGGCGGTGGGGCCGAGGACCTCGCGCAGGGCCGCGTGCAGGACGTGGGTGCCGGAGTGGGCCTGGCGGGCGCCGAGGCGCCACTCGGGGTCGACGGCGGCGTGCACGGTGTCGTCCACGGCCAGTTCGCCCGCGGTGATCCTGACCCGGTGGACGACGAGGCCGGGCAGGGGCCGCTGGACGTCCACGACCTCGGCCTCCACCGAGGTCCCGGAGAGCAGGCCCGCGTCGCTGTCCTGGCCGCCGGACTCGGCGTAGAAGGGGGTGCGGTCGAGGACGACGGTGACGAGGTCGCCGGTCCGGGCCACCGGGACGGGGCCTTCGGCGCCGAGGAGGGCGAGGACGCGGGACTCGGTGGTGAGGGTGTCCCACGCGCGCCAGTCGGTGGGGCCGTGCGCGTCCAGGACGGTGCGGAGGGCGGTGGTGTCCGCGGTGCCGCCGGACTTGCGGGCGCGGGCGTCGGCGCGGGCCCGCTCGCGCTGCTCGTTCATGAGGGCGGTGAAGCCCTCGCGGTCGACCTCGACGCCCTGTTCGGCGGCCATCTCCAGGGTGAGGTCGATGGGGAAGCCGTAGGTGTCGTGGAGCAGGAAGGCCTGCGCGCCGGGCAGCGAGCGCCCGCCGCCCGCCTTCACCCCGGCGACGGCGGTGTCCAGGACGGTGGTGCCCTGCCTGAGGGTGGCGCGGAAGGCGTCCTCCTCGCCGTACGCCTGGTCGGAGACGCGGGCGTAGGACGCGACGACCTCGGGATAGCTGGGGGCCATGCAGTCGCGGGCCACGGGCAGCAGCTCGGGCAGGGCGGGGTCCTGGAAGCCGAGCTGGCGCATGGAGCGGACCGAGCGGCGCAGGATGCGGCGCAGGACGTAGCCGCGGCCCTCGTTGCCGGGGGCGGTACCGTCGGCGAGGAGCATGAGCGCGGTGCGGACGTGGTCGGCGACCACGCGGAGCCGTACGTCGGCCCGCTCGTCGTCGCCGTAGCGGACGCCGGCGAGTGCGGCGGCCCGGTCGAGGACGGGGCGGGTCTCGTCGATCTCGTAGAGGTTGTCGACGCCCTGGAGGAGGGTGGCCATCCGCTCCAGGCCCATGCCGGTGTCGATGTTGCGGCGGGGCAGTTCGCCGAGGATCGGGTAGCCGCTCTTGCCGGGGCCCTCGCCGCGCTCGTACTGCATGAAGACGAGGTTCCAGAACTCCATGTACCGGTCCTCGTCGACCGCGGGCCCGCCCTCGCGGCCGAGGGCCGGGCCCCGGTCGTAGTACAGCTCGGAGCACGGTCCGCAGGGGCCGGGGACGCCCATGGACCAGAAGTTGTCCTCGTCGCCGCGCGCCACGATCCGCTCGTCGGGCAGGCCCGCGACCTCGCGCCAGATGCCGCGGGCGTCGGTGTCGGAGTGGTGGACGGTCACCCAGATCCTCTCGGGGTCGAGCCCGTAGCCGCCCTCGGCCCACGGCTTGGTGGACAGGTCCCAGGCGAAGGCGACGGCCTCCTCCTTGAAGTAGTCCCCGAAGGAGAAGTTGCCGTTCATCTGGAAGAAGGAGCCGTGCCGGGTGGTCTTCCCGACCTCCTCGATGTCCAGGGTCCGCACGCACTTCTGCACGCTCGTGGCCCGCTGCCACAGGGGGGCCGCCTCGCCGGTGAAGTACGGCTTGAAGGGGACCATACCGGCGTTGACGAACAGCAGGGTGGGGTCGGGGGTGGGCAGGGGCGCGCTGGGCACGACGGTGTGTCCCCGGGCGGCGAAGTAGTCGAGGAAGCGCTGGCGGATGTCGGCGGTACGCAAGGTTCTCACTGCTTCCGGTGGTGGGGAAGGTCGGGTTCCGGCGAGGGGCGGCGGTCAGGCGGCCCGGGCGGAGGGGGCGGGGAGCGGGGTCAGGGAGGCGTACTCCAGGGGCGCGGAGGGGTCGATGGACACGTCCAGCGGGGCGGGCTCCGCCCCCGAGCGCACGAGGAGGTCGCCGACGGCGGCGATCATGGCGCCGTTGTCGGTGCACAGCGTCATCGGCGGCACCCGCAGCTCGATCCCGGCGGCGGCGCAGCGCCGCTCGGTGAGGGCGCGGACGCGGGAGTTCGCGGCGACGCCGCCGACCACGACCAGCGTCTTGACGCCGTGGGCCTCGCAGGCGGCGAGGGCCTTGCGGCTGAGGACGTCGGCGACGGCCTCCTGGAGTGCGGCGGCCCCGTCCGCGACGGGCACGTCCAGGCCCTGGAGGCGGTGCTTCTCGACCCAGCGGGCGGCGGCGGTCTTGAGGCCGGAGAAGGAGAAGGCGTACGGGTCGTCCCCGCCCCGGGTCAGCGGCCGGGGGAAGGCCACCGCGCGCGGATCGCCGTCCCGGGCCGCCCTGTCGATGGCGGGCCCGCCCGGGTAGGGCAGTCCGAGGATGCGGGCGACCTTGTCGAAGCACTCCCCCGCCGCGTCGTCGAGGGTGTCGCCCAGGTGCAGGATCGGCTCGCGGACCAGGTCCCGGACCAGGAGCAGGGAGGTGTGGCCGCCGGAGACGATCAGGACGACGCAGGGGTCGGGCAGCGGGCCGTGCTCCAGGGTGTCGGCGGCGACGTGCCCGGCCAGGTGGTGCACCCCGTAGAGCGGCACCCCGGCGGCGTAGGCCAGCGTCTTCGCCCCGGCGAGGCCGACCTGGAGGGCGCCGGAGAGGCCGGGTCCCGTGGTGACGGCGACCGCGTCGATCTGGTGCAGCCGCAGTCCCGCCCGGTCGAGGGCCTCCCGTACGACGGGGTTGAAGGAGTGCAGGTGCGCCCGGGCGGCGATCTCGGGCACCACCCCGCCGAACCGCGCGTGCTCGTCCATGCTCGTCGCCACGACGTGCGCGAGCAGCCTGCCGTCCCGCACGATCCCCGCCCCGGTCTCGTCGCACGAGGACTCGATCCCGAGGACTACTGGTCCGCTCACCGCTTCACTCCTTCTGCACCGGTTCCGCACCTGCAATATATGTGCAACAAGGGGGGTGGGGACGAACGGCCCGTGCCCCCGAAGGCCCGGAGCCGGGTGTCGTGCGGTGACATGATGATCGTCACGGGTGGGTGGCCGCGGTCGGCGGGCCCGTACCGCCGACCACCCGCCGCCCATGACGTCCGTGACGTCCGTGACGTCCGTCGATACCCGTCAACGACCGTCGGAGGAGAGCACGTGGGAGACCGGATACGCCGGGCGCGGCCGGAAGAGGCCGAGCGGTGAGCCCGCGGTCGTCCGCGCCCCCGCTGCCCTCTTGGGCGACCTGGTGGCAGCGCCCCTTCCCCGACGCCAACACGCTGCTGCTCCACGGGCGGCGGCCCGCCCTGGTCGACTCCGGTTTCACGGGGCACGCCGAGGAGACCGCCGCCTGGGTCCGCGCCCGTGCGGGCCGTGTCGACCTGGTGGTCAACACCCACTGGCACTCCGACCACGTCGGCGGCAACGCACTCCTCCAGGCGCGGGGCGCGGGCATCGCCGCCGGGGCGCCGGAGGCCGAGGCGATCGCGCGCCGGGACCCGGGCTGCTGCGCGGCGGAGTACCTGGACCAGCCGGTGGCCCCGTACACCGTCGACGTGTCGCTCGACGACGGGCAGGTGCTCCGGCTCGGCGACGCCGACTGGGAGGTCGTCCGCACGCCCGGCCACACGCCGGGCCACCTGGCCCTGTGGCAGCCGGACGAGGGGCTGCTCGTGGTCGGGGACGCGCTGTCGGACTACGACGTCGGCTGGGTGAACCTCGCCCTCGACGGCCCCGGGGCGGCCGCCACCGCGCTCGCCTCCCTCGAACGGATGGCCGACCTCGGCCCGCGCGTGGTCCTCCCGTCCCACGGTCCGGTGCCCGCCGACCCCGGCGCCGCCTTCGCCGCCGCCCTGCGCCGGGCGCGACGCCTCGTCGACGATCCGGCCGGGGCCGTCCGGTACGGCGCCCGCCGGATCTTCGCGTTCGCCCTGATGATCCGCGACGGCATCCCGGCCGACGAGGTCGAGCCCTATCTGCACGCCCGGACCTGGCTGACCGACGCGGCCCGGCTCCTGGACCTCACGCCGGAGGCGCTGGCCACCGAGCTCGTCACGTCCATGCGGGGCAGTGGCGCCGTCGTCCTGCGGGACGGGCGCCTGTGCGCGTCCGCCGACCACACACCCGTACCGGCCGGGTCGCTGCGGGTGCCGTACCCGCGCGCGTGGCCGGGGCCGGAGCCGCGCTGACGCGCTTCTTCCGGCGGCGCGGGGAGGAGGCGGCCGGTCAGCCGAGGAGCGCGGAGTCCGGCCCGGCGGCGTCCTCCGCGGTGGGCACGGTGACCTTCACCGGCTCGCCGAGTCCGGTGAGCGCCAGCGTGGTGGTGGACGACACGGATCCCTCGACCTTCAGCGCGAGGCGCACCCGTACGGCCCTCTTCCGCTCGTCCAGCCACACCTCGACGGTCGCGGGGATCCGGCCGCCCATGAGTTCGCGCAGCCGGTCGCCCTGCCCCTTCGCCCGCTCGGTCATCCGCAGGGTCAGTGCCGCGTGGGTGAGGAGGCCGCGGTAGCGGGTGGCGCGGATCCCGCCGAGGTCCTCCTCGCCGGTGCGCTCGAAACGCTCCCCCATGGCCGCCTGCTCCAGCACGTACGCGGGGTCGTTGCCGGGCGGCCGCAGCAGGTGGCGGGCCTCGACGTCGGCGCGGTCGATGTACGACCAGGGCAGCTTCTCGTCGCCGACGGTGCCGCGCAGGTAGATCCGCTCGTCGGTGAAGACCTCCTCGAACCGGGCCGTCCGCGCGAGGCCCACGGCCATGGTCCCCCGGTGGCGGGCGAAGTCGTGGGCGCCCTCGCCCGTGATGACGTACGCCGGCCCGGTGCCCGTGCCGATCCCCGTCCTGTACGCGGTGCGGGCCGTGGTCCGTCCGGTGGCCTCCAGGGCCGCCCGCACGTCCTCCGTGTGCACGGGCGCGGTCGCGGCGGTCGTCGCGGGCGCGGCGGTCTTCAGGGGCGCGGCGGTCTTCGGGGGCGCTGCGTCGGCCGTCGGCGCGGAGCCGCCGCCCGTGGGCTCCGCCGCGCATCCGGCGGTCAGGAGCACGGTGCAGACGACGGTCGAGGAGAGGGCACGGCGCACGGGGGTGGGGCTCCAGATCGTAGAGGGGGCGGCCGGGCCCGTGTCCTGTTGTCATGGAACACGCCCACCGCTCCGACCAGCCTATACGCGGGTACGAGGGCCCGGTGAACGGGATTCCGTACGGGCGGGGGTGGCCGCCGCGCGGCCTCCCGGCGGCGCTCTCCGCTTTCCCCCGGCGCCCGTCCTGCCGGATACTTCCACCATGCAGCCGACGCCGTCCGCCCCGGATCCCGAGCCGGTGTCGGCCGATCCCCCGCTCCGTACAGGCCGGACCCTGCTCACCCAGTCCTGGCTCGATCTGGCGTTCCTGCACTGGCCGGTGGAGCCCGCGGAGGTGGCACCGCTCCTGCCGGCCGGGACCGTGCCCGACACCCTCGACGGGGTCACGTACGTGGGGCTCGTCGCCTTCCGGATGCATCGCGTCGGGTGGTTCCGGCTGCCGGGGCTCCCCTATCTCGGGACCTTCCCGGAGACCAACGTACGGCTGTACTCGGTGGACGCCCACGGGCGCCGGGGTGTCGTCTTCCGGTCCCTCGACGCGTCCCGGCTGATCCCCGTGGCCGTGGGGCGGTGGGCCTTCCGCATCCCCTACGTGTGGTCGAGGATGTCCGTCCGGTACGACGGTTCGACCGTCGCGTACGAGAGCAGCCGGCGGTGGCCGGGGCCCCGGGGGGCGCGCAGCTCGATCGCCGTGGAGGTCGGGGAGCGGGTCGGGGAACCCACCGCGCTCGAACACTTCCTGACGGCCCGCTGGGGCATGCACAGTTCGTTCCGCGGGCGTCCGCTCTACCTGCCCAACACCCATCCCCGCTGGCCGCTGCACCGGGCCCGGCTGCTCCACTGCGACGAGACGCTGCTCGCGGCCGCCGGTCTGCGCCGGCCCCTCGGGGAGCCCGTCAGCGTGCTCTACTCGCCGGGCGTGCCCGTGCGGTTCGGCGCTCCGCCCCGGCTCCCGGCCGGGGCGGTCGTGCCGGGTCCCCGGCCGGGCGGGGGCCGGGCCGTCAGCGGGGACCGGGCCGTCAGCGGGGAGGGATCGCCGCCTCCGCCGCCGCCTTGATCCGGGCGCCGAAGGCGTCGGCGTCCTTGCGGACGGCGGCGAGCGCGAGGCCGACGAGGAGCTTGCCGAGCCCGTGGCCCTCCAGGACGTTGAAGATGCGGACCCGGGTTCCCCCGCCGGGGAGCGGTTCCAGGTCGTAGCCGCCCTCGCGGGCCGTCACGCTGTTCTTCGAGACCTCGGCCCACCGGATCCGGGTCGGGGCATCGAGAGCGGTGACGCGGAACTCCCGCGCGGACTTCATCCCGGCGTCCTTGACGGTGCTCCGGAAGACCGTGCCCACAGTGGTCGGGCCGTCGGGGATCCGGTCGATCCGCAGGACCCTGGGGCTGAACTGGGGATCGTTGCGTCCGTCGGCGAGGTACGCGAACACGTCCTCGACGGGCCGTTCGATCTCGGTCGTCGCTTCGAACTGTCCTGACACGGGTCTCCTCCGGTCGGCCGGTACGCGCCCCTCCCCCGCATCGCGCCTCCGGTCCGGCCGCGACGGCACCGCGACCCTATGCGAGCTCCGGGCCGCCCGCACGGCGAGCGGCGGCCCGGCCGGTCGCGTCGTCCCGGGGTCCGGCCGGTCGCGTCGCGGGGGCCCGGAGCCCGTGCTCAGTCCAGGTAGTCGGCGACCAGGGCCGCGAAGTCCTCCGGGGTCAGGACCTCGACGCCCGCCTCCCGCGCCTTGACCGCCTTGGAGCTCGGCTTGCCTCCGGCGGCCGGGGCGGCGACCAGGAAGGTGGTCCGGGAGTTGACCGAGCCGCCCACGCGGCCGCCGGCCTTCTCTATGAGGGCGCCCATCTCGGAGCGTCCCCAGCCGTCGAGGGGGCCGGTCATCCTCCCCGTCACGACGACGGTCTTCCCGCTCAGCGGCCCCTCGACGGCGTCCTCGGCCCTCTCCGGCCGCGGCTCGGTCATGGTGACGCCGGCCGCGATCAGCTTGTCGATGACGGGGGCGAGCGCGGCGACCTGCCCGACGACGACCGGGGCCTTCTCCGGGCCGATGCCCTCGACGTCCTGGAGGGTGTCGGCGTCGGCCGCGCGGATGGCCTCCATGGTGCCGAAGTGGGCGGCGATCCGCCGGGACATGCTGCGGCCGGTGCCGGGGATGCCGAGGGCGCAGAAGACGCGGCTGAGGGGGCGGGACCTGGCGATCCGGATCTGCTCGGCCAGTCTGGCGCCGCGCTTGGCGCTGCCGGAGGCGGTGGCGAGCTGTTCCTCGGTGAGGGTGAACAGGTCGGCGACGTCACCGACGTCGCCGGAGGCGATCAGCGCGTCGACGTACTTCCTGCCGAGCCCGTCGATGTCGAGGATGTCGCGGCCGGCGGCGTACTCGATGAGCGGGGCGAGCGCGCAGGCGGTGCCCTTCGCGCAGCGCCACCGCTCCTGGCTCTTGTCGATCTCGCCGCCGCAGTGGGGGCACTCCCGGGGCAGCGGGACGGGGACGGCGTCCCCCGGGCGGAGCTCGACGACGGCGGCCTGGACGCGCGGGATGATGTCGCCGGCCTTGTACACGGTCACGGTGTCGCCGATGTGGAGGTCGCGCCGCAGGATGTCGGCCGGGTTGTGGAGGGTGGCGCGGGTGACGGTGGAGCCGTCGAGCTCCACCGGGGCGAGCACCGCGGTGGGGGCGAGCACGCCCGTGCGGCCGACCTCCCAGAAGACGTCCTGGAGCACGGTCTGCCGTTCGACGGCGGGCAGTTTGTAGGCGACGGCCCAGTAGGGGAAGCGGGTGCCGAAGCCGGCCGTCGCCTGCTCGGTGGCGCTGTCGGCCTTGACGACGACGCCGTCGATGCCGAACGGCAGGCTCGCGCGCAGCGCGGCGATCGCGTCGACCCTCTCCTGCGCCTCGGCGAGCGTGGCGACCGTGTGCAGTCCGGCCGGGGTGTCCGCCGTGGTCCGCACCCCCGCCCGCGCCACGGCGGCGAGGGTCTCGGCGTGGCCGGCGCCGGCGGGCAGGAAGGGCACGCCGTCCAGTTCGACGGCGCCGTACGCCCAGAAGGTCATGGCGAGCCGGTACGGGCGGTCCTTCGCCCGCAGGGTGCCGGCCGTGCCGTTGCGCGGGTTGGCGAAGACGCCGCCGCCGTGCGCGGCCCGTATCTCGTTCGCCGCCTCGAACTGCTCCTGGGTGAAGAGGACTTCGCCCCGGGCCTCGAAGGTGGCGGGCACGGGCAGCTGCTCGGGGAGGCCCACGACGGTGCCGATGACGTGGCTGACGTCCTCGCCGTGGGTGCCGTCGCCGCGCGTGATGACCTGCACGAGGCGGCCGTCGCGGTAGCGGGCGGCGACGGCCGCGCCGTCCATCTTCGGCTCGACGGTGAACCCGCCCGCCGGTTCGTGTCCCAGACGGCGCTGGAGCGACGCGCCCCAGGCCACGAGCTGTTCGGGGGCGAAGACGTTGTCGAGGCTGAGGAGGCGCGCGGTGTGGGCGACGTCCCCGGCGGGGGCGGCGCCGTCGGCGACCAGGTCCGTGGGCGAGTCCGGGGCGGCCTCGGCGGGGTGCTCCGCCTCCCAGTCCAGCACCGCCAGGCGCAGCCGGTCGTACGCGGCGTCGTCCATGAGGCTGTAGCCCGCGCCGTAATAGGTGTGGGAAGCCTCGCGCAGGCGCTGGACGGCGGCCTCGTACTCGGCGCGGCCGGACATGCGGAAAGACGCCTCGACGGCGGAAACGTTCGTCATGGGAACATCCTTGCCCATGGGTCTGACAACGCCCCGGAACAGCGGGCCGGGCCCGAGGACTTCGCGCCGCCACCGAGGCCGTTCCGCGTGCCGGCCAGGCGGCCGTTCCGGAACGGGGAGCGGAGGCGGCGCGGTCACCTCACGCCACGGCGGTCCCCTCCAACTCGACCATCTGGCCGGGGATCGCCAGTCGCGTCACCCCGAGCATCGTGGTGGCCGGCGCCACCCCGGCGGCGCCCAGCCGCGCCGCCAGCACGCCGTAGTGCGGGAAGAGCAGGTCGACGTCGGTCGTGTAGACTTTGAGGCGGACGAGGTTCGCGAGGGACATCCCGGCCTCGGCGAGCACGGCCTCCAGGTTGTCGATGCCGAGCGCCAACTGCGCCGCCATGTCGCCGCCGTGCTCGGGCCCGCCCTCGCGGCTCGTCGCGGTCTGCCCCGAGACGTAGAGGGTCCGGGTGTGCCCGGACACCAGCTCGCCCTGGTTGAACCCCAGCTCCTGGGACCACGTCACCGGGTTGACCGCTGTTCGTTCCATCGTCACATCAGCTCGATTCGGTAGGAGTACGCGCGCCCGACGGCCCTGCGGCCGCCGGGCTTCGGCGCCGTGATCAGGAGCCTCCCAACGAAACGTGACACCGTCCGTCACGTATTCGGTACGGTTGCCGCCGTGCGTGCGGATCGGCTGGTCTCGCTGGTGCTCCTGCTGCGTCGGCACGGCCGGCTGACCGCGGGGGCGCTGGCCCGCGAGCTGGAGGTGTCCACCCGTACCGTGCTGCGCGACATCGAGGCGCTGTCCACGGCCGGCGTCCCGGTCTACGCCGAACGCGGCCGGCACGGCGGCTTCGCGCTGCTGCCCGGCTTCCGGACCGAGCTCACCGGCCTGAACCACGACGAGGCGCTCGCCCTCCTCGCCGCCGGATCGGGGCGCGGCGAGCAGGTGTTCGGTCTCGGCCCGGCACTCGCCTCGGCCCTGCGGAAGGTGGTCGACGCGCTGCCCGAGAGCCACCGGGCCACCGCGGACGACGCGGCCCAGCGCTTCCTCGTCGACCCGGAGACCGATCTGCTCTCCCGTCGGCCGGTCACCGAGGGGGTGCCCGGCACCACGATGACCGTGGTCCGGCGCGCCGTGCTCGCCGGGCACCGGCTGCGCATCCGCTACGCGGCCACGGACCAGGAACCGCGGTGGCGCACGGTGGACCCGATCGGCCTGGTCACCGTGCGCGACCGGGCCTATCTGCTGGCCACGCGCTCGGGAGAGGACCGTACCTACCGGCTGTCACGGGTGCTGACCGCCGAGGAACTCCCCGAGGCGGCGCGGCGGCCGAACCGGGTCGACCTGGACCGGATCTGGCGGGAGCGCTCCGCGCGTTTCCTCTCCGGCGGTGACCACGTCGCCGTGTCGGTGCGGGTGGACCCGGCGCGGCGGGAGGAGTTGCTGGACACCGTGCTCGCCGTCCGCGCGGAGGAGCCCGACGCGGACGGACGGCTGCGGCTGGAGGTGACCTTCCAGGATCTCCGGCACGCCGAGTGGGCGCTGTGGCGGCTCGGCACGGACGCGGAGGCCCTGACCCCGCGGTCGCTGCGCGCTTCCCTGCACGACCGTGCCGTCGCGCTGGCCGCCCGGTACGGGCCCTCGTCCTGAGACGGCCGCCGGACCGGCCGCCGGACCGGTCGTGTCACCGGCCGGGGGGCGTCCCGACATCACTTGCTCTGTGACCTGCGTCACGCGTTAAAAGTCCTTTAAGGAACAAGGTCTCGCAGAGCCCAATTTGTGCCGTTTCGAGCACAGTTGACGCTTGCTTTGAACAACAGTCAATATCTTCACGACTTCCCCACACCTCCCTCGGCTTCACCTCATCTGGAGCACTTGATGCGCAACAGGGCTGCCCCGACCACAGCAGTCACTTCCGTCACTGGTGAACCCGTGGGCACGGAACACCGGGGCGACCGCGTCTTCGGGAAGGTCGCGGAGCCGAACCGGGACGGCACCGGCGCGCGGGGGCAGGACATCGAGCTCTTCGACACGACCGCCCCCCTGCCGAAGGTTCCCGCCCGGGCCACGACTGTGCCCGCCCACGCGTCGCGGCGGTCCCGGCGCGCCCGTGCGGCGGCTCCGGCGCGGCGGTCCGTGCCGCTTCCCCTGATGCTCGCGGGCGCGCTCTCCGCGGGGCTCGGCGCCGCGGTGGCGGTGTGGGCCTCCGCCGAACCCGACTCCGTACCGACGTCGAACCCGTCCGTCTCGCTCCCCGTCCTCGCGACACACGTCCCCTCCCCCGCCCGGGACACCGCCTCCGGCACGCCGCCGTCCCCCGGGGCGAGCACCGCGCGGACGTCGCGGGCCGCCTTCCCCTCCGCCGGCCCCACCCC
>NZ_LGEG01000017.1 GCF_001280125.1 Streptomyces sp. NRRL F-6492
CCACCCGCTATGAGAAGACCGCCACCGTCTACCTGGCCGGACTCCACGTTGCGGCCATCTTCATCTGGTCAGCACGATGATCCGAGAGAAACTGCCTAGGGCGTGTCCGAAAGTGTGCGGGGGACGGCACTTCCGGTTCTGGTGCCGTTCCTCCGACCCCGCCAAGATGGTTCACAGTTGAACAATCAAGAGCGGTGGGAGAGTCGTGATGGGTTCGGGGCAGATCGTGGCGGTGTACGGCGCGTACGGGCACACCGGCCGGTTCGTGGTGGCGGAGCTGCTGGAGCGGGGGTTCGTCCCGGTCCTGGCCGGACGCGACGAGGGCGGGCTGCGGGCGTTCGCGGAGTCCCGTCCGGGGCTCGACGTACGGCCGGCGACGGTCGACGACCCGGCCTCGCTCGACCGCGCGCTGGCCGGCGCGGACGCCGTGGTCAACTGCGCCGGCCCCTTCGCCTCGACCGCGGGGCCGGTGATCGAGGCGGCGCTCCGCGCCGGGATCCCGTACGTGGACGTGGCGGCGGAGATCGAGGCCAACCTCGACACGTTCGCGCACTTCGCGGAGCGCGCCGCCGCGGCGGGCACCACGGTGATCCCGGCGATGGCGTTCTTCGGCGGTCTCGGCGACCTCCTCGTCACGGCGGCGATGGGCGACTGGACGGAGGCCGACGAGGCGCACGTCGCGTACGGGCTGAGCGGCTGGCACCCCACCGCCGGGACCCGTACGGCGGGCGCGGTCTCCCGGGAGCGCAGGGACGGCCGGCGCGTGGTGTTCGCCGGCGGGCGGCTGGAGTACCGCGACGACGCCCCGCCCGCCCTGGAGTGGACCTTCCCCGAACCGCTGGGAGTCCGGTCCGTGATCGGGGAGTTCACCATGGCCGACGTCGTCACCGTCCCCAGCCACCTGGCCGTTCCCGAGGTGCGCACCTACATGACGGCCGAGGCGGCGCGGGACCTGGCCGCCCCCGACACGCCGGCGCCGACCGCGGCCGACGGGCTCGGACGGTCCGACCAGACGTTCCTCGTCGACGTCGTCGTGCGCTCCGGCGGGGAGGAGCGGCGGGCCGTGGCGAGCGGCCGGGACATCTACGCCGTCAGCGCGCCGCTCGCCGTGGAAGCGCTGGACCGTGTCCTCACGGGCCGGACCAAAACCGTCGGTGTCGCTTCCGCCGGTGCGGCCTTCGACGCGCCCGACTTCCTGCGCGCCCTGTCCCCGCACATCTCGCTCGCGCCGTCCCGTTGAGCCGGTCGAGAGTCCTGCGACCCGGTGAGCCCCGTCGGGATCCCGCGCGCCGGGAAGGGCCGCGGCGGACACGGACGAGGCGTTTTCCGCGCCCGGGCGTTTCGAGGTGGTCTTTGGGGCCAGACGCGACATTGGAGGCATTCACGAACTGATGCGAGGAGGAGAAGCGGGATGGCTAAGGTGTCGCATCTGCCCGGGCGGGCGGAGCACCAGTGGAACTGGCAGATGTCGGCCGCGTGCCGCGGTGTGGGCACCGAGGTGTTCTTCCACCCCGAGGGCGAGCGGGGACAGGAACGAGCCGCGCGCGAGGAGGCCGCCAAGGCCGTCTGCGGGACGTGCCCGGTGCGCGTCCGCTGCCTGGAGCACGCGCTCAGCGTGGCGGAACCCTACGGAGTCTGGGGCGGGTTGACCGAACAGGAACGCGAGCTGGCCCTGCGTACCGCGGCCGCCGCGGCCTAGGAGCCGCCCGGCGCCCTCCTGGTGGGGTGGGGGGCCGGGAACATTGAGGGGCGGGCCCGAACTCGATGAGTTCGGGCCCGCCCCTCAATGTTCCGCTCCGCGGCTCTTCCGGCCCGGCGGCTCTTCCGGCCCGGCGGTCCTTCCGGTCCGCCAGTCCCTTCCGGTCCGTCAGACGAGGCGGCCGCCGAAAGGTCCGCCCAGGCCGTAGTACGTGCCCAGCTGGCTGCGGTAGGCCGGGTCGTCGAGGTGCTTCTCCCGGTAGAACTCCGGAGCGTCCTTGATCTGGTCCTTGGTGCGGTCGACGAAGATCTTCCGCTCCTCCGGATCGATCCGGGTCACGGTGCTCGCCGGCAGCAGGACTTCCTTGCCGAAGATCCAGACCCCGGTGTCCACGACCAGGTAGGCGTCGTCGACCTCGTCGGAGTGCTTGTCCACCTTCCCGATGCCGCCGTCGGTCGCCTCGACCTTGTAGCCGGTCAGATCGGCTCCGGCCAGGTGCCCCGCGGTCGACCGGTAACTCCACAGGTTCTCGGTCACTCGTCAACAACTCCTCCGGTAGGGGGAGGGCGGTCGGCGCGCGCCGCCGCCCTCCGTCTCCGTGTGTCGTGCGTGGCGGAACGTGTTCCCCGCCCGGAATTCGCCTGCCCCGGTCCCCGCCACTCATTCGCGCGCCCGCCGGGGCGACGGCCGGGCGGCTCGCGTCCGGCCGAACGGCTCCTGTCCGGGCGCGGGCCGGGATACGGGTCGGGCCCCCGGGTAGCCGAACCACATGAACACCAGCGAGAACACCCCGCACCGGCCCGTCCCCCCGTTCCCCGACCAGCAGCAGGAACATCCCGGCTGGACCGAGCGGATGGACCCGCGGCCCGACCACGGCGAGGACTCCTACCGGGGGCACGACCTGCTCCTCGACCGGGCGGCGGTCGTCACCGGCGGTGACTCCGGGATCGGCAGGGCCGTCTGTCTGGCGTTCGCCCGCGAGGGCGCGGACGTCGTCTTCACCCATCTGGCCGAGGAGAAGGACGAGGCTGCCGAGACGGCGCGCCTGATCCGCGAGGCGGGCCGCACGGCGGTCCCCGTGCTGTGCGACATCCGCGACGAGGAGCAGTGCGCGGCCCTGATCGACCGGGCGGTGGAGGAACTGGGGCGCGTCGACGTCCTCGTCAACAACGCCGCCTACCAGATGTCCCGGCCGGACGGCATCGAGGCCGTCACCACGGAGCAGTTCGACCGGGTCATGAAGACCAATCTGTACGGGATGTTCTGGCTCACCCGCGCGGTCCTCGCCCACATGCCGAGCGGCGGGTGCGTCATCAACACCACCTCCGTGCAGGGGTACCAGCCCAGCCCGCACCTCTTCGACTACGCGATGACGAAGGCCGCGATCGTCTCCTTCACCCACAGCATGGCGCAGTTGCTCGCCGAGCGCGGCGTCCGGGTCAACGGGGTCGCCCCGGGGCCGGTGTGGACCCCGCTGATCCCCGCGACGATGCCGAGCACGGAGGACTTCGGCAGCCAGTCACCCCTGGGGCGCCCCGCCCAGCCGGCGGAGATGGCGCCCGCGTACGTCTTCCTCGCCTCGTCCGGGGCGAGTTACATCACCGGGGAGATCGTGAACGCCACCGGCGGCACTCCCCTGCCGTAGGGCATCGGAAAGGGACACAACGACGCGGGAACGGCCCTCCTCGGTGGTCGAGGAGGGCCGTTCCGCCGTTCGGCGGCCGTGTCACATCGGGGCGCCGGCCGCGGGGGGCCGGCCGGCCCTTCCGGACGCCTCCGCGCCGGCCTTCCGCGCGAGGGGCAGGTGGTAGAGGGCGAAGGCCTTGCCGATGACGGGCTGGGCGACGTTGCGGACGCGCACCCCGCCCGCCGTCATGCCGTGCTCGGTGCCCAGGTGGGCGTGGCCGTGCACCGCGAGGTCGGCGCCCGCCCCGTCGATGGCCTCGGCCAGGAGGTAGCTGCCCAGGAAGGGGTAGATCTCGACCGGTTCACCCGCGAGCGTGTCGGGGACGGGGGAGAAGTGGGTGAGGGCGATCCGCGCCTCGCAGTCGGACAGGTCCGACAGGGCCTCGTGGAGGCCCTCGGCGGCCCGGCGCGTGGTGCGGACGAAGTCCTTCATCTCGCGTTCGCCGAACTCTCCGGCGCTGCGGCCCGCGAAGCCTCCGCAGAAGCCCTTCGTGCCGGCGATCCCGAGCCGGCCGCCGTCCACCGGCAGGACCGTCCGGTCGCCCTCCAGGACGGTGACCCCCGCGTCGGTGAGGACGCGCGCGATGTCCGCCTCCTGCTCGGAGTGGTAGTCGTGGTTGCCGAGCACGGCCACCACGGGGACGCCGAGGTCCCGCACCTCGTCCGCGACCACCTCCGCCTCGGCGACCGTTCCGTGGCGGGTGAGGTCCCCGGCGAGGAGGAGGACGTCCGCGCAGAGCGGCAGCGTCTCGAAGGAGGGGCGCAGCAGGCCCCGGCAGTCCGGGCTCAGATGGATGTCGCCGACGGCCGCCACCCTGACGACGGCCCCGTCCTCCCGGCGCTCCGGGGCCGTCACAGCAGCTCCTCGGGACGCTCGGGGGGATCGATGCAGGCGACCATGAGGTCCGTGCGGACGGGGAGGCCGGCCAGTTCCGTCTCGGCGAGCCGGAGGATCTCCTCCCGCTCCCCGGCCGTCGGGACGGTGCCCGTCAGGAGCACGGACGTGCCGCGCACCTCGATGCGTACCCCGAGCTCGGCCATGTCGTCGCGCGCGAGCCGCTCCCTGAACCGGGCGATCCGGTACTCGTTCTCGCCGGTGTCCATCGCGCTCCTCCGTCCTGTCGTCCTGTCTCCGTGGGTTTCCGGGCCGCCGCGTCCCGTCCGGGGCGGCCGCCCTTCACCGTCGCGTCTCCCCCGTCCCGTACGTACCATTCCTCCCCCTCGGGGGGCGCGGTCGGGAGTCGGGAGGAGGTCCCTTCGGCCCTCAGTCCTCCAGGGGCTCGGTGGCCGGGCCCTGGAGGACGCTGCCGTCGGCCGCGAAGCGGGAGCCGTGGCAGGGGCACTCCCGGGTCTGCTCGGCGTCGTCGAAACCCGGCTCGCACCCCATGTGGGTGCAGCGGCGGCCGGTCCGCAGGCCGGTCAGGAAGTGGCGGGCCACGGTGGCCCGGTGCCGGACGACCCCGGGTGTCTCGCGGACGGGAAGCCGTCGGCGCGGGTCGAAGAGTTCCGTCCGGTCCGGGCGGGGCGCGCCGGTCAGGTGCGCGGTGCGCAGCCGGCCTGCGGCGACCCCGTTGCTGAGCCCCCACCCGCCGAAGCCGGTGGCGACGTAGACGTGCTCGGTGTCGGGGTGCTCGTGTCCGACGCGGGGCACCCCGTCGGCCGTGTGGACGTCCTGGGCCGCCCATCGGCGCACCTCGGGCGCCCCGGCGAGGCCCGGCAGCCGGTCGCGCGCCCAGGCCTCCAGGCGTTCGTACCGGGCGCGGACGCCTCCACCGCCCGGTTCGAAGGCCTCGCCCGAGACGATCAGGAGCCGCCGGCCGCCGCCCAGCGGGGCGGTGCGCACCGACCGGACGTCGTGCTCGTCGGTCCAGTACATGCCGTGGGGGAGCGTGGCGTTCGTCGACGGGGGCGGCGACGACGAGTTCCCGTCGCAGCGAGAGGCGCATCAGGAGGGTGGGGTGGCAGCGGAGCGGGAAGTGGGTGGCGAGGACGACGTCGCGGGCGTGGACCGTGCCCCCGCCCGCCAGGGCGAGGCGGCACTCGGCGCCCTCCCTCAGACCGGTGACGCGGGTGCCCTCGTGGATCCGGCCGCCGTGCGCGACCAGGTCGTCGGCAAGGCCGAGCAGGAAGCGGCGCGGGTGGAACTGCAGTTGGTCCTCCACGCGGACCGCCGCCGCGACGGGGTACGGAAGACCCGTCCCGTCCTCCCCCGCCCCTCCGGTCGCGGCACGCACTCTCGCCCCACTGGGCGAAAGCCCGAGTACGTCCCGTACGAGCGCTTCCGCCCGGCGTGCCGACCGCACGCACCGGACACCGCGGACACCGCACAGGACTTTCCGGACACCCCCTAGCCCTCCTCGGTCTCGGCCTCGCCCCTCCGTCCGTACGGGCGGCGCTGTTCCTCGCGGCCCAGGCCCGGGGACTGCCGCTTGGCGGTCATGCCGTCCTCGTCGGCGGCTCCGCCCCGGCGGTCCCGGGTGGCCTTCTCGGCCTCCCGGCGCGCTTCGACGTCACCGCTCTCGCCGACGGCCTCCGAGGGCGTGGTGCGCGGCGGGGCGTCCGCGGGCAGGGTGCGCCGGCGCTCGTGATGGCTCATGGTCGTCCTCCTCGGTCGGGTGGGCACGTGGGGCGGCTGCCCCCCGGTGTCACACGGAAACACCGCGCGTGGGGGCGAGCACGAAGGCGTGCCCGGCCGGGTCCGTGTAGCGGCGCGTGTCGGTGCGCCGGTCGAGGCGGGTGCCGTTCTGGTCGACGGAGACGGGGCGCGCGCCCAGGGAGACGGCTTCCCGTTCGGCCTCGTCGAGCGCGTCGGGCTCCACGAGGATGAGCAGGTGGGCCTGCTGGGAGTCGTCCGGCCGGGGCCAGCTCGGCGGCGCCTGGCCGGGGTCGCGCCGGATGCCCAGGACGACGCCCGAGGACCCGGAGATCAGCAGCAGGTCGGCGTCGGCGCCGCTCGGTTCGACGGTGGCGTCGAGCAGGGCGGCGTAGAAGCGGGCGAGGGGTTCGGGATCGGTACTGTCGAGGACGAGGACGCCGGTCTTGGAAACGGTCATGCGGTGCTTGTGCCCCGTCAAAAGCCTTTCAGGCAAAGGGAGTCGGAGTCCGGTCGACCGCGCTCCGAATGGTCGACCGGACCGGTCGGCCGCCGAAATCCCCACTCCTCCAGGCGACTTCACCGGAGCGGCGCGCGGACACCGGGTGACGGCGGTGGTCGAGCGGATCGTGGTGGAGGGACGGGCGGCGGCCGGGGCGGCGGTGGCGGGCCGCCGTGTGTCCGGCCGCATCGGGGGTAGGTGGGAAGGGCGGCCCTCGTACCCGAAGGCCGCCGGGGACCGGCGTTCCTCCGCCGGACGCCACGCGGATGACGTACGAGCACAGGAGGTTCCATGTCCGCACTGTTGGCCCGCATCAAGCAGTTCGGCCGCAGCCCTCAGGGACGGCGGGCGATCGAGTCGGCACGGCGCGCCGCCTCCGACCCCCGGAACCGGGCCCGGGCGCGCCAACTCCTCGGCAGGCTGCGGGGACGCCGCTGACGGCCCGTTCCACCAGCTCCTCATGCCTGTGGGCCCGGCTTCGGCCGGGCCCACAGGCATGAGGAGCGCGGGGACTCACGGCGGCGCGTCGGACGGACGGACCTCGCGCAGGCGGTCCAGACGCCGGATGGCCGGAGTGGCGCCCGCGCCGTGGAGCACTACGGAGAGCGCCACCGTGGTGGCGGTCAGGACCCACAACTCCTTCGCCTGGCCCTCGAATCCGTGGTGGCCGAGCGCGTACGCGAGGTAGAAGAGGGAGCCGATGCCGCGCAGTCCGAAGACGGCGGCGACGACCCGCTCCCGGGGCCCCGTGACGAAGCCGAACTGGGCGATCCACCCCGTCACCGGGCGGACGACCAGGATCAGGGCCAGGGCGAGCAGGACCACCGGCCAGGTCAGCTCCTTGACGCCGGTGGCGGCGAGGTAGTGGCCGAGGAGGAAGAGCAGGGCCGCCGTCAGGAGGCGTTCGATCTGCTCCGTGAAGCCGTGCAGCACCTTGTGGTAGCCGTGGCCGCGCTCAGCGGCCCGGACGGCGCAGGCGGTGACGAAGACGGCGACGAAGCCGTAGCCGTGGGCGAGTTCGGTGAGGCCGTACGAGAGGAAGGTCGCGGCGAGCGCGACGAAGCCCTCCATGTGTTCGGACAGCCTGAGCGACGCCGACTCGGCCCGGAAGAACATCCATCCGAGCAGCCGCCCGAGGACGATGCCGATCACGACGGCGATCACCGCCCTGGCCACGACGTCGAAGCCGAACCAGTGGCCCCAGTCGGCCTCCGCCCAGACGCCTCCGGCGCCCGCGAGCGCGATGGCGGCGAGGACGAAGGGGAAGGCCAGTCCGTCGTTGAGGCCCGCTTCGGCGGTGAGCGTGAAGCGGACCTCGTCCTCGTCGTCGTCCTCGTCGGTCGGCTCCCCCACCCGCACCTCCGCGGCCAGCACCGGGTCGGTCGGCGCGAGCAGGGCTCCCACGAGGAGGGCGGTGGCCACGGGCCAGTCGAAGAACCACCAGGTGAGCGCGGTGGTCGCGGCGACGGTCAGGGGCAGGGTGATGCCGAGCAGGCGCCACGGTCCGGCCCAGGAGCGCAGGCCGAAGGGCCGGTTCAGCGCGAGTCCGGCGCCCATGAGGGAGACGATCACGCAGATCTCGGTGACGTGCTCGACCCAGGCCCGGTCCGCCACGGGGTCGAGTTCGGGCATCGGGAGGGGCAGCAGACCGGTCAGGGCGCCGAGTGCCAGGAACACCATGGGCATCGAGAACGGCATGCGGCGTACGAGCCTCGGCAGGACCGCCGCCGCCAGCGCTCCGAGGCCCAGGGCCGTGAACACGAGATCGGCGGGGCTCACGTGCGGGTCTCCGTTCCGGTGGTGGGGGTGGTGGTGGTGCCGGCGGCGGTGTCCCGGTCAGTCGGCCGGTTCGTCGGGAGCGGGCTGTTCGGGGTTGACGGTCTCCTCCTCGGGGCGCCCCCGCGGGCCCGTGCCGGACTCGTCGGTGTCCGGGAGTTCCTCGCTTCCGGGGTCCCGCGTGACGGGTATGGCCAGGGGGTCCTCGCCCTCGGCGGCCTGCTCGTCCTCGCGGTCACGGGGTATCGGGTCCTCCGAATTGCCGGGGGTGTGCGCGTCGCTCATTCCGGTCTCCTCTCTCCATGGGGTGATCAAGTGATCCGAGTGATCAGGTGATCTGGTGGTCGGGTGGTCGGGTGGTCGGGTGGTACGGCGGTCAGCCGGCCGTCGCCGGCGCCGCCAGACGTACGCGTTCCATGACGTATCCGCTGCGCGGGAGCGTCGGTACGCGGTGCAGGGGGATCGACAGGTCCTGGTCGGGCACGTCGTGGGGCAGGCCGGCGAAGCGCGGGACCAGGGAGGCCAGGAGGGCGAGGGTGATGTCCTCGCCGGGGCACCGGTGGCCCGCCGCCGGATCGCCGCCGCCCTGCGGCACGAGGTCGTCGCGGCCGATCGTGGCGCCCGGACGGGTGAACCGGGTCGGGTCGAAGGCGTACGGCTCCGGCCACAGGTCGGGGTCGTGGTCGTGGCCGTACAGGTCGAGGAGGACCAGGCTCCCCTTCTCGATCGGGACGCCGCCCCACTGGGTGTCGGCAGCGGCGAGGCCGCCGGTGAACGGGGCGAAGGGGTAGAAGCGGCGGACCTCCTGGGCGAAGCCCCAGGCGTACCGCTCGTCCGCCGCCAGGAGGTCGCGGTGCTCGGGCCGGCGGTGCAGGGCGTGGGCGGCGAAGACGAGGAACCAGCTGACCGCGACCGTGGGACGCAGGACGTTCAGGAGTTCGACGGCCGCGGTGTGCGGGTCGAGCTGCCGGCCGTTCGCGTCGGTGTGCGCGGCCACCGCCTGCGCGATCGTCGCCTGCCCCGACGGGGCGCCCGCGTACCGCAGCTCCTCGATGAGCGGCGCGAGCCGCTCCTCCTGCCGCTTGCGTGCCCGCCGCGCGCGGAGGTGCCGGGGTCCGACGGCGGCGAAGCCGTCCACCATGGCCACGAGGTCCCGCGCGGCGGTCTCCTCCTGGTCCTCGGGCAGCGGGACGCCGGCCCAGTCGTGCACGGCCCTGGTCAGGACGCGGGCGGCCTCGTCGAAGAGCACCACCCGCTCCCGGTCCTGCCAGCCGGCCTCGGCCCGGTCCCAGGCGCGCCGGGCGTGCTCCACCAGGGCGGCGATCCGCTCCGGGTCCTTGAGCAGCGTCAGGAACAGCGCCTTCCGCCCGCGGTGCGGCCCCCCGTCGAGGGTGTGGACGGCTCCGCGGCCGAACAGGGTGTCCAGGACGGGTCCGGGCAGGGCGTCGTGCCGGCGGACGTGCCGTTCGTCGTAGAAGAAGTCCACCGCCTCCTTGCCGTGCAGCGCGACCCCGCGCCGGCCGAGGATCCGCACGGGCACGGCCGGGGCGTTCCCGGCGCGCCTGCGCAGGTCGGGGAGCCAGCCGTATCCCTTCACCAGGAGGGACGCGGTGCTGTCGAGCAGCGGGGGGCGTGCGGGACCGGACATGTCCTGTGGTGTCGCTTCCATGAGAGACGGGTTCCACGAAGTCGTGATTTCACACCGCTTCGCACCGCCCGGCCCGGGGCGGTGCGAAGCGTGTCGCGTCCGTTCAGCGGCCGGGGGTCAGCACCGTCTTGATCATTCCGTCCTTCTTGTCCTGGAACGTCTTGTACGCCTGGGGCGCGTCCTCCAGGGGCAGGGTGTGGGTGGCGAAGTCGTCGACGCCGAGCGGGTCGGCGTCGTCCAGGAGCGGGAGGATGTCCTCGACCCACCGCCAGACGTTGGCCTGGCCCATGCGGAGCTGGATCTGCTTGTCGAAGAGGCTGAACATCGGGACGGGGTCGACGGCGCCGCCGTAGACGCCGGACAGGCTGATGGTGCCGCCGCGGCGGACCACGTCCACCGCCGTGTCGAAGGCGGCCATGCTGTCCACGCCGACCGTGGTCATCAGCTTCTGGGCGAGGGCGTCGGGCAGGAAGCCCGGGATCTTCTGCGCGGCCTTGGTGAGCGGGGCGCCGTGGGCCTCCATGCCGACGGCGTCGATGACGGCGTCGGTGCCCCGGCCGTCCGTGAGGTCCCGCACCCGGTCGCCGAGGTCTTTGCCGTGCTCCTTGAGGTTCAGGACCTCGACGCCGCGGTCCCGGGCGCGGCGGAGCCGTTCGGGGACGAGGTCCACGCCGATGACCTTGCTCGCGCCCTTGTGGAGCGCGATGCGGGCGGCCATGTCGCCGATGGGCCCGAGCCCGAGGACGGTCACGGTCCCGCCGGGCGGGACGTCGGCGTACGCCACGGCCTGCCAGGCGGTCGGCAGCACGTCGGAGAGGTAGAGGTAGCGCTGGTCGGGGGCGTCCTGCCCCACCTTGATGGGCAGGGTGTCGCCGAAGGGGACGCGCAGGAACTCCGCCTGACCGCCGGGGACCTGCCCGTAGAGCTTGGTGTAGCCGAACAGGGAGGCGCCCGTCCCGTACTCCCTGACCTGGGTGGTCTCGCACTGGGACTGCAGGCCCTGGTCGCACGTCCAGCAGGTGCCGCAGGAGACGTTGAACGGCACCACCACCCGGTCGCCGGCCTTGAGGTTCCTCACCTCGGGGCCGACCTCCTCCACGATCCCCATGGGCTCGTGGCCGAGGATGTCGCCGGGGTCGAGGAAGGGCCCGAACACCTCGTACAGATGCAGGTCGGAGCCGCAGATGCCGCTGGAGGTGATGCGGACGATCACATCCGTCGGGTCGACGAGCCGGGGGTCGGGCACGGTGTCCACACGAACGTCCCGGTGTCCGTGCCAGGTCAACGCCCTCATGGTCGAGCTCCTCACGTACGGCTTTCGGGGTCATGGCGCGAGTGCCCCCGGACCGGGGGCCGTATGCGTCGTGCGGGCCCGCCCGCCGGACCGCGGTCCGGCGGGAACGCGCGGTAGCCGCACGCCTTCGCGGGTAGCGGCTCCACAAGGGACCGGAGGCCGGCCCCCTGGCGTGTGCGAGGGAACGCGTACGGAAACGCGCGGAAAGGGAGGACGCGATGACGGAGACCCGGAAGGTGCGGGCGGGCCGGCGCACCGTGACGGTCAGCCGGCCGGAGAAGGTGCTCTTCCCCGAGGACGGCGTCACCAAGGCCGACCTCGCGGAGTACTACCGCGCCGTGGCCCCGCGGATGCTGCCGCACCTGCGCGGCCGCCCGCTGACCCTGGAGCGCCATCCGGGCGGCATCGGCGAGCGGGGCTTCTTCCAGAAGGACGCGCCGGACCACTTCCCGGACTGGGTGGGGCGCGCCGAGATGCCGAAGGAGGGCGGGACCGTCACGTACGTCCTGGCCGAGGACGCGGCCACCCTGGTCCTGCTCGCCGACCAGGGCTCCGTCACCCTGCACCGGTGGCTGTCCCGGATCGACCGCCCCCACCACCCGGACCGGCTGGTCTTCGACCTCGACCCGTCCGGGGAGGGGTTCGCGCCGGTGCGGGACGCCGCCCGGTGGCTCCGCGACCTCCTCGACGAGCTGGGGCTGCCGTCGCTGCTCATGACCACCGGCTCGCGGGGGCTGCACGTCCTGGTGCCGCTGGACCGCGGCGCGCCCTTCGACGACGTGCGGGCCTTCGCCGCCGACGTCGCCGGGGTGCTCGCCGCCCGCCATCCCGACCGGCTCACCACCGAGGTGCGCAAGAAGGCGCGGGAGGGGCGCCTGTACCTCGACATCCAGCGCAACGCTTACGGGCAGACCGCCGTGGCCCCGTACACGGTGCGGGCCAGGGCCGGCGCGCCCGTCGCGGCTCCGCTGGCCTGGGACGACCTGGACGACCCGGCGCTCGACGCGCGTGCCCGGCGGCTCAGCGACGTGGACCTGCTCCTGAAGGAGGACCCGTGGAGCCCGGCTCCGCGCGGGCGCTCCCTCAGGGCTGCGGCGGACCGCCTCCGTCGTACGGGTCTCCGTGTTCGTCCCTGAGGGGGTTCCCGTCGCCGAACGGCCGCCCCTCGTCGAACGGGCTTCCCTCGTTGAGGGGGCCGTCGTCGAACGGGGTTCCGTCGTCGGGCGGGGCCTCCTCGCCGCTTCCGTCGACGAACGGCCTCTCCTGGTCGAACGGGTCCTCGTCGCCGCGCGGCGCGAGCGCGATGCACTCCACGTCGATCCGGTCGGCGACCTCCGTCAGCGCTCCCGCCAGGGCCACCACCGTCTCCGGTGCGAGGTCGAGGTCATCTTCGCCGGTCGACTCCAGCCACCCGGCCGCGAGGTGCCGGAGCAGACCGGTCACCTCGTCGGCGGGGAGCACGAGATGGCCGTCCGGCAGAAGCACCAAGGACATGGATGCGTTCATGATGATCCGACCTCCGTGTCATTGACGCGTATCAGGGGGTGTCGCCCGCGGGCGGGGCGCCGTCGGCCGTCTCCGGGCGGACGATGACGACGGGACAGGACGCGTGCGCCGCGCACTGCTGGCTCACCGAGCCGAGGAGCAGACTCCCGAAGCCTCCCCGGCCGCGGCTTCCCACGACGAGCAGTTCGGCGCCGTCCGACTCTTCGATCAGCACCTGGGCGGGGTTTCCGCGCACCACGTGGTGGGCAGGGGGGACGCCGTCCTCCGGGGTGAGGACCGCACCGAGTTCCTCGGAGAGCGACCGCCGGGCCTGTTCCTCGTCGAACAGCACGTCCACGGCCGGCGCGGACCACCCTTCCGCCCCGGGGAGGTCGTAGACCCCCACGGCGCGCACGGTCGTGCCGGTGCGCCGCGCGTAGCGGAGGGCCCAGCGCAGGGCCGCGTGCGAGGCCGGTGAGCCGTCCACGCCCACGACCACGCGGGAGGTGCCGTCATCGGTGCTCATGTCATGCCCCTTCTCGCTCACGCCGGGAAAGACGGCTCGGGCCCGGACGGCGGGGTGCGGCTCCGTCTCTTCTCCACCCGCTGCCGGAAAGGGTCTCCTGCCGACCCGACTACCCGACACCGCGTGCCGTACGCACGCACGGCCCGGCGTAGGAGCTGGTCGCCCCTCCGTACCAATGTGCCCCGGGAGGGCCCGGCCCGCCCGGCAGCCGCCCGCGCACGCGTCCGTCCCGGGGGGTGGTGCCGGCCCGCGCCGGGTCCGCGTCCCCGCGGGGCGCCGGAGGGCGCGCACGGCCGGGGGCCGGTCGCGGGACGTCGTCCGTCCGCGTGACCGGCCCCCGATACGGAATCAGTGCCGTCCGCCGTTCTCGGGTGCCCTTGGGTGTTCCTCGGGCCTCCTCGATGTTCCCCGGGTGTCCTCAGGGACGGTCGGCGGGCGGCCAGAAGCCTGCGCCGTGCGAGGACCTGTCGACCTGGCCCGGGATGGTGGGGACGTCACCGGTCGGGCCCGCCGACCCGGTCGTGCCCGGGGCGGTGCCCGTCGTGCCCGGGGCGCTGCCGGGGGCGCTCCGCGTCCCGTCGGCCGGGAGCGGGTTCATGCCCTCCGAGGGGCGGATGCGGCCGCGCCAGGCGCCGGTGGCCTGCCCGCGCTCCTCGATGAAGCCCTTGAACCGCTTCAGGTCGCCCTTGACCCGCAGGTCGAGGATCCCAAGGGCGTCACCGGTCTTCTCCACCACGCCTTCCGGTTCGACCTCCATCGCGAGCCGGACCCTGGTGTGGCCCTCGTCGAGCGACTGGAAGGTCACGACGCCCTTCTGCCGGACCTCGCCGCCCACGGTGCGCCACGCGACGCGCTCGTCCGGCAGCTGGTCGACGATCTCGGTGTCGAACTCGCGCCGCACCCCCGCCACCTTGGTCCGCCAGTGGCAGTGGCGGTCGTCGACCTGCCGTACCTCTTCCACGCCCTCCATGAAGCGGGGGAACTCCTCGAACTGCGTCCACTGGTCGTAGGCGCTCCGTACCGGGACGTCCACATCGATGGTCTTCTCGACCGTACTCACCGGTTTGCCTCCTTCGTTCCGTTGTGGTCGTCCCCCGCGTACCCGGCCGCCCCCGTCTCAATCAGGCCCCGGAAGTCCGGTGCGCGGACCGAGAACGGGAAAGGTGCAGGCAGGCGCGTTCCTTGCATAATGGAGGGTGGCAGCCACCTGTCGAGCTGCTTCAGGCTGGACACAGAGCGTCCTGCGGCGGAGAACGGCCCCGGCGGCCGGCTCGCGCCGAGGATGCGGCGCTCGCGGTGTTCCCGTCGAGCTCCACGAACCGCTCATCGTGCGCCGCACCGGGACCGCTCGCCGGTCCCTCCCACTGATCACCGCCCCGCGCCGCGTCCGCGGCGCCCACCCGGTCCGGGAGGTAGAACCATGCTCGTGAGCCATGCCCTCGAAGACGGCACCCTGCACCTGAGGCTCCTCCGCGAGCTCGACGTCACCAGCCGTGCCGCGGCGGCCCTGGAGATCGAGGCGATCGTCTCCGCCTACCGTCCCCTCCGGGTGTTCCTCGAATTCCCGTCCCCCGCCCCGTCCCCGGCCTCCTACAGCGCGCTCGCCCGGGCCCGCAGGATGTGCGCGAGCCTCGGCATCGCCCTGACGGTGAGCGGCCCGGGCTCCGTACCGCTCCAGGCCCCGGGGAGCGCGCCTCAGGCCAGGACCGCCTGAGAACCCCTCGGACGCGAAGCCGGGGGGAACCGTGAGAACTTCACGGTTCCCCCCGGCTTCGCGGTGCGGGAGATCCCCTGGGTAGGGGCCTTCTTCCGTTACGCGGGGGCTCCTGCGTTACGCGGGGCCCTCGTCGTCGTCATTGTCCTCGTCCTCGTCGTCGCCCGCCTCGCCGACGACCGCGTCGGCCGCCTCCTCGCGTGCCTCCTCGTCGCCGCTCTCCCCCGGGGCCTCGGAGGGAGGAGTGGTGCGCGGGTCCGGTTCGTCGTTCCGGTGCTGGGTCATGTCTGCGGCTCCTCGGTGTCGGTATCGGTATCGGTGTCGGTGTCGGTGGGGGTGGGGGTCAGGACGGCGGGTACGGGGCGGACTTGAGGCGGCGGGCCAGGTGGGCCGTGTTGGCGGCGAGGGTCGCGGTGGTGCCGGCCGTGGCCTCGGGGGTCTTGTCGAGGTCCTGGTAGTCGGTGCCCTGCATGGCCTCCCCCACCCAGTAGGTGACGGCGTTGGGGGCGAGCGAGAAGCCGACGTCGTTGAGGCCCTGGAAGAGGTCCGCGCTCACCTTGTGCGCGCCGTCCTCGTTCCCGACCACGCAGACGGCCGCCACCTTGCCGTAGGTCAGCATCCGGCCCTCGTCGTCCGTCTCGCCGAGTTCGGCGTCCAGCCGCTCCAGGACGCGCTGGGCGATGCTGGAGGGATGGCCCATCCAGATGGGGGTCGACAGGACCAGGATGTCCGCGCCCAGGACGGTGTCGCGGATCTCCGGCCAGTCGTCCCCCTCTCCCATGTCGGTCTTCACGCCGGGCAGCACGTTGCGGTCGGCGATCCTGATGGTCTCGCCGGTGACGCCGTGCTCGCCCAGTGCCGCCATGACCTGCTCCGCCAGGAGCTGCGAGCTGGAACGCGCGGGTGACGGGGACAGGGTGCAGACGAGTGCGACGGCGCGCAGGGGTGTCGTGTCCATGGGTGTGCCGCTACCCCGCCGAGGAGCCCTTATGTCATACAACCGGCCCATATCGCGCGTTTGCCGGGCGGCCATCGGGGCAAGGTGTACGGCTTCCCCGGGAAACGCCCCGGAGACACCCCGAGGGCCGTTCCGGGCACAACGCGCCGATTCCGAAGGCCGGTTGCGCGTGCGTACGTCCGGCCCGTCTGCCGTTCCACACCCGCGGCCCGCCGCCGCCCGATCACCCTGGGAGCCGACCGTGGCCGACGGTTTCACCGACGCGCTGGACCATCCGATGTACGTCGTCACGGCGGCGACGGCCGACGGCGAGCGGGCGGGCTGTCTGGTGGGTTTCGCCTCCCCGTGCTCGGTCGACCCGCCCCTCTTCATGGCGTGGCTCTCCACCGCCAACCGCACCTACCGCGTCGCGCGCCGCGCCTCGCACCTGGCGGTCCACCTCCTGCGGAGCGACCAGAAGGAGACGGCGGCGCTGTTCGGCGGGCGGACGGGCGACGACACCGACAAGTTCGCCCGGGTGGAGTGGCGGCCGGGAGAGGGCGGGGCGCCGGTGCTCGCCGACTCCCGCGCCTGGCTGGTCGGCCGGGTCCTGGAACGCTTCGAGGGCGGGGGCGGGGACCACGTCGGCTTCCTGCTCGCCCCCGTCGAGCAGAGCCCGCCCGACCCGGGCGGGGCGTCGCTCCTCCGGCTCGCCGACGTCGCGGACCTCACCCCCGGTCACCCCGCCTGACGGGGAGCCGGCTCAGCGGGGCCGGACGTCCCGCCCGGGATCGCCCGCGGCGGGAACGATCCCTCCGGGAGTACGGGAGGGCCCGGCCCCGGTCCCCCGGTAGCGCCACTGGCGTGCGACGGCGGTGCCGAGCAGCGTCCCGAAGACCACGCCGATGCCGATGGCGGCCACCGACGCCATGGTGGACACCAGATAGGCCCCCGCGCCCTCCACGTGCAGCAGCCACTGCAGCAGGCTCCGGTACAGGTCCGGTCCCGGCAGCACGCCCCCGGCGATGCCGGGGATCACGAACGCCCGGACCGGGATGCCCGTACGCGGCGACAGCACCGCCGCGGCGAGGCCCATCGCCACCGTCGCGAGGCCGGTCGCCAGGGGTGCGGACCAGCCGAACGCGCCGACGCAGGCCAGTTTGACCCCCGCGCCCAAAACGGCGGCGGCGACCGCGGGCGGGACGATCCGCAGCCCCCCGTCCATGAACACGGTGTTCCCCAGGGCCCCGATCGCGCTGGTGAGCAGCGAGAGGACGACCGGCAGGGGGATCAGGGCGGTGGAGCGGGCGTCCGCGTCGGCGCCCCGCAGCAGAAAGCCCACCGCGAGGAAGCCGCAGGCCAGCGCGGTGAAGAAGGCGAGCAGGCTCACCGTGCGGCCCGCCGCCATGGAGCGGAAGCCGTCGATCGCGTCCTCGGTCAGCGAGATGATCGTGAAGATCGGCAGCAGCAGGATCACGTTCGCCGCGATCGCACTGGCCGCCTCCGCGTGGCTCAGGCCCCCGGCCGCCGTGAGTCCCGCGACCGCGACGAGGAGCAGGGCGGTCTGCGCGACGGTGAGGAAGAAGGACGGCAGCCCGCTCCGGGACAGGGCCCAGGCGCCCCGGTCGGCGAGCAGGAACACGAGGGGCGACACCAGGGCCGCGCGCACGGTCCCGGAGGCCAGGACGCACAGCATCGCCGCCAGGACCGCGCCGCCGGCGAGACCGAACCACCAGGGCCAGCGGGAGGCCTCCGCCTCGATCCGGTCCAGGGTCCCGGCCGCGGTCTCCCGGTCCAGCCGGCCGGCGGCGGCGTGGGTGGTGAGGCGTTCGAGGGCGGCGAGCCGGTCCAGGTCCCGGGAGTCCTCCGAGCCCATCACCTTCAGCATGACGATCGGCCGCCGGCCCTCGGGGGCGTACTGCACCTGCATCGACCGGGCGTTGATGTCGACCTCCTGGCTGCCCATCCCCCAGGCGGCGGTGACCGCCACGACGGACGACTCGATCCGCCGGGTCTCCGCCCCGGCGAGGAAGAGCGCGCGGCCGAGCCGCAGGGCGAACCCCAGGATCTCCACCGCTTCGGCGTCGTCCAGGGGGCGGGGCGACGGGAAGGCGACGTCCTCGTACGGGGTTCCGTACAGGCGGTCGAGGAGCGTCCGGTCGTCCCGGCGGAGCCGCTGGAGCCTCTCCTGCCGCGCCCGGGCGGCCTCCCGCCGCTTCCGCAGCACATGTCGCATGCCCTCGTCCCGCCCTCGTGTCCGCCCGTCGCCGGTCTGGGACGTACCGTTCCCTCCCTCCACCGGGGTCTCCGCCCACCGAACGGGTGACGCGGCCGGGGAGCGGGGGTCCGGGGG
>NZ_LGEG01000018.1 GCF_001280125.1 Streptomyces sp. NRRL F-6492
GCCCTGGACTGACGGCCGATGCCCTCCCCCCTGACCCACGACGACCCGCACCTGCTCGGCGCCCACCGCCTCCTCGCGCGCCTGGGCAGCGGCGGCATGGGCACGGTCTACCTCGCCCGCTCGGCCACCGGCCGCACGGTGGCGCTGAAGACCATGCACGCGCGCATCGCCACCGACCCCGGCTTCCGCACCCGCTTCCGCCTGGAGGTGGACGCGGCCCGCGTCATCGGCCCGGTCCACGGCGCCCGGGTCTTCGACGCCGACCCGCTCGCCGAAACCCCCTGGCTGGCCACCGAGTACGTCCTCGGGCCGCCCCTCGACGACGCCGTCGCGCTCGCGGGGCCGCTCCCCGAGCCCGCCGTGCGCGCCCTCGGGGCCCTGCTGTGCGCGGCCCTGGGCCAGCTGCACGCCTCGGACGTCGTCCACCGCGACCTCAAGCCCTCCAACATCATGGTCACGGCGGACGGCCCCAAGGTCATCGACTTCGGCATCGCCCGCGCGATCGGCGACGACCGCCTCACCCGCGCCGGAACCGCCGCCGGAACGCCCGCGTTCATGTCACCGGAGCAGGCGACCGGGCAGGAGCACACCCCGGCGGGCGACGTCTTCGCGCTCGCCGGCGTCCTCGTGTACGCGGCCACCGGCCGCGGCCCCTTCGGCACCGGGCAGCACGCCGACCTCCTCTACCGCGTCCGCTACGCCGACCCCGACCTCACCGCGGTGCCCCCGGCCCTGCTCCCGGTCCTCGCGCGCTGCCTGGCCAAGGACCCCGCCGCACGGCCCTCCACCGCCGGGCTCGCCGCCCTCCTGGCCCCCGGGCCCGGCGCCTTCGCGACCCACCTCCCCGAGCCGCTGCTCGCGGAGATCGCCCGCCGCGCCGGTGCCGTCTGGCACGCCCCGCCCCGGCGCCTCCCGGCCCCGCCGGAGCACGCCCTCGCCGAGACCCGCCCGGCCGGCGCCCCGGCCGGCCTCTCGCGCCGCGGGCTCCTGGTCCTCGGGGGGAGTTCCGTGCTCGGGGCGGCGGCGGTCGGGGGCGGCGCCTGGGCCTGGACCCGGCCGGACGGCGCCCCGTCCCCGCGGCCGCCCGCCCCGAAGCAGCCCAGGTGGGACCTGTCCTGGCAGGTGGGGACCGCCTCCGTCACCCCCCTCCTCCCGCCGGCGCCGCTCGTCCTGGACGGCCTCGTCGTCGTGGGCGAGTACGGCGTGCAGGGCCTCGACCCGGTGACGGGGAAGCCCAAGTGGTCGGACCCCGACGTCTACTTCAGAGCCCGGCTCGCCCTGGGCGGCGGGACGATCCACTCCGCCGGCAGGCCCCTCGCGGAGACCGATCCGCTCGCCGTCGCCACGGTCGACCCCGCCACCGGGACGACCGGCACCCCGTTCGCGGAGATCGGGGACCTGCGGGCGGTCCTCGACGGGACCCAGGTGCTCTGCGCGACCGGCGACGCCGTGTACCTGGTCGGCGGCCGGGGCCCCCACACCCCCGGGAAGAGCGGCTTCCGGACGGGCCAGCGGTGGTTCCTCCTCGCCGTCGGCGCCCGCTCGGGCGAGGAGCTCTGGCGGGTCCCGCTGCCCGCCCGGCAGGACGGCTCCCGGCGCCCGCACTTCCTGTCCGCCCGCGTCTCGGGCGCGTACCTGGTCCTCGTCCAGCAGGCCGGGGACGGCGGACTGCGCCTCGCCGTGCACGACGCCCACACCGGCAGGGCGCTGTGGAACCGGCCGCTCGACGGCGACCGGCCCGCGTTCGACCGGGCCCACCTGGCCGTGGACGGCCGGCACGTCTACCCGTCGGCGGGCGGACCCGTCGCGCTCCGGCTCGCCGACGGCGGGCGGGCCTGGCGCTTCGAAGGGAGTGCCCCGGGCGCGCGGTTCGGCCCGCCGGCCGTCGCGGACGGGGTGGTGTACGCCGTGGAGGAGGGCCGCGGCGCGGTCGCGCTCGACGCCGCCACCGGCAGGGTCCGGTGGGCGGAGAAGGGCCGTGCGGTCACGGGCGCGGACCTCGACGTGCCGCCCGTGGTCGGCCCCGTCCACCTGTACAGCAGGGCCGCGACCGGACTCGTCGCCTCGGACCTGCGCACCGGCGCCGTGTCCCGGCCCTTCAAGGCCGCCCGGGCCCGGTACTTCGCCCACGTCCCCGCCGGGCGGCTCGTCGCCGTCGGGGACGAGTACACCGCCGCGTACCCCCTCGTCTGAGCTCACGGAAAGCCGCACCCGCCATGAAGCCCCTGGAATCCGGAGACCCGATCCGTCTGGGTCCGTACCGTGTCCTCGCCGTCCTCGGCGAAGGGGGCATGGGCAAGGTCTACGCCGGACAGGACGGCGAGGGCCGCGCGGCCGCCGTGAAGGTGCTGCACCCCCAGCTGGCGCACGACGCGGACCTCGTGCGGCGGTTCGTCCGCGAGGCGCAGATGGCCAGGGCCGTCACCGGCGGGTCCGTCGCCCGCGTCCTGGACGCGCGGACCGAGGGCGGACGCCCGTGGATCGCCACCGAGTTCCTGACCGGGCCGACGCTCGCGGACGCCGTCCGCTCCCACGGGCCGCTCGACGAGCCGACGGTGCGGGCCCTCGCGGCGGCGCTCGCCGGGGCGCTCCGCGACGTCCACGCCGCCGGCCTCGTCCACCGCGACCTGAAGCCCGCCAACATCGTGCTGACCTCGACCGGCCCCCGCGTCATCGACTTCGGCATCGCCCGCCCCGAGCACGGCCTCACCCTCACCACCACCGGCCAGGCCCCGGTCACGCCGGGGTACGGGGCCCCGGAGCAGGTCCTCGGGCAGCGCGTCGGCCCGCCGGCCGACGTCTTCTCGCTCGGCGCGGTCCTGGTGTTCGCGGCGAGCGGGCGGCACGCGTACGAGGGCGCGCACGTGGCCGCCGTGCAGTACGAGGTCGTCCACGGCGAACCGCGCCTGGAGCACGTGCCGCCCGCCCTGCGGCCGCTGATCGCCCCGTGCCTCGCCAAGGACCCGGCGGCCCGGCCGCTGCCGGAGCGGATCGCCGCCTTCGCCGCCCCGCCCCGGGGGTCCGAACGCCTCTGGCGGCAGGGGCCGATCGCACGGGACATCACGGCCCGCGCGGACGGCCTGCACCGGCTGACCACCCTGCCGGGCGGGGCCGCGCCGCGCCCGGTGTCGCGCCGCCGCCTCCTCACGGGCCTCGCGGTCGGCGGGACCGTCCTCGTGGCCGGCGGCGGCACCGCCGCCTGGTGGGGCCTGAGGGGGGAACCGGACGGGCCCTTCGACATCCCCCCGGCCGTACCGGCGCCGAAGGCCGGCCTGCTGGACCCGGAGAAGGGCGACTACGTCCTCGGCGAACTCCCCGACCCGCTCTGGAGCGTCCCCGGCGCGGTCCCGGACGGGACGCCCGCGCCCCTCCCCGTCGGGGACGTCGTCGTCACCGGGGCGCCGAAGGGCGGCATCGCCGCGCGCGGCGTCACCGACGGCGCGCTCCGCTGGTCGGCGCCGGAGACGGTGGCCCCCGGCCGCTACCTGTCGCTCTCCGACCGGCTCGTGGCGGCCGTCGGCCGGGACGGCGCCCTCGTCACCTTCGTCGCCTCGACCGGCGCGCCCAAGTGGACGGCGCCCGCGGCGGAGGCCGCGCTGCTCCTCGCCGCGGACGACGAGGCCGTGTACCTGGTCACCGAGGGCGGGAAGGTGCGTGCCGTCGGCCGGTCCGACGCCGCGGTCCGCTGGACCGCCGGGGTCGAGGCGGACCTCGCCGCGGAGGCCGGTCCGCGCGGCATCGCGGCGCACGGCCGGGTGGTCGTCACGACGCCGGACGGGTCCGTCCTCGCCCTCGACGCGAAGACCGGCCGCACGGTCTGGCGGCTCCGCGACCAGGCCGAGGGCACCCGGCCCAGGGCCGCCCTGTCGGGCCGTCTCCTGTGCGTCACGGGAAAGTACCTCTCGGTCGTCGACGTCGTGGACGGCAGGCGGGTGTGGCGGGCCGAGAACCCGAAGCCGCCGGAGGGCCAGGTGTTCTTCTGGGGGCCGCCGACCATCCACGGCGAGCACGTGTACGCGTCCGCCCTGAAGTTCCCCTTCCGCTACGACCTGCGGACCGGCAGGCCCTCCGACTGGGTCTACGCCGGGCTCGTCGAGTGCGATCCGCACAGCCCCCTCGTCGTCCAGGGCAACGGCTTCTGGTCGGTCGCCGTCGACAGGACCGAGGGCGGCGTCAACGTCCTCAGCCTCTCCCCGGAGAACGAGACGACCTGGGTGTTCCGGATCGTCAGGAACCCCGAGGCCTACTGGATCGGGGGCGACGCCGACCGCGTCTTCCTCCTGGACGGCACCACCCTCACGGCCCTGCCCGTCTTCTGACCCGCTCCGGAACCGGCGCCGCCGGCACGGTCCAGGCGCAGGCGACCGGTACCGCGTCGCCGCCGTCGCGCGGGGCGGACCAGCGGACGCCGTTCCAGGTGCCCGTCCGCGCGCCGAGGGGGACCGGGACGGTCCAGGGGCGGCCCGAGAAGCCCTTCCCCACGGCCTTCACACAGGCCTCCTGGACGGCGAAGACCCGGGCGAAGCCGGACCTGCGCGCCTCCTCGGGCAGGGCGGCCAGCACGTCGGCGTCGCCGGGCGCGCAGCAGAGCCGCAGCAGCCGGTCGCCGACGGCGGCCGGGACCTGCACGTCGACGCCGACGTCCCGGCCCCGGCCGACGGCCGCCGCGACCCAGCCCGAGGAGTGCGAGAGGCTCACCCCCAGGCCGGGCCGGCCGGGCAGGTACGGGCGGCCGCCCGGCAGCGCGGCGACCGGCCCGTCCCCGGCGTCCTCGCCGACCTCCCGCAGCAGGAACCGCAGCAGCGTCCGCGAGGCCAGGTGCTCCGCGGCCCGCCACGGCGGCAGCCCCGCGGCGGCCGCCCGGTCCGCGGCGGCGACGGGCAGCGCGCCGAGGACCTCCGCGTTCCGGGCGGCCAGGTGGTGCACGCCGTCGGCGGGCGTGCGGACCGGGCCGGGCGCACGGCTCCGGTCAGGCGCGGTCCGGGACACGGCGCAGGGTGCGGATCGGGCGGGCCGCCAGGAGGGCGGTGGCGGTGAGGAAGGAGACCACGACGCCCACCACGAGGACCTCGTCGGTGCCGAACGCCTCGACGGCGGGACCGGCCAGCGCGCTGCCGATCGGGTACATGCCGACGGAGCCCGCGACCTCGTAGGCGTGGACCCGGTTCAGGACCTCGCCCGGCACCTGGGTCTGCACGCTGGTCGCCCACATGACGCCCCAGACGCCGATCCCGGCGCCGACCAGGACCTGGGCGGCGATGAGCAGCCAGACCGGCCAGCCGAGCACGATGCCGAGCGGGTAGAGCGGGTACGCCATCATCGCCACGGCACCGGCGGCGAGCGGCCGCCGGGGCTTGTAGCGGATCGCGAGGAGCCCGCCGGCCACGGTTCCGGCGCCGAGGGCGGCGTTGATCAGGCCGAAGGCGCGCGCGCCGTGCTCGGGCACGATGACGCCGGCGGCCACCGAGAGCTGCGGCCCCCAGGAGAGCACCGCGTAGAACATCCAGATCAGGATCACGCCCCACAGCCAGCTGCGGGAGCGGAACTCGTGCCAGCCGACGGCCAGGTTGCGCCACAGGCCCTCGCCGGCCGGCGGGGCGGGCACCACGCCGAGCCGCAGGGCGAACAGGCAGATCGCGCTGGTGCCGTAGGCGACGGCGGAGATCACCATGACCCAGCCGGTGGACCCGAAGCCGACCAGGGTGCCGGCCAGGGCCGGGCCGCCGAGGCCGGTGATCGCCTCGGAGGTGCGCAGCACGCCGTTGGCGCCCTGGACGTCGCGGGAGACCAGGGGGACGGTCGAGGAGGCGCCCGGCTGGAACAGGGCGTTGGCGGTGCCGGCGACGACGAGCAGCGCGTACAGCTGCCAGAGGTGGTCGATGCCGTGGAGGAAGAGGAGGGCGAGCAGGACGTGGGCGGTGAGGTTGGCCAGGTCCGCGATGATCATCATCCGGCGGGCGGTGAACCGGTCGGCGAGCACCCCGCCGAACAGCACCAGGCCGGCGAACGGCGCGACCAGGAAGGCCATCGAGTACCCGGCGGTGTCCAGGCCGTAGCCGCCGCTGAGCAGTCCGGCCGCGACCGCGACCGGCAGCATGGCCCAGCTGAGCAGGCCGGCGCTGCGGGCGACGAAGTAGTACCGGAAGTTGCGGGACCAGATCGCCGGCTCGTCCGGGGACGGTCCCGTCGCCCGCCGCTCCGGCTTCCCCGGCTCCCCCGGCGGCGGCCCGTCGTCCTCCACCGGCGGGGGCGCCGCCGCCTCCACGGGCTCTGCCAAGCGTTCTTCCATGACCCTTCAGTCCTCCGGTCGTTGGTCGCGGTGCGCGGTGCGGGGGGATCAGTGGCCTTCGGGGCCGGGGCGGGGCGGCGGGGCGAGCTCCCCCAGCGGGACCGGTTCCAGGCCGCGTTCGAGCAGGCCCTCGACGATCGCCGGAAGGGCCTCCACGGTCTGGCTCCGGTCCCCGGCGCCCTCGTGCATCAGCACCACCGAGCCGGGGCCGACGCCCTCCAGGACGGTCTTGGCGATCTGCTCGGGGCCCGGCCTCGACCAGTCGCGGGCGTCGACGTCCCACATCGTCAGGGTGGCCGGGTGCTCCTCCAGGGCGGCCAGCACTCCGGGGCTCAGCGCGCCGTACGGCGGCCGGAACCAGGTCGGGGCCTCGCCGGCCACCCGGTCCAGCTCCTCCGTCGTCCGGTCGATCTGCTCGCGCAGCTCCTCCGGCGTCAGGTCGAACAGGAAGGGGTGCGACCAGGAGTGGTTGCCGAGGCCGTGGCCGCCCGCGACGATCCGGCGCACCTCGTCGGGCAGCGCGGCGACGTGGTGGCCGACGCAGAAGAAGGTCGCCCGGGCCCCGTAGCGGTCCAGGATCTCCAGGACCCGCCGGGTGAAGACCGGGTCGGGGCCGTCGTCGAAGGTGAGCGCCACCTTCGGGACGTCCCGGCGGCCGTGCTCGAAGCAGCGCCCGGCCGCCGTCAGGGCCTTCTGGGCCGGCTCCCCGCGCCGTACGCCCTCGAAGTACTCGTCGGCGCGGCCGGTCAGGGTGCCGCCCTCGGCGGTCACCCGGGCGAGCCGTCCGGGCTCGCCCAGGGCCCGTTCCGCGAGCTGCCGGGCCGTGACGGAGCCGAAGCGCGGCCGGGGCGGCAGCAGCCAGGGGTCCGCGCGGTAGACCTCCAGGCCCGCGGCCGTCATCGGGCCGTCGAGCAGGCCGTTGGTGCTGTCCAGGACCACGGCGGGGGCGGGGCCGCCGTCGAGGTCCCGCAGCCAGGCGATGAGTTCGGCGACCCGGGCGGCGCCCCAGTCGCGCGGCTCGGCCACGCGGCGCCCGGCGCCGTCGAGGACCTCGACCCGGTAGCCCGCGTCGGTCCAGGCGATTCCCGCGTACCTCTTCGTCACCGGTGTCATCAGTCCCCCAGCGCGATCGCCTCGGCGACGATCAGCCGCTCGACCCCGCGCAGGAACTCCTCCGTGCCCGCGCGGTCGATCACCGCCGGGTCGGCGGTCATGGCGAGGTCCAGGGCGCCCGGGGCGGTCAGCACGTCCACCGCCGCCGAGACGTTCCTGCGGGCCGGGAACTCCGTCGGCCAGCTCAGCTCGGTCCGGCCGATCAGCTCGCTCAGCGGCTCCTCCGGCCGCTCGACGCCGTCGAAGGGCCCGACGCCGGGGTCGCGGGTGTCGTTCCACCAGTACGAGTGGTCGGCCGCCTCCCCCTTCTCGACGAGGAGCGCCACCTCGCGGTCGAGCGCCCACTTGTCGTACGCGGCGTGGCGGAACGCGCCGAGGGCCGCGGACCGCGTCCGCCGCACCGCGTCCTCGAAGTCCCGGTCCGCGTCCGTGAGGCGGAACAGCGCCTCCTGCGCCACCGTGCTGACCGAGGCGGCGGCGGCCGGCTGGAAGCGGTTGCCCACCACGACCTGGAAGAGCACGTCGGAGCTGCCGGACATCCGGGCGAGCTGGTGGGAGGCCGCCCCCAGGAGCACGGCGGCGTCGCTGACCTCCAGCTCCGCCGCGACCCGTCCGACGGCGACCGCGAGGGCGGGCGAGCGCAGCAGCGCGTTGGGGAACCGGCGGTCCGGGTCGTCCGCGAGCTCCGGCGCCGCCGGCTGCCCGAAGATCCGCCGGGGTCCCGCGGTGAGCTGCTCGATCCAGTGGCGGCGGGCCGCCTCGTCCCGGCGGCGGCCGAGCGGCGAGGCCTGGACCTCCGCGGCCTCCAGGGGCTGGAGGGCGGGGCGCGACCCGCGCAGCGACGCGGCGGTCTCCCCGGCCTGGACGGACTCCAGGTCGCGGAGGAGCCGGCCGAGGCCCCAGTAGTCCATGCCCGTGTGCGCGCCGGCCAGGACGAGCCGGTGGACCAGGCCGCCGGACTCGATCAGGCCGACCCGGAGGGGCCACTCCCGGGTGTGGTCGAAGGGGCGGCCGGCCAGCTCGCCGAGGAGGGCGGCGCCGTCCTCGGCGGAGCGGTCCACCGGGCCCGTGCGGATCTCCACCGGGAGCTCGCCGCTGCCGTCCACGACCTGTTCGAGACCGTCCTCGCCGTCCGGCAGGAAGCGGGTGTGCAGGCTGTCGTGGAGCAGCAGCAGCTCCGTCAGGTCCGCGAGCACGCGGTCCACCGGGCGGGGCGGGGCGACGGGGAGGTGGACCGGCAGGTTGTACCGGGGGGCGTCGTCGCCGAGCCGGGTGACGACGCCCCAGATGGCCCGCTGGCCCCAGGTCGCCGGGCCCCTCCCGGCCCGTGCGGAGTCCAGCCTGATGGACCGCTCCTCAGCCGTGGTCATGGTGTTCCAGCCTTCCCTTCGGTTGCCTCGTCGGGTGTGTGTCGGAGCCGTCTGCCGGAGCCGCCGGCGGAGCCGTCTGCCGGACGGAGCCGTCTGCCGGGGCCCCGGCGGGCCGCCGTGCTCCCGGGTGGGGCGGGTGCGCGGCGGCCCGCCGGGCCCCGGGGGTCATCCCTCGCCGCCGGCGAAGAGCGCCACGTGGGTGCGGCCGGAGCGCGGGTCCGTGTCGCACAGCACGATCCGCCGGTGGTCCCGCCCCCACTCCCGCCAGTGGTCGGCGAGGTCCAGCCAGAGGCTGGTGCAGTAGCTGCCCGGGGCCACCCGGTGCACCGCGCCGCCGTGCTCCGGGACGTCCTCGGCGACCCAGGGGCCGAGGACGAGGAGCGTGCCGTCCTCGACGGGCTCCCGGCCCAGCGCGTCCGCCGCCGAACCGGCCGAGTGCGCCCCGACGAACCGGGGGCCGCCCCCGTCCCCGTCCCCGGCGGAGGTGCCGAGGACGAGCGCGGCGGCCGAGTCGACCAGCGGGGTGTCCCGTACCAGCGGGAAGGGCGTCGGCAGGGTGGTCTGTTCGAGGACCGCGAGCACCACCTCCGCCGCCCGTCCCGCCTTCTCGTACGCCGAGGCGATCCGCAGCGCGGTGAAGGGGGCGGCCAGGCCCTGCTGGGCGATCGCGAAGTTGGCCGCCCGGCCGCCGAGGCGGTCGGTCAGGTAGGGCGAGACGGCGGTGAACGGCACCACGTCCGGGAGGGCGTGGGTGACGATCAGGAGGTCGGGCCTGCTCGCGCCGACGCCCTCGTCGGCGACGAGCAGGTCCGCCAGGTCCCGGTGCCGGACGTGCGGGCCGCTGTCGAACAGCTCCTCGTCCGGCTTCTCTCCGAAGGGGGCGAGCAGGTCGCGGAAGTAGCCGAGCGCGGCCGCCCGGTCGTCCGGTTCCCGGCCCTCGGGCGACCGGACCGAGGCCGCGGCCCGGACGGCGAGTCCGCTCATGACGTCCCCTCCTCTTCGCGGAGCGCGGCCTCGACGTAGTCGGCGAAGGAGCCCACGGTCCGCAGGTGGTCGATGTCGAGGGCCTCCGGGTCGACCGAGATCCCGGTCGCCTCCTCGACGGTCATCAGGAGCCCGAGGACGGCGAGGGAGGTGAGCCGGAGCTCGTCGAAGAGCGCGGTCTCCTCCGTGAGGCCGGTGACCGGCCGCTCCAGGACCTCGCCGAGCGCCTTCTCGATGGTGAGGACCAGTTCCTGACGGGTCATCGGGGACCGCCTCCCGCCCGGTGGGTGATCACCATGGCGCCGAAGGTGGCGCCCAGGCCGACGGAGACGAGGAGGTAGGGGGCGCCGTCCACCAGGCGGCCCTCGTCGCGCAGGGTGGTGTAGTTGACGAAGACGTCGGAGGCGAAGGTGTGGCTGTAGCGGGGGACGTTGTCCAGGAAGACCTTCTCCGGCGCCACCCCCAGCTCCTTGATGGTCTGCCGCCAGGCCAGCTTGTTGACGTTGTGCGGGATCACCAGGTCGATGTCGTCGAGCGTCAGCCCGGCCTCCTCCACCGCCCGGTGGATGACCTCGGCGATCCGGGCGCCGTACTGCTCCCCGAACTCGGTGTTCTGCTCGGGGGTCAGCTCCAGCCACTGGGCGTACTCGCCCAGGGTCCGGGTGGCGAAGGACCGGACCACGTCCCCCTCGCCGTCCAGGGTGATCAGGCAGGAGGCGGCGGCGTCGGCCATGATCGAGGTGTTGGGGACGTGCTGGACGACCGGCGAGTACGCCTGCTCGCCGGTGACCATCAGGGCGTAGGCGCCCTCGCCGCCCTCCGCGCGGAGCAGCTCGCCGAGCACCTCGATGGCGCCGAGGCTGCTGACGCAGGCCTGGTGGCTGAGGCCGAAGGCCTCGGCGCCGTCGAGCCCGAGGTCCTCGCCGACCCGCCGCGCGACGTCCACGTCGGCGGGGGCGACCGCCTGGGTGACGTGGGCGTAGGCCAGGTAGTCCACCCGGCCGCCCTCGGGGAGGGCGGCCAGGGCGCCGCGCGCGGCGGGCCGCAGCAGGTCGAGCAGCGGGAGCTCCGGGTCGTACCGGAGCCTGTCCAGGCCGTAGAACTTGCGGAACACGCCGAGCTGCGCCCGGTGCAGTCCAAGGCGTTCGCCCAGCTCCTCGATCCGTACGCTGCGCTCGGGCAGGTACGACTCGATCCGCTCCAGGGTGATCCGGCGGTCGGTGGTCGACTGGCTCATCAGGACTTCACGACCTCGGCGCGGATCAGCCACAGCCGGTTGGCGCCGCGCCGGTCCCTCGGCTGGACGTCGTACGGCCAGCGTCCCTCGCCGGCGCCGGGCTGGCCGGGCTCGCGCAGGTCGGTGGTCTTCCAGCCGTTCGCGGTCAGGAACTCCTCGGGCTCGTCGCTGCCGAAGATCCACGGCGTGCCGTCGGCCGCGAGGGTGTCCAGGAAGCGCTTGGAGAACGGGCTGCGCAGCAGGGCGCGGCCGAGGATGTCGAAGGCCAGGTGGCTGCCGGGGGCCGAGGCGGAGGCGAGCAGCCGCAGCAGTCCGGCGGCCTGCTCCTCGGTGAGGAAGAAGGTCAGCGCCTCGGCGACCCACAGGGTCGGGCGGTCGCGGTCGAAGCCGGCGGCCTCCAGGGCGGGCAGCCACTCCTGGGTGAGGTCGGCGGAGACCTCGCGCCGGTCGACGCGCGGCTCGGCCCCGAGGGCCTGGAGCCGGCGGCGCTTCTCGGCGATCAGGAGGGCGTGGTCGACCTCGTACAGCTCCGTGCCGTCCGGCCAGTCGAGCCGGAACGCGCGGGTGTCCATGCCGGCCGCGATCAGCACCACCTGCTGGATCCCGCTCTCGGCGAGGACGTCCCTGATCGCGTCGTCCAGGAACCGGGTGCGGATGGAGATGAAGGGCAGCAGGCCGCCGCCGGCGTAGCGCTCGATCAGCTCGAAGCCCCGGGGCGCGGCCAGTTCGCGGGCGAACGGGTCGACGAACAGCGCGTCCTCGCGCTCGGACTCCTCGGCGCGGGCCGCGGCCATCCACTGTGCGGTGTACGAGACAGCATCCATGGTGAAGACCCCTCCTCGGGATCAGGCGAAGAACGCCTTCTCGATGGTGGCGAGGGTCTGGAAGTCCTCGATGTCGATGTTGTCGAAGTCGATCTCGACGCCCGCGGCGTCCTCGATGGTGTAGACGAGCTCGACGAAGGCGAGGGAGTCGACGAGGCGGCTCTCGATGAGGTCGACGTCGGAGGCGAGCTCGGTGCGCTCGGGGTGACGGCCGAGGATCCAGTCCCGGACCTTGTCGATACCTGCGGAACTCATGGCATTCCCTTCAGAGTCACTGATCCAGCGGGAGGGGGCGGTCGTACGGGGTGGCGGAGGCGGTGGCGGTGGCGGCCGCGACGGCGATCGCGAAGCCGGCGTCGTGGCTGATGCTCACGTCGATCGGGCCGACCCCGGCGGTACGGGCCAGCTCGGCCGCCCGGCCGGAGAGCCGGACCCCGGGCCGGCCGCCGGGGCCGCGCAGGACCTCGATGCCCTGCCAGGGGACGGGCCCGCCGACCGAGCCGAGGAGCTTGAAGACGGCCTCCTTGGCGGCGAGGCGCCCGGCGATCCCCGACGGGTCGGGCGCGCCGTCGGGGGTCCGGGAGACGGCCAGCTCCTCGGCGGAGAGGAACCGCCCGAGGAGGGGGGCGGGACGGGGGCCGGTGCCGGTACCTGATCCGGTGCCGGTGCCGGAGCCGGAGCCGGAGCCGGTACCTGATCCGGTGCCGGTGCCGGAGCCGGAGCCGGAGCCGGTACCTGATTCGGTGCCGGTGCCGGTGCCGAGGAGGTCGTGGATCCGGGAGAGGGGGACGAGGTCGACGCCGATCAGGGGCCGGGTCACGGCGCTTCGACGGCGGCGGCGGCCGTGGCCGAGGCGGCCTCGCGCACCGCGTCGAGCGCGGCGTCGAGGTCCTCCTCGAAGTGCTCGGTCAGGACGGCGAGCCAGCGCTCCAGGCCGAAGGCCACGCAGGAGGTGTAGGCGTGCTCGCCGGACTCCAGGAGGATCCCGCACCGCTCGCCGAAGAAGTTGCGGTGGGTGTTGACCGAGGCGATCGCCAGGTCGCCGTACTGGAACTCGTACTTGACCGGGCTGAGCTTCTGCATGAGGGCGCGGCCGTTGTCGTTGCGGAAGAACGGGTCGCCCGCCGCCTCCCTGCCCAGCTCGATCCCGAGCGCGGCGGCGAAGGCCTGGATCCGCCCGGTGAAGCGGGCCAGCACCCGCTGGGTGTGCTCGAAGTCCCCGAGCGCGACGATCTCGCGCATCTGGAAGCTGGCGAGCCGGCGCAGCCCGCCGTAGTGGTCCTCGTTGCGGAAGCAGCGGTTGACCAGGGTCACCAGGGTGTCGTCGGCGACCCGGCCGCCCTCGTGGAAGAGGTACGCGCCGTAGCAGGTGGCGTGCGGAAGGCCGTACCGCGCCTCGGTCACCGCGCCGGGCCCGAACCTCCCCTCCACCGGCTTGAACCGGTCGTCGGTCAGGTCGAGCGAGCCGGCCACCCAGGCGAGGTGGGGGAAGTTGGTGTAGACGTCGAACTTCTCCAGGTCGGTCACCGGGAAGAGCGGCGGGGCGCTGATCTCCTCGGCGCCGTCCGCGAACCCCCAGCCGGTGAAGACCCCGTCGAGCTCCCTGACGAGCCGGGTGGCGCCGGGCCCGAGGATGGCCAGGGCGGGCACGCCGTCGCTCCCGGTCAGGCGGTTCATCGGACGATTCCCGTCTTCTCCAGGTACCTGGCGGTCTTGCGGAAGGTGCGCAGCTCGGCCTCGGCGCGGGCCGGCGACTCCAGGAGGGAGCGGCGCAGCTCGTGCGGGCGCTCCAGGCCGGCGTCGCGGTAGACCTGGGGGTGGTAGAGCGACTCGAAGCTGTGCCTCATGTAGCGGCGCAGGTAGGTGGAGACCTCGTCGAGCTCCTGCTCGGTGGCGGTCTGCTTGAGGTCCAGGTAGAGCAGGTTGACCAGTTCGCGGCCGAAGGCGATGTGCCGGGACTCGTCCTGGTGGTGGATCCGGTTGATGCCGCGGATCGTCTCGTGCAGCCGCTCGTCCTCGGCCATCGCCGAGTTGAAGTGGTCGACCAGCTCCTCGAAGATCAGGATGCGGGCGAAGACCAGCAGGCTCTGGATCTTGTCCGAGGGGACGGCCGCCTCGGCGCCGCCGGCCGGCTGCCGGTAGATCTTCCCGCCGTAGCGGAGGCAGAATTCGGCGAAGAACCACATGTGCTCGTTCTCCTCACCGATGAAGTGGTGGAAGAACTCCGACGGCGTTTCGAAACCGGCGGTGTGGATCCGGTTGACCACCTCGATGAGCAGTTCCCGGATGCCGTGCACATTGAGGCTGTAGAAATTGATGCTCTCGTGCTTGGAAAGCGTGTGGAGCTGCTGCGGAGTGAGCTTCTCGGCCCATTCCGTACCGTACGTGGTGGTGAGTTCGGGGCTCATCCACCACATGTCCTCGGGGAGCCGGTCCGGCCACTCGAACAGCCGGTACGGGTTGTAGTAGTCGTCGATCGACTTGGTGGCGAGCCGGTCCAGAATTCCCCTGAACCGGTCGTTCCGGTCGATCACGTCGCTGACCATCGCGCGATGTCTCCGTTCGCTTCGAGGGTTCTTCGCCGATTCCAGACTGGGCCCCGGGGAGGGGGTCCATCAATGCCCGGAACCGGCTGCCGAATTCGGCCAGTGGAGTTCGGCGGGCGAAGCCCCGGAAACACCGTCAGGCGGCGGAGGGGCCGCCGCCGCCCCGGTGGGCGGCGAGTTCCGCGCGCAGGGCGGCGTTCTCCTCCTCCAGGCGCGCCATGCGCTCGCGGACCGGCGCGAGGGCGTCGGAGAGCTCGTCCTGGCTGAAGCGGGGGGTGATGTGGTTGGGGCAGTTCCAGGCGAAGGCCTCGACCCGGATCGTGACGAGCTGCTCGACCGTCCCCTCGGTACGCGTCGAGTCCAGGCGCCCGGCGAGCGCGGGGTCCTTCTCGACCGGTACGACGGCGGCCCGGCCGAACAGCTTGAGGCGGGTGCGGCGGGCGTGGTCGATGAAGAAGAGCGCGACCCGGTCGTCGCCGCGCACGTTGCCGGTGGTGATGTACTGCCGGTTGCCCCGGACGTCCAGGTAGCCGAGGGTGTGCGGGTCCAGGACGTGGACGAACCCCGGCGGGCCGCCCCGGAACTGGATGTAGGGCCAGCCGCTCTCGCTCACGCTGGAGAACAGGAAGCCGTCCAGGCCCCGGATGAAGTCGGCGGCGGCGCCGGTGAGCGGCTCGGGCCCCCCGTCCGGCTCCCGCAGGCGGCGGCCGGCCGCGGCGGCGCTGCCCATCTCCTCCTGGGCCCTGCGCACCGACGGGGTGTACGCGATGTGGTCGTAGCGGCTCACGCGGCGCTCCCCAGGGCCAGGTCGACCAGGCCGGCCCGGGCGGCGAGGACGCCGGCCTGGAAGCGGCTGCCGGCCGACAGCTCCTGCATGATCGCGGCCACGTGGCGGCGCAGGGTCCGCTCGGACATGCCCACCCGGCGCGCGATCGCCTCGTCCTTGGCGCCGGAGGCCAGCAGGTCGAGGAGGGTCGCCTTCAGGTCCCCCATCGTCCCGGCGTAGCCGGCCGCCCCGGAGTCGAAGTCGAACGCGGACTCCCAGACCCGGGCGTGCTGTCCGGCCAGGAAGGCCGCGACCGCGCCGTCGTAGACGACGGCGACGGCGTCGCCCTCGCCGGCCGGGATGAAGGCCGTCTTCCGGTCGAAGACGAGGAAGCGGTCGCGCACCTCCTTGGTGGTGCGGACCCGTCCGCCCGCGGGCAGGACCTCGCCGAGGTGCGCGCGGGTGTCGGAGTCGCCGCGGGCGGTGTGGGGGTAGAGGATCCGGCCCTGCGCGCCGCGCCGCAGCACGTCGAGGACCAAGGGGCGGGCGAGGCGCAGTTCGGGGGTCTCGCGGGCCACGCAGGGCTGCATCACCAGGACCTCGGTGGTGCAGGCCTGGGCGGCTTCGAGGAGGCGCAGTCCGATCTCCTCCCGGTCGTCGGTGATCACCACGGCCTCGGCGCGGGCCCTGGACTGCTTCTCGAAGGCGGCGACGAAGGAGCTGAGCTGTCCCTTGAACCCGGCGAGGCGGAGGCGCCCGTCGAGGATCTCGCGCTCCAGGGGGACGAGGAGTTCCATCTGGGCGGCCTCCGGGCTGACCGCGACCAGCCGGCCCGTGCCGTCCCCGGCCGGCTTGACCAGGCGCAGTTCGCGCAGCACCGCGACCGCCTGTTCGGCCCGCCGGTGCGGGACGCCCAGCTCCTCGGCGATCCCGGACGGGACGAAGTCGGCGCGCCCGAGGACGCGCTCGTAGAACGTGACCACGAACTCGTCCGCCTGGGCCGTTCTCCGGCCTTCCTGACGGGGGGCCTGTGTCGCGGTTTCCATCGTCACCTCGTTCTGTTCGCGCGGATGTGGTCGGCAGGGGGAACGGTGTGGGAACGGCTGTGCGGTGCGGCCACCGTATGGCTCCGGGCTGGGCGGGCTCCTACAGCCGGACCAGAGGACCGGCGGCCTCCGGAAGGCCGCTCCCGGTCCGGCGCACCGGTGTCGACCTGTGGTTCCGGCGGCCGCCGCAGTTATGCCCCTGGCAACCGGCAGAACTCCGGCAACTGCCGGAGCACTTGTCCTTCAGCCAGTTCAACTTCCTGTAACAAACCGGTAGTTGACTGAAAAGCGCTCTCGGCGAGCTGTCACGGGTCTTCGGCGGCCCTCCGGCGGCCTTCAGCGGGGCAGGCCGGTCCCGGGGGCGTCGGCGGTGACGGCGGCGGCGGTGGCGGGGGTGGCGGTCCCCGCGCCGTGGCCGCACCCGGTGAGTTCACGGGACGGGGAGAGGGGGTCGCAGGCGGGGACCGCGGTGCCGGTGCGGCGCAGCGCGAGGACCTGCCCCTCGGTCCAGTCGGCCTGCCGCGCGAGCTCCAGCGCGCTGCCGAACAGCTCCAGGGCCCGCGCGTCGTTCCCCAGCGCCCGGTGGCATTCGGCGCGCCGCAGCTGGGCCGCGGCCTGGGCCCGCAGCTCGCCGTCGGCGACGGCGGCGAACAGGCTGGCGGTCGCGACCTTGAGGCAGTCGCCCGTGTACATCCCCGTCGCGAGGTAGGGGTGCAGGCTCTCGGCGAGGCGCCAGGCGACGGAGGTGAAGCCGGAGCCGGACGCCTGGAGGACGGCGGCGGCCAGGTTCTCCCGCTCGCCGTCGAGCCACTCGGCGGCCCCGGCGTGGTCCGGGAAGACCGGCGTGACCGGGAGCGGCGCCCCGGCGGCCGGGGCGGGGAGCACCTGCTCCGGGTGGAGCAGCCGGGCCGCCGCGTCGGCGCGGTGGAGGTACCAGTCGAAGAGCCGTCGCCGGGCGGCGTGCGCCTCGTCCCGGCCGGCCAGCTCGCGGGCGTAGGAGCGGAGCAGGTCGTGGAGTCCGAACCGGCCGGGCGCCCGTTCCCGTACCAGGTGGGCGTCGGTCAGGGCGGCGAGGAGGCCGGCCGACTCGGCCGGGGTCGCGTCCGCGAGGGCCGCGGCGCCGGGCACGGTGAGGTCGGGTCCCGGCATCAGCCCCAGGAGCCGGAACATCCGCCGGCCCGCGGCCGGGAGCGCCCGGTACGAGAGGTCGAAGGCGGCCCGCACCGTCGAGCGCCGGTCCCCCTCGACGCGCAGCCTGCTGAGCACGTCGTCGCCGGGTAACGCGTCGCAGTGGTCGGCGATGCGGGTGTCGCGGGCGAGCAGGTTGGCCCCGGCGATCCGGATGGCGAGGGGCAGGCCGCCGCAGACCCGCACGAGCCTGCGGGCCGCCTCCTCCTCGGCCGCGACCCGGCTCTCGCCGATGGTGGCGGCGAGCAGCCGGCGGCCCTCGTCCGGGTCCAGGACGTCCAGGACGAGCTGGCGGGCGCCATCGCTGGCGACGAGGCCCGCGAGCCGGCTGCGGCTGGTGATCACCACGGCGCAGCCCCGGGCGCCGGGGATGAGCGGTCTGACCTGCTCGGCGTCGCGCGCGTTGTCGAGGACGATCAGCGTCCGCCGGTCGGCGAGCAGCGTGCGGTACAGGGCGGCGGCCTCGTCCTCGTCGGCGGGCAGCCGGCCGGGCGGGGCGCCCAGGGCCCGGAGGAACTGCGCCAGGACGTCGGCGGGGCGCAGCGTGGGGAGCGGGGAGTGGCCGCGCAGGTCGACGAAGAGCTGGCCGTCCGCGAAGTGTTCGCGCCGGGCGTGCGCCCAGTGCTTGGCGAGGGCGGTCTTGCCGACCCCGGGCGCGCCGACCACCGCCACCACGTGCGCGCGGTCGGCCGGGTCGGGCGAGACGAGGGCGTCCAGCTCTCGCATCTGCCGCCGCCGTCCGACGTAGGGGCCGGCCGTGGCGGGCAGCTGGGCCGGGCGCGGGCCGGCGGGCGCGGGGCGTTCCGGGGGCGCGGCGCGGCCGGGGCG
>NZ_LGEG01000019.1 GCF_001280125.1 Streptomyces sp. NRRL F-6492
TCCCCGAGCTCCATCCACCCCCGAGCTCCATCCGCCGCAGACGACATGAGGTGCCCCTTCATGCCATCCCCCCGCACCCGGCCCGCCGCAGCGCTGGTCCTGGTCTCCGCCCTCGCCGCCGTGGGACTCGGCCCCGCCGCCGTCCCCGCGGCCGCGGCCACCGTCCCCGCGGGCGCCGGAAGCTATTCCGACACCCGCCCCGCCGGTACCTCCGGACCCACCACCAACACCGGCGCCCCGGTCACCCCCAAGGTCACCGCCGCCGCCCAGGGCAAGCCCGTCCCCACCAACGACTGGTGGTCCTCCCTCGCCTTCCAGCGCTACGGGGACAACCCGTACTCCACCCCCATGTACGGCCACCCGCTCACCTATCAGGCCGTCTCCGGCGGCCTGGAGGTCGGCTACCCCACCAGCCCCGCGATCGTGGGCGACGGGCGCCAGTACGAGTTCGCCCACAAGCGCGACCTCACCCTCGGCCTCACCGGCCTCAACTCGCCCGACACCAAGGCCGACGCCTGGTCCGACTGGACCGTCACCCCCTACTGGTCCGACGGCGCCCGCACCCTGCGCACCACCATCGGCCACGGCCTGCCCTTCGTGTACGCCAAGGGCACCGGCGGCGACGCCCGGATCACCACCGCCCAGGCCCCCACGGTCTTCTCCGACCAGGGCAACGTCCTCGGCATCACCGTCGCCGGCCACCACTACGCCCTCTTCTCGCCGAGCGGCACCGACTGGAACGTCTCCGGCTCCACCATCACCGCGGGCCTCGGCGGCAAGGACTACTTCTCCGTCGCCGTCCTGCCCTCCACCGACGCGCTCGCCACGTACCGCAAGTACGCCTACAGCTTCGTCACCGGCTCCACGGTCAACTGGAGCTACGACGCCGGCACCGTCCGCGCCACCTACGGCCTCACCACCGAGGCCAGGGAGGGCACCGAGCGCGGCACCCTCCAGGCGCTCTACCGCCACCAGTGGCTGCACACCACCGACCCGCTGACCCCGTACACCTACGTCTCGCCCCGGGGCACCATGAAGGTCCGCGAGGCGGCCTCCTTCACCACCGCCCAGAAGGCCGCCGCCACCCTCCCGGGCCTGCCCGGCAGCGGGATCGACACGGCCCGCCTGCGCGGCTACCTGAACGAGGTCGCGAACTCCTCCGACCCGTTCTCCGGAGCCGTCGACACGTACTGGACCGGCAAGGCCCTCGGCAAGCTCGCCCAGCTCGTGCCGCTCGCCGACCAGATCGGCGAGGGCGCGATCCGCGACAAGCTCCTCGGCCTGATCAAGGGCCGCCTCCAGGAGTGGTTCACGGCCGGCGGCGCCACCGAGTTCTCGTACGACAAGGCCTGGAAGACCCTCACCGGCTACCCGGCCTCCTACGGCAGCGACACCGAGCTCAACGACCACCACTTCCACTACGGCTACTACGTGTACGCCGCCGCGATCGTCGCCCAGTACGACCCGAACTGGGCCGCCGACTCCGCCTGGGGGACCATGGTCAAGACCCTGGTCCGCGACACCGCCAACCCCAGCCGCACCGACAGTGCCTTCCCCTTCCTGCGCGGCTTCGACGTCTACGCGGGACACAGCTGGGCCAGCGGCCACCAGGGCTTCGCCGCCGGCAACAACCAGGAGTCGTCCTCCGAGTCGACCAACCTCAGCGCCGCCCTCGTCCTGTGGGGCGCGGCCACCGGCGACGCCTCCCTGCGCGACCTCGGCACCTACCTCCTGACCACCGAGGCCGAGGCCGTCGCCCAGTACTGGTTCGACGCCGACCAGCAGGTCTTCCCCGGCTCCTTCCAGCACGACACCGTCGGCATGGTCTGGGGCAGCGGCGGCGCCTACTCCACCTGGTGGACCGCCAACCCGGAGGAGATCCACGGCATCAACGTCCTGCCCGTGACCAGCGGGAGCTCGCTCCAGCTCGGTGCGCGCAAGGACGCCATCCGGCGCAACATCGCCGAGCTGGAGCGCGAGAACGGCGGCCCCGCCGTCGAGTGGCGCGACATCCTCTGGGAGTTCCAGTCCCTCGCCGACCCCGGCGCCGCCAAGGCCAAGTGGGACGCGGGGAACGCCGGATACACCCCGGAGGCCGGCGAGTCCAAGGCCCACACCTACCACTGGATCACCGCGCTCGACGCGCTCGGCGCCCCCGACGCCACCGTCACCGGATCGATCCCCACCTCCGCCGTCTTCGCCAAGGGCACCACGCGCACCTACGTGGCCCACAACCACGGCTCGACCGCCCGCACGGTCACCTTCTCCGACGGCAAGTCCCTCTCCGTGCCGGCGCGTTCCACCGCCACCGGCAACGGCACGGCGGGCCCCGGTCCCGACCCCGAGCCGGAGCCGGGCTCCGGCAACACCTTCCAGCTCCGCACCGGCGGCACGCTCACCACGGCCACCGGCGCCGCGGCGGGCGGCGACACCCTCGCCTCGGCGCAGGGCGGCAACCACGACGGCACCCCGAACAAGCCGCTCGTCTACGTCGTCAAGAACGTCAACGGCACGCTCCGGGCGGGCGGTTCGACCGCCTTCCGGCTCCAGGTGGACGCCGGCACGTCGGTCGGCCTCGGCCAGCAGGCCCGGATCAGCTACGACCTCACCGGCGACGGCACCTTCGACCGCACGGAGACGTACCACTACTTCGCGACCGACCCGGTCACGGGCTGGGAGGAGTACGCCCAGTCCCGGGGCCTGAAGTCCGCCACCGGCACGCTCGGCAACCTGCGCGGCGGGACGGTGCGCCTGGAGGTCTGGAGCGCGATCGGCAACGGCGACGCGCGGCTCCAGACGGGCACGGACCGGTCCGTGGTGGTCATCCCGTACGACTGATCCTGTACGACTGATCACGTACGACTGATCCTGTACGACTGATCCCGTACGGCCGACCCTTCGAGGGGTCACGACGGCGGCGGGCCCGGGTGACGCACCCGGGCCCGCCGTCCGCCGTCCGGGGTCAGGCCGAGGCGCGGCGGACCAGCGAGGTCGGGGTGATCACGGAGCCCGGGATCTCGGGCCCGGTCCCGTCGAGCAGCCGCATCAGCAGCTTCACCATCAGCCGGCCCATGCCCTCGATGTCCTGGTGCACGGTGGTCAGGGCGGGGGAGGTCCGGCCGACCACGGAGGCCATGTCGTCGAAGCCGACGACCGCCACGTCCTCCGGCACCCGCACCCCGCGCTCCCGCAGGGTGCGCAGCGCGCCCGACGCCATCAGGTCGTTGGCGACGAACACCCCGTCCACGTCCGGCCGCCGGTCGAGCAGCTCCGCCATGGCCCGCGCGCCGCTCTCCTCGGTGAAGGCGCCCGCGCACAGCAGCTCCGGATCGGCGTCGTGGAGGACGTCCCGGTAGCCGTGCAGCCGGTCGATCGCCGACGTCTGGTCGGCGGGACCGGAGATGTGGGCGATGGTCCGGCGCCCCAGGTCCACCAGGTGCCGCACCGCCTCCCGGGCGCCGCCCCGGTTGTCGCAGTCGACGAAGGGCACGGCCGGACCGGTGCCGGGAGCCGGCCGCCCGCCGACGACCACCGGGATCCGCGCCCCCTCGATCACGGCCGGCAGGGCGTCGTCGCTGTGCAGCGAGAACGCGAGCGCGCCGTCCACGTGACCCCCGCCGAGATAGCGGGCGATCCGCTCGTGGTCCCCGGGGCCCTCCACCCACAGCAGCACCAACTGGGAGTCGTGCGCCGTCAGTTCCCGGCTGATGCCGCGCACCTGCTGCTCGAAGAACGGGTCCGAGAAGATCCGGAACTCGGGCTCCGCGATGATCACGGCCACGGCGCCGTTGCGCCGGGTGACCAGGGTGCGGGCCGCGTGGTTGGGGACGTAACCGAGCTCCTCGACGGCCCTGCGGACCTTCTCGACCAGGGGGGCGCGCACGCCCGCGCCCCCGTTGACGACCCGGGAGGCCGTGGCGCGGGACACACCGGCGCGCGCGGCGACGGCTTCCAGCGTGGGGCGGGGCCCCGTGGTCTGCTCGGGCAAGGCGGGTGCTCCTCGACTGCGTCGGCTGGTCGGTGTACCGGGTCGTACGGGCGCGCGCACGGCTACGGGCGCGCGTTCCCGTCCGGTTCAGGATATCTGTAGCCCCCACCTTCTGAGAGCGCTCCCAAGCGAATGCGCCCGGCTTCGGCCGCGGGACGGCGCGCACCCCGGCCCCGCACCACGCCCCGGAAACCTCGTTGTCCCTTCCCGGCGCCCTCACTACCGTCAGGGCCCTACGACGTGTGGCTCAGCAGCAGAGCGCCGGGCTCGGGACCCGGAGGGCGCGGGGGCGGGACCCGCCACGTCGGCTTATGGACACCCACGCTGACAAGCAGCCGCAGATCCCTTCCGCCTCCTACGCCGAGGGCCGACCGGCCCGCGCCTTCGCCACCGCCCTCACCCACGAGGACCCCGCCACGCGCGAGCGTGCCGGGGTACGGGTCCGCGGCTGGCGCCAGGTGCTCGCCGGCACGGCCGACGGCACGCTGCGGATCGGCTCGCGCACCCCCGTCAGGGGACTGCCCGCCTGGGTGACCCCGGAAGTGCTGCACGGCGGCTTCGCCACGGGCGGCGCCAGGGCCGGCGGCCCCCTCCTGCCGTACGAGGCCGAGGCGGCGCGGAAGGCCGGCGTGCCGGAGGACCGGGAGGCCCTCTTCGCCCACGGCCTCACCGAGGAGGGCCTCGCGGAGCTGTGGGCGCTCCTCGACGGCGCCCGCTACGAGGTGACCGTCCCCGAGGAGGCCGCGCTGCTCACGGTGGCCTGGCTGGTGCGCGCGGGGGAGACCGGAGCGGCCCTCGGACTCGTCCGGGAGACAAGCCCGTTCGCGGGCACGCTGCGCTTCACCCCGCGCCCGTCCGCGGCCCCGGCCCCCGACCCCGGCGCCGTGCACCGCCGTACCGTCGCGCAGGCCGGGGCCGCCCTGGCCCGCCGGGGTCCGAACGACGCCGTCGAGACCCAGCGCGAGGCGCTCCGCGTCTGGCGGCCCTTCGCGGACGAGCTGCTGGGGCACTGGCTGGAGACGGCGGGCCCCGACCACCGGGTCCTCGACCGCGAGCCGGGCGACGGGTGGCACGCGCGCGGTGCCGCCCTCCTCGACCGCTACCGGGTCCTGGCCCGCGAGCACACCCGCTGCGGCGGACACCGCGACCCCAAGGGCAACCTCGGGATCCTGCGCGGGGCCCTGGAGGAGACCGTCGCCGGCCGCCCGCTCGACGCGCGGCGCCTCGGGCTCCTCCGGCACGCCGCCGCCTCGATGGTCCGCAAGCGGGGGCTGCCCGGTTCGGACCGGCACACGGCGGTACGGAGCGCCCGGGCGGCCCAGGCCGCGCTGCCCGCCCACCACGACCTCGCCCGTCTCGTCGCCGACCGGATGTCCGGCCTCCCGCAGGACGTCGGCGCCGCCGACCCGGCCGCGCTCCTCGTCCCGGTGACCGGGGCCGAGCAGCGCCGCTCCGGCCTGCCCGCCGGGACGGCCGTGCCGCCCGCGGTCCGCCGCGTGGTCGAAAGGGCGCGGAGCGCGCCCCTGCCCGTCCTGGTGGAGCTCGGCGTCGTTCCCTCCGCCGAGGTGATGGCCGAGCTCGTGCCCCAGCTCGTCGCCGCCGAGACGGCCGGGGCCTACCGGGACGCGCCGCTGCGCGCGCTCATGGCCGCCAACTACCGGGCGTTCCGCGAACGGCGCTCGCTGCTGCTGCTCGATCTGGAGCGGCAGGTCCGGCCGGACGAACTGCCCTGGGTCCGTGCGGTGTCGGCGCAGCACCGTACCGACGCGCGCGTGCGCGACTCCGCGCACGCGACCCTGCGGCACCTCGCCGAGGTCGCCGTCGACGGCTTCCCCGGCACCCTGCTGCCCAACCCGCTCGTCCGCGAACTCGCCGTCCTCGCCCGCCGGGCCGGGCTGGACGCGCCCCTGGTCGAGGAGCTGGCCGCCGACATCTTCACGGGCACCTTCAGCCCCAAGTTCCGGGCGGCCGCCGCGGTGGCCGGGGAACTGCTCGAAGGATCCCTGTACGCGCGGTACTACGGCATCGACTACGCGGCCGTCCACGTCCTGGCCGGCGGGCAGAGGGGCCGCGGGGCCTCCCGGCGGAGCGCCGCCCGGGACGCGCCCGCGTTCGCCGCGCTGTGCCACGAGCGGGCCGGCGGGCACTCCTCCGGCAGCGTGGCGGGGAACGGCGCGGTGATCGAGCAGTCCCAGATCCTCACCACCCACAACCTCGCCACCCTGGTCCACCGCGTCGGCGTCGCACCCGCCTCCGGCTGGGCGGAATCGGCCCGCCGCTGCTTCGTCACGGTGTGCCGCCTGACGGAGCGGGCCCGGCACGAGCCGCGCCCGCTCGGCACGGTGAAGGACGCGGCGTACGCCTGGCGGCAGCTGCTGTTCCACCTGTCGCTGTGCGACGGGGCGGCGGCGGCCGCGGTGCTGGCCGGGATGCCGGAGGAGGCGGCCCGTCACCCGGCCCGGGTGGCCGCCCTCCTGGAACCGGCCCTGGCCGGCCTCCGGCTGGTCGCCGACGGGGGCTCCTTCGCCGCCGACGGCACGGCGGACGCCGGACGCGCCCGGCGACTGACCGGCTGGACCACGACGGGCGACCACTGGCTGTGCGGGGGGACCGGACGCACCGACCGGCGGTGACCGGACGGCGAACGTCCCGGCCACCGCCGAAGCGGCCGTGGGGACCGGGAGACCGCCCGCACACGGAAGCGCCCCGCGTGCTCCTGGCACGCGGGGCGCTTCCGTACGGATCGGTGGTCAGCCGGCGGCCGGAGCCTCGACCCGGGCCGGGGTCCCCCCGTCGGCCGTCCGGGCGGCCAGCGCCTTCTGGGCGAGGTAGCCGAAGACCACGGCGAACACCACCCACAGCACGACCTGGACGCCGAGCGAGGCCAGCCGGAACTCCCACAGCAGCTTGGCGGGGAAGCCCGCCTTGACCGCGTCGTCGTTGGCGGGCAGGACCGCGAAGGCGATGCCCGTCACGAGGAGGAAGCCGAAGCCGGCCGCCAGGCTCGCGTTCCAGTTGCCCAGACGCGGCGCCAGACGACGGCCGAGGATCACCGCGCCGACGCCGAGCAGCACGCTGAGCAGGATCATCAGGAAGAACAGGGTGGTGCGCTTCCCGATAGTGTCGGGGTTGCCGACGGCCGGCGGGGTCGCCGGGTACTTCAGGAACGGCACCAGGTAGACGGTGGTGAAGGCCGCCGCCGCGGTCAGCGCCGCGGTGGCCCGCGGGCTGAACCGGCCGATGCGGCCGAGCGCGAAGGAGAAGGCGAGCGCGGCGACGCCGCCCAGCGCCACTCCGTAGACGAGGACGCCGGTGGCCAGGCCGAAGGTGGACTGCGCCGAGCGGCTGACCACCTCCTCCTCTTCCTCGGCCTCCGCGCCGCCGTGTCCGGCGTGGGCCGCCTCCTGGGCGGCCTGGGCCTCCTCCACGGCGATGGAGCCGTTCACGGAGGGCTCACCGCCCACGTAGGCCACGGCGAAGGCGAACAGACCGGCTATCAGGCCCGCGAGCATGCCGCGGATCAGCAGGGTTCTCACAGTCGAGGCGTGCATGTGCTCGTCGCCTCTCAGTGGCAGGGGAAGCCGAGCAGGTGGCGCCCGTCGTGCACCCACTCGTGCACGTCGGAACCCGCGAAGAGGGAGGTGGCACCCTGCTCCGCGCCCACGAAGTACAGCGCGATCAGCGCGAGGAGGCCGACGAAGAAGGCCCAGGGCAGCACGGCCCGCACGGGCAGCGGAGCCGGTACGGCTACGGAAGGGGTGGAAACGGCAGCGGAGACGGCAGCCTCGGCCATGATGAAACCTCCTGCGGGAACGCGCGTCCCAAACGGTGGTGCAGGACGACGGTCCACGGGTCTGACTCGCCGCGACCCCCCCTTGCCCGGGGAGGCCTCGGCACACAGTGGCGCGACCGTGCCGGGTTCCCACCGGACTTCCGTCTCGCCGTCGTCACGCTGTTCAAATGTCGCCTGACGGTACCGCGTGACGTGGACATTGTTAAGGGCGTGAGGCCTGGATCACCTTCCGTGCGCCCCCGGGCGGAACGCCCGCCTCCCCGCGGCCCGTACCGTACGGGGGACCGCCCCGCCGCCCCGTACCGGCGCCGACCGAGAAGGATCCCGATGACAGTCCGGCTGACGCTCGTCCCGCCCGCCACGAGCGACGCGCTGCGCGAGGTCCGGTTCGACGACGACGGCCCCCTCGACCCGGCGGGGCTCGCCCGCGCCGAGGCCCTCGCCGCCGTCGTGGCCCCCGCCACGCGCGCGTACGCCTCGCCGTCCGCGCGCTGCCTCGGCACCGCGCGGGCCCTCGGCCTGCGGGCCGGGCCGGTGGCCGCCCTGGCCGGCTGCGCCATGGGCCGCTGGCGGGGGAGGACCCTCGACGACGTCGCCGCCGCCGAGGAGGCCGCGCTGGCCGCCTGGCTGTCCGACCCGGAGGCCGCGCCGCACGGCGGGGAGTCCCTCCGCGACCTGCGCGTCCGGGTCGGGGCCTGGCTCGACGCGCTCCGGGAGGGATCGGGACGCGTCACGGCCGTCGTCGAACCCGACGTCGTCCGCGCCGCGACGGTCCACGCCCTCGGGGTCCCGGACGCGGTCGCCCGGCGCCTGGACGTCCGCCCCCTGACGGCCGTTCACCTCAGCGGCCGGACCGGCCGCTGGAACCTGCGCGTCGGCGAGCCGCTCACCGGGTGACGGAAACGGGAGGAGGGGGCCACCCGGTGGCCCCCTCCTCCCGCCGTACCCGTCTCAGACGGGCCGCTTCCACTCCCGCAGCAGCAGATAGCCCAGGTACGCCCCTCCGACGGCCATCGTGTACAGACCGACCGGCAGGTCGTCGAAGAGCGGCAGCTGCTGGGCCGTGAGGTCCGCGAGGACCAGGAGCAGGGCGCCGAGCAGCGTCGACATGACCAGCTGCGGTCCGCCGCTCCGGGTGACCCGCTTGGCGATCTGCGGCGCCGTCAGGGAGATGAAGGCGATCGGACCGGCCACGCCGACCGCGCCCGCGGACAGCACGATCGACAGGGCGACCGCCGCCGTCGCGGTCCGGTCCGGGCGGGCGCCCAGACCGGTGGAGAGGTCGTCGCCCATCTCGCCGATGCCCAGCGGCCGCGCGAGGAGCGCCGCGAGCGGCAGACAGACGAGCAGCACCCCCCAGATGACCGTCGCGTCGTCCCAGGAACGGGCGGAGAGACTGCCGTTGATGTACGCGGTCAGGGCGCTCGCCTTGTCGCGCTCGACGGCGTAGACCACGTACTGGGTCAGGGCCGTCGACATGGCGGCCACGCCGATGCCCGCCACGACCAGGCGCCCGGGGTTGCGGAACCCGGTCCCGGTGGAGACGTACACCAGCGCCATGGCGCCGACCGCGCCGACCAGGGAGCCGACGGCGACCGGGACGGTGTCGGGGAAGAAGAGCGCGGCGGCCGCGGCCCCCGCGCCGGAGCCGGCGCTGAGCCCGATCACGTCGGGGCTGCCCAGCGGATTGCGGGTGACCGACTGGAACAGGGCCCCGGACAGGCCGAAGGCCGCGCCGGTGGCGATGGCCACCACGAGCCGCGGGCCGCGCAGCCGGTTCAGGACGAAGGCGTTCTTGCCCGTCGCCTCGCCCATGAGCGCCGACGGCAGATCGGCGAGGTGGATGCCCAGTCGGCCCATCGAGAGCGTCGCCACGGCCGCCGCCAGGAGCAGCAGCACCGACAGCGCGGCGGCGACCAGGGAGGAGCGGCGCACGGGGATCGCGACCCGGGGGCCGATCCGTACGAGCAGGCGCCCCGCCGGACGCGGCGGCGTCACGGCCGGGCCCCCGGTCCGCGTCTCGGCCGGAGTCTCGGTCCGGTCGGTGGTCTTCATGCCGCTCCCCTCATGCGACGGACGGCGAAGAGCAGGGCCGGCGCGCCCACGAACGCGGTGACGACGCCGACCATCAGCTCCTCGGGACGCAGCAGGACCCGCCCGACGACGTCCGCGAAGAGCAGCAGCGTGGGGCCCGCGAGCGCGGTGAACAGGATCTGCATCCGGAAGTCGGCGCCCACCAGCACCCGGACCAGGTGCGGGACGGCGAGCCCGACGAAGGCGATGGGCCCCACCGCCGCCGTGGCCGCCGCGCTGAGCAGCGTCGCGGCGAGCAGCCCGGCGCCCTTGACCCGGGCGGGGCTGATGCCGAGCGAGGCGGCCTTGTCGTCGCCCATCGCCATGGCGTTGAGCCCGGGGGCGAGGACGACGGCGAGCAGGAGACCGGCCGCGGCGAACGGCAGCACGGCCCAGAGGGCGTCGAAGCCGCGCCCGCCGAGCGACCCCACCACCCAGTAGCGGTACGTGTCGAAGACCTTCGGCCGGGACAGCGCGACGGCCTGGATGAACGCGGCGAGGATCGCGGAGAGCACCGCGCCGGCGAGCACGAGGCGCACCGGACCGCCGCCCCCGCCGGCCGTGCCGACGAGATGGACGAGGACACCGGTCACCAGGGCGCCGACGAGGGCCCACCAGATGGTCTCCCGCTGCCCGGACGCGCCGAGGAACGCGGTGGCGGCGACGATGCTCGCGGACGCGCCCGCGTTGATGCCGAGGAGCCCCGGCTCGGCGAGCGGGTTGCGGGTGATGCCCTGCATCAGCGTGCCGGCGATCCCGAGGCAGAGGCCCGCGAGCACGCCGAGGGCGGTGCGCGGGTAGCGGCTCTCGACGACGGTGCGGAGGTAGTCGTCGCCGCCGCCGGTGACGACCCGCAGGACCTCGGCCGGGGACGTCGGCCTGCTGCCGAACATCACGCTGGCGAGCAGGGCCAGGGCGAGCAGGACCAGGCACAGGACGGCGGCTGCTAGGTACCGGGCAGGGCCCCGCCGTGCGACGGCGGGGCCCTGGACGGTCCGGGAGAGTGTGGTCACGCCGGAATCCGTGGTTACTTTCCGGCCTTGGCGACGGCCTTGTCGATCATCGGCAGGTAGCGCTCGATGCTGTACGGCACCGTCAGCGGGTTGATCATCGAGGAGGCGGTGACGAACGGGGTGTCGTGGCTGTAGACCAGCGCGCCCTTCTTCACGGCGGGGATGGCCGCGTACAGGGGCTGGGCCTCGACCGTCTTGCGGGACTTCTCGTCCATGTAGAAGGTGAAGGCGATGTCGCTCTTGGCGAGCTTGTTGGCGTTCTCCAGGCCGATCAGGGCGGAGTCGGTGCCCTCGGTCTCCTTGAAGGTGTTCACGACCGGGTCGACCTTGAGGCCGAGCTTGGAGACCATCGCGACGCGCTGCTCCTCGGGCTTGAAGACGCCGAGGGTGCCGGGGCCGGTGTTGTAGATGTACGAGAACGTGACGTTCTTGTAGTTGGGGCGGGAGGCGGCCGCGTCGGCGAGCTGCTTGTCGATCTTCGACTCCAGCTCCTTGGCCTTCTCCGGCTGACCGAGCGCCTTGGCGACGATCTCGATCTGCTGGTCCCAGTTCGTGCTCCACGCCTTCTCGGGGTAGGCGACGGTGGGCGCGATGTCCTTGAGGACGTCGTACTGCTTCTGGGTGAGGCCGGACCACGGGGCGAGGATGACGTCGGGCTCGAGCTCGGTGATGGCCTCGATGTCGAGCTCCTCACCGCCCTTGAACTGCTTGGGGAGCGTGGCGCCGGACTTCGTCACGGCCTCGTGGATCCAGGGGAGGTAGCCGGTCTTGTCGCTGCCCCAGGGGTACTCCTCGATGCCGACCGGGACGTTGCCGAGGGCGATGGCGGTCTCCGCGGAGCCCTGGCCGAGGGTGACGACGCGCTTGGGCTTGTCCTTGATGACCGCCTCGCCGAGGGCGCTCTTGATGGTGACGGGGAACGCGCCCGCCGGAGCCTTGGACGCCGGACCCGCCGCGTCGTCCTTTTTCTCGTCCGAACCGCATCCGGTCACCATGAGGCCGAGCGAGACCGCGGCGGCCCCCGCCACGAGGGCGCGGCGGCGAAGAGGGGTGAACACAGAAGGCATGACGGTTCCTTGTCTCCGGGCAGAGGTGTGCAGACGCCGCGCCCACGCCTCTCCGGACATGATCACGCAGAGGCGGCGGTCGTCGCGAACGCTTGTTAGGTGAGCCTAACCTATTCGTTCGGGCACTCGAACACCAGGGGTGTCGATCTTCGCTGGGAGACCGGAGGGAAGGGGGCGAACGGCGCTCGGGGCGCACACGGACGGGGGAGCCGCTCGTGTGGCGCGGACCCCCGTGACGCGGTCCCCTGGAGGATGCGGGGGTTCACGCGCCGGAAGGACGAAAGGCTCACAGGATGATCGCACCGGATCGTCGGCGGACCGGCGGACGGCCGGAACGCCCACCGGCCCGGACGGGGACGGAGGGACGATGAGCCCCGCGAGGGCCCTCGACCCGAAGCTGTTCGACGCGACCGTGGCGGCGGTCGCCCTCTTCGGGGGACCCGAGCACCTGCTGATCTACGTCAACGCGGCGTACAGGAGGACGCTCGGCGACCGCCCCCTCCGCAGGCCCGCCCGGGAGGCCTACCCGGAACCGGCCGCCGAGCGGTTCCTGGCCGTCCTGGACGACGTCCTCGCCACCGGACGCCCCCGCCAGCTCACCGACTCCCTGCTGCCCGTCCCCGGCGGCCCGGACGAGGTCCGCCACTTCGTCACCTCCTGCACCCCCGTCCCCACCCCGGTCGGCGACGGGGTCCTGGTCGTGACCCTGGAGACCACCGCCGAGACCCGCGCCCTCCAGCGCTTCGAGGCCCTGGTGACGGCCGTCTCCCAGATGGTGTGGGTGGTGCGCGCGAACGGCGGCGTCGAGGAGATCGTCCCCGGCTGGGAGAAGCTGACCGGCGCCCCCCTGCCCCGCCACGAGGGCGAGGGCATGTACGCCTACGTCCACCCCCGGGACCGGCAGGCGCTCGTCGACGCCTGGCACGGGGCGCGCGCCCGGCGTCCCCCCGAGATCTACCAGAACACCTTCCGCCTCCGCACGGCCGACGGCTCCTACCGCCACATGGCCATGCGCTGCGTCCCCATCGTGCGCGACGGCCGCGCCGAGGAGTGGATCGCCGCCACCGTCGACGTCGAGGACACCTGGGGCGCCGAGCTGCGCGAACACCTCCTCGCCCGGGTGGCGCAGGCGTCGGGCGGCGGCCTGGACACGGCGTTCGCCGTGGTGGTGGAGTCGGTCGTCCCCGAACTCGCCGACGCCTGCGTGATCCTGCTCCTCTCCCACGAGGAGTGGCCGCTCCCGGAGCACGCGACGGTCACGGCCCGGCGGGTCGCCTCCGCCACCCGCGCCGGACTCCCGCCCGCGCCCTCGCGGATGGGGCAGAGCGTCACGGTCACCGCGGTCATGCGGGAGGTGCTGGAGAGCCGCGAACCGAGGACGTTCCGGCTGTCCCCGGACGGCCGGGTCCCGCCCGATCTGGTGCCGGAGGTCACCGAGCGGTGGCTCACGGCCTCCGGCGCGACCAGCATGACCCTGATCCCGCTGGTCGTCGACGACATCGTCCTCGGGTACGCCACCACCTCCACCAGCGGGGACACCCCCGTCCCCGAACCCGCCGACGTCGAGCTGCTGCGCGAGATCCTGCACCACGCGCAGCGGCCCATCCGCAAGGTCCTCGACCTCCAGCAGGCCCGCCGCACCGCGCTGGGCCTCCAGCGCGCCCAGCTCACCCGCCCGCCCGCCGTGCCCGGGGCGAGCCTGGCCGCCCGCTACCAGCCGGCCAGCCCGGCCAACGAGATCGGCGGCGACTGGTACGACGTCATCACGCTCCCCGACGGCACTCTCGTCCTCGACATCGGGGACGTCGCCGGCCACGACCTCGGCGCCGCCACCGTCATGGGACAGATGCGCAGCATGCTCCGCGCCCTCGCCTGGAACAAGGGCCCCGACTGCACGCCCGCCGCCGTCCTCGCCATGCTCGACGACGCCGCCGAAGGCCTCGACGTCGGCTCCTTCACCACCGTCGTCCACACCCATCTGCGCCGGCGGCCCGACGGCACCTGGCGGATGACCTGGTCCAACGCCGGACACCCGCCGCCCCTGCTGATCCCCGCGCGGGGAGAGCCCCGCTTCCTCGACGGCAGCGGCGAGGACCCGCCGCTCTGCGTCGCCCCCGCGTTCCCCCGGACCACCCACACGCACGGCCTCGCCCCCGGCGACACCCTCCTGCAGTACACCGACGGGCTCATCGAGACCCCCGGCACCTCCCTCGACGCCGGGCAGCGGTGCCTCCTGCGGGCGGCGGCGCTCCACCGCGACGAGCCCCTGCCCGACCTGCTCCGCCTCCTGCAGGACCTCTCCGACCACCGCGACGACACCGCCATGATCGCCTTCCGCGCGGAACCGGCCGGCTGACGCGGCCCCAAGCGCTGCCAGCTGCGAAGGACCGGTTCTCCCCGCGGCGCGGGTCACCCGAATGCCGCGTTCCCCTTCGAGTGAGGGTGTCGTTGAGGGGATGTGTCATCAACAGTGCCCTTTTTATTCGAATGTGATGACCTTCGCCGCGGGCAACAGGAGGAACGCATGTACGAAGGAACCATTCCTCTCAAGGACTTCCTCGACACGATGAACCGTTTGCAGGCCGATTTCGAGCGGCGCCTCGGCGGCATCGAGCACGATGTCCCGCCGACGTCCCCGCACTCCGCACGCGCGCGGGAGACGACGGGCCTCCCGCCCTCCTGGCGGTCCGGTGAGCTGACCCGGCCCCTGGGCATCGAGGCCGTCTGGACCGACGCCCGCCGGGGGGAGGGGGAGCGGTCCGACCGTCCGGAGGAACCTTTCTCCGCCAGGTATCCCGACCCCTTCCTCGACTAGCGGCCGGCCGCCGACGATCGGTGGCCGACAGCTGAGGGCAGCCGCGAAGAAACGTTTACCCTTCGTCCGCCCGCCCCTCCGGGAGCGGCGGGCGGACGAAGGTCAGGCCGGTGCGCCCCAGGCCTTCGTCAGGCCGTCCAGCCACGCGGGCGGAAGTTCGGCGGCGTCCCACTCCTCGTACAGGGCGGAGGGCGCCGCCGCGAGCCGCTCCAGGACGGCGACGCTGGTGGGGGAGTGGACGAGGGTGTAGCGGCCGTGGATCGCGATGGCGCTGCCCGGTCCGTACTCCGCGTACAGCCGCTCCAGATGCTCCCGGTGGGTCGTGGCGAACTCCGCCAACCGCCCCGCGTAGCGGGAGCGCTGACGGGAGCTCATGGTGCGCAGGACGGCGCCGAGCACCTGCTCGGTGACCTCCGGATCGAGGTCGGAGACGTCGGTGAAGGAGAGGTAGATCGGGGTGACCGCCACCTTGGTCCGCTCCATCTCCGTGCGCCCGACGGGCGGGCGGTCGTCGGGGGAGTCGGTCGTGGGATCGGCGGCGAGGGCCTGCCGCAGGGCCCGCTCGGCGACGCCGCCGAGCTCGTCGGCCACGGCCCGGGCGCCGTCGAGCCAACCGGCGGCGTAGGCCTCGCCCTTCCCGTCCGGGGCGCTCCGCCCGGCCCCGCCGATCTCCTCGTACGCGAGGGCCAGGGCGCCCGCCTCGACGAACCCGATCATCTCCTCCGCGTCGCCCGACCAGACGCCGGCCCGGGCGAGGAGCTGGAGCAGCGTCCTCTTCGCGTTGAGCACACTGGCCGCGTCGAGCCGCTGCCGTCCCTCTTCGGCGGTGGTCATGGGGTCCTCCTCGTCGTACGGACGGCACGGTGCGGGTGCGCGGAACGCTCTGTTCGAGCCTACGCAACACCCGTTGCCCCCACGACGCTTCCCCCGCCGTCGCGCGCGTCGACGCCCCCCTCCCGCCGTACGCGGAACCGGGCGGCCCGGCCACCGGTCCGGGTCAGCCGCGGTACACGCGCAGCTCCGTCACCTCGTACGACATCTCCGCCGTGCCCGGCTCGGGCGCCGGGTGGTAGCGGCCCGCGCAGACCGAGAGGTTCACGATGAGGTACGCGCGCCAGGAGCGGCTCACCCCCCGGCGGTCGTCGAAGGCCCGCGAGCCGTTCACCCACCACACCACAGAGCGCGCGCCGAACTCGACCCGGAAGTCGATCCACGCTCCCGGACGGACGGCCGGGTCCCGGAAGTAGTGGTGGCGCCCCCGCACCCGGTTCGACAGTTCGAGCAGGTCCGGGTTGTCGGGGTGGTACTCGAAGACGTCGATCTCCTGGCCGCCGTCGCGCCAGGTCCAGATCGCCGGCCAGGCGCCGATCTCCACCGGCAGCCGCACCCGGGCCTCCAGGACGTCGCCCGTGCGCACCAGGAACCCCTCGGGGCTGCCCTCGGTGGTGAGCAGCCCGGCGGTCCAGCGGCCGTCGGGCCGGGGGGTCGCCCGGAAGACCCCGCTCCGGCTGTACGCGGGATCGTCCGTGAGGTGGTCGAGCTTGTTGTCGCCGGGGTTGGTCGGACCGCCGTGGGGATACGCCCAGGAGCGGCCGGCGATCCACTGCCCGGCGGAGGAGAAGTCGGCGTCGAGGACGAGGTTCCGGGAAGGCCGCGCCTGCCCGGGCACCCCCGTCGTCGTCCCGGCTCCCGGGGGCGGCCCCGTGCCGGAACCGGAACTCGCGCCGCGGCGCAGCAGTCGGTCGAAGAAGTCGGACAGCACGGCTCACTCCTCTCACACGGGCGCCCATCGGCCCATGAAGGGTCTGCCCCTCTCCGTCCCCGTCAACCACGGAGGGTGACGAGTTGGCGACAAGTCGTCACCTCGCGCTGTCGTGTTTCGGCGCGTTCCGGCAGGTGGAGGGGTGGGTGAGGGTGAATGTCCCACTGGGACATTAATGGGTGTACGGTGCATGTATGAGCACGGAACGGAGCACGGAACGAGAACTCCGGAGCCCGCGGCGCGGCCCGAAGGGGGAGCGGACCCGTGAAGCGCTCGGCGAGGCCGCGCTGCGGCTCGTCCTGGAGCGCGGACCGGCCGGAGTCTCCGTCGAGGACGTCACCGACGCGGTCGGCGTCTCCCGGCGCACCTTCAGCCGCTACTTCACCTCCAAGGAAGAGGCCGTCGTCGACGGCGTCCGCGCCGACTGCGCGCGGATCAACGAGGCGCTCGCCGCCCGCCCCGGGACGGAGCCCCCGCTCACCGCCTACCGGGCGGCCCTGCGGAGCTGGCTCGCCGACCCGGCGGTCCCGGCCTGGCACCGCCGCGACGGCGTGCGCGAGCTGTTCCGCCTCGCCGAACGCGAAGCGCCCCTGCGGGCCGTGCTCCGGCGCGTCCTCCTGGAGGGCGAGGCGGCCTCGGTGCGCCTGGTCGCGCAGCGGATCGGCGCCGACCCCGAGCGCGACCTGCGGCCGGCCGTCGCCGTGGGGGCCGGCGCCGCCGCGCTCATGGCGGCCGCGCGCGCCTGGATCCTCGACGGCCCCCGGACCGCGCTGCCCGCCCTCGTGGAGGAGGCCTTCGCCCTCCTCGCGCCCAACCCCCCGCCCGCCGAATCCCCGCCGACCGGGCCGCCACCCGCCCACCCCCCGTCCACCGACACCTGACCGTCACCGAAACAGACCGTCCCCCAGCCCCCCTCACCTCCCCAGCCACTCCTCACCCCCTCACCCCCTCACCCCTCACCCC
>NZ_LGEG01000020.1 GCF_001280125.1 Streptomyces sp. NRRL F-6492
GCTCAGGACCGCCCGATCGAACCTGTAAAGCGGGGGCCGCCCCCGGATCCGCGTCGCCCACGAGCCGTTCCGCCGCGCGGGCCTCCCGCAGCGCCGTGATCACCGACCACACCACCGACACCAGCGGCACCGCCACCACCGCGCCCACGATGCCGGCCGCGATCGAGCCCGCGACGACCGAGATCGCCACCACCAGCGGATGCAGCCGTACGGCCCAGCTCATCACCAGCGGGTGCAGCAGGTGCCCCTCGATCTGGCCGATCACCACGATCAGGGCGATCACGACCGCCGCGACGAACGGGCCCTTCGCCGCCAGGGCGACGACCACGGCGACCGCGAGGGCGACCGGCGAACCGATCAGCGGGACGAACGCGGCCACGAACTCCAGGAGCGCCAGCGGGACCGCGAGCGGCACCCCGAGCAGCCACAGCGCGATCCCCACGAGCACCGCGTTCGTCGCGGCCACCAGCACGATCCCGTGCGTGTAGCCGGTGAACGTGCGCCACGCCGCCCACCCGCCGGTCTCCGCCCGCCCCCGCAGGGACGCCGGCAGCTGCTCCCGGAACCACGCCCACTGCCGGTCGCCCGAGTGGAGGAAGAACACCGAGGAGAACAGCGCGAGCGCCAGCGTGGCCAGCACCGCCACCAGATGCTGCGCCCCGCTCACCGCGTCGCTGACCAGCGTCGAGCGGTGGTCGGAGAGGAACCGGCCGATCCTCTCCTGCACGTCCGACAGCGCCTCGGGGTTCAGCCGGAACGGCGGCCGCTCCAGCCACCGCTCGATCCGTCCGACGCCGTCCCGGAACTCCCGCACCAGCGTCGTCCGCTGCCCCGCCACCGCCTCGCCGACCAGCGTGAGCACGCCCAGGACCAGCGCGATGCCGCCCAGCAGGGTGAGGGCGACCGCCGCCGACCGGGGCAGCCCCCGGGCGACGAGGTCCACGACCGGCCGCAGCAGCGCGGTGACGACCAGACCGAGGAACACCGCCACCCCGATCTCGTGGAACCGCCCGAGCAGGGCGAACAGGGCGTAGACGAGGGCGCCGACGACCAGCAGCCGCCACGCGTACGCGGCGGCCGTGCGGAGGAACGGGGCCACCTGCGGTGGAGGGCCTGGCTGCATGACCGACGACGTACCACCACGGCGGCCCCGGGCCACGCCGCCGGGCCCGCATTCGCCCGACCAGGACCCGGCATTGGCCCGACCGGGTCCCCCGTACGGGCGCCCCGCCGGTGTCGCCGCCCCCGTACGGCCGCCGTCCGGTCAGGATCGGTGCATGGGCGTCGTCCTGCCGGTCCTCTTCTCCCTCTTCGCCGCGTTCAGCAACGCGCTGGCCACGGTGCTCCAGCGGCGTGCCGCGCTCACCGTCCCGCAGTCCGACTCCTTCCGGCCCGGACTGATCCTCGACCTGCTGCGCCGCCCGCTCTGGCTGGCCGGCATCCTCGCCGTCATCGCCGCCGGCGTCGGACAGGCGGCGGCCCTCGCGACCGGGCCGCTGGCCCTCGTCCAGCCCCTGTTCGTCCTCGAACTGCCCCTCGCCCTCCTCATCGCCTCCCTCATGGCGCGCGAACGGCTGCCCGCCCGCCTCTGGGCGGCCGTGGCGGCGGTCGTGGCCGGGCTCGGGGTGGCCCTCGCCGCCGCCTCGCCCGCCGGAAACCGCACCCACGTCCCCCTGGACCACTGGGTGCCGGTCCTGGTGGCCTGCGCCGTCGCCGTGGTGGCGCTCGCCGCCACCGGACTGCGCCGACCGCCCGGCCGGGCCAGGGCCGGCTGCCTCGGCGCCGCCACCGCGATCTGCTACGCGCTGACCGCCGCCCTCATGAAGACGTCCATGCACATCCTCGACGAGGGCGGGATCGGCGCCTTCCTGACGGCCTGGCAGACCTACGCCTTCTGCGCGGCGGGGATCGCGGCCCTCCTGCTGCTCGAACACGCCATGCAGGGCGGCCCGCTCGTGGCCTCGCAACCCGCCCTGACCCTCGGCGACGCCACGGTGAGCCTGCTCCTGGGCGTCCTGCTGTACGAGGAGCACATCCGCACGGGCTGGTGGCTGCTGCCCCAGCTGGCCGGCGTGGCGCTGATCGTCCTCGGGGTGTTCGCCCTGGCCCGCGGCGGGGCCAGCACGTCCTGACCCCGGGCGCGGGACCGTGCCGGCCGGGGTAGGCCGACCGGGTGAGACCGGCACCAGCGGGTAGGGGCAGGGTCCGGAAGGACCTGTGAAGGGGAGTACCCGATGACCGGCGTGAACGGTACCGGTGGCGAGGGGACCGAAGAGGACCGGGACGCCGCACCGGACCTGCTCGAAGGACTCAGCGTCGACACCAGCCGGCCCGAGCAGCCGCTCCTGCTCGGCGCCGGGGGCGAGCCCATCCGCACCTGGCGGGAGAACTACCCGTACACCCGCAAGGTGCGCCGCGCCGAGTACGAGCGGCAGAAGCGGATCCTGCAGATCGAGATGCTCAAGCTGCAACGCTGGGCCAAGAGCACCGGCGCCCGGATCACGGTGCTGTGCGAGGGACGGGACGCCGCGGGGAAGGGCGGCACCATCCAGCGGTTCACCGAGCGGCTCAATCCGCGCGGAGCCCGGATCGTCGCCCTCGACAAGCCGACCGAGCGCGAGGCCGGACAGTGGTACTTCCAGCGCTACGCGGCCCACCTCCCGGGCCCGGGCGACATCGTCTTCTTCGACCGCTCCTGGTACAACCGGGCCGGCGTCGAGCGGGTGATGGGATTCTGCACCGACGACGAGTACGAACTGTTCCTCCACCAGAGCCCGCTGTTCGAACGCATGCTGGTCGAGGACGGGATCCACCTCGTGAAGTTCTGGTTCTCCGTCTCCCGGTCCGAGCAGCGCACCCGGTTCGCCATCCGCCAGGTCGACCCCGTGCGGCAGTGGAAGCTCTCGCCCACGGACCTCTCCTCCCTCGACCTCTGGGACGACTACACCACCGCGAAGGTCGCCATGTTCAGGGCGACGGACACCGAACACGCGCCCTGGACCGTGGTCAAGAACAACGACAAGCGACGGGGCCGCCTCGAAGCCATGCGCAGCCTCCTGTCCCGCATCGACTACGAGAACAAGGACGAGGAGGCGGTCGGCGCGCCCGACCCGCTCATCGTCGGAGCGGCGGACACCCTGCTGGAACCGGGGGAGGAGACGACCGCCCTCTCTCCCACGCCCCTGGCCCCCGCCCGGCAGGGCCCGGGGGAGCACCCGCCGGGCCGCTGATCCGGCGGCCCGGCGCGGCCCTACTCCGGGGAGCCCTCGTCCGCCGGCGACGGCGGCTCCTCCGGCCCCCCGGTGCGGTCGGTCTCGTCCTGGACGAGCAGGGAGAGCAGGGAGGCGACGGACAGGCCCGCCTCCGCTGACGTGTTCCCGGGAGAGCCACGGGAAGGGTCCGAAGACGTCCTCGGGCGAGGCCGTCACGACAGGGCGCGAGAGCGATCTCGACGGGAGCGGGGACCGGGCGGCCGGAGCGCGCGCCGCGCGGGTCCCGACGCGGTACGAGGCGCGCGGAGCCCCGGTCGTCGTCGCGTGCGGCTCCTACGACGCGCAGACGATCGCTCCCCCGGCGACCGCCCCGGCCGCCGCGGCCGAGCACCACCGCAGAGTGGTCCCGGCGTCTCCGCCGTCACCTTCGCGGACCCGGCCTTCCTGAACCTGCCGATCCTCACCCACCGGACGACGGAGCCGCGTCCGGCCGGGCCGACGGCGCCGGTGCGCCGGATCCTGGAGCTCACCGGGGGCGACACCGTCCTGAAGGTACGGCGGACGGTGGAGGACGCCGCCACCTGCCGGGCGGGCGGCCGGAGGGGAGGGCGGCGTCGGCGGGGGACACGGAACGCTTCGGCCGCCGCGGCCGTCCGGAGCCCGTCCCCGTGCCGCCCGGACCCGACCGCGTACTCTGTTCGGCGGCACCCGGAGCGGACCACCGTGTGTGCGCTCGGCACCGGGGTAGACGCAGGAATGCGCAAGCGCCGAACAGCGACGGACACGACGAAAGATTCCCCCATGGTCATCCCGCCCGGGAAGCAGAAGGCAGGTGAGCCGGAGACGGACGCGTACGCCACGCTGTGCTACGAAGCGACCTGGGAGGAAGGCGCCGCCCGTATGGCGGAAGCCCGCCGCGCTCTGCGCGCCCTTCTCGCCCGAGCCCCGCGAACCGGACGTGCCGCGGTACCCGCCTCCCTCGCGCTCGACGCGGAACTCGCCGTCAGCGAACTCGTCACCAACGCCGCCCGGCACGCTCCGGGCCCCTGCGGCCTGATCCTGCGGCTGTCCGGTGACGAACTCACGATCACCGTGTGGGACACCTCCGGGGACGCGCCGGTGGTGAGGGAGGCCGACCCGACGCGGGTCGGCGGTCACGGCATGCGCATGGTCCACACGATCAGCGACAGGGTCGTGGTCTCACCGCACGGTGGGGGAAAGCGGATCGTCGCCCACTTCCCGCTCCCGTCGGAGCGCGGTGTCGACGGCCCGGGCGGGACCGTCCTTCCGGCTTCGGCCCGTGCGGAACACGACAGGCTCCACGACCGGTCCGCGGAACTCGACGAAGCGCGGAGCTGACCGGCCGGCGACGGCCGGCCGGATCTCCCGGACGGCCCCGGCGACGTCCTACAGGAACCGGCGGATGGGCAGCACGGCCGCTTCCCCCAGCCGTTGGAGGGCGGCACGGCGCCGCCAGCGAGCGGGATCCACGGGGGAGCTGCGCCGCAGGTCGTCCTCGAAGTCCCGGTCCAGACCGGCGGTGAACTCCTCGTCGAGGACGGCCAGCATCACCTCCTCGTCATGGCTCATGGAACGCCGGTTGAAGTTGGTCGAGCCGATCAGCGAGGCCACGCCGTCGACCGTCATGACCTTGGCGTGCATCATCGTCGGCTGGAACTGGTGGATCGTCACCCCCGCCTCCAGCAGACGTTCGTAGTGGTACTGGCCCGCCAGCCGGCAGGCCCGCTGATCGGTGTAGGGACCGGGCAGCAGGATCTCCACCGCCACACCGCGCCGCGCGGTCGCGCACAGCAGGTCCACGAAGTAGGTGTCCGGCGCGAAGTAGGCGGTGGCCAGCCGGAAGCGCTGTTCGGCGCTCGTGAGCATGACCCGGATCAGGGTCTGCATGTCCTGCCAGCCGATGCTCGCCGAGCCGCGGATCACCTGCACGACACAGTCCCCGGACTGCTCGTGCCCGATGAACCGGTCCCGGTCGTCGTACAGCTCGTCGTGGCACTCGGCCCAGTTCTGCGAGAAGGCCGCGGCGATGCCGTCCACGGCCGGACCGCGGACCTTGACGTGGGTGTCGCGCCACTCGCCGGGATTCCGGGCGTCGCCGCACCACTCCTCGGCGATGCCCACGCCGCCCGTGAACGCCGTGTCCTCGTCGACGATCAACGCCTTGCGGTGGCAGCGGTGGTTCTGCTTGAGCGGCGAGAGCCACAGCGGCTTGCGGAACCAGGCGACCCTCACGCCGGCCTCCTCCATCCGGTCGAGGAGGTCCTGCTCGATCCGCATGGCGCCGAAGCCGTCGAGGAGCAGGCGCACCCGCACGCCGGCGGCGGCCCGTTCGGCGAGGGCCACGGCGAAGTCCCGGGCGATCTGTCCGCGCCAGTAGACGAAGGTCATCATGTCGATGGTGTGCTCGGCCGTCTTGATGGCGTCCAGCATGGCCGGAAAGATCTGATCGCCGTTGCGCAGCGCGATCAGCTCGTTCCCCTCGGTGGCGGCGACGCCCATCAGTCGTTCCAGTCGTCGGCGCAGGTGCCGGATGCGGGCCTCGGCGGGTCTGGGACGCTGTTCCACGGAAGTCATTCAATTCCCCTTCGAGCCGTTCGGAAAGCCTCTGGTGTGCGCCCGGGCCCGGTCGGCCCGGGAGCGGCGGACGGTTCCCGGGGCGGCGCCCGCCGTCCGGCGGAGGATCCGGGCCGTCCCGTCGGCGACGGCCGGCAGCCCCCGCGGCCGCTCGGGGGCGCGAGGCTCTCCGGCCCTCCCGGCCGAACTGGCTTTCGTTTCCATGAGGCCCGCATGCCCGGCGACCGGAACCGTATCCGGATGTGCGGGCAAGATCTCACCGACCGGTCCGCCGGCCCGCGCGGCGACTCCGCGTCACGCCGCCGAGCCCGGCACCGCGGCTCCGGTCTTCAGCTCCCGTACACCCGCTGTCCGGGCGGCCGTTCGTCCGGCGGTCGCCGTGCCGTCACCGTCGGGCACCAGGCTCGCGCGAGACCGATGGACGCCCTTCCCAGGAGACCATGTGACACGCTCCACGTTCGTCCGGCCGACCGTACTGGCCCTGAGCACGGTCCTCGCGGCAGCCGCCCTCGCCGTACCCGCCGAGGCCCGGCACCGGGCCTCCGCCGGCCCGTTGCCCGCGGTCGCGCCCCGCGCGGAGACGCCGACGCTGCACGACGACGACGCGGGCGGCAACGCGGACGCGGACGACCCCGCCATCTGGCGCAACGCCGCCGCCCCCGAACGCAGCCTGGTCGTCGCCACCGCCAAGGAGGGCGGCCTGCGCGTCTACGACCTGGACGCGCGCCCGGTGCAGTCGATAGCGGCGCCACCCGCCGCCGCCCCGGGCGACGCTCCCGGCCGTTTCAACAACGTGGACCTCGTACGGGGACCGCGTCTGTCCTCCGGCCGGGCCGACCTCGCCGTCACCACCGACCGCGGCCACGACCGGCTGCGCTTCTACCGCATCGACCGCGACCGCCCCGGCGGCCCGCTCACCGACGTCACCGCCCCCACCGCGCCGGCCGTCTTCTCCGGGGACCAGGCCGAGGTCAACGAACAACGGACCGCCTACGGCCTGGCGACCTGGACGGACCCGGCGTCCGGGAAGGCCTACGCGCTGGTCAGCCGTCGCGAGCGCACGAGCGTCGCCCTGCTCGAACTGCTCCCGTCGAAGGGGGGCCGGGTGACCTACCGCAAGGTCCGCACCCTGGACCTGCCCTCCGCCTTCCGGCTTCCGAACGGCACGTCCTGGTCGCCGTGCGCGGAGCCCGGCGAACTGCCCCAGGTCGAGGGCATGGTCGTCGACCCCGCGAACGGCACCCTGTACGCCGGCCAGGAGGACGTCGGCATCTGGCGTCTGCGCGCCGACCTCACCGGCACCCCCCGGCTGATCGACAGGGTCCGCGAGTACGGCGTCCCCGGGACGTACGACGAGGAGACCGAGGAGTGCGCGCCCGGCGCCGACCCCGGCTACGGCGGCACGAGGCTCTCCGCCGACGTCGAAGGCCTGACGCTGGTCACCGAACCGGACGGCGACGGACACCTCCTCGCCTCCAGCCAGGGCGACGACACGTTCGCCGCCTACGACCGCGAACGCCAGGACGGCAACGCGTACGAGGGCGGATTCCGCGTCACGCCCGCGAGCGCAGGACCGGACGGCTCGGAGGAGTGCGACGGCGCGGCCGCGCTGAACGCCCCCCTCGGCTCCAGGTACCCGAGGGGACTCCTCGTCGTCCAGGACGGGCACGACTCGCCCGTCGACGGCGAGCGCCCGTCGACGAACTTCAAGTTCGTCGACCTCGGGAAGGTCCTGGACGCCCTCGACGACTGATCCGCCATCCGTGCGGCGCCGGGCCGTCCGGCACCCGACCGGACGGCCCGGCGCCGCCGCGGACGTCTCCCCTCCCGGGGTTCGGGAGGGGAGACGTCCGACGCCGTCAGACCATCACCAGGAGCCGCGTGTTCGGCACGAGCTTCCGGTTCACGCTGGTGCTCTGCACGAAGATGGTGAAGTCGTCGTTGTGGTCCGGCCGGACGCGCGCCTCCACGTCCGGCAGGCCGAGCAGGGCCCGGGCCTCGGGCCCCGTGTACACCCGGTCCGTCTTCTTCTCCAGCACCGCGATCCGCTTCCGCGCCTGCACCTTCTCCGACTTGCTCAGCTGGTAGAACGCGCAGCCCGTGCGGTAGACGTGCCCGGACTCCACGACCCGGTCCCGGATCGCCGTGTCGTGGTCCACCGGTATCAGCCGGTACGCCGACGGGTCCGCGGGGGTGAGGCCGGCCGCCGCGACCGTGTCCTTGTTGACGGCCTCCGCGCCCGTGGAGAACACCGCCCGCGACCCCCGGATGCCCTTGGTGCGGCCCACCATGAACTTCTCGGTGGCCTCCTGGATGACCTGCCCGGCCTCCTCCAGGCCCCGGGTGCTCGTGGCGTCCCAGACGGCGACGTTCTCCTTCGGGAAGCCGCACTGCACGGCCTCGCGCTTCCCCACCTGGTCCGGCACGAGGACGGCCAGCGTCCAGTTGTCCTGCTGCGTCCCGATCATCGCGGCCACGGCCTTCACCAGTTCACCCGGGTTCCCGGACGGAGCGTCCGGGCAGCGGTGGCTCGCGTTCTCCTGGCCGTCCGTCAGCACGAACGTCAGAAAGCTGTGGTCGCCGTACAACTGGGCCGTTCGCGCCAGCTCGCGCTGCGACTTCAGCGTGGCCGCCAGCAGGGACGTCATCCCGCCGACCCGGTACAGCTGCTTCAGCGACGGCATCCGGAGCACGTCCTTGTCGTAGACGACGCACCGCACGTCGTCCGCGAAGACGTACACCGTGACCCGGGTCTCCTGGTCCAACTCCTCCGACCGGCGGGCGAGGTACGCGATCTGCTGGTCGGCGACCTCCACGACCTTGCCGCTCAGGTGGCGCATCGACGAGCTGGCGTCCAGCACGAGCGCGACGTGGTTGATGTAGTTCTGGTTCCCGGACATGACGGCTCCCCCTGGTTTCCCGGTCCCCGACCGGATGCTCCTACCGTCCCACCCACCACTGACAATCGACCCCGGCCCCGTCCGGACCCCCGTGCGTCCGGGGCACGAGCAACCGCCCGGGTCGCGGACGGCGCGGTCCCCGTCACCCGTCCAGGGCTTCCAGGCCCCGGCTCCAACGGGCCCTCCGCTGCGCCGGGTTCTGCTCCCACCACGGCTCCCCGCGCTCCCCGAGGGCCACTTTCGCCGTGTGCACGCGCGCCCGCGCGGCGCGTTCGGCCTGTGCGTCGTGCTCCCGCCGCGCCGCTCCCACGGCGCGACGGGCCGCCATCAGGAGGGAGCGCAGCCGCGCGGCCTCCTCCGGAGGGATGTCCGGGTCGGTGGCGCGCCACCGGCGGCCGCCGACGACGACGTAACGCCCGTCGGGCGTGTGCTCCGGACGAGACCCCGACGTCATCGGCACCGGCTCCCTTCGCTTCCGCCTCCCGGGACGCGCCCGGAACACACCCGCCCACCGGCCCCCCGCGGCCCGGGGCGGACCTTCCGGCCATCCTGCGACGGAAGCCGCGTCCCCGCTTCCCCTCCGGGCCCGAAAAGGGCCGTGAGGATCCCCGGTGTAATCGCACGGCACGGGGTACACGGGTCGGCATGGCAGCGAAGACCGATCACCTCACCCCCCTGCGGGCCACGCGTCAGTTGCGCCGGATCCGCACCTTCTACGCGGCGGCCGCCCTGCTGTGGGCCGTCGCGGCGACCTGGACCGCGTGGACGCATCCCGGGTCCCGGCAGATGTGGGTCTCCGTGGGCCTGCTGGCGGTCTTCGTCGCCCTGCTGGGCACCGTCGCCCTGTGGCTGCGCGGCCTGCGGGCCTCCGCCGGACACCGTCCGGCGCACCACGCCGCACCGCGACGGGCGTCCGCCCCCCGCCACGCGAGCGCCTGAGGCCGGTTCGCGCGCAGCCGTTCCCCCGGACGTGGCGGGAACCCTCCGGCACGGCTTCGTCAGGAGAATGAGGAGGACCCGGCCCGACGGTCGGGCCGGGTCCCGTTGAGGAGCAGACATGACCATGTTCGTCATCACCGTCCCCGGTACGTTCACCTCGGGCATCAGCGACTCCGCACGTGCGGCCCTCGAAAGGGAGCTGTCCCCCCAGCACACCGACGTCAGCGAGAACGAGGGCCTGGACCTCCTCACGCTGAACGAGGGGGGCACCTTCTCGATCCGTCTCGAGGTGGAGGCCCCGGACCGGTACGAGGCCGAGCTGGACGCCGTCCGGATCGTCTCGGAGGCGCTGGGGAAGGCGGGCGTCGCGGAGGCCGACGCCCCTCTCGGTCCGCCGACCGTCACCGGCATCGACAGCGACCTCTGATCCGCGCGGGCCCGCCTTCCCCGGCGGGTCACAGCTCCTTCAGGGATCCCTCGAACTCGGGGAGGGAGACCAGACCGTCGCCGTCGACGTCCGCCCTGCGGAAGAGGTGCCGCAGCGCGTCGTCGTCGAACGTCCGCCCCGTCACCCGCCGCACGGCGCCGCCGAACTCGTGGACGTTCAGCAGCCAGTCGTCGTCCGTGTCGAACTCCCCGAACACCGCCCTGGTCCCGTCCGGTGCGTCCGCCTCGATCATGGGAAACCCCCTCGTCGCTCCCGGGCCCTGCGCCGCGGGTGATGTCCGGGTGCCCCTCCCGCGGCGCCACAAACGGTGTCGGCCCGCTCACGCGTCGGACACGGCGTGCCTCGGCCCGGGGAGCGCCCGCGCGTGCAGGATGGGCGAGGCGGCGGCCCCGGGGCGGGCCGGCGCCTCCCGACGCCCGAGGAGCACTCCATGGACCGGCCCGACCGTCCGGAACCCGGCCCGCGCGGCACCGCCTCCGGCGCGGAGCGGGGTGGCGCGACCGCCGCGCCGGGCGGTGACGCGGACGGCGGCCGGTACGGCGAGGCCGTCTTCCGCCCCGACCGGACCGGCGAGGACGCGCGCATCGACCACGGCGCGCTCGCCTACGACGACATCAGCATGCGCCGGCTGCGGGCCCTGGGAGCGGGGCCGGGATGGCGCTGTCTCGACGTCGGCGCCGGCACGGGCACGATCGCCCGGCGGCTGCTGGACGAGGCGGGGGTGGCGGCCGTTCTCGCCGTCGACCGCGACGTGCGCTTCCTCGCCGCGCGGCCCCGGGCGGGGCTCGAACTCCTGGAGGCCGACGTGACCGCCCCGGACTTCGCCCCCGGCCGGTTCCGGCTCGTCCACGCGCGGTTCGTCCTGATGCACCTGCCCGAGCCCGAGCGCCTGATCGGGAAGCTGGCCGAACTGCTCGAACCCGGGGGAGTGCTGGTGCTCGGTGACGCGGTGGACCTGACGAGCGACCGGGCGCCCCGCACGCCGTACACCACGGCCATGCGGGCGATGTGGCAGGGCCTGCGGGCCACCATCGGGACCGACGTCTCCCGGGTGCCGTCGTATCCGCACCTGCTGCGCGGGGCCGGCCTGGAGGCCGTCGCGGCCGAGATCCACGTGCCGCCGCTGCTGCCCGGCAGTCCCCTCGGCCGCTTCTGGGCCGACACCTGGGAACGGAGCAGGGCGGCCATGACCGCCACCGGCCTGGTCGACGACGAGGCCGTCGACCGGGCGGTCCGGTACCTGGACTCGGACGACTGTGCCGCGCTGTCGGCCGGGATGCTCACGGCTTGGGGAAGGAGACCCCCGGAGACGCCGCGCTGACGCGCCCCGGCCCGTCGGCGGGTGCCCCCGGGCCCCGGGAGGGCGGGTTGCGCCGTGCCAGGGACAGGTTCAGGGCGGTGGCGAACAGACACCAGGCCGCGTAGGGCAGGAGCGCGCGACCGGCGGTGCGGTCCACGGCGGACGTCCTCCGGACGAGATGGACGTTGCCGACGTCCAGCAGCACGGTGCCGACCACCCCCGCCCACGGGCTGCGCCTCCGGAAGAACAGGTGGTTCCAGGCCGCGTTCAGCACCAGGTCCGCCCCCAGGGAAGCGGCCAGCGCGGTGCGCCGCGAGCCGCGCGCCCGGGCGAGCCCCCGTCCGCCGGCCCAGGCGAGCGACGCGTACAAGGGGGTCCAGACGGCCCCGAACGCCCAGGGCGGCGGCTGCCACGGCGGCTTGTCGAGCGACGCGTACCACGGGCTGTCCGCGTCCACGGCGCGGGCACCGACCACGGCGGTCGCGGCGACCGCCACGGCCGAGGCCGCGTAGGGCTTCCATCCGCCGACGGCGGGCTTCGTGTTCTCACCGGTGATCCTCACACCGTCGCGTGTGCCCGCGTTCCCCCTCCCGACCCCTTTTCGCCGGGGTTCCCGCCGACCGGCTCGTCCGGGCGCCGTACCTGCGGGAATGGGAGCGGATCGGGAGGGCACGTGAACCCCGTGACGGTACGTGCCCGGTGCTCCGGGCGCGGCCGAGTACGGAACAAAGAAAGAGGGAGAGCGCGTATGACCGGACGGACCGTGCCGGGACCGGAACGACGGCTGCGGCTGGTGGACCGCGGTGACGTCCCGACACCACCGCTGAGGCCGGGCGGTTACGATCCGGCCGACTACGCCCCGTGCGTCCTGCGCAGCGCGGAGGAGGCCGGCGTCTCCCCCCTGCTGGTGATGACCGTGCTCCACAACGAGGCGTACAAGCCGCACCACCCGCTGCTGGAACGGCTCTGGCAGTGGTGGAAGCCCGGGGCGTCCTTCGGCCTCGCCAACATGCACCGCACGGCCTTCGAGCAGGTCCGCCGCACGCACGGCCTGGCGGAGCGGTGGCAGGACCTCCGCGACGACCCCGCCTTCGCCGTCCACGCGGCCGCCCTGCACCTGAAGGACCTCGACCGGAGCCTTCCGGAGCGCCACGCGCACCGCTACACCCGCGACGAACTGCTCGCCCTCGGCTACAACACGGGCGCGCGCAACATGCGCCTCTTCGCCCGGGGGGTCCCGCCCGGCCCCATGGCGCGCTCGTACCTGCGCCGCTTCCGCGACCACCGGAGCAGGGCGGCCGAGATCCTGGCGGACCACCACGAGCCGTACGACAGCGCCACCGGCTGACCCGGAGGCCGTCGGCGGGCCCCGGCCCGGGTCGTTCACCGCTCCGGACGCATGAACCGCCCCACAGGTGGCATACGGGTCGAAAGCCGTTCATCGGACCCACCGCCGCACGGCGGCCCACCGGGCCCCGTCGGAAGAGGAGGACAGCATGTCGCAGGTCGAGGAGTCCGTCGAGGTCGACGTCCCGGTCACCACCGCGTACAACCAGTGGACCCAGTTCGAGGAGTTCCCCGAGTTCATGGAGGGCGTCGAGCGGATCGAGCAGCGCACCGACACCCTCACGCACTGGGTGACCAGGATCGACGGGGTCCGGCGGGAGTTCGACGCGGAGATCACCGAGCAGATCCCCGACGAGCGCGTCGCCTGGACCACCGTGGGCGGCGAGGTCAGGCAGGCGGGAGTGGTGACGTTCCACCGCATCGACGACCGCACCACCAAGGTCATGCTGCAGCTCGACCACGCCCCCGAGGGGCTGGCCGAGACCGTCGGCGACAAGCTCGGCGTCGTCAAGCGCCAGGCCGTCGGCGACCTGAAGCGGTTCAAGAAGTTCATCGAGTCCCGTGGCGGGGCCGAGACCGGCGGCTGGCGCGGCGAGGTCTGACGGGGCCCGCCCCCCCGCGGTGTCCGGATCGCGGTCCGGAACACCCGCCCGCCGGCTTCGGAGCCCGGCCGTCCCCCGACGGCCGGGCTCCGCCGTGCGTGCGGGCCGCGGACCGGCACGGGTCCGCACGGATGCCCGTCCCCCCGTGCGGACGGGGGCGAGGGGGAGGAGCCTGGCCCTCGGGGGCACGACGAACCGGGGGGTGTGAGGAGAGAACGATGGCGGAGAAGGACGACCTGAGCGCGGGCGACGACGTCTCGTGGAAGAGCCACGGCCGGACCGTCCGGGGAAAGGTCAAGAAGAAGATCACCGGCCGGACCCGGGCGGCGGGCCGGACCGTCGACGCCTCGGAGGAGGAGCCGCAGTACGAGGTGGAGAGCGACGGGACCGGCCGCTCCGCGGTGCACAGGCCCGGCGCCCTGCGCAAGAGGGACGGAGACTCCTGACGGCCCCCGAAGGGCGGGACGCCGACCGGGACGAGCGGAAGGCCGGCCTCGACGACGACCTGGCGCACCTGCGCGAGGCGACCGGCTACGTCCACCGCCACGTCCGGCAGCGCCCGAAGGGCGACGTCACCGACACCAGGTGGCGCCACTCCCTCGTGAACCGGGGCCGCGACCCCGGGAAATGACCCGCCGGCCCGCCCCGGCCGGCTCCCCGCGCCCTCGGACACGACTCGTCCGCATCGATGTCCGCACACCGGTCATACGGACGGTGCCGCCAAGCGAGGCGTGCCGAACAGGGAGAGGGCGGGGACGGGATGGCCGGACACGACCGGGAGAGCTGGAGCGAGCGGGCGGTGTGCCGGACCGCGGACCCCGACGAACTCTTCGCCGACGGCGCCGCCCAGAACCAGGCCAAAGCGCTCTGCTTCACCTGCCCCGTGCGTACCGAATGCCTGGCCCACGCCCTCGACCGGCGCATCGAGCACGGCGTGTGGGGCGGCATGACCGACAGGGAACGGCGCGCCCTGCTGCGCCGGCGTCCCGCCGTGGCGTCCTGGCGGCGCCTGCTGGACGCGGCGCGGAGGGAGCACGAACGGCGGGCGCGTCGCGCGGGCGCCCCGCCCCTGCGCGCGGCCCGCTGACCACCGGTGCGGCGGATCCGCGAAGGGGCGCCCGCCGCATGCGGCGCGGCCGTTCGCGTCCTGCTCCGCGAAGCAGGCAGCAGGCGCGCGAGCGGTCCGTCGGCCCCCGCCCACCGTGCTCAGCCCCGTCCAGCACGGTGGCGCGGTGCGCCGTCGACCGATCATGGCGCGGGTCCGACGGCCGGGCCATGGGGAGAAGTACGTATGGACGGCGGCCGGTTACCGTGGACCGGCACGGTTCGTCGGGGCTCCGGGGAGATGAGGCCATGCGGGATCGGTACGCGCGGATGCTGGACCTGGCGGTCGAGGTGATGGACGCCGACGACCCGGAGCGCGTCTGGTCCCTGCTCACCGAGGAGTTGCTCACGGCGCTCGACGCGACGCTGGTCGTGGGCAAGGAGGAGCCCTGGACGCGGGAGCGGGGCCGCGTCGAACTCCGGTCGTACGGTGCGGGGGCGGAGGCCCTCCCCGACGAGTCGGTCCGGCGCCGCATCCGGGAGGGCTACCCCTTCGCCGGGCACTACGGGGGGCACGGGGACCGGATCCCGCAGAGCGCAGCGCGCATCGCGGGAGGACGGGTCTGGCGGCACAGCGCGACGGCCGACGCCCTCCGGCGGGCCTTCGGCACGCGGCACACGCTCGGCATACCGTTCCCGGGCGCGGGCCCGCACGTCAGCGGGTTCATGGTGCACCGCCCGGGCGGGGACTTCTCCGTCCACGACGTGCGGTACGCCACGCGCGTACAGCCGCTCCTCAAGGCGGCGGCGAACCACCGGTCCCTCCTGAACGCGCTGCGGGAGGCGTCGGGCGGCGACCGGAGTCGGCGGGCCAACCAGTCGCTGGCCGCGCCGCTGACCCCCCGCGAGCTGAACGTCCTGCACCTGCTCGCCACCGGGCTGCCGGCCGACTCCATGGCACGCCGCCTCGGCATCTCGCCGCGCACCGTGCACAAACACCTGCACGCGCTCTACCGCAAACTGGGCGCCGCGGACCGGCTCGACGCGGTGCTGCGCGCCCAGAGCGCCGGCCTGCTCGCCGGGGGCGGCGAGCCGGGCGCCCGGCCTTTCCCGGACCGGTGACCCGGAAACACCCGAACCGCTCCCTCCGCGGGGGATTTGGGATCAGCCGCTGAACGGAAAGCTGGTCCAGACCTCTTGACGATTGGTCCAGACCTTCTTAGTGTCGCCGCAACGCACTGCGGTGAGCGCAGGGCAGGGCACCACGTACTCAGGGCCATGCGGGGCGTGCGGGTCACGGACCGCCCCCTGTGCGCCGGATCTCATCCGAGGAGCATCGTTGAGCACCGAAACACCCCGCCGAATCCGGTTGCCGCGGAGCGTCGTCCGGTCCGGCCGGGCCAGGGCCGTCGCCGGCGTCACCGCGCTGGTCCTTCCCCTGGCCGCCATGGTCGGACTCGCGGCCCCCGCGGAGGCGGCCGCCTCCGCCACCGCGACCTACACCAAGAAGTCCGACTGGGGCTCCGGCTTCGAGGGCCAGTGGACGGTGAAGAACACCGGCACCACCACGCTCTCCTCCTGGACCGTCGAGTGGGACTTCCCCGCCACCACCAAGGTCACCTCCGCGTGGGACGCCACCGTCACCAACTCCGCGAACCACTGGACCGCGAAGAACCTGGGCTGGAACGGCACCCTCGCCCCCGGCGCCTCCATCTCCTTCGGATTCAACGGCACCGGCACCGGCGCCCCCTCCGGCTGCAAGCTCAACGGCGCCTCCTGCGACGGCGGCCCCACCAACCCCGGTGACAACGCCCCCTCCGCGCCCGGCAAGCCCACCGCGAGCGACATCACCAACACCTCGGTGAAGCTCACCTGGGCGGCCGCCACCGACGACAAGGGCATCAAGAACTACGACGTCAAGCGCGACGGCGCCACCGTCGCCACGGTCACCGGCACCACCTACACCAACACGGGCCTGACCGCCGGCACCGACTACGGTTACACGGTCGTCGCCCGCGACACCGCCGACCAGACCGGCCCGGCCTCCGCCGCCACGGCCGTCCGCACCACCGGCGGCGGTGGGGGCGGCGAGAACCCCGGTGGCAACGGGAAGATCAACCTGGGCTACTTCACCAACTGGGGCCCCTACACGGTGAAGAACCTGGTGACCTCCGGCTCCGCGTCGAAGATCACGCACATCAACTACGCCTTCGGCAACGTCCAGAACGGCAAGTGCACCGTCGGCGACTCCTACGCCGACTACGAGAAGTCCTTCACCGCCGACCAGTCGGTGGACGGCAAGGCCGACGTGTGGGACCAGCCGCTGCGCGGCCACTTCAACCAGCTGCGCAAGCTGAAGGCGCAGTACCCGCACATCAAGGTCCTCTGGTCCTTCGGCGGCTGGACCTGGTCCGGCGGCTTCGGCCAGGCCGTGCAGAACCCGAGCGCCTTCGCCCAGTCCTGCTACGACCTGGTCGAGGACCCGCGCTGGGCCGACGTCTTCGACGGCATCGACCTGGACTGGGAGTACCCCAACGCCTGCGGCCTGCGGTCTGACCTGTGACACCAGCGGCCCGGCCTCGATCAAGAACATGATGCAGGCCATGCGCGCCAAGTTCGGCCCGAACAACCTGATCACCGCGGCCATCACCGCCGACGGCTCCAACGGCGGCAAGCTCGACGCGGCCGACTACGGCGGCGCCGCCCAGTACATCAACTGGTACGACGTGATGACGTACGACTACTTCGGCACCTGGGCCGCGCAGGGCCCGACCGCCCCGCACTCCCCGCTGACCTCGTACCCCGGCATCCCCGCCCAGGGCTTCAACTCGGCCGACGCGATCGCCAAGCTGAAGGCCAAGGGCGTCCCCGCCTCCAAGCTGCTGCTCGGCATCGGCTTCTACGGACGCGGCTGGACCGGCGTCACCCAGTCCGCCCCCGGCGGCACGGCCACCGGCCCGGCGGCCGGCGTCGAGCCGGGCAACCAGTACTACAAGGTCCTCAAGACCACCTGCCCGGCCAACGGCACCGTCGCCGGCACGGCGTACGCCCACTGCGGCACCGACTGGTGGAGCTACGACACCCCGGCCACGGTCACGTCCAAGATGTCCTGGGCCAAGGGCCAGGGCCTGGGCGGCGCCTTCTTCTGGGAGTTCAACGGCGACACCGTCGACGGCGAGCTGGTCGGCGCGATCAGCAACGGCCTGAAGTAGGCCCCGGCGGTCGCCTCCGCACCGCATCACCCGAACGTCCCGCCCGCCCCCGAACGGGGGCGGGCGGGACGTTTCCGCGTCGGGCCCGGCGCGACCCCCGGTCAGGAGGCGCGGCGCCCGCCGTCCCGGTCGCGGCCGCGCAGCCGCACCGTCACGTAGACCACGAGGGCGAGGCCGCCCAGGACCAGGACGACCTTGGAGACGATGCCGACGTACCTCCCCACCAGGTCCCACTGGTCCCCCAGCCAGTAACCGGCCAGGATCAGGGCGGCGTTCCAGATCAGGCTGCCGAGCGCGGTCAACGCGACGAACAGCGGCAGCGGCATGCGCTCCACCCCGGCCGGAGCGGAGACGAGGCTGCGGACGACCGGCACCATGCGGCCGAGGAAGACCGCCTTGGTGCCGTGCCTGGCGAACCACTCCTCCGTGCGCTCCAGGTCGGAGGTCTTCACCAGCGGCAGCCTGGCCCAGAGGGCGTGCACGCGCTCCCGGCCGAGCAGCATCCCGATCCAGTAGAGGACCAGGGCCCCCACGACCGAGCCGAGCGTGGTCCAGAACAGCGCCGAGAACAGCGTGAGCACGCCCTGCCCGGCCGCGAACCCGGTCAGCGGCAGGATCACCTCGCTCGGCAGGGGAGGGAAGAGGTTCTCCAGCGCGACCGCCAGGCCGGCCCCGGGGCCGCCCAGGGTCTCGACCAGGTCGGTCGCCCAGCCCGCGAGACCGTCCGAGGGCTGCCGTGCCGCCGCGTACGTGAGGTGCATAGGGGTCTCTCCAAGCCGCCGGACCGATCGGTCACCCGGGACCGCGGCCTGCCGTCACCGCGGCAGGCCCGCACGGACCGGTGACGGCCCGCAGCCCGGGAGTGCCCTTCCTGCTACCCGCTCCGCCGCGATCCCCACGCGCGGACCCGGAATCGATGACGACCGTCCGCCCCGGCCCTCCGCCCGGATCGGCGTGCGGCCCGGATCGGCGTGCCGCCCGGTCGAGCGCGGCGAGCACCGGCGCGACGCCGTCCTCCCCGGCCGGACGCCCGGCCGGTGCCCGGGCGCGCTCCCGGTAGGAGGGGTCCGCCGTCACCCGGCGCACGGCGGCGGCCGGCGCGCCCGTGGTGAGGCGGCGCAACGGCACCGCCGGGGGAGCGGTGCCCGGCGCGGTCAGCCGGGACGCCCAGAAGGCCTCGTCGAACCGGACCGGCACCGGCAGGGCGGGCACCCCGGCCCACAGGGCGGCACCGGTCGTGCCGGCGCGCCCGCTCCACCTGTTCCCCACCGCGCCCAGCGACCGCGCTCCCAGCACCGGGGCGGGGAACTCCCGCGTGGGGCGCAGCGGACGGAAGCACTCCGGAGCCGGCCACCAGCGGTTCGAACACCGCGTGCGCGGCCGGCGTCACCTCGTGGCCCGCCCGTACGAGACCGGCGCCCAGACCCGTGCACGGCGCGACCCCGCCCCGCGACCCCGCCGTCGTCATCACGATGCGCACGCCGCCGGTGTCGCCCGTCCGGGAGCGTCGTGGGGGAAGATCCGCCGATGCCCCGCCGGACGCCTCCGCCGGGGAACGCCCGTCCGCGCGGTCCGCCCCGGGCGCCACGGGATTCTCTTCCGGAGCGCGCATGCCCGGGCGCATCCGGGGAACACGGGAACCACTTGTTGGATCGTGAAAGGCCGGCCCGTGCTGATTCCCGAACCCCGCGCCCTCCGTTCCCTGCTCACCCGTTACGCGGACCTGCGCATCGCCGAGGCGCGTGGCGAGAAGAGGGACGGGCGGCTCCTGGACGACGTCTCCTACACCCTGTGCGTGGCCACCGGTACGACCCGTATCGAGGACGCCCTGGCGGCCGCCGACGTCCTGTTGGCCGCTTCCCGCGCGCGGAGCGCCCGCCCGGCGCCGTCCAGGACCGCCCGGACGGCACCGGAGCTGGCCGCCTGAGGTGCCGTCGGCCCCGCCCCCTGCCCGGTGGACCACTCCGGGCAGGGGGCGGGGCCTTCCCGTGGCGGGTCAGCCGTACGCCTTGGCGTGGGGACCCGCGGTGCGGGGGCCGCGCCAGTCCAGGCACAGGACGGTGGCGTCGTCCTCCGGCCATCCGTCGCTGGCGTCGGTGACCGCGGTGACCAGGGCGCGCACGACCTCGCGCGGGTGCTCGGCCGCGGTCTTGCGGAGGAGGCCGGGAAGGTCGACGGCCGCCGCCCGCCGTTCCTGCATGCCGTCGGTGTGGAGGACGAGGCGGTCACCGGGGCGGAGGTCCAGCTCCTGCACCCGGTAGGGCTTCCCGCCCGGGACGCCGAAGGGCAGGTCCACGGCGAGCTCGACCCGGTCGACCGCGCCGTCGCGCAGCCTCAGGGGCCAGGGGTGGCCCGCGTTGACGAGCCGCGCGCTGCTGCCGTCCAGGGCGATGCGCAGCAGCTGGCCGGTGGCGAAGGTGCGTCTGCCGTGGTCGAGGAGCGCCCGGTGGGCCTGTCGCGCCTGCTCGGCCAGCCCCGTTCCGGAGCGGCGGGCGCCCCGCGAGGCGTTGACCAGGAGGGTGGCCATGAGCGAGGCGTCGACGTTGTGCCCCATGGCGTCGGTCACCGACAGGTGCAGGGTGTCGTGGTCGAGGCTGTAGTCGTACGTGTCGCCCGCGATCTCGGAGGCCGGCACCAGGGCGCCCGCCAAGGTGAACTCGGGCGCCTCGCAGGAAGGGGCCGAGGGCAGGAGCTGCCGCTGGATCTCCGCGGCCAGGCTGACCGAGGTGGTGCGGTTGCCCCAGTGGTAGAGGTCGGTGAACCGGCGGTCCGTGACGATGATGTACGCCAGCGCGTGCGCCGCCTCCTCCACCTGCTCCAGCACGTCCCGGCTCACCGGGGGCAGGAAAAGCTCCAGGACGCCGATGGTGTCGCCCCGGTTGGTGACGGGGGCGAGCACCCGGTGCCCGCCGCCCTCCGGGAGCAGTATCGGCCTCTGCGTCCGCAGGACCTCGTCGTAGATCCCGCTGCGGGCGAGGGGGACCTGCTCGGCCGGGTGGTCCTGTCGCGCGTCCCCGTCCTCGGCGACCCGCAGCATGCGCCGTCCGACGACGTCGACGAAGAGGAAGGACACGGAGCGCGCGCCGAACCTGGTGCGCAGATTGCGCGCCACGACGTCCAGGGAGGCGACCGGCGAGGCCTGCTCCGCCGCCCCCAGCACTTCGGCCAGTCCAATGCGATCGTTCGTCACGACATCCTCCTCGGGTACCCCCTTCTCGTTTCCACGGGACACGGGGGCATGCGCGGGTCCGTGCGTGCTCCGACAGAAGGGGTGAACGGTTCGCGGTCGTACCGGCCGGGAGGGGACCTTCGTGGCCCGGGGGCTTCCCGCCGGAGCCCGGAGGCGGCTCCTCCGTCACCCGAAGGGCGCAAGATCGGTTGACGCGGCGGAGATCGGGGTAGGGCGGTGACGGGTGTCCTCCCTTGGCGGGGGGGCGCCGTTCTTTTCACCCCGGCCGGGAGTCCCGGCTCGATCGAAGGACAGCGGCATGGCCAGCGGTACCGTGAAGTGGTTCAACGCCGAGAAGGGCTTCGGGTTCATCGCCCAGGACGGCGGCCCGGACGTCTTCGCCCACTACTCCAGCA
>NZ_LGEG01000021.1 GCF_001280125.1 Streptomyces sp. NRRL F-6492
AGGTGGAGCGGCGGCACCTGGCGTACTACCGGGAGCTGGCGCGCCGGACCGATCCGGAGCTGCGGGGGCCGGGGCAGGTCGCCGCCATCGCCCGCTTCGAACGGGAGCACGACAACCTGCGCGGCGCCCTGCGGGCCGCCGTGGCGCTCGGCGACGAGCAGGAGGTGCTCTGCCTCGTCCACTGCCTCAGCTGGTTCTGGCAGCTGCGCAACCACCAGGTCGACGCCCGCACCTGGGCCGCCGAGGCCGCACGCCTGGGACCCGACCCGTTCGAGGAGCCCGTCCGGCCCGCGCGGCCGTTCGACGGGCGGTGCGCCGACGTGCCGCCGCCGTGGACCGGCGAACGCCTCCGGGAGGCCCGGCGCGGCGGCCGGCTGTACGCGCTCGCCACCGAGGGCGGCGCGGGTGCCACCGTCCTCGAACGCCCGGGGACCCGCGCCCGGCTCTCCGCCCTCGTCTCCGCGTACCGTCCCGGCCTGCCGCAGACCTGCCGGCAGCCGGGCACCATGTGGTACTTCGCCCGCCTGATGACCGGAGAGCTCACCAGCCTCGACGAGACCCTCACCGAGATCGTCGGCGCCTGCCGCGACCAGGGCCCCGGCTGGGACCTGGGCTTCGCCCTCCTCATGCGCGCCAAGCTCGCCGGCCGCGAGGCCGACGCCGAGGAGGCGCTCGCCCTCTTCGAGGCCGCCGGGGACGCCTGGGGGATCGCGGAGTCCCTCGCCGCCCGGGGAGAGGCCTACGAGCAGACCGGCAGGCTCGCCGAGGCCGCCGCCGACTTCGAGCGGGCCACGGAGGCCGCCGCCCGTGTCGGCGCGCGCTCCCAGGTGCCCGTCTTCACCGCGCGCCTGGCCGCCGTACGGCTCCGGCTCCGGCCCGGGGGCGACCCGGCGGCCGAACGGCTCCTGGTCGAGGCCGCGAACGAGGCGGGGGAGCGGGGCGCCGAGGCCGCCGGCGCCGGCCGGATGCTGCTCGTCCAGCACTACGGCCACACCGGACGCACCGGGCTCGCCCGCGCCCAGCTCACCCTCCTGGAGGGCGAGTTCGGGGAGGTCACCCCGTCGCTCTTCTGGGGCCTGGCCGGCGGGACGTGGGCGTGGCTCGACTGCCTGGACGGCGCCTACGACCGGGCCCTCGAACGGCTGGCCCGCGCCGTCGTGGACGTGGAGACCCTCGCCCACCTGGTCGCCCCGCACCTCGTCGTCGCCCAGTTCGGGACCGCCGCGTGGGCCCGCGGCGGGCGGGGCGGCCCGGGCGACGCCGAGACCGGGGCCCGGCTCCTCGGCGCGTACGACGCCCACGCGGGCCCCGGCAGCGGCGGCTTCCGTCCCTTCACCTCGCAGACGGAGAGCCTGATCCGCACCCGCGCGGAGGCGGCCCTGCGCGCGGCCCTCGCCCCGGAGGCGTACGCCCGCCACCACGAGGAGGGGGCCGCCCTGTCCCCGAGGGCCGCCGCCGACCTCGTACGACGGCCCCGGGAGGCCCCGGACGCCTGACCGCCGGCCCGGACGCACGGCCCTCCTCCGGCCCCGGATGCGTTCTCGCCGACCGGACACCACAATGGCCAGTGCCGGACGAACACGTAGGAGGCGGCATGAACGCTGAGCCCGACAAGACGTCCCCGGGGGACTTCCCGACGCCCGACCGGCTGCTGCACGCCGGATCGGAGGGGGAGTTCACGGCGGAGGACCTGGTCCTCGCCTCCGGCCGTGACGTGACCCCGAAGAACCTCGCCTGGGCGGAACGCCGGATGGCGGAGAAGGGGCGCGCTTCCATGGACGAGCTCCTGCCCTAGGGGGTGTCCGGAAGGTCCTGTGCAGTGTCCGCGGTGTCCGGTGCGTGCGGTCGGCACGCCGGGGGGAAGCGCTCGTACTGGGCGTACTCGGGCTTTCGCCCGGTGTGGCGAGAGTGCGTGCCGGGCGCCGTGGGCGCCGTGCGGGACCTTCCGGACACCCCCTAAGGCCGTTTCCCCCGGCCCCGGCCCGTACGGACCCCGCTCCGGGCCGGGGCCGGGGTGCGTCCGGGGGAGGCTCGCGGCGGCCGGACCGGGCGCCCCCGGCCCCGTGGCCTCAGCGGCCGCGCAGTGCGGCGAGGGTCGCTTCGAGGTCGGCGGGACGGGAGCGGTTGTGGGGCAGCTTGCCGAGCACGGCGGCCATGCCGCAGGTGTCGGTCACGGCGGAGAGGACGAGACCGGCGGCGATGCCCGCGGAGAGCAGCTGGAAGGCCGGGTGGACGAGCAGGCCGAGGAGCAGCCCGAGGAGGACGACGGCGCCGGCGGTGAGGCGGACCTGCCGCTCCATGGCCCAGGAGGCGCGCGGGCCGCCCTCCGGGCGGTGCAGGTCGTGGCCCCCGGCGGCCCAGGCGCCGGTGCCGCCGGCGAGCGTGGCGGCGGTGACGCCGTGCGCGGCGAGGGTCCGGCAGGCGTTCTCCGAGCGGGCGCCGGAGGCGCAGACCACCAGGACCTCCCCGCGGTCGGCGGCCCCGCGGATCTCGGGCAGGGCGTCCTCGATCCGGTCCAGGGGGACGCTGAGCGCGCCGGGCAGGTGGCCGCTCGCGAACTCGCCCGGGGTGCGCACGTCGATCACGGTCAGCTCGTGCAGGCGGGTGCGCGCCTCGTCGGTGCCGAGGGCGGTGGGCGTGGTCATGGGGGAGGTGGTTCCTTGTCTGTCGGCGGGGCCCGCGCGGGCGGAGCCATTTTACCCCCGGGGGTATTGCGGGAGTGTTGCCGGAGTGTGTGGCGGTGCCGGCCTCGTCCAGGGAGGCTCCGCCCCGGCGGCGACGGAACCCGTGCCGCGGGCCGGTTCCGGTTGCGGCGGCGCGGCTTCGCGGAACCCTGGAAGGAACCACGGTCGGACCCGGACGGAGAAGGAACGGGAAGTGGGTGGGCAGCATGGAGGCCGCCGTCTTTCAGGGGCCGGGCGCCGTCGCCCGGCGGCACGTCCCCGGTTCGGGCGCCGGGGATCCCGGGGACCGGGTCCTGATCCCGTGCGTCACGGCCCGCGGCCGCTGCCGCCTCCGCCGCGAAGGGGACCGGATCCCCGGCCCCCCGGCCGCCGCATGAGCGGGCGCCGCGAGGGCCCTCCGCCGCCCCGGGCCGTCGTCCTCGACACCGACGGCGTCCTCCTCGACTCCGCCACCGCGCACGCGGCGGCGTGGAAGACCGCGTTCGACGCCTGCCTCGCCGGACGGGCGACCGGCGACGCGGCGCCGTTCGACGCGGACGCCGAGTACCGCCGCTTCGTCGACGGCAGGTCGCGCCACGACGGGGCGGAGGCGTTCCTGACCGCCCGCGGCATCCGCCTCCCGCCCGGAAGCCCCGGCGACCCGCCCGGCCGCGACACCGTGTGGGCGGTCGCGGCCCGCAAGGAGGCGGAGTTCCGGAAAGCCCTGGCCGCCGGGGCGGTCGCCGCCTTCCCCGACGCGGCGGAGGCGCTCACGGCCCTGCGCGCGCTCCGCGTCCCGTGCGCCGCCGTCTCGGCGTCCCGCCACGCCCGGACGCTCCTCGCGGACACCGGCCTCGACCGGCTCCTCGCGGACGTCGTGGACGGCGTGGACGCCGCCCGGCTCGCCCTCCCCGGAAAGCCGGACCCGGCGCTCTTCCTCCACGCGGCCGCCCGCCTGGGCACCCGCCCCGGCGACACCGCCGTGGTCGAGGACGCGCTCGCCGGGGTACGGGCGGCCCGCCGGGGCGGCTTCGACCCCGTCGTCGGCCTCGACCGCGCACCGAACGGGCGCGGCACGGCCGCCCTGCGCGAGGAGGGCGCCGACACGGTGGTCCCCGACCTCGTGACGCTGGTCCGGGAGACGTGGGGCGGGCGGCCGTGACCACGCCGGTACGCGGGACGCGGGCCGGGCGGCCATGACCACGGACTGGACGTGGACCTACGACCGCTACGACCCGGCGCGCGAGCGGCTCGTCGAGTCGCTCTGCACGCTCGGCAACGGCAGGTTCGCCACCCGGGGCTCCGCACCCGAGTGTCCGGCGGGGCCCGTCCACTACCCGGGCACCTACCTGGCCGGCTGCTACGACCGGCGCACCTCGGCCGTCGCCGGCCGGCGGGTCGAGAACGAGGACATGGTCAACCTCCCCGACTGGACGCGCCTGCGCTACCGCTGCCTCCCGGACGGCGGGCCGCCCGGCCCCTGGCTGACGCCCGACTCCCCGGACCTGCGCCACTACGGCGTACGGCTCGACCTGCGGGCGGGGACGCTCGTCCGGCACCTGTTCTTCCGGGACGCGGACGGGCGCGGACTGCGCGTCGGCCACACCCGGATCGTGCACATGGGGGACCCCCGCCTCGCGGCCCAGCGCAGCACGTTCCGCGCCTACGGCTGGACCGGCGCCGTCGAGGTGGAGTCCGTCCTCGACGGCGCGGTCGTCAACGCGGGGGTGGAGCGGTACCGGAAGCTGGAGGGCCGCCACCTCACGGACCACCGGAGCGGATTCGCGTCCGGCGGGACCGCCTGGCTCTCCTGCCGCACCGCCGACCCGGACCTCCGCCTCGCCCTGGCCGTCCGCACGGACACCCGCCCCGAGACGCCCGCCGGGGGGACGGCCACGCCGACCGGCACCGTCCGGACGTACCGTCTGCCGGTCGGCCCCCGCCGCCCGGCGACGCTGGTGAAGACCCTGGCCCTGCGCACCTCGGCGGACCGGCCGGACGGCGACCCGCGCACGGAGGCCTGCCACGACGTCGCCCGGGCGCCCGCCTTCCCCCGGCTCCTGGCCACCCAGGAGGCGTCCTGGCGGAGCCTCTGGGAGCAGGGCGAGCTGCACGTCCCCGGGGAGGTGGGCCGCATCCTGCGCCTCCACCTGTTCCACCTGCTCCAGACGCTCTCCCCGCACACGGCGGAGCTCGACGTCGGCGTCCCCGCCCGGGGGCTGCACGGCGAGGCGTACCGGGGACACGTCTTCTGGGACGAGCTGTTCGTCCTGCCCCATCTGAACCTCCACTTCCCCGAAGTGGCCCGGGCCCTGCTCCTGTACCGCCACCGGCGGCTCCCGGCCGCCCGCGCGGCGGCGCGCCGGATCGGCGCCGCGGGCGCCGTCTACCCGTGGCAGAGCGCGAGCTCGGGCCGGGAGGAGACCCAGCAGCTGCACCTCAACCCCCGCTCGGGGCGCTGGCTCCCCGACCGCTCGCACCTCCAGCGCCACGTGGGCTCGGCCGTCGCGTACAACGTGTGGCGGTACGCGCAGGCCACCGGCGACCGGGGTTTCCTGCACGCCGAGGGGGCCGAGACGCTGCTGGAGATCGCCCGCCACTGGGCCGGCGCCGCCGACTTCGACCCGGCCCTGGGGCGCTACCGGATCCGCGGGATCATGGGCCCCGACGAGTACCACGACGGCTACCCCGACGCCTCGGTCCCGGGCATCGACGACAACGCCTACACCAACGCGACCGCCGCCTGGGTCCTGGCGCGCGGCCTCGACCTCCTGGCCGAACTGCCCGGCGCCCGCCGGGCGGAGCTGACGGAGGAGCTGTCGCTCGACGACGAGGAGCTGTCCCGGTGGGAGGACGTCTCCCGCCGCCTCCACATCCCGTTCCACCGAGGAGTGATCAGCCAGTTCGAGGGCTACGGCGACCTGGCCGAGCTCGACTGGGAGGCGTACCGGGCGCGGTACGGCGACATCCGCAGGCTCGACCGGATCCTGGAGGCGGAGGGCGACACGGTCAACCGCTACCAGGCCTCCAAGCAGGCCGACACGCTCATGCTCGGGTACCTCTTCCGGCCCGCCGAGCTGTACGGCCTCCTCGCCCGGCTCGGCCACCGCCTCGACGACGACGTCTGGCGCGCCACCGTCGCGTACCACCTGCGGCGCACCAGCCACGGCTCGACGCTCAGCAGCCTCGTCCACGGCTGGGTGATCGCCCGGCAGAAGGGCGCCGACGCCTGGCGGTACTGCGAGGAGGCCCTGCTCGGCGACGTGGCCGACCTGCAGGGCGGGACGACCGGCGAGGGCATCCACCTGGGGGCGATGGCGGGCACGGTCGACCTCGTGGAGCGCGGGATCACGGGCCTGGAGGCCGGCCCGGAGGGGCTCCGCGTGGAACCGGTGGCCCTGGCGCAGATCCCCCGGTTCGCCTTCACGATCTGCCTCCACGGCCACCGGGGAGTACGCGTGCGCGTGCTCCCCGGACGACTGGCCGTCCGCGTGCCCGCCTCGTCCCGGAACTCGCTCGCCGTCGCCCTGCCGGGCGAGCGCCGGTACGTCCTCGCGCCGGGGGAGGAACGCTGGTTCAGGCTGTGAGCCCCGGACCGCCGGCCCCCGTCCAGGTCCAGTCGGCGACCTCGGGCATGTCGGTGCCGTGCTCCCGGATCCAGGAGTGGTGGCGGGTCCGGGCGTCCGCCATGGCCTGCCGCACCCCCACGGCCCGCACGCCCAGACCGGGCACGCGGTCGATGACGTCCATCACCAGGCGGTAGCGGTCGAGGTCGTTGCGCACGACCATGTCGAAGGGGGTCGTGGTGGTGCCCATCTCCTTGTAGCCCCGCACGTGCAGGTTCGCGTGCCCGGTCCGGCGGTAGGCCAGCCGGTGCACCAGCCAGGGGTAGCCGTGGTAGCCGAAGACCACCGGCCGGTCCGTGGTGAACAGCGCGTCGTACTCCCCGTCGGTCATGCCGTGCGGGTGCTCCTCGTGGGGCATGAGCCGCGTCATGTCGACCACGTTCACCACCCGGACCGTCAGGTCGGGCAGGTGGAGCCGCAGCAGGCTCGCCGCCGCCAGCACCTCCTGGGTCGGCACGTCACCGGCGCAGGCGAGGACCACGTCCGGCTCGCGCGTGCCGTCCTCGGTGCCCGCCCACTCCCACACCCCGGCGCCCCGGGCGCAGTGGGCGCGGGCCTCCTCCAGGGAGAGCCAGTCGAAGCAGGGCTGCTTGCCGGCGACGATCACGTTGACGTAGTCGCGGCTGCGCAGCGCGTGGTCGGCGACGGACAGCAGGGTGTTGGCGTCCGGCGGCAGGTAGACGCGGACGACCTCGGGGCTCTTGTTGAGCACGTGGTCCACGAAGCCCGGGTCCTGGTGCGAGAAGCCGTTGTGGTCCTGCCGCCACACGTGCGAGGTCAGCAGGTAGTTGAGCGAGGCGATCGGCGCCCGCCACGGCAGGGCGCGCGAGGCCCGCAGCCACTTGATGTGCTGGTTGACCATGGAGTCGACGATGTGGACGAACGCCTCGTAGCAGGAGAAGAGCCCGTGGCGGCCGGTGAGCAGGTACCCCTCCAGCCAGCCCTGACAGGTGTGCTCGGAGAGGATCTCCATCACGCGCCCGTGCCGGTCGAGGTGCTCGTCGGTCTTCAGGAGCGGTTCCTGCCAGGCCTTGCCGCTGGCCCCGTACACCGCCTGGAGGCGGTTCGACGCCGTCTCGTCGGGGCCGACGAGCCGGAAGTCGCGCCGGTCGGCGGTGGCGGCCATGACGGCCTCCAGGAGGTCCCCGAGGACACCGGTCGGCTCGTGCTGGGTGGCGCCCGGCTCCTCCACCGGCACGGCGAAGCGCTCCAGGGGCGGTACGGGCAGGTCCCGCCGCAGCAGGCCGCCGTTGGCGTGCGGGGTGGCGCCGAGGCGGCGCTCGCCGTCCGGCACGCAGGCCAGCACCCGCGCGGACGGCGTGCCGTCGTCGCCGAACAGCTCCTCGGGGCGGTACGAGCGCAGCCACGCCTCCAGCTGTGCGCGGTGCTCCGCGTTCTCCCGCACGCCCGGCAGGGGCACCTGGTGGGCGCGCCAGGTGCCCTCGACGGGCAGCCCGTCGACCTCCTCCGGGCCGGTCCAGCCCTTCGGGGTGCGCAGGACGATCACCGGCCACCTCGGCCGCTCGGCGGACCCGCCGTCGCGGGCCCCGCGCTGGATGTCCCGGACGCGGTCGAGGGCCGTGTCCATCGCCTCCGCCATCGCGCGGTGCACCCGGCGCGGGTCGTCGCCCGTCACGTACAGGGGGTCGTGGCCGTAGCCCCGCAGGAGCTCGTCGAGCTCCTTCTCGGGGAGCCGCGCGAGCACGGTGGGGTTCGCGATCTTGTAGCCGTTGAGGTGGAGGACCGGCAGGACGGCCCCGTCGTGGACGGGGTCGAGGAACTTGTTCGCGTGCCAGGACGCGGCGAGCGGCCCCGTCTCCGCCTCGCCGTCGCCGATGACGCAGGCCACCAGGAGGCCGGGGTTGTCGAGGGCGGCGCCGTACGCGTGCGAGAGGGAGTAGCCCAGCTCGCCGCCCTCGTGGATCGAGCCCGGCGTCTCGGGCGCCACGTGGCTCGGCACCCCGCCGGGGAAGGAGAACTGCCGGAACAGCCGGGCCATGCCCTCCTCGTCCCGGCTCACGTCCGGGTAGACCTCGCTGTAGCTGCCCTCCAGCCAGGAGTTGGCGAGCACGGCCGGACCGCCGTGCCCGGGCCCCCAGACGCACAGGGCGTCCAGGCCGCGGTTGCGGATCACCCGGTTGAGGTGGGTGTGCACGAGGTTGAGCCCCGGGGACGTGCCCCAGTGCCCGAGCAGCCGGGGCTTGATGTGCTCCGGCTCCAGGGGTTCGCGCAGCAGCGGGTTGTCCATCAGGTAGATCTGCCCGACGGCGAGGTAGTTGGCCGCCCGCCAGTGCGCGTCGAGCGCGTCGAGCTCCTCGTCGGTCAGGGGCGTGCCGTCCGAGCGCTTGTTCCTGCGCATGTCTCCTCCGTCGTATGAGTCGTATGAGTCGCATGGATCGTGTGGGCGGACGCGGACGCGGACGCGGTCGCCCGGCCGACCGGCCCCCGTGTTCCCGGAGCGCCTGCCCCGCGCGCCGTCCCGGACACGCCCCTCCCGGACCCGGGCGCGCCCCTCGCGCGTCCTTCGGTGCGGCACGCCCCATGGTGGTGTGCGATCCGCCCGAAGACGGCGTGACACGGGACGGCGTGACCGGAAGAAGGGCCGGACGGGCCACGGAGAGGGAGCCCGCGGGCCGGAGCGACGGCCCGGAACCGGCCCCGCGGCGCCCCTTCCGCGGTGCCGTTCACGGCCGGGAGGCGCAGACTCGGGTGTAAGGACCTGTCCGGGCGGACCCCTGTGAGGTCTACGTGCTTGACGTGCCGTTCTGGCTCTGGGGGGCCTTCGCCGCCACGGTGGTCGTGTCGCTCACGGTCGACCTGCTGGCCCACCGCCGCGAGCACGTCATCGGGTTCAAGGAGGCGGCCGCCTGGAGCGGACTGTGGGTGGGGCTCGCCCTCGTCTTCGGCGCGGTCGTCTTCCTCGTCCTCGGCGGGACGGCCGGCACCGAGTACACCACCGCCTGGCTCCTGGAGAAGAGCCTGTCGGTCGACAACCTCTTCGTGTTCGCCCTGGTCTTCGCCTACTTCAAGGTGCCCCGCGCCTACCAGCACCGCGTGCTGTTCTTCGGCGTCATCGGGGCCCTGGTGTTCCGCGGGGTCTTCCTCGCCGCCGGCGTGGCGGTGGTCAGCCGGTTCACCGCCGTCCTGTTCGTCTTCGCGGCCGTGCTCTTCTACAGCACCTACAAGATCCTCAAGGGCGAGGACGAGGGCTTCGACCCGGGCAGGAGCCCGGCGGTCCGGCTGCTGCGCAAGGTCGTCCCCGTGCGGGACGAGTACGCCGGGACGAGGTTCTTCGTCAAGGAGGCCGGCAAGCGCGTGGCGACCCCGCTGCTCGCGGTGGTCGCGGCGATCGAGGCCGCCGACCTGATCTTCGCCGTGGACAGCGTTCCCGCCGTGCTCGCGGTCAGCGACGACGCCTTCATCGTCTACACCAGCAACGCCTTCGCCATCCTGGGCCTGCGCGCCCTGTACTTCATGCTCTCGGGACTCCTCGACCGCTTCCACTACCTGAGCAAGGGCCTGGCGGTCATCCTCGCCTTCATCGGCGTCAAACTCGTCCTCCAGGCGTCCCACGAGCTCATCAGCACCTCCATACCGGAGATCCCCTCCCCGGTGAGCCTGGCCGTGATCGTCGTGGTCCTGGCGGCCTCCGTGACCCTGAGCCTGCTGCGCCCCGCCGAGGCGTCCGACGCCGGCCCGCGGGGCGATCCGCCCGACCGGGAGTGACGAGCGCAGGCGCAGAACGGTACATAAAAATGCAATGGGGCAGTAAAGGGACTTAAAGGTCTTCTCAAATCTTTTCCACGGTTCTACCGTGAGACGCATGACCAGCCACATGCGTGAGACCGAGCCGCGGGCCGAGCACGTCTGTCCGGTCTGCCGCCGCACCGTCCACAGCGAGATCACACGGCACAAGACCCTGGGGGTCTTCGTCCCGCTCTGGGGCCCGGGCCCGTGCCACAACCCCGACTGCGCCGCGTACGAGCCCGCGCGGCCCCGGCCGCGACCCCGCCCGTGACGCGGCGCGCGGGCCGACTCCTCAGCCGGCCCGGAAGGCCCGCAGGGCGGACGGGGTGACGTTCCTGAGGAACGGCAGCGGCGTCACCGCGACGGCCAGCGCGAAGACGCCGAAGGCGAGCCGCATGCCGCCCCACTCGGCCAGCAGGCCGACCAGGGCCGCGCCCAGCGGCATGGCGCCGAAGCTGAAGAGCCGGGCCGCCGCGTTGTAGCGGCCGAGCATCTCGTCGGGGACCGCGCGCTGGGTGAGGGTGCGGGCGTTGACCGTCCAGAGCGTGCCGCCCATGCCGCCGAGGAAGGCCCCGGCCGCCACCGCCCGGATGTCGGTGGTCAGGGCCGGCAGGGCCACCATCAGGGCGGTGCCGGCCAGGTCGGCGAACATCGCCCAGCGCGCGCCGAGCAGCCGGTTCACCGGAGCGACGGCCATCGCGCCGACGAGCCCGCCGACGCCGAGGGCGCTGAGCACGATGCCGTACTCCCGGGGTCCGAGCTCCATGGCCTGCCGGGCGTAGAGCGGCATGAGCGCCAGCCAGGCGCCCCAGACGGCGGCGAGCACGGCGACGATCAGGGACAGCGTGCGCAGCACCCGGTCGCGCCACAGGAAGCGCATCCCCTCGGCGATCCGGGCGTTGACCGGGACGGCCACCGCGTCCGGGGCGGGCGCGGGGGCCCGGAAGCGGCCCACCAGGAGGAACAGGGCGAGGGCGGCGAGCGCGTACGCGACGGTCGTCGCCCCCAGGGCGAGCCCCGTCCCGGCGGCCAGCAGCAGCCCGCCGACGAAGGGTCCCGCGAACTCCTGGCCGACGGTCTCGGCCCCCACCATCCAGGCGTTGGCGCCCTCGCGCCGCTCCTCCGGCACCGCGGCCGGGACCAGGGCGGAGGCGGAGGTCGAGGCCAGGACGTCGGCGACGCCGAGGACCGCCCCGGCGGCGAGGAGCGTCCCGAGGGCGAGGCCGTCGCCCGCGGCGGAGGCGGTGAGCCAGGCCGTCGCCGCCAGCCGCGCCCCGTTCGCGCCCCAGAGCAGCAGCCGCCGGTCGAAGCGGTCGACGAGCACGCCGACGTGCAGGGCGACGAGCAGCCAGGGCAGCGTGAGGGTCAGCGAGACGGCGGTGACCTCGGCGGGGGAGCCGGTGAGCCGGGCGGCGAGCACCGGGAGGGCCATCTTCACCACCCCGTCGGCGAGGTTGGTGACGGCGGTGAAGCCGACCAGGACCGGGGTGTTGCGGCGGCGAGGGTCCGCCGGGCCCGACTCCTCGCCGGTCCTCGTCCCTCCGGGCAGCACGGTGACCATGATCCTCCCCTAACCATCAAACGCTTTAGCCGGTGAGACCACTCTGGCGTACGGCCGGTCGTCTCCGCAACCGTCTAAACGCTTGGCCGGTAGAGTGGGAAGGAAAGGGGACGGACGAAAGGAGCCCGCCGTGCTGGAACAGCCCGCCCCGGCCGTCCTCGTGGAGGCCTTCGCCAACACGGTCGACGTGGAGGAGGGGAGCGACGAGATCGCCACCCCGGCCGGACTCGCCGACTGGCTGGAGGGGCGCGGCCTGCTCGACGGCCCCGGCACGATCCCCGACGGGGTCCACCGGAGCTACCTGGCCCTGCGCGCCGGCATCCGCGAGGAGCTGGGGGCCCACGTCGGCGACGTCCCCGACCCCGACCTGCTCGCCGAGGCGGACCGGGTCCTCGCCGCGCACCCGGTGCGCGTCACGGCGCACGGCACCCTGAGCCCCTCGGCGGAACTGCCCCGGCAGCGCGCGCCGCTGGCGCTGCTCGCCATCGCGTGGAGCGAGCTCGTCGCGGCCGGGGACGCGGCCCGGCTCAAGCGCTGCGCGGAGCACACCTGCGGGTGGGCCTTCTGGGACGTGTCGAAGAACCGGAGCCGTCGCTGGTGCTCCATGCGGGTGTGCGGAAACCGCAACAAGTCCCGCGCCTACGCCTCCCGTCGGCGCGGGACGACGACCTGACGCCCGGCCCGTCCCGGCCCCGCCGTACGGCGGCGGCCCGGGCTCCGGCCCCCGCCGTACGGCGGCGGCCCGGGCTCCGGCCCCCGTCGTGCGGCAACGGCCCGCCGCCCCGTCACGCGGCAGCGGCCCGGCACCCCGCCACGAGGGGCCGCACGACCGCCGCCCCGTCATGAAGGGCCGCACGACCGGCGCTCCCACGGCCTTTCCGGCGTAGCCTGAACGCCATGAGGCAGGACGCCGACCCCGGGCTCTTCGGGCCCCGCTCCGTGACCTGGCAGCTGCACAGCGACCCGGTGATGTGGATCGCCGGCGTCCGGGCGCTCTGGCTCCAGGCGCTGCACCCCGTCGCCGTCCGCGGCGTCATGATCAACAGCAGTTTCCGGCAGGACCCCTGGGGCCGTCTCCTGCGGACCGCGGACTTCGTCGGGACCCTCAGCTACGGGACCACCGAGGCCGCGGAGGCGGCCGGCGCCCGCGTCCGCCGGATCCACCGGCGGCTCGGCGTGGACGACCCCGAGCTGCTGCTCTGGGTCCACTGCGCCGAGACCGACTCGTACCTCTCCGTCGCCCGCCGCTCCGGGATCCCGCTCACCGACGCCGGGGCGGACCGCTACGTCGGCGAACACCGGGCCGCCGCCCGGCTCGTCGGTCTCGACCCGGACGCCGTCCCGGCGTCCACCGCCGAACTCGCCGCCTACTTCGAGGCGGTGCGCCCCCGGCTCGCCGCCGGGCCCGACGCCCGCACCGTCGAGGCCTTCCTGCGCCGCCCGCCCGTCAAACCCGTCCTGGTCCCGGCGCGCGAAGTGATCTGGCGGCGCGTCACGGCACTCGCGTACGACACCCTGCCCCCGTACGCCCACGCCCTCTACGGACGGCCCGTCCCGCCCCCGGAGACCGTCACCCGCCGGCTCGTCGCCACGGCCCGCCTCCTGCGCCGCATCCCCTCCGGCCTGCGCTGGAGGCTGCCGCCCCGACACGTCCTGCGCGCCGTGGAGCGGCTCGGCCCGGAGACGCGACCCGACCCGAACGGGCACCCCGCCCCGTACCCACTGTCCGACCCGGCGGCCATACTGGACACACCGGAAAGGGCGCACGGAATCGACGGGGGCGGCGGCACGCGATGGGGGACTCCAGACTGATCCAGGGCCGGTACCGGCTGCACGAGGTCATCGGCCGCGGGGGCATGGGCGAGGTGTGGCACGCCACCGACGAGGCGCTCGGCCGCCGCGTCGCCGTGAAGTGCCTCAAGCCCCTGGGTCCGCAGCAGGACCCGCACGTCCGCGACGTGGTGCGCGAGCGCTTCCGGCGCGAGGCCCGGGTGGCCGCCGCGCTCCAGCACCGGGGCATCACCGTCGTGCACGACTTCGGCGAGTACGAGGGCGTGCTCTTCCTCGTCATGGAGCTCCTGGAGGGCCGCAACCTCAGCCAGCTCCTCGCGGCCAACGCCCAGAACCCGCTGCCCGTCCAGGACCTCGTCGAGATCACCGACCAGGTCGCCGACGCCCTCGCGTACACGCACCGCCAGGGCATCGTGCACCGCGACCTGAAGCCCGCGAACATCATGCGGCTGCGGGACGGCACGGTGAAGATCTGCGACTTCGGAATAGCGCGCCTCGGCGCAGACATGGGCTTCACCTCCAAGCTCACCGGGACCGGCATCGCCATGGGGACGCCCCACTACATGTCCCCGGAGCAGATCGGCGGCGGCGAGATCGACCACCGCAGCGACCTCTACTCGCTGGGATGCGTGCTGTACGAACTCGCCACCGGCGTCCCGCCCTTCGACCTCGGCGACTCCTGGGCGATCCTCATCGGCCACCGCGACACGGTGCCGAGTCCGCCGCGCGTCCACCGCGCCGAGCTGCCCGACTACTTCGACCGCCTCGTCGTCGACCTGCTCGCCAAGATCCCCGAGGAGCGGCCGGCCGACGCGGGGGACCTGCGCCGCCGGATCGTCTCGGGCCGCGCGGGCCCCTCCCCGTTCGCACCGCCGCCCGGCGTGCCCGCGCCGCCGCCCCTTCCGCCGACCCGGCCCGTGCCGGTGGACCCCGGGCCCGCGTCCGTCCTCGTCGCGCCCGCCTGGGCCCGCGCCCTGGTCGGCGGACACCGTCCGGCCGGGGCCGCCGACGGTCCGCGCCCGGCCGCCCACGACCCCGCCGCGGCCGTCCTCACCACCGAGTGGACCACCGCCGCGCCCGCCCCGGCCGCGCCCCCCGCGGAGCTGGTCGCGGTGCTCGCCGGCCGGTACCGGGCGGGGATGGGCCTCGGCAGGCTCGGCCGCTGGGACGAGGCCGAGGCGGTGCACCGGTCCGTCGCCGAGGACCGTTCGCGGGTCCTCGGCGCCGACCACCCCGACACCCTCGCCAGCCGCTACGAGGTCGGGTTCGCCCTCGCCCGCCTCGACCGCCCCGCCGACGCCCTGGACGTCTTCGACCGGGTCGCCCTGGCCCGCGCCCGCGTCCTCGGCGCCGACCACCCCGACACCCTCGCGGCGCGGCAGGAACGGGCGTACGCGCTCGGGCGCCTCGGACGGCACCCCGAGGCGTACGAGCTCTACGTCGAGGTGGTCGCCGCCCGCGAGCGCACCGTCGGCCCCGACCACCCCGACACCCTGCGCTGCCGCCACAACCTGGCGTTCACCCTCGGCCGCCTCGGGCGCCTGGAGGAGTCCTACCGCACGGCGCACGAGGTCGCCGAGGCGCGGGCCCGGCTGCTCGGCGCCGCCCACCCCGACACCCTCGCGACCCGCCACGAGGTCGCCCACGTCCTCGGGCGCCTGGGACGCGGAGAAGAGGCCCTCGCCCAGTACCGGGCGGTCGCCGAGGCCCGCGCCTCGGCCCTCGGCGCCGACCACCCGGAGACCCTCGCCGCCCGCTACGAGACCGGCGTCTTCCTCGGGCGGCTCGGCCAGGCGGCGGACGCCCTGGACGTCTGCCGCGACCTGGTCGCCGCCCGCACCCGCGCCCAGGGCGCCGACGGGCCCGAGACCCTGCGCGCCCGCCACGCCCTCGCCGTCAACCTCGGCCGGCTCGGGCGCTGGGAGGAGGCGCTCGCGGAGTCCCGGGACGTCCACGCCGCCCGGGAACGGGCCCTGGGCGCCGACCATCCGGACACCCTCCTCAGCCGCCGCGAGACCGCCGTCGCCCTCGGCCGGCTCGACCGCTGGGAGGAGGCCCTGGAGACCCACCGGGCCGTCGCCGCCGCCCGCACCCGGCTCCTGGGCCCCGCGCACCCCGACACCGTCGCCGCCCTGGAGGACGCGGCCCACTGCCTGGAGCGCCTCGGCCGCCCCGCCGAGGCCGCGGCCCTCCTCCTCGGAGCGGCCACCCCGCCACGGGGAGCGGCTCCCGCCTGACCGCCCCACGGAAGGGGACGGGCCCCGCCCCCGCGCCCTTCCCCACCCCCGCCCCGCGCCCTTCCCCACC
>NZ_LGEG01000022.1 GCF_001280125.1 Streptomyces sp. NRRL F-6492
GAAGACGCCGGCGATGTGGGCGGCGGTGATCTCTCCGATGGAGTGTCCGGCGACGTAGTCGGGGCGCAGTCCGAAGGATTCGACCAGGCGGTAGAGGGCTACTTCTACGGCGAACAGGGCCGGTTGGGTATAAGCGGTCTGGTCCAGGTGCTGACCCGTACGGATGGTGTGTGCGATCGGCTGGTCGAGGTGGGGGTCGAGGGCTGCGCAGGTTTCGTCGAAGGCTTCGGCGAACACGGGGAACGCTTCGTAGAGTTCCATGCCCATGCCGGCCCGTTGGGCGCCCTGTCCGGTGAACAGGAACGCCGTCTTCCCCGGCGTCGCGACACCCGACACGACCCCGGGTGCCGTCCTGCCCTCGGCGCAGGCCCGCAGGCCGTCGAGGAGCGTGGAGCGATCGGAGCCGAGCACCACGCAGCGGTGGCTGTGCGCGGTACGGGTCGTCGCGAGGGACCAGGCGATGTCCGCCGACGACACCGGCTCCCCGGCCGCGTCCTGGGCCGAGACGAAGGCGGCGAGCCGCGCGGCCTGGGCGCGCAGCGCCTCGGGCCCCGCCCCGGAGACGACCCACGGCAGCAGGGCGGGGCCCGCCCCTCGCGTCGCCGCCCCGTCCTTCCCGCTTCCCTCTTCTTCCGCGCCGCTCGCGGCGGGGGACTGGGCCACGACGACGTGGCAGTTGGTGCCGCCCATGCCGAAGGAGCTGACCCCCGCCACCAGCGCCCGCTCGGGATCGGGCCACGCGGTCAGCTCGCGCTGTACGGCCAGGCCGAGTTCGTCCAGGTCGATGGCGGGGTTCGCCCTGCTGAAGTTCAAGCTGGGCGGCAGTTGGCGGTGGTGAAGGCTCAGCAGCGTCTTGATGAGCCCCGCGATGCCGGCCGCGCCCTCCAGATGGCCGATGTTGGTCTTGACCGAACCGACGCGCAGCGCCTGCCCGGCGCCGCGTCCCGCACCGAGCGCGGCCCCCAGGGCAGCGGCTTCCACGGGGTCGCCGACCGGCGTGCCGGTGCCGTGCAGTTCGACGTACTGCACCTCCTCGGCGGCCGTGCCCGCACGCGCGTGGGCGGCGAGGACCACCTGTTCCTGGGCGGCGGAGCTGGGGACGGTCAGGCCGTCGGTGGCACCGTCGTTGTTGACGGCGCTGCCGCGGATCACCCCGTAGATCCGGTCGCCGTCGGCGACGGCGCGGCGCAGCGGCTTCAGTACGAGCACGCCGCCGCCCTCGCCGGGCACGAAACCGTCGGCGCGGGCGTCGAAGGTGTAGGTGGCCCCGTCCGTGGACAGCGCGCCGAACCGCTGCTCGGTGACGGTGTTCTCGGCGAGCAGGTTGAGGTTCACCCCCGCGGCCAGCGCGGCCGTCGACTCGCCGTTCCGCAGGCTCTCGCACGCCAGGTGCACGGCGACGAGCGAGGACGACTGGGCGGAGTCCACGGTGAGACTGGGGCCGTGCAGACCGAGCAGGTACGAGACCCGGTTGGCGATGACGCCCCGGTTCACGCCGGTCATGGTGTGCTGGGTGACGGCCTCGGCACCGTACTGGTACAGCAGGTTGGTGTAGTCGTCGCGCAGGGTGCCGACGAAGACGGAGGTCCTGCTGCCGCGCAGCGACGCGGGCACGATGCCCGCGTCCTCCAGGGCCTCCCAGGCCAGTTCCAGTACCAGCCGCTGCTGGGGGTCCATCGCCGCCGCCTCGCGCGGGGAGATGCCGAAGAACGCCGCGTCGAAGTCCGCCACGGCCTCCAGGAACCCGCCCCGGGCCAGCGCGCTCGGGGCGCCCTCGGCCCACCGGTCGCCCGGCACGTCCCCGACGGCGCTGACGCCACCGGACAGGAGCTCCCAGAACGCGGCGGGCCCGTCGGCCCCGGGAAGCCGGCAGGACATGCCGACGACGGCGATCGGCTCGTACCGCTCCGTGTCCGTGTCCGTGCCGGTCCGAGTCGCAGGCTTCTCAGTCATCATGACCTTCGGCTGACCTTTCAGAAAGACGGGGTTTCAGGGGTTCCACGGAATTCCGGTACGGGCCGGTCCCGCCGTCGGAAGGCGGGCGTCGGACGTCGGACAGCGGGCGTCAGGCGGAGAACGTCAGACGGAGAACGTCAGGCGGTCCGCCCGCTGGTCCCGCAGGATCACGCACACGTCCGTCAGGGCGATCCGCAGACGCTCGATCTCCTCGTCGGTGAGGAACACCGAGGGCTCGAAGCGCAGCGTGTGCACGGCACTGGCGGTGGGGAAGGTGCGGATGCGGTGGGCGTTGAGGAGGTGTCCGGCGACGACGTAGCCGAACATTCCGGAGCGGGCCGCCGCGCCGATCTCCTCGGACTCGGCCCCGGACTGGTCGTGGAACTCCATGCCCAGCATCAGGCCCCGGCCGCGGATCTCCTTCACGACGTCGGGGAAGGACGCCCGGACCTTGTCCAGCATCGCTTCGAGCGCGGCCCCCCGTTCGACGGCCCGGCGGTAGAGGCGGCCGTCGTCCGCCTCCAGGAGTTCGAGCACCTTCAGCGCCACGTGGCAGGAGAAGCTGTCCTTGGCGAACGTGGAGCTGTGCACGAGCTCGAAGTGCGGCTGGTACCGGGCCTCGCGCACCAGCATCACGGCCGCCTTCGCGATGCCGCCGCCCAGGGACTTGGCGAGTGCGTAGTAGTCGCCGCGCAGCCCGAGGCGGGAGCTGGCGAGCAGCGCCCCCGTACGGCCCATGCCGCTCTGGATCTCGTCGATGACCAGGGGGCAGTCGGCCGCCTCGCCGAACTCCCGGATGTCACGGGCGAACGACTCCGACAGGGGCCGGATGCCGCCCTCGCCCTGGATCGGCTCCAGGAGGAAGGCGCAGAAGACGGGGTGCGTCCGTTCGGCGAGCCGGACCTCGCCGTCCTCGACGGTGGGCCGCAGCAGGCTGCCGCGCTCCTCCGCGAGGATCGCGCGCAGCACCTCCGGGGCGTCGTGCGGAACGAACCGGGTGCGCAGGCCGAGGGCGGCGAACGGGGTGCGGTACCCGGCGTTGTGGGTCAGCTGGACGCTGCCCATCAGCTTGCCGTGGAACCCGCTCTCCAGGGCGAGCAGCACCGGCGGCCTGGCGCTCCGCTCCTCGTTCCTCCGGGTGACCTCGGCGATCACCGCCCCGATCGCGTCCCGGCCGGTGGCGGGCCGCGCGATCCCCAGACGGGCGAACAGCCCCTCCGGCACCGTCGCACGCCCCGCGTCCACGGCCTCGCGGACCTCCTCCAGGCCGGCGGCGACGTCCGCGAGGACCTCCCCGAGACGGACCACCCGGTCCATCTCCGCGTGCTTGACGGCCGCTTCGATCGCCTCGGCGCCGCTGTTGGCGAAGGTGGCGTAGTACGGCTCGTCGGTACCGGTCTCCCGGTGGACGATCCGGTTCAGCGCGGCGGCCAGCTCGTTGGCGTAGGGGTGGGAGGAGAACTGGGCGTGCACGGGCGTCCGCTCGTCGATGAGCTGCCGGGCGAGCGCCGCGATCCCGGGGTGGTGGTGGCCGAGGATCAGCGAACCGTAGCCGCCCGCGTAGTCGATGACCGGTATCTCGCCTCCGTCCTCCCCGCGGCGGTAGAGCGTGTTGCCCTCGCCCCGTACGTATTCGACGTCAAGCCCCGCCGTGGCCAGCAGCGCGCGGAGGTTGGGCTCGGCGAGTTCCGACATGGCAGCTCCTGAGGTGGTGTGGACGGTCGGTCCATCCTGTTCCGCGCGTGTCAGTTGCCGGTCACGACGAGGTCATCGACCCGTGCGGGGGCGGGGGTGGTCGGCCGGTTACCCGACGATGGACGGCTCGGGAACGGGCGCCCACATGGGGACTGGCGCCCACACGGGGACTGGCGCCCACGCGAAGACGGGCGCCCGCGCGGACCGCGCGGCGGTCAGGCCGCGGCCGTGCCCCTCGGTCCGGGCAGGCTCCGCTCGGGCAGGCTCCGCGCGGGCTCGTTGCGGGCCGCGGACAGCAGGGACGCCACCAGCTGCTCCTGGGTGACGGGCTCGGGCCGGTCCAGCGTGACCGTGGTGGTGTGGCTCTTGCCGCCGGCCCAGGACGGCCTGCGGGCGAGGAGTTCCTGCCCGGCGCAGGCGACCACGAAGAGGGGCACCGCCCCCGCGGACTCGGCCAGTTCCTCGACGGCGTCCAGGGCCATGTCGGGCAGGCGGTGCAGGTCGTCCAGGCACAGCGCGACGGGCCGCCGCTGCGCCGCGTCCTGGAGGAACTCCCGCCAGGCCTCCAGCACCTCGCCCGGGCACAGGTCGCCGAAGTGCAGGTCCACGCCGGACGAGGCGACGAGGGGACGCAGCCGTTGCAGGGGCACGTCCGCCGCCCGGCCGGAGGGGTACACGGCACGGACCTCGCGCTCCAGGGCCGAGAGCACCACGTCCTCCTCGTCGCCGGGCCGGACGCCGCAGTAGGCCGAGAGGATCCGGCCCGCCAGCGCGAGGGGCGACTCCTCGCCGCCGTGGAACGGACGGGCCGTCAGAATCATGGGTGCCAAAGGGAGCTCGTCGGCCCATCGGGCGAACTCGCCCAGCAGCCTGCTCTTCCCCGTGCCCGCTTCTCCCAGGACCGTCACGAGGTGGGGTACGGACCGGTGCCACGTGCGCTGTGCGAGACCCTTGAGGATGTCCAGCTCCAGCGCCTGCTCGGTGCCCGGGGCGTCCGCCCCCCGCGCGCCGAGCGCCTGCCATCCGCCGGCCGCGTCGTCACCGGGGCGGTAGACGACGCCGTGGTCGCTGGCGCGCCGTACGGTGTCGCTCACCCGCACCTCGCCCTCGGGTACGGCCCCCAGCAGCGTCTGGGACTCGTCGAGGACGGCGCCGACCACGGTGGGACCCTCCTGCCCGGGGCGCCGGCGCAGCAGCACCTCTCCCCGGGTGACGGCGGCCGCCACCGCGGACTGGGCCGCACCGGCGCCGGATCCGGCGGAGACGTCCAGGACGTCCCGGACCGCGAGGGCCGACAGGACCGCCCGCGTGGCGTCGTCCCGGTCGTCCCGGTCGTCCTCGTCGGGGTTCTCGGGACCGTCGAGGCCGAACAGGGCCAGGGACACCGAGCCGATGGAGGCCGTCACCCTGCCGCCGAACCGTTCGACCTGCTCCCTGACCAGGAGCGCGGCACCGTCGAGGAGGGCGTCGAGCTCCTGGTCGGCACCCTCGCCGAGGGAGGGCGCCAGCCGGGTGCGCAGACAGACGACGCTGACCTGGCGGCGAAGGGCGGCCGCCTGCTCCCCGGCCGGAGCGGGACCGGACGGACGGCCGGGAGCCGCCGGAACCACGGCCGTCCCGGCCGCGCCGGAGTCCGGTACGGCGCCGATCGTCCCGTACGGTGCCGCCGGACGGTGTGCGGTCGGCGGGCCGGAGACGTCGGCGGCGCTCGGAGCGGGGGCTCCGGCGCGCGGACCGGTGGTGTCGCCCCCCGGGCCGGCGGCTCCGCCGCTCGAACCGTCGGCGCCGGCCCGAGAGGCGTCGGTGCCGGCCCCGGAGCCGGTGGTGTACGCCGCCCGTCCGGGTTCGGCGCGCTCCACCGCGGGCCCGGCCCCGTCCGTACCGTCCCCGCCGTCCCCGACCTCCACCGCCGGTACCCGCGACAGGGTCAGCGCGGGGTCCTGCGCGAGGATGGACTGCTGCAGCAGCTGGAGGTTGCGGCCGGGCTCCAGGCCCAGGTTCTCCACCAGGACGGCCCGCAGCCGGCTGTACTCGGCGAGGGCGTCCGCCTGCCGGCCGCAGCGGTACATGGCCAGCATCCACTGCCCGCAGGAGCGTTCCCGCAACGGCTCGGCCCGTACCATCGCCTCCAGCTCGGCCAGGATCTCGTGATGCCTGCCGCAGGCGAGCTGTGCCTCGAAGTACTCCTCCATGACGTTGAGCCGGGTGTTCTGCAGGGCCACCAACTCGGGCCACTGGACGCCGTTCTCCACCAGGTCCGCCAGGGCCGGTCCCCGCCACAGCGCCAGCGCGTCGCGCAGCAGCGGCGCCGCCGCCCCGGGCCGGCCCTTCGCCAGCAACTCCCGGCCCCGGCCGACCCACGTGTGGAACCGGTGGAGGTCGACCCGCTCCGGATCCACCCGCATCATGTAGCCGGGCGGCCGTGTCAGCAGGGCCGTGCCGTCCGTCCCGGCGGCGCCGCCCGCCGACAGGGCCCCGCGCAGACCGTAGACCGCGTTCTGAAGGATCTTGCGTGCGGTCATCGGGGCTTCGTCCACTCCCCACAGCGCGTTCAGGAGCCGGCTCGTGGCGACCGCCTTGTTCGCGTTCAGGAGCAGGAATCCCAGAGTGGCTCTCTGCTTGGTGCCGCCGAGCCCCACCGTCCTGCCGTCGTCGACCACTTCCATCGGCCCGAGCACTCGGAACTGCATCGATTCCCCCATGCTGCCCTCCGTGATCGCACGGAGGTGTCCTTGGCCGCGCATTCCGCGGTTGTCAGCGTGCACGAGCCCGGTCCAAGACCGCACAAATCCCGGACAAGGCCGGGAACGGCCCGCTCCCGGCGGTCATCCCCGCGCCGGCACCGTGCCGGAGGCGCGCCCGGCGCGGTACGCGGTGGCGATCACCCCGGCCACCTCCGCGAGGTGGGCGTCGAGGAAGAAGTGCCCGCCGCCGAAGACGTGGAGGCGTGTGCCCGCCGTCGTGAACTCGCCCCAGCGCTCGACCTGTTCGACCTCGACCACCGGATCGCCGTCCCCGACGAGGAGGGTGAGCGGGACGGTCAGCGGCGGTCCCGGCCGCCATGCGTACGAGCCGAGCGCACGGTAGTCGGCGCGGAGCGCGGGCATCACCATCTCCCGCAGCTCCGGATCCCGCAGCACCTCCGGAGTGGTGCCGCCGAGCCTCGACACCGCCCGCACGATGTCGTCGTCGGTGCGCAGCCGGTCGTGGCGCCCCGGCTCGGACGCGGGCGCGCCGCGGGCCGAGAGGACCAGCGCGGCCGGGCCCCGGTCCGCCGCCAGCCGCCGGGCGACCTCGTAGGCGAGGACCGCGCCCATGCTGTGGCCGAAGAGGGCGTAGGGCCTTTCGGCCCGCCCGGCGACCTCGGCCGCCAGGGCGTCGGCGAGCCCGCCGATGTCGTCGTAGGGCTCCTCCAGCCGGCGGTCCTGCCTGCCGGGGTACTGCGCCACCAGCACGTCGAACGTACCCGCCAGGGCCTGGGCGAGGGGCCGCAGCGCACTGGCCGATCCGCCCGCGTGCGGGAAGCAGAAGAGCCGCGCCGCTCCGGCCGGCGGTCCCGCCTGCCCGGGCGGCGGTTCGAACCCGCGCAGCCATCCGCTCGTCACTCGCGCCACGTCGACTCTCCTTCGCTCACCCACGCGCCGTGGACCCGGGCGTGGTCGCGTCTCGCCCCTCATCCTGCGCGGCACGGTTCAAAGCGCGCACAAACCATGCACAACTCCCTGGGAAGCACTGCGCCGTGGGGGCCGCCGTGGGACGAGACGCCCACCGTGGGGGAGAGACCTGCGAGGCGCGCCCGGCCCTGTTCCGGCGGACGTCCCCTAGGCGGCGCCGCAGGTCTCGGCCATGTCCCAGTCCTGGGCGGAGAGCGGGCAGTCCGTCCCCTCCGGCAGGAGGGCCGCGGCGGTCTCCGGGCCCGCCAACTGGGGCAGCATCAGCCGCCAGAAGCCGGTGACGGCGCTCCGCGAGGTCCACTCCCCGCCGATGCGGGACAGCACCTCGAACCCCGCGACGATCGAGGTGATGGCGAGAACCGCCTCCTCGACGACCACGTGCGGGGTGAGCATGTCCCGCTCCCGGGCGACGATCAGCATCAGCTGAACCCAGTCCTGCCACTCCTCCCACAGGTTGATCCGGCCCTGCCACGTCGCGTCGCTGGCAAGGCTGAATCCGGCCCGGAGGACGGGGTCGTGCAACAGACACTCGGCCAGCACCTGCGAGGTGTCGACGAGGAGTTGCAGCGGGGAGGGGTGCCGCAGCGGCACCCGCCCGGTGACGTGCACGAGCGTCTGCGAGGCGGCCAGTTCGACGGCCTCGCCCAGGGCTTGTTTGTTCCGGAAGTGGAAGTGCAGCGCCCCGTTGCTCACGCCCGCCCCGGAGCTGATCGCGGCGATCGACGCGTCGGCGAACCCGGCACGCTCGAAGACGACGGCGGCGGAACGGATCAGATCCTGACGCGTGCGAACGGCACGGGGTTGCATGGCCATGTGGCGCTCCGATACGGGCTGTGAGCAACTGGTCGGGCGCACGAGAACATGCCACAGGAAATAGGTGAGTTGTTAACCAGTACGTCGCCCGCACCCACGAGTTGGCCGGAGTTCGGCTGTCGTCGGCCGGTGCCCACCGCGTGGTCCCTCACCACGTCACCGCCCCGTGGCGCGGCTCTCGAGCATCTGTGTGCGCGGGGCAACTGTATGCCCGGCGGTCGGATGGTAACCAGGAGTCGGTACCGCGGCGCGATAGGGTGCGCCATGCTCGCCATCCAGTTCGACCGCTTCGGCGGCCCCGAAGTCCTCTCCGTGGTGGAAGTGCCGGCGCCCGAACCGGGCCCGGACGAGACGCTCCTCGACGTCGAGGCGGCCGGCGTGAACTTCGCGGACACGCACCAGGTCGACGGCTCGTACCTGAGCGCCGACCTGCTGCCGTACGTCCCGGGCGGCGAGGTCGTCGGCCGTACGCCCGACGGCCGGCGGGTGCTCGCCCGGGTGTCCGGCGGTTACGCGCAGCAGGCCGTCGCCCGCCGGTCGGCCCTCGTCGAGATCCCCGAGGACCTCGAAGCGGGCCACGCCCTGGCGCTCGTGACGCAGGGACTGACCGCCTGGCACCTGCTGCGCTCCGCCGCCCGGCTGCGCCCCGGGGAGACCGTGGTCGTCCACTCCGCGGCGGGCGGCGTGGGCAGCCTCGCGGTCCAGCTGGCCAGGGAGTTCGGCGCGGGACGCGTCCTCGCCCAGGTGTCCCCGGGCAAGGAGCGGCTCGCCCTGGAGCTGGGGGCGGACGCGGTGGTGAGCTACCCCGTGGACGAGAAGGCCGACGTCGTCCTGGACGCGGTCGGCGGAGAGCTCTTCGACCACGCCCTGCGGTCCCTGGCCTCCTTCGGACGGCTCGTGAGCTACGGCAACGCCTCGCGGAGCGGCTTCACGCCGGTCGACCCCGCCCGCCTGGGCCGGCTCAACGCCTCGGTCGTCGGGTTCTGGCTGCGGCCCGCGCTGGCCGCCCCGGGCGGGTTCGAGGAACCGCTCGAGGAACTGCTCGCCCTCGTGGCCCGGGGCAGGCTCACCCCGGTGGCGACCGGCACGTACCCCCTCGCACAGGCCCGCCGGGCGCACGAGGACCTGCTGGCGCGGCGTACGACGGGCAAGCTGATCCTGGTCCCCTGACCACCCCGAGCGCGCACGGCCGCGCCTTCCGCGCCGCACTCTCTGGAAAGAACGCTCTAGCTGCTATCCTCGCCGGGTGAAGGAATCGCCACGGAGCAACGCGGAGCAGCCCGGGTCCGCGCGGGAGCCCGCCCTCGGCACCCGCGAGCGCATCGTCCGGGCGGCTTCCCTGCTGATGCAGCGGCAGGGGTACGACGGGACGGGCATCAAGCAGATCGCCCAGGAGGCCGACGCCACGCTCGGGTCGGTCTACCACTTCTTCCCCGGCGGCAAGCAGGAGCTGGCCACCGTGGCGATCGACCACGGGGACCGCGAATTCGTCGAGGCCCTGGGCGCGGCCTTCGACGGCGCCGACGACCCCGCCCGGGCGATCGCCGACTTCACCCTCTCCCTCGCCGAGCGGCTGGCCGAGTCGGACTGGGTCGACGGCTGCCCGGTCTCCACGACCGCGCTGGGTTCGGTCGGCCGCCTGCCCGACGTCCGCTCCGCCGCGGCCCGGGCCTTCGCGCACTGGCGCGAGGTGGTCTTCGACGCGCTGGTCAAGGCCGGAATCCCCGGGGAGAACGCGCACGAGCTGGCCCACACCGTGATCAGCACCCTGGAGGGCGCCGAGCTGGCCGCCCAGGTCTCCGGAAGCCGCGAGCCCCTGGAGATCGCCGCCAAGCACCTGGCCCGGCTCGTCGACGCGTACCGGTAGGGCCCGCGCCCGGGGGCGGGACGGCGCCGCCCCGCCCCCGGGGGCAGGCCCCGTCAGCCGCCCGCCCCGCCGCTGCGCGCCGACCGGCCGAGCGCCCGGACGAGCGCGGCCGGCCGGCCGTCGGTACCGCCGACCTCAGGACGTTCCGACAGGACGAGCGCGGCGGACTCCATCAGGAGGGTCACCACCAGGTTCTCGTACCGGGGGAGCGGCGACCCCGCCGTACGGCACGCGGGCCGCGGCCCCCGGGGGCCCGGGAGGCCCAGCGCCGCGGCCAGCACCTCCCGGCCACGGCGCCGCAGCGCGGCCTGCGACACCCGGTCCCCCTCCTCCTCCACGGCCAGTGCGGCCGGCAGGGCGGTCTCGTACGCCCGCATGACCGCGGCCGCGAAGGGATGCGGCAGCTCCTGCGGCCGCGACACCGGCCGGCCGCCGCCCCGCGGCCGTAGCGTCGGGTGCCCGGCCCTCGCCAGCCCGTCGTTCAGGGCCGCGACGAAGACCGGCCCCGCGGCGTCCCAGAAGGTGTTCCCGTCGTGCCTCTCCCCGCGCGCGTCCACGATGCGTCCGCCTCACCGGGGAGCGGTGACGATCCGCTGGAAGCGGCCGTTGAAGAACAGCAGCCCGGACTCGTCGGCGGACGTCGCGGAACTCACCACGTCACCGATGAAGACGGAGTGGTCGCCCGAGTCGTGCGCCTCGGCCAGCTCGCACTCCAGCCAGGCGACGGCGCCGTCCAGCAGCGGAGCCCGCGTCACCTCCCCGGGCCGCCAGCCGATCCCGTCGAACTGGGCCTCCCCCAGGGGCCGGTGCTTGTCGGCGAAGTGCCGCGCCAGTGGCTCCTGTTCGGCACTCAGCACCGAGACCCCGAAGCTGCGCGCCGAGGTGATCGCCTTGTGCATCACCGCGCTGTGGGACACGCAGCAGAGCACGGTCGGCGGTTCGAGCGACACGGAACTGAACGCGTTGGCCGTCATCGCGTGCAGGTGCTCGCCACCGACGCTCAGCACGATGACCCCGGTCGCGAAGCGCGACATCGTCTCGCGCAGCGCGGACGGCGCGATCGGGCTTCGGTCGACAGCTCCGCCTACGGACACATAACTCATGCCGAACCCTTCGAGAGAACCATGGGACGAACGGAAATTCCGGTGGCGCCGGACGGCCGGCCGTCGTGCGGCGGCCGGGAGGGCCGCCGCGCCGGCGTCGCGTCAGTCACGTTCCCCCGCCTCCGGGAAGTGACCGGTCCGCGTGAAGAAGTCCACGTACTTCCGGAAGAGCTCCCCGGTCAGCGGCGGGCAGGTGATTCCGCTGCCCGCCAGCTCCGCCTCGGTCTCCGAGGTGTCCATCGCCGGATAGAACGCGTCGGTGTCGGCCGTCATCATCTCGAACGCGTGCAGGAGCGGCGCGAGCGCGTTCGTCCCGTCCGCGTGGACCCGCTCGCGCCAGGTCTCCCGGTCGACCTCCGCCACGGAGTGGCCGAGCGACCGCAACCGCTCCACGCACTCCCGCAGGCCGAGCGCGTCCGGATTGAACAGGTGGAACGTGCGGCCCGCCGCCGTGGCACGCCGGGAGACGCGCAGCACGGCCGCGCTGACGTAGTCCACCGGAAGGAGGTGGAAGCGGCCCTCGGCGTCCGAGGGCACCGCACCGGCCTGCAACAGCCCCTTGAGGCTCAGCCAGACGAAGTCGTTGGTCTGGCAGGCGCCGTTCTCCTGGTCGCCGGAGATCACGTCGACGCGGTAGACGGACACCGGAAGGCCCCGCTCGCGGGCCAGCTCGACGACCTGCTCGGCGACCCACTTGCTCTGCAGATAGCCGCTGGGCAGCCGCTCGGCCGGGCCGGTGGGATCGGTCACCCTCAGGGGCACGCCCGGGGCCACAGCGGACTCGAAGACGCCGACGGTCGACAGGTAGTGCACCGGGACGGTGCGGTGGCGCGCCGCCAGCCGCAGTATCTCCTCCGTCCCGCCCACGTTCGCCGCCTTCAGGGCCGTGTACGGGTGGAGCCAGTGCACCTGCGCGCCGTTGTGGTACACCACGTCGACGCTCTCGGCCAGCCGGTCGAACTCCGCCTCGGTCAGGCCCAGTCGGGGCTCGGCCAGGTCGCCCACCACCACGGAGAGCCGGTCGGGATCGACCTCCTCCCACACCAGGTAGCGCTCCAGGTTCGCCCGCAGCCGGGCGTAGGCCCGCGCCTCGTCGTCGCCCCGGACGAGGCAGTGCACCCGCGCGGTGGTCGAGCGCATCAGGTCCCGCAGCAGGAAGGCGCCGAGGAACCCGCTCGCGCCGGTCAGGAGCACCTCCCGGGGATCGTCCACCCAGCGGACGACCTCGGCCGCGGGCCGGATGTCCCCGGCGAGACGCACCTCGGCCGCGAAGTCCGGCGCCGCCGCCCCGCCGGACTCCCCGGCGCCCCGCCCCGCGAGCAGCTCGCCGAGGACGAACCCGGCCAGTGCCACCGGAGTGGGGTGGTCGAACACCACCGTCGCCGGCAACCGCGCACCGACGAGCGCGTTGCACCGGTTGCGCAGCTCGACGGCGGTCAGCGAGTCGAAGCCCTGGGAGAGGAACGACGCGTCGTCCTTGACCCGCCGCGCGTCACCGTGCCCGAGCACCCGCGCGACCTCCTCCCTGACCACCGCGAGGACCAGACCCGGCCGCTCGGCTTCGGGCACCGACGCCAGCCGCTCCGCCCAGGCCGTCCCGTCCGCCCCGCCCTCGCCGGCCCGGCGGCGCAGCGGCGCACGGACCAGCCCCCGGAACAGCGCCGGGACCGGGTCCAGCTTCCGCACGGCGCCGAGATCCAGCGGGGTCGCCACCAGCGCGGACCGGCCCGTACCGAGAGCGAGGTCCAGCAGCGCCGTCCCCGCCCCGGCGGTGACGGGCAGGAAACCGCCGCGCGCGATGCGCCCGAGGTCGGCCGCGTCCAGCCCGCCCGACATGCCGCCGTCCTGCGTCCACAGGCCCCACGCGACGGACGTGGCGGCCAGGCCCTCCGCGGCGCGGTGCCGGGCCAGACCGTCCAGGAAGGAGTTGGCCGCGGCGTACGCGGACTGGCCCGGGCCCCCCACCACGCCGGCGATCGAGGAGAACAGGACGAACGCCGTCAGCTCCTTCTCCCGCGTCAACTCGTGCAGGTGCCAGGCCGCTTCGGCCTTCGGCCGGAGCACCGCGGCCAGCCGCTCGGCGCTCTGGGACCCGATCAGCCCGTCGTCCAGCACGCCCGCCGCGTGGATCACGGCGGTCAGGGGATGCTGCGCGGGTACGTTCGACAGCAGCTCGGCCAGGTCCTCGCGGTCGGCCACATCGCAGGCGGCGATGGTCACCTCGGCGCCGAGCTCCTTCAGCTCGGCCGCCAACTCTCCTGCACCTTCGGCCTGTTCACCCCTGCGGCTGGTCAGCAGCAGATGCCTGACGCTGTGCTCGCGCACGAGGTGCCGGGCGAAGAGCGCACCGAGCGAACCGGTGCCGCCGGTGATCAGGGTGGTTCCTTCGACGCTTCCGTACGGGGCGGAGGGGGTTCCGTCGTACTGCGGGAGGCGCTGGGGGAGGTACTGGAGGCGAGGCGCGAGGAGCCGGCCCCGGCGCAGCGCCACCTGCGGCTCGCCCGAGCCCAGGGCGGCTTGCGCGGCGTCGGCGAAGTCGGTGCGCTCGCTCCCGAAGTCGCCGTGGGACTGTACGTCTTGGGACGGGGACGGGGACGAGGACGGGGGCGGGGCCTGGTCCGCGTCGACATCGACGAGCCAGAACCTGCCGGGTGTCTCCGACTGGGCGGAGCGCAGCAGACCCCAGACGGCCGCGTTGCTCGGATCCGCCGGTTCTCCCTCGTCCACCGCCACCGCCCGCCGGGTGAGCACGACGAGGGGCACGTCGGCGAGACGGTCGTCCGCCAGCCACTGCTGGGCCACCTCAAGCAGCAGGCGCGTCCGGATCCGGGCGGAAGCCGCCTGATCGGCCGCGGGGGAGAAGCCGACCGGCAGCAGTACGGCATCGAGGGGCCGCCCGGAACCGACCGCCCGCGCCACTTCGGCCACGTCGCCGAAGCGACCCGCTCCGGCGTCCGCGCCGGGATCCAGCACCCCGAACCGCTTCGGCGCCGTGTCGGCGGCGGCCGGCAGAGGTGTCCACGCGAGGTGAAACAGACCGTCGGACGTCCGCGCGGCCGCGTGCGCGACCTCGCCGTCCTCCACCCGTCCCCATGCGACGGACCGCAGCAGCGCGGTCGGAGCACCACTCCGGTCCGCCAGGCGGACCGTCAGCGGTCCGCCCTCCTCGCTACGAGTGATCGCCACCCGTACCTCGGAGGCGCCACTCGCGTACACGCGGACCCCCCGCACCACGGAGACCGAGGGCGTGCCCGGCTCCTGAAGGCCGTCGACGGCGACCCGGGAGGCGAGCAGGGCGCCGTCGAGGAGCGCCGGATGGAGCAGATGACCCGATCCGTCCGCCTCCGGGGGCAGGCTCACCTCGGCGAAGACCTCGGTTCCCCGCCGCCACACGGACTTCAGCGACCGGAACACGGGGCCACGTCGCACACCGGCCTCGGCTAGCCGCTCCCGCATCTCGTCCGGGGACACGGCCCGCGCGTCCCGGGGCGGCCACGTACCGAGATCGAAGGGGGCGTCCGGAGCCTGCGGGCACAGGAGCCCGCGCGCATGGGCGGTCCACGGTACGTCCCCCCGGTCCGGCCGCGCGTACACGGTGACCGTCCGCTTCCCCGCCTCGTCGGGCACGCCCACGGCGACCTGGAGGTCTGTCCCGGAGCCCCGCCGGACGATCAGCGGGGCCTCCGTCACGAGCTGGTCGAGGACCGGGCACCCGAACTCGTCACCGGCCCGGACCGCCAGTTCCACCAGGGCCGCGACGGGCATGACGGCGGAACCGTGGACCTCGTGATCGGCCAGCCACGGGTGCGTGTGCAAGGAGATGCGGTTGGTGAACAGCCCCTCGTCGGCCGTGGCCACCGGTACGGAAGTGCCGAGAAGCGGATGATCCCCCGTACGCAGCCCGAGGCTCTCGGGATCGACACGGGGGCCCGTGCCCTCGATCCAGTAGCGCTCGCGCTGGAAGGGGTAGGTGGGGAGGGGGGTGG
>NZ_LGEG01000023.1 GCF_001280125.1 Streptomyces sp. NRRL F-6492
GCCCGTGACCGACCCCGCCCCGCCGGAGGCCCCGGCCCCCTTCGACGGCCTGCCCCGCCGCGTCCGCCAGGCCAGCCTCGCGCCCCAGCTGCGCGAGGCCGACCGCCCGGCCCGCCGCGACGAGGCGACCCGGGCCGCGCCCGAAGGCCGGGACTCCTTCGAGCGCGACGCCGAGGAGGTGCGCGCCCGGATGGCCTCCATGCAGCGCGGCTGGCAGCGCGGGCGACGGGACGCCACCGACCCTGACGAACCGACAGCACCAGGAACGACACCCGAGGGGGACGGTCGATGACCGCACCGAACGCCGCAGCACCCAGCACGACCTCCGGAAACGGTGAACTGAACTGGCTCCTCGACGAGCTCGTCCAGCGCGTCGGCTCCATCCGGAAGGCCCTGGTGCTCTCCGGTGACGGCCTTCCCACCGGCGCCTCCCAGGGCCTGACCCGGGAGGACGGCGAGCACCTGGCCGCCGTCGCCTCCGGCTTCCACAGCCTCGCCAAGGGCGTCGGCCGCCACTTCGAGGCGGGCAAGGTGCGCCAGACGGTCGTCGAGCTGGAGGACGCCTTCCTCTTCGTCACGGCCGCCGGCGACGGCAGCTGCCTGGCGGTGCTCGCGGACGCCGACTCCGACGTGGGCCAGGTCGCCTACGAGATGACGCTGATGGTGAAGCGGGTCGGGGTCCACCTCGCGACGGCCCCCCGGACCGGACTGCCCTCGGGAGGGTGAGTGGGACGGCATGAGTGACGAAGCCGAGCGGAACCGACCCGCGGAGGGGCGCACCCCACGCCCCCACCACTGGTTCGACGACGAGGCCGGACCGGTGGTCCGTCCGTACGCGATGACCCGCGGCCGGACGAGCGCCGCCACCCGCCACCGGCTCGACCTGATCGCGGTGGTCGTTCCCGAGCCCGCCGCCGAAGACCCCGGCCGGGACCAGACGCTCTCCCCGGAACACGTGGAGATCGTCGAACGCTGCTCCGAGCAGCCCCAGTCGATCGCCGAGCTCGCCGCCGGACTCGACCTCCCCGTAGGGGTGGTCCGGGTCCTCGTCGGCGACCTCGTCGAGGACGAACTCGTCCACGTGACCCGCCCCGTTCCGCCGGCCGAGCTGCCGGACGTGAACATCCTCCGCGAGGTGATCAATGGCCTTCGGGCGCTCTAGCCGCACCAAGCCCTTCGTCGAACCGGTGACCCTGAAGATCCTCGTCGCCGGCGGGTTCGGGGTCGGCAAGACGACCCTGGTCGGCGCGGTCAGCGAGATCAGGCCCCTGCGGACCGAGGAGATCCTCAGCGAGGCGGGACGTCCCGTCGACGACCTGCACGGCGTCGAGGCCAAGACGACCACCACGGTCGCCATGGACTTCGGCCGGATCACCCTGCGCGAGGACCTCGTCCTGTACCTGTTCGGCACGCCCGGCCAGGACCGCTTCTGGTTCCTCTGGGACGAGCTGGCCCAGGGGGCCCTGGGCGCGATCGTCCTCGCGGACACCCGCCGCCTGGAGGACAGCTTCGCGGCCATCGACTACTTCGAGCGGCGCGGCATCCCGTTCACGGTGGCCGTCAACTGCTTCGAGGGCGCCCAGCGGTTCCCCGCCGAGAGCGTGCGCGGAGCCCTCGACCTCGACCCCGAGGTCGAACTGGTCATGTGCGACGCGCGGGACCGCGAGTCCGTGAAGAACGTCCTCGTGGCGGTCGTCGAGCACGCCCTCGTCCTCGCCGACCGCACCCACGCGGCCGCCACCTCCTGACCTTCCGGTGGAGGACCCCGGACCGGGGCCCTCCACCGGAAGGCTCAGTGCCCCGCCACCGACCGCCACGCCACCGGGAAGTCGAAGAACGCGTCGGGGAACGGCTCGGGCTCGAACGTGAAGTGCCACCACTCCTCCGGCAGGTTCACGAACCCCTGCTCGGCGAGCACCCCCCTGAGCAGCTGCCGGTTGGCCCGCTGCACGCCCGTGGTCCGGGGGTCGTCGGTGTGCGAGCGCGTGTCGAAGCAGTCGTACCCCGTCCCCATGTCCACGGAGTCGTCGGGGAACCGCTCCGCCTTCGGCGCGTAGCACTCCACCAGCCCCTCGCCCGGCCGGTACGGGCGCGTGGGCCGCGCACAGCGGCTGCCGGTAGCCGTCCACCGGCCCGCCCGTGAAGTTGTGCGCCGTCGTGTAGCGCATCTCCTGGAGGATCGTCGGATCCACGGCGGCCAGGGCCACGAACTCCCTTGGCGCCCGACGCCGGGGGAGCGGAGGCGGCGAACAGTCCGGCGGCAACGGTGACGACGAGGGTGCGGAGAGCGGAAGCGAGTCCTGTCATGGGCACCGTCTACCAGTTCCGGCAGCGCCGGGAAAGGGCGATCGCATACGGTCGGACCGTGAAGCACTCGATCGCGAGGGACCCGGCCGTGAAGGACTCCCACTGCTCCTCCTGCGGCACGGCCCACCCGGCCGACGCGGGCTGGCCCCGCACCTGTCCGGGCTGCGGCCACACCGCCTACCGCAACCCGCTGCCCGTCGCCGTCGCCCTCCTGCCCGTCACGGACGAGGACGGCACGGGACTCGTCGTCATCACCCGGACCATCGAGCCGCGGAGGGGCGGGATCGCGCTCCCCGGCGGCTTCATCGACCACGGCGAGGACTGGCACGCCGCCGTCGCCCGCGAACTGCGCGAGGAGACCGGCATCGAGGCCGCCGCCGAGGAGGTCCGCCTCGCCGACGCCCTGAGCTCCCCGGCCGGACACCTCCTCCTCTTCGGCCTCCTCCCGCCCCGCCCGGCCTCCGCCCTGCCCCCCTCGGCCCCGACGAACGAGACCAGCGGCCACCACCTGCTCCGGACCCCGCGGGAACTGGCCTTCCCGCTCCACACGGAGGCGGTACGGAAGTGGTTCGCGGGGGAGTACGGCTGAGGGGGACGCGGAACCGGCCGACCGGCCCGCCCGCGCCTCCGCACCCGAGCAAGAGGCACGGGCCCGTCAGAGCCCCGCACCGCCACAAGAGGCACGGGCCCGTCAGAGCCCCCGCACCCGCACCGGCAGCCCCGCCTCCGCCACCCCGTCGTCCGTCACCCGCTCCACCACCACCCGCCCGTCCACCAGACGCGACTGGTACCGCTCGATCTCGGCCGGCTCCCAGCCGTCCCCCGTGTCCCGTACGACGAGCCCCCCGCCCGTCCGCCCGGCGGCGGGCGCCCACACCTCCAGGGCCGGACCGCCCTCCTCGTCCCGCACCGGAAGCACCGCGCCCGCCCGGGCCAGGACCGGCACCCGCGACAGCGGCGCGTCGAGCAGCACCTGCCCGGGCCCCTCGTACGCCCGCCCCGTCGCCGTGTCGTACCAGCGCCCGCGCGGCAGCCGCACCGCCCGCCGGTCGGTGCCGTGCGTCAGGACCGGCGCCACGAGCAGCGAGTCGCCGAGGAGGAACGCGTCCTCGCAGTCCCGCAGCGTCCGGTCCTCCGGCGTCCCCCACCACACCGGCCGGACGTACGGCGCGCCCGTCATCCGGGCGAGCCGCGCCAGGGTCGTGAAGTACGGCCGCAGCCGCTCCCGTTCGGCCAGCGCCTCGCGCGCGTACTCCAGGATCTCGGGCCCGAACTCCCACGGCCCGTGCGGCCCGGGGCCGGTCCCCGCGCGCGTACGGAACAACGGCAGCCACGCCCCCAGCTGGTACCGGCGCAGGAACAGCTCCGGCGACGACCCGCCGTCGGGCCCGGCACCCTCCACGTCCGGCCCCGAGTACGGCACCCCGCACAGGCCGAGCCCCAGGACCAGGGAGAGCGAGGCCCGCAGCCCCGGCCACCCCGCCGGCACCCCGCCCGCCCAGGTGCCCCCGTACCGCTGCACGCCCGCCCAGCCGGAACGCGACAGCAGGAAGGGCCGCTCGTCGGGCCGCAGCCGGCGCAGCCCCTCGTACCCGGCCCGGGCCATCGTCAGGCCGTACACGTTGTGCGCCTCCCGGTGGTCGCCGCCCCGGCCGTCCAGTACGTGCCGGGCCGAGCGCGGCAGCGTCGGATCGCCGAAGGGGACGGAGGAGACCGGCTCGTTCCGGTCGTGCGCCACCCCCGAGAAGCCCTGCCGGAGCCGCTCCTCGTACAGGCCGCCCCACCACTTCCGCACCGCCGGATCGGTGAAGTCCGGATAGGCGCACCCGCCCTCCCGGCCCGCCCCGTGGACCTCGTCGCCCCGGGCGTCCCGGACGAAACCGTCCACCGCGCGCCCGCCGTCGTACACCGGATCCCCCGGTTCCGCCCGCACCGCCGGGTCCACGGCCGCCACCAGCCGCACGCCCTCCTCCCGCAGCTCCTCCGCGAGGGCCGGCAGATCGGGGAACCGCTCCCGGTCCACCGAGAACGCCCGCCGCCCGTCCCGGGGACCGGCGCCCAGGTGGACGGCGGACAGCGCAAGCCCGTGCCTCCGGTGCTCGTCCACCGTCCCGCGCACCTCCGCCGCGCCGCCGGAGCCCTCGCGCGCGTGCTGCGGGCCGAGCGCCCAGGACGGCGGGAGCGCGGGCGCGCCCGTGAGCGCCGCCCAGCCGTGCAGGACGCGCGCGGGGGTGCCGACCACCACCCAGCAGCGCAGCGGACCGCCTTCCACCCGGACCTCGCTGGTCCCCGGCCGGTCGTGCCCGGACCCGGCGCCCTCCTCGCCCTCGGACAGGGTGACCAGGCCGTCCCAGGAGTTGTCGTGGAACACCAGGTGCGTACCGGCGTCTGAGACGACGCACTGCACGGGCATGGTGAGGTGCAGCGGATCGTCCCCCGGGCCGGAACGCCCCCGGGAAGCCGTGTTCCACAGCCGGTACGAGCCGTCCCGCAGCCGCGGCCCGCCCGACCGCCCGCCGAGCCCGAAGAACCGCGCGTCGGCCGGCACCTCGCTCCGCTGCACCCAGCGCGCGGCCCCGGAAGGACCCGTGGCCCCGGAGGAATCCGCTGCTCCGGAAGGACCCGTGGCCCCGGAGGAATCCGCGGCCCCGGAGACCTCCACCGGCTCCCACCACCGCGGCGGCAGGTCCCGCCGGAGCAGCAGCCCGCCCGGCGTCCGGACCTCCACCGCCCCGTGCCGGGAGACCGCCACCGTCACCCGCTCCGACACGATCCGCCACCCGCCGTCCGTGTCCGGCTCCAGGGCCGCCCGGGGGTCCGGCTCGGGCGCCTCGCCGGCCAGCGCGTACGAGGGCAGCGGCCCGGCCCCGTCCCACCCCCAGAACACCGTGCCGCCCGCCGACACGCACAGCCGCAACGAGGACCGCGCGAACCGGATCGTCCCCCCGCCCGGCGCGGACTCCGCCGTCTCCGCGAGCCCCGGCACCCGGGCCCGCTCCGCCCCCCTCGGGGGCGTCCCCCACGCGTCCGTCCGGCGCTGCCGCCACGCCGCCCGCACCGTCCGCAAGCCCTCCACGGAACCGAACACCTTCATCGAACGCAGCAGTTCACGACCGTCCATGCGGCTCACCCTGCCACTCGCGAAAGGCGTAACGAGCCGCGTTCAACTGCCGTTCACCCGTGGTGGGAGCACATATTCAACTACCGGACCATGGGCGGGCAGCCCTGGTGCGAAAGACGATCACATGGCATCGTCCTGTCAGCCGCGTCGCGCGCACACCCCAGCACGTGCGCGGGACACACGCAGACCCCGCGTACAGCCAGGGAGCCGCCCCATGACATCAGCGCAGACCGAGCCGCTCTGGCAGCCGGACGAGGAACGCATCGCCACGGCCGCCGTCACCCGCTTCCAGTCCTGGGCGGCCGAGCACCACGGCGCCCCGGCCGAGGGCGGGTACCCGGCGCTCCACCGCTGGTCGGTCGAGGAGCTCGAAGCGTTCTGGCGCGCGATCGTCGAGTGGTTCGACATCCGCTTCTCCACCCCGTACGAGCGCGTCCTCGGCGACCGCTCGATGCCCGGCGCCGACTGGTTCCCCGGAGCCACCCTCAACTACGCCGAGCACGCCCTGCGCGCCGCCGACGAGCGCCCCCACGACACGGCCCTGCTCCATGTGGACGAGACACATGAGCCCGCGCCGACGACCTGGGCCGAGCTCCGCCGCCAGGTCGGTTCCCTCGCCGCCGAGCTGCGCGGCCTCGGCGTCCGCCCCGGCGACCGCGTCAGCGGCTACCTGCCCAACGTCCCGCAGTCCGTCGTGGCCCTCCTCGCCACCGCCGCCGTCGGCGGCGTGTGGACCTCCTGCGCCCCGGACTTCGGCGCCCGCAGCGTCCTCGACCGCTTCCAGCAGGTCGAACCGGTCGTCCTCTTCACCGTCGACGGCTACCGCTACGGCGGCAAGGAGCACGACCGCCGCGACATCGTGGCCGAGCTGCGCGCCGAGCTTCCCACCCTCCGCGCCGTCGTCCACGTCCCGCTCCTCGGCACCCCGGCCCCCGAGGGCACCCTCGCCTGGGACGACCTGGTCGCCGGCGACACCGCGCCGGTCTACGAGCAGGTCCCCTTCTCCCACCCGCTGTGGGTCCTGTACTCCTCCGGCACCACCGGCCTGCCGAAGGCGATCGTCCAGTCCCAGGGCGGCATCCTCGTCGAGCACGTCAAGCAGCTGGGCCTGCACTGCGACCTCGGCCCCGACGACGTGTTCTTCTGGTACACCTCCACCGGCTGGATGATGTGGAACTTCCTCGTCTCCGGCCTGCTCACCGGCACGACGATCGTCCTGTACGACGGAAGCCCGGGCTACCCCGACACCGCCACCCAGTGGCGCGTCGCCGAACGCACCCGCGCCACCCTGTACGGCACCTCCGCCGCGTACGTGATGGCCTGCGCCAAGGCGGACGTGCACCCCGGCCGGGACTTCGACCTCTCGGCCGTGAAGTGCGTCGCCACCACCGGCTCCCCGCTGCCCCCCGACGGCTTCCGCTGGCTCCACGACGAGGTCCGCGAGAACCTCTGGATCGCCTCCGTCAGCGGCGGCACGGACGTCTGCTCCTGCTTCGCCGGCGCCGTCCCCACCCTCCCCGTCCACATCGGCGAACTCCAGGCCGCGGGCCTCGGCACCGACCTCCAGGCCTGGGACCCCTCCGGCAAGCCCGTCGTCGGCGAGGTCGGCGAACTCGTCGTCACCAACCCCATGCCGTCCATGCCGATCCGCTTCTGGAACGACCCCGACGGCAGCCGCTACCACGACAGCTACTTCGAGATGTTCCCGGGCGTGTGGCGCCACGGCGACTGGATCACGATCACCGACCACGGCTCGGTCGTCATCCACGGCCGCTCCGACTCCACCCTCAACCGGCAGGGCGTCCGCATGGGGAGCGCCGATATCTACGAGGCCGTCGAACGCCTCCCGGAGATCCGCGAATCCCTCGTCATCGGCCTGGAGGAGCCGGACGGCGGCTACTGGATGCCCCTCTTCGTCCACCTCGTGGAGGGCGTCGCCCTGGACGAGGAGCTGATCGCCCGCATCAAGCGGACCATCCGCTCCGAACTCTCCCCGCGCCACGTCCCCGACGAGATCATCGAGGTCCCCGGCGTCCCGCACACCCTCACCGGCAAGCGCATCGAGGTCCCGGTCAAGCGCCTCCTCCAGGGCACCCCGCTCGCCAAGGCCGTCAACATCGGCTCGGTCGACGACCTCGGCCTCCTCCACTTCTACGAGACCCTGGCCGCCAACCGCCGCGCCTAGGGCCTGTCCGGCGGATCAGGGTCGAGACCCGCGAGCGTCTCGGGCCCCGATCCACCAGGACCGGGACCCCGGGGCGTCCCGCCTACGCCTTCGGCACCTCGCCGGGCGCGGAGGCGACGCCCTCACGGCCCGCCGTGTCGGTCGCGGACGGCAGCACGGCCACGCCGGGGATCAGGGCCGCGGCCCGGTACAGCGCGGCGGTGACCCGCGGGGGGCCCAGGTTCCGGCGAGCAGCGTTCCGGGCACGGTGAACGCCCGCTGATCGGCATCGCCTCCGGGTGGTCCAGCACGCATGCGTGCTCGTCGTACGCCTCGCCGAGCGCGCCGCGCTTCCACGCCACCACCACGCTCCACCGCGACGGGGTCCTGGTCGGCACCCGCCGGGGCGAGCCCGGCCGGGGCACGTTCACCACCGCCCCGGGGGCGGCGGCCGGATCCGGCGTCCGCTCCCTGACCGTGTCGGTGTCGGTGTCGGTGTCGGCCGACGGCGGCGCCACCTGGACCCGCGTCCCCGTCGCCGACGGCCGGGCCGCCCTCCGCAACCCCACCGCGAGACGCTCCGTCTCGCTCCGCGCCGAACTCGCCGACACGAAGGGCAGCACCCTCACCCAGACCCTGACGGACGCCTACCTAGCCCGCTGAACGACCGGTCACCGAAAGTCCTGATCACTGATTCCGAAAGGCTCCGGGGAGGCCCACCCTCCCCGGAGCGTTCCCGGTTCGACCCCTTGCGCCGTCACCCCCCGTACGTCGCCTGCCCGTCGTCCAGCACCTCCGCGAAGTCCGCCGCCAGCCGCACCGCGTCGGCGGGCGCGAGCGTCGCCGTCGTGATCCGCACCGCCGGCGGGGACGCGATCCGGAAGCGCGCCCCCGCGGCGACCCACCAGCCCCGCGTCCGCAGCCCGTTGACCACGTCAGACTCGCCCCGCACCGGCACCCACACGTTCAGCCCGCTCGCCCCCACCGCCCGGATCCGGTACGCGCCGAGCGCGCCGATCAGCGCCGCGCGCCGCTCCGCGTACGCCTCCTCGCCCGCCGCCACGAGCGCGCGCACCGCCCCGTCGGTGAACAGGCCGACCACGGTCTCCTGGAGCACGTGACTGACCCAGCCCGAGGTCATCAGCATCCGTCCGTCGTGCCGCGCGAGGGTCACCGCGTCGCACGCGACCCCGGCCCACCGCAGGTCGATCCCGAGGTGCTTCGACACCGTCCGCACCTGCGCCCACCGGTCGAGCCCGGCCGCCCCGAGCGTGTGCGCGGCGGCCCCGCCCACCTCCGCGTTGTGATCGTCCTCGACGACCAGCACCTCGGGGAACTCCCTCAGCACCGACACCAGTTCGTCCCGCCGCGACCGGGTGAAGAACGCCCCGGTCGGACACTGGCCCCGGGGACTGCACACCACCGCGCGCACCCCGCCCCGCAGCGCCGCCCGCAGCGACTCCGGCACGAGCCCCTCGCCGTCCACCGCCACCGGAACCGTCCGCAGCCCGAGCGCGGGCACCAGGTCGAGCAGGTGGTGGAAGCCGGGGTCCTCCACGGCCACGGCGTCCCCGGGCCGCAGCTCCGTCGAGAGCAGCCGCGCGATGCAGTCGAGCGCCCCGTGCGCGAACGTCACGTGCCGCGCGGGCACCCCGTCCCGCCCGAACCACGTCCTGGTCAGCTCTTCGAGGGCCGCGAGGCGGGGCGCGGCGCGATGGGAGCCGTACGCGGGGGTGACGGCGGCCGGCGGACGCAGTACGGGGAGGAACTCCGGGTCCGGATGCCCGCCGGCGAGGTCCACCAGGCCGTCCGGCACGCGCGGCGGGCGCCGGGAGGCCACGGACGGCGCCTCGGCCACCACCGTGCCGCCCCGGCCCCGCGTGAGGACCAGGCCCCGCCGCCGCAACTCCTTGTAGGCCGTGGCGACGGTCCCCGGACTCACCCCCAGCTCGTCCGCGAGCCGTCGTACCGGCGGCAGGGCGTCCCCCGGGGCGAGCCCGCCCTCGGTCACGCCCCGCTCCACGGACGCGGCAATCCCCTTGGCCGTCGTCCCTTCGATCGCATATTGTGCTGCCACGTAATCAAGTATGTATCAATACAAAAAAGAGCGCAAGGCGTCCACGGTACGGAACGCGACCGAAGGCGATCCACGCGCGCAGGGGGACCCATGAGCCGCACCACCCGAAGAGCCCACGGACAACGCGCACCCCACAAGGAACGCACACCCCTCAAGGACCGCATCCCCGGCGGCGCCGACGGCCGCCGCATGCTCCTCATCGGCTTCATCGACAAGTGCGGCACCGGCCTCTGGTCCACCGCCACGGCCCTCTACTTCACCTACGTCACCGGCCTCGGCCTCGGCCAGGTCGGCCTCCTCGTCGCGCTGTCCGGCGCCGCGGGCATCGCCGGCGCACCCCTCGGCGGACGCCTCGCCGACCGCTTCCCCCTCGTCCGCGTCATCATCTGCACCCAACTCCTGCGCGCCGCCGCCCTCCTCGCCCTCCTCACCACCGACCACTACCTCCTCCTGGTCCTCTTCTCCGCCGCCGGCGCCCTCCCCGACCGCGCCACCAACGTCCTCACCAAGCTCTACGCCGCCCGTGTCGCCGGCCCCGACCGCGTCCGCTACCAGGCCGTCAACCGCACCACCTCCAACATCGGCTGGACCCTCGGCGGCCTCGGCGCCGCCGCCGCGCTCGCCGTCGGCTCCACCACCGCCTTCCAGCTCCTGCTCGTCGGCGACGCCCTCTCGTACCTCGTGATGGCCGCCCTCACCCTCCGCTGCGCCGAACCCCCCTCCCCGGCCGTCTCCCGCATCGCCGCCTCCTCCGCCGACCCCGCCCCCACGGCCGGGCCCTCCAATCCCTGGCGCGACCGGGGCTTCCTCTCCTTCACCGCGGGGGAGGCCGTCTTCTTCCTCCACGACTCGATCCTCCAGGTCGCCCTGCCGCTCTGGATCGTCCACGCCACCGACGCCCCCGTAGGCCTCGCCCCGCTCCTCCTCGTCGTCAACAGCGTCCTCGTCGTCCTCTTCCAGGTCCCGCTCTCCCGCTTCGGCGCCACCACCGACGCCGCCCGCCGCCTGCTCACCCCGCTCGCGGTCCTCTTCGCCGTCGGCACGCTCGCCGTCGGCGTCTCCGCCCTCGGCGGCCGCACCCTGGCCATCGGCGCCCTGATCACCGCGGCCGTCGTCCTCACCTTCGCCGAGATGATCCACACCCTGGCCTCCTGGGAGCTCTCCGTCGCCCTCGCCCCCGACGACGCCCAGGGCGCCTACCTCGGAGTCCACGGCCTCGCCCAGTCCACCCAGCGCTTCGCGGGCCCCCTCCTCATGACCGGACTCGTCTCCGCCGGCCCCTTCGCCTGGCCCGTCCTCGGCGCCGCCCTCGCCGCCACCACCGTCGCCCAGAACCGCCTCGTCCGCCGACGCCTCCCCGAACCGTCACTGTCAGTGGCGAAGGTTACGGTGAGTGAGCACTGATCGGACCGTCACCAGGGGGAGACATGACACGGACCGCAACCACACCGACGAACCTCCGCCGCGCACTGCGCCGCGAGATCCCCAGCACCGTCGCGCTCCTCGCCGACGAACAGGACTTCGCGGCCATGCGCCGCTACCGCACGTTCCTCTTCGACGACCACACCGTCTACCTGCGCCAGATCGAGGCCCTCCTCAGGACCCTCGCCCGCCGGGGCGGCCACACCACCGTCACCCTCTTCGACCCCGAGGAGTACGCGGCCTGGTGCGCCGAGACCGCCACCGAACCCGACCTGCCCGCGAGCCGCAGCCGCTTCACCGCCCACCTCGCCGCCACCGGCGCCCGCGTCACCTACACCGGGCAGCCCCTCGCCGTCCTCCTCCCCGAACTCGTCGACACCGCCGTCCGCCAGGCCACCTGGGAGTACGCCACCACCGTCCTCGCCACCGCGGGCGACTGCGCGACCTGCGGCAAGGACATCGGCAAAGCCGCCTACGAGCGGGCCGCCCGCCTGCTCACACACCTCCTCGCAGCCGCCGGCCCCGGCGCCCACCACCTCGTCTGCAGCGTCCCCGCCGCCGACGACCAACTCCTCGCCGTCCTCCACACCGACGGCACCGCACCACCCGAGGACACCCCCGACACCGGATTCGCCACCGAGTTCACCGCCGTCCTCGCCGCGGGCATCGCCCTCGCCGCCCCCGGCGGACTCGTCCTGCGCACCACCGCCCCCGACACCCCGGACCGCCTCCACGGCTGGCGCCTCACCGACGGCACCCTGACCCCGCTCACCGAGGCCGAGGTCTTCTCCGCCTACTGCACCGACGCCCGCACGGGAGAACCCCTCTCCCCGGAACCCGGCGTCGAGTACCGCGCCGGCTTCCCCCTCGCCCCCGGCCCCGACGACGACTGGACCACCCACCACTGACCCCGCGCACGACGAAGGGGCTCCCCGCCACCTCCGTGACGGAAAGCCCCTTCGTCCTCACGCGCCTCCGGGGATCACTCCCCGGACAGCACCGCCTGCGCGGCCAGCCGCGCCTCGTGCGCCGTGTCCGCGGCCCGCGCCGCGGCCGCGGCCCGCTCGCACTGCGCCAGCGTGTACTTGGCCAGCGTCGCCCGCACGTACGGAATCGACGCCGCACCCATGGAGAGGGAGGTGACGCCCAGACCCGTCAGCACACACGCGAGCAGCGGATCCGAAGCGGCCTCGCCACAGACGCCACAGCTCTTGCCCTCGGCCTTGGCCGCCTCGGCGGACAGCGCCACCAGGTCGAGCAGCGCCGGCTGCCACGGGTCCTGGAGCCGGGACACCGCACCGACCTGACGGTCGGCCGCGAAGGTGTACTGCGCCAGGTCGTTGGTGCCCAGCGACAGGAACTCGACCTCCTGGAGGATCGAGCGCGCCCGCAGCGCGGCCGACGGAATCTCGACCATCGCACCGAACTTCGCCCGCAGCCCCGCCTCGCGGCAGGCGTCGGCGAACGCCTTCGCGTCCGTGCGGTCGGCCACCATCGGCGCCATGACCTCGAGGTACACCGGCAGCCCCTCGACCGCCTTCGCGAGGGCGGACAGCTGCGTCCGCAGCACCTCCGGGTGGTCGAGCAGCGACCGCAGGCCCCGCACGCCCAGCGCCGGGTTCGGCTCGTCCGCCGGGGTCAGGAAGTCCAGCGGCTTGTCGGCGCCCGCGTCGAGCACCCGCACGACCACGCGCCCCTCGGGGAACGCCTCGAGAACCTGGCGGTAGGCCTCGACCTGCTTCTCCTCGGACGGGGCCTTCTTACTGTCGTCCAGGAAGAGGAACTCCGTACGGAACAGACCGACGCCCTCCGCACCGGCCTCCACCGCCGCCGGCACGTCCGCGGGACCGCCGACGTTGGCCAGCAGCGGCACCTTGTGCCCGTCCGAGGTCGCGCCCGGCCCGGTCGACGTGGCCAGCGCGGCCCTGCGCTCGGCCGCGGCCTTCGTCAGCTCCGCCTTCTTCTCCTCGCTCGGGTCCACGAAGAGCTCACCGGTGGAACCGTCGACCGCGATGAGCGTGCCCTCGGCCAGCTCACCCGCGCCCGGCAGCGCCACGATGGCCGGCACGCCCAGGGCCCGCGCCAGGATCGCGCTGTGGCTGGTCGGCCCGCCCTCCTCGGTCACGAACCCGAGCACCAGCGTCGGGTCCAGCAGCGCCGTGTCGGCGGGCGCCAGGTCCCGTGCGATCAGCACGTACGGCTCGTCGCTGTCCGGCACGCCCGGCATCGGGACGCCGAGCAGCCGCGCGACGATCCGGTTCCGCACGTCGTCCAGGTCGGCGACCCGGCCCGCCATGTACTCGCCGGCCCCGGCGAGCAGCTCGCGGTAGTGCGAGAAGGCGTCGTAGATACCGCGCTCGGCCGTGCTGCCGACCGCGATCCGGCGGTCCACGTCGGCGATGAGCTCCGGGTCCTGGGCGATCATCGCCTGGGCCTCCAGCACCGCCTGTGCCTCGCCGCCGGCCAGATTGCCCCGGGCGTTCAGATCGGCGGCCACGGCCTCCACGGCCTGACGGGCACGCCCCTGTTCGCGCTCCGCCTCCTCGGCCGGAATCGACTTGGCCGGCGGCTCCAGAACCGCGGTGCCCATGTGCCGGACCTCGCCGATCGCCACTCCGTGGCTGACGCCGACGCCTCGCAGCGTTGTCTCCATCTCACCCGTCTCCGATTGAGCGACGGCCCCGGCCGCCGCGTTGAATGTCGAACTCGCGGTCGTCACAGCGGACGAACCGGCTCAGTTCCAGCCGAAGAGGTGGTCGCCGGCCTTCACTTCGCCGCTCTCGGCGACCTCGAAGAGCGACTCCGCACCAGCCTCCAGGGCCACGACGGGAGAGATGGGGGACTTGCCGGCGGCCTCGACGGCGGCGGGGTTCCAGCGCACGACGGCCTGTCCGCGCGTCACGGTGTCACCCTTGGCGGCGAGCAGCTCGAAGCCCTCCCCGTTGAGCTGGACGGTGTCGATGCCGAGGTGCGTCAGCACACCGCGTCCCTCGGAGTCGACGACGACGAAGGCGTGCGGGTGCATGGAGACGATGACCCCGTCGACGGGGGAGACGGCCTCGGAGGGCTCACGTACGGGATCGATGGCGGTACCGGGCCCGACCATCGCACCGGCGAAGACCGGGTCGGGAACTGCGGCGAGACCGATGGCGCGGCCGGCGAGCGGCGAGGTCACGGTTGTCATGGGAAGCCTCCCAGGGGCGGAGATTGTGTGGCGCCGTCACTACCTGTCCTGGACGGCGTACTGTTCAGAAGCGTATGTCATGGGAAGTCCCGGTTCCGCCCGAGACGTACCAGTTGGACGGAGCTAGGGACCACCGGCGACGGTTTGCCTCCACTGACGGTGGGATGTACTGTCGTACTCCTGCTTGACCCCAACGCGGCCTTGTGTCGCGGGTCGGCAGCACCTATCAAGCCAGATCCTAACCCCAGTGGTCTACACCTCTGCGTGCTCGCAGCGGGACGTGGTCAGGGGGACCGAGAAAGCCTGGTAATGTTTGACCCCGCCGGGAACGGAAAAAGCGAAAGCGAATTCCAGCCCCAGCAGCCCGCTCCAGCGGGTGGCAGAAACGAAAAACGGATCTGCTAAGCTGGAAACACGAAAGACCGAAGGGAAAAGCCCGGAGGAAAGCCCGAGAGGGTGAGTACAAAGGAAGCGTCCGTTCCTTGAGAACTCAACAGCGTGCCAAAA
>NZ_LGEG01000024.1 GCF_001280125.1 Streptomyces sp. NRRL F-6492
AAACGCCCGGTTACATTCCGAACCCGGAAGCTAAGCCTTTCAGCGCCGATGGTACTGCAGGGGGGACCCTGTGGGAGAGTAGGACACCGCCGAACAATTTTTAGCCTCAACCCCCGGACATTGTCCGGGGGTTGAGGCATTTTTGCGTTCTAGGCTTGTGCCATGCGATACGACTTGGTCATCTTCGACAACGACGGTGTGCTGGTGGACAGCGAGCCGATCTCCAACACCCTGTTGGCCGGCTATCTGACGGAGCTCGGGCACCCCACCTCCTACGAGGACTCGCTGCGGGACTACATGGGGTCCGCCATGCACCGCGTTCACGACCTGGTCGAGGAGCGGACCGGGCAGCGGTTGCCCGTGGACTTCGACGACGTCTTCCACGCGCGCGTCTTCGCCGCGTTCCGGGCGGAGTTGGAGCCCGTGCCCGGGGCCGAGGACGTGCTGAAGCGGCTCGTCGGGGCCGGGGTCCCGTACTGCGTGGCCTCCTCGGGGAGTCACGAGCGGATCGGGGTCGGGCACCGGAAGACCGGGCTCGACGCCTGGTTCCGGGACGGGAACGTCTTCAGCTCCGAGGACGTCGGCCGGGGCAAGCCGGCGCCGGACCTGTTCCTGTACGCCGCCGCGCGGATGGGCGTCGAGCCCGGGCGGTGCGTCGTCGTCGAGGACAGCCCGCTCGGCGTGCGGGCCGCCCTGGCCGCGGGGATGGACGTGTACGGGTTCACCGCGATGACGCCCGAGGAGAAGCTCGCCGGGGCCCGTGGGTTCTTCCGGAGGATGGACGAGCTGCCCGCGATTTTGGGTCTCTGATCCATCTACCCAGGGGTAGGTTCCGGCCGTACGCTGTGCCGCCATGACGGATACGCGGTTGCGGCGTGGGCGGGGATCCCTGGCGGTCGGCTTCTTCGTGCAGGGGGTCACCTTCGCCCTGCTCGTGACCCGGATACCCGCGATCCAGGACCGGTACGGGATATCCGACGCGCTGCTCCCCGCCTTCCTGGCGGCCGTGCCGATCCTCGCCGGAGTGGCGAGCGTGACGACCGAGAAGGTCGTCGCCCGGGTGGGGCCGGCCGTGGTGCTGCGGTGGGCGCAGCCCTTCGTGCTCCTGTCCCTGCTCGGCGTGGGGGCCGGTACGGAGCTGTGGGAGGCGGCCGTCGCCCTCGGGCTCTTCGGGGTCGCCGTGGGCGCCCTGGACGCGTCCATGAACATGCTGGGCGTGAGCCTCCAGCGGGCGTACGGGCGGAGCATCATGCTCGGCTTCCACGCCTCGTACAGCCTCGGCGGGATCGTGGGGGCCTCGCTCGCCTGGGTGGGGGCGCACTGGCACCTGTCGCTGTTCACGTCCTATCTGCCGGTCGTGGCCGTCCTGTTGCCCCTCGCGCTCGTCGGCAGCCGGTGGTACGCGGCCGGTGGTGACGGACCCGCAGCGCAGGAGGGCGCGGAGAAGGGGAGCGGCGGGGTCGCGTTCAAGCTGCTGCTGCCGCTCTGCCTCGTCATGACCTTCGCGTACATCGGGGACTCCACGGTCGCCAACTGGAGCGCCAAGTACCTCCAGGACGTGCTCGGCAGCTCCGAGGAGCTGGCGACCGTGCCGTACAACGCGTACATGGTGACGACGCTCCTCGGGCGGGCCGTCGGGGACTTCGGGGTGCGCCGGCTCGGGGCCGCGGCGGTCGTGCGCGGCGGGGCCGTGCTCGCGGCGCTCGGGTTCGGGCTCGTCGCGGTGGCGCCGGGCGCCTGGGCGGGGATCGCCGCGTTCACGCTGCTCGGGCTCGGGCTCAGCGTGATCGTGCCGCAGACCTTCGCCGCCGCCGGGCGGCTCTTCCCCGGGAACAGCGACGCGGCCGTCGCCCGGCTGAACGTCTTCAACTACGTCGGGTTCCTGATCGGGTCGCCGCTCGTGGGGGCGCTCGGGGACGCGTGGAGCTACCGGGGCGCCATGCTGGTGCCGATGGTGCTCGTCCTGGTGACGGTGGCGTACGCCACGTCGTTCGGCCCGCGAGGGGCCCGATACGGTGGCGGGCATGAGCGGCCGCGCACTGTTGATGTGGGATGAAGCTGTCACGCAGTACGACTTCGGGTCCGAGCATCCGATGGATCCGGTACGGCTCGCGCTGACGATGTCGCTGGTGCGGGCCTACGGGCTCGACCGGGCGGTCGACGTGGTCGCGGCGAAGCCGGCCGGGGACTCGACGCTGCGGCTCGTGCACCGCGAGGACTACGTGACGGCCGTGCGGGCGGCCTCGGCCGACCCGCGCCGCGCCGACCAGGCGTACGGGCTCGGCACGGTCGACGATCCGGCGTTCGCCGGGATGCACGAGGTGTCGGCGCTGATCGCCGGGCAGTCGGTGGGGGCGGCGGAGGCCGTGTGGCGCGGGGAGGCCGCGCACGCGGTGAACTTCTCCGGCGGGCTGCACCACGCGATGCCCGGGGCGGCCGCGGGCTTCTGCATCTACAACGACGCCTCGCTCGCCATCGCCCGGCTCCTCGAACTGGGCGCGGAGCGGGTGGCGTACGTGGATGTGGACGTGCACCACGGGGACGGGGTGCAGGCGGCGTTCTGGGAGGACCCGCGGGTCCTGACGGTCTCGCTGCACGAGCATCCGAGGACGCTGTTCCCGCAGACCGGCTGGCCGGAGGAGACCGGCGCGCCGGGGGCCGGCGAGGGCGGGGCCGTGAACGTGGCGCTGCCGGCCGGGACCGGGGACGCGGGATGGCTGCGGGCCTTCCACGCGGTCGTGCCGGAGCTGATCGCCGACTTCCGGCCGCAGGTCCTCGTGACGCAGCACGGGGCGGACACGCACTTCGAGGACCCGCTCGCCCACCTGGCGGTCTCCCTCGACGCCCAGCGGGCGGTGCAGGAGGCCTGCCACGAGCTGGCGCACGAGCACGCCGGGGGCAAGTGGCTGGCGCTCGGCGGCGGCGGGTACGCGGTGGTGGACGTCGTACCCCGGTCGTGGACGCACCTGGTGGGGATCGCGGCGCACGCGCCCGTGGACCCGGAGTCGGTGATCCCCTCGTCCTGGCGGGACGAGGTGTACGCGCGGACGAGGCAGTTGGGGCCCGCGCGGATGACGGACGGGCGGTGGCCGGTGGACTTCCGGGACTGGGCCGGGGGGTACGACCCGGCGGACCGGCTCGACCAGGCGGTGATCGCGACCCGCAAGGCGGCCTTCCCGCTGCGGGGGCTGCTGGCCTAGCCGGCCTTCGGCCCCGGGAACGCCCTGCCGGAAGTTACGCCGACGGTGGGGCGTCCGGCAGGTTCGCGTCCCCCGGCGCGCGCGTTCCGGCAGCATCGGAAGGGTGTTGAGTACCGGGGAGCTGCGGGCGCATCTGTTGGCGGCGGGGTTGGCGGGCGCGGTGGCGACCCCGCGGGAGGAGAACCTGCGGAGCTACCGGCTCTTCGCCGCGCGCGATCCCCGGGTGCTGCTCGGGCTCGACCCGGTGCGGGCGTGGGACGAGGCCGCGCTGCTGCGGCTCATGGCCGACCGGTGCGGGGTGTCGGGGGACCCGGGGCACCGGTCGGGGCCGGACGCCATCGACCCGGAGCGGACGGTGCGGGGGCTCGACGCCTTCGCGGCGCGGCTCGGCGCGGCGGCGGCCCGGCGGGTTCCGGTGCTCCTGGGGACGGGGCATCCGCACCGGTTGCTCGGTTTCTACGCCGCTCTCGCAGACGCCTTGTCGGCGGCGGGATGTCTTGTCCTCACCCCGGCGCAGGGGAGATGTGTCGACATGACGACCCGGTTCGGCGTACGCACGTACCTCCTCGACTACGCACGGGGGGTGGCGTTCGTGCGGGAACCCGGACCGCCCGGCGGCGGGCGCGCACCGGGGGCGCACTGTCATTCGCCGCTGCCGGTCAGGGCCGCCCTGGAGAGCGCGGCCGACTCCGGCGGGCCGCTTCCGGAGCTGGTGGTCGGGGACCACGGATGGGTCTGCGGAGCAGGTCAGCTGGGTATCGAGGCCATCGGGCTCGCCGATACGGACGATCCCGCGCTGTTCGTCGGGGAGGCGGAGGGGCAGGTGTCGGCCGTGGTTCCGCTCGACGACGGGGTGCGCTCCGCCTCGTACCTCCCGCTGACGCGCTATGTACTCAATCGCGCGTGTCTGTCACGGTAAACGGCCGGTGGCAGCTCCTCTTCCCCACTCGTACCACCCGCCCCTACTCTGGATCGTGAGCGCTCGGCGACGAAGAGTCACCGGAGGGGAAGCCGGTGGGCGTCGCGGCGGAAGGTACAGGTGGGTCATGGCTGCTGGCGATCGACCTCTCAACGAGGTCAAGTTTCTGACCGTGGCGGAAGTCGCCTCGGTGATGCGCGTCTCGAAGATGACCGTGTACCGCTTGGTGCACAGCGGTCATCTGCCGGCGATCCGGGTGGGCAGGTCCTTCCGGGTGCCGGAACAGGCGGTGCACGAGTACCTCCGGGAGTCCTACGTGGGGGTGGGGACCGCGTAGCGAGCGCGCGGCACGGCGCCGGGAGAAGCCCGGGAGGACCCCGGGCGGCCCCCGGGTGATCCGGACATCGCCCTCGGATTACGAGCGAGGTGCTCGGGACGGTAGGCTAGGCCGACGTAGGTCGTGTGGGCCCAGACGCCCCGCACCGATTCCCGCCGAGGCGGGAATGTTCCGAGAAGTGAGCGAGGGTAGTCGTGGGCTCTGTTATCAAGAAGCGGCGCAAGCGGATGGCGAAGAAGAAGCACCGCAAGCTGCTCAAGCGCACGCGCGTTCAGCGTCGCAACAAGAAGTAAGGCGACAGCTGCACCGCAGCATTCAGTGCGTCGGGCGTGGCCCTTCACCGTTCGCGGTGGAGGGCCACGCTTTTATTGCAACGAAATCTGGAAGCGCTACGGTGGCGACCAGCGGAACCTAAGGAACCGGTCGGACCGACGGAACCGGCGGGACCGGCAGAAGCAGCGGAAGCGATCCCCGGAAGACGGACGGAAGGCGCTGATCTTGGGCAAGGTCGTGCTCGTCACCGGTGCCGCCCGGCACCTCGGCGGCCGCTTCGTGCGGCGGATCCAGCGGGACCCCGAGGTGGAGCGGGTGATCGCGGTGGACGCGGTCGACCCGGCGCACCAGCTCGGCGCCGCCGACTTCGTACGGGTGGACATCCGCCGCCCCGAGATCGCGAAGGTCCTCGTCGAGCACGACGTCGACACGGTGGTCCACCTGGACGTCACCGGGACGGCCCTCGGCGGGGGCGGCCGGACGTCGGTCAAGGAGACCAACGTCATCGGCACCATGCAGCTCCTCGGCGCCTGCCAGAAGTCGCCGCGGATCGCGCGCCTCGTCGTCAAGTCCAGTACGAGCGTGTACGGCTCCGCGCCGCGCGACCCGGCCGTCTTCACCGAGACGACGCCCGCGAAGGCGCTGCCGAGCGGGGGCTTCGCGAAGGACGCCGTCGAGGTCGAGGGATACGTACGGGGCTTCGCCCGGCGCCGCCCGGACGTGGCCGTGTGCGTGCTGAGGTTCGCGAACATCCTGGGGCCCCGGATCGACTCCCCGCTGACCGAGTACCTGGCGCTGCCGGTCCTGCCGACCGTCCTCGGCTACGACCCCCGGCTCCAGTTCGTCCACGAGGACGACGTGACCGACGTCCTGCGCCTGGCGGCGCACGAGCCGCGCAGGGCCACCCAGAACAGCGGCACCTTCAACGTGGCCGGGGACGGGGTGCTGCTCCTCTCCCAGTGCGCGCGGCGGCTCGGCCGGCCGACGGTGCCGGTGCTGCTCCCGGCGGTCACCTGGGTGGGGACGGCGCTGCGCACGGTCGGCATCACCGACTTCGCGCCCGAGCAGATCCGGCTGCTCACGCACGGCAGGGTCGTCTCGACGGTCCACACGCGCGAGGTCTTCGGCTTCTCGCCCCGGCACACGACGGCGGAGGCCTTCGCGGACTTCGCCCGCGGCCGGGGGCGGGGGCTGCTGCCGCCCGAGGCGCTGGCCGGGGCGGTGGACCGGCTCGCCGGGCACCTCGCTCCTTCTTCTCCTTCCGGAACTCCCACAGTTCACGACGGCGCCTGAGGAGGCCCGACTGCGATGGCGGACGCCAAGGTCATTCCCTTCGACGACGACCGCTCACGGGCCCGTCGCAGGCCCGCCCGGGCCGACGGCGAGGAGGCGGCCGTACGGGCCCTGCCGGGGCCCCAGGAGCCGGAACTCCCCGCCGTCCGGGCGGTGGAGGAGCAGCCGGCCGCGCCCGTCGCCCCGGAGCCGCCGGAGGCCGGGGGCGGCTGGGAGCGGCGGCTCGCGGGCGGGCTGGCGTTCCTGCGGCGGCGGATCACCGGCGAGTACGAGGTCGACGAGTTCGGCTACGACGAGGAGCTCACCGACCAGGTCCTGATGTCGCTGCTGCGCCCGCTGTACGAGAAGTACTTCCGGGTGGAGGTGAAGGGCGTCGAGAACATCCCCGACAAGGGCGGGGCGCTGATCGTCGCCAACCACTCGGGGACGCTGCCGCTGGACGGCCTGATGATGCAGGTCGCCGTCCACGACCACCATCCGGCGGGGCGGCACCTGCGGCTGCTGGCCGCGGACCTGGTCTTCGTGCTGCCGGTCGTCAACGAGCTGGCGCGCAAGGCGGGGCACACCCTGGCGTGCGCGGAGGACGCGGAGCGGCTGCTGCGGGCCGGCGAGATCGTCGGGGTGATGCCGGAGGGCTTCAAGGGGATCGGGAAGCCCTTCGGGGAGCGGTACAAGCTCCAGCGGTTCGGGCGGGGCGGGTTCGTCTCGACGGCGCTGCGGGCCGGGGTGCCGATCGTGCCCTGCTCGATCGTGGGCGCGGAGGAGATATACCCGATGGTCGGGAACGCGAGGACCCTGGCGCGGGTGCTCGGCCTGCCGTACTTCCCGCTGACCCCGACCTTCCCGTGGCTGGGGCCGCTGGGGGCGCTGCCGCTGCCGACGAAGTGGACGATCCAGTTCGGGGAGCCGATCCAGACGGACTCCTACGCGCCGGAGGCGGCGGAGGACCCGATGCTGATGTTCAACCTGACGGACCAGGTGCGGGAGCAGATCCAGCACACGCTCTACAAGCTGCTGGTGCAGCGGCGTTCGGTGTTCTTCTGAGCCGTGCCCGGTCCCCGTGGCCGGGGGCGGGGCAGGAAGAAGGGGCGTCCCCCGTCCGTGGGGGCGCCCCTTCTCCTTGCTAGCGAGCGTCCTCGCTGTCGATGCCGAGGCCCGGAAGCAGGCCCGGCAGGATGGGCGGGATGGTGACGTCGGGGACGTCGGGTGCCGGCTGGTCCGCCGCCGGCGGGGACGTCGGCGTCCCGGTCGGGGAGGGCTTGAGCAGTCCGCCGCTGCCGCCGCCGATGAGGCCGTCGTCCTGCGGCGGTGCGGTGGTGCCGCCGTCCGTGCCGGGACTCGTGCCCGTGCCGCCGGGGCCCGACGGGCGGGGCGCGGTGGACGGGCCGCCCGAGGACGGCGTCTCCCGGCCGGCCGGCGGACGCCGGGTCACGGTCTCGCGGGCGTCCTGCGGCGCGCTGGGCGTGCTGCGGGGGCCCTCGGTGCCGACCGCGCCCTTCTCGGGGGTGCGGGGGAGCACCGACTGGAGCGGCTCGACCTCTTCGTCTATGGCGTCGAAGACGTGCGTGACCTCGCTGCCGACGTCCGCGAGCTGTACGGGGAGCCGGTCGCGCAGGCCGTCCCAGGTGTCCCGGTGGGCCTGGGCGAAGGAGTTGAGCCGGGCCATCGGGGCGATGGCGCCGTCCCGCTCGTACGCCTGGCGGAGCAGCCGGTGGCCCTCGGCGGCGTCGTGCTTCATCCCGCCCAGGACGCGGCGGATCTCGGCGAGCGACTCGTGGTCGAGGTCGCCCGCGCGGCCGCGCTCCATGAGGCGGCGGGCCTCGCTGAGGCGGGTGGAGGCCTGGTCGAGGTAGATGCCGCCGCGGTCCGCGTCGTCGTCCGCCATGCCCAGCTTGATGTCCTCCATCCCGCGCTTCAGCCCGTAGAGCGAGTCACCGGGAAGCGCGTCGGAGCTGGCGGCGGCCACTCCGCCGAAGGCGCCCGCGGCCACACCGACCGTGAGGCCGCCGGCGGCGAGCCCCTTGGACCAGCGGGAACGGGGGCGCAGCTTCCGGAGCGAGGACGCCCGGTGGGCTCCCTTGCCGGTGGACGTCCGCTGCTCCGGCACCGTGGGGCCCGCGGCCGCGGTCCCCTCCATGAGCATCGCTTCCATGGCGGCGACCATCCGGGCCCGGTGCACCACCTTGACCTCGGGATCCAGCTGCGGCTTGGGCAGCTCACCGAGTCCGTTCGCCAAGGCCAGGAGCCGTCCCTGCGGTGCAGGTTCGGCCGGTTCGGCCGGGGTCTCGGGCTGCTCGGCCGCAGCGCCCTCGGACGCCCGTTCCTCCAGGGCCTGGGCGAAGGCGTTCGCCCGCCGGTGCGCCGATACGTTCGCGATCACTGGCGGCACCTCCTCTCGTCATGACGGTCGACTCCCCGGGGTGTCCGGAGGGTTGCACACCTTGAGCGCGACCACACGAAAGAGTGAGTGGCCGCGGGCATGGCGTGACCTCGGGGAGCCTGCATCCCGCACAACGAGCGGCGCGGCACTTGGGTTACGCGCGAGAGATGATCGGACCAGTGCGTCACTGAGGCGTCACCGACTGTGAGTTGGACGGGGGTCGTGGGGACGTGTGGGGGGAGTGAGGGGAATGGGGGAGAAGGAGGGACGGCCGCGGACCGGGGCGCGTGGGGGGCGCCGGGCGGTCGGCGGGGGGCGTCCGGTCGGCGCGCGCCGCCGGTTCGGCGGGCATCGCCGGTTCGGCGGACGCCACCGGGCCGGCGGGCGCCGCCGCGTCAGCGGGCGTCGTCCGGAAGGAGGCGGGCCAGGGTGCGGACCGCCCGGTACTGGAGGGTCTTGATCGCCCCCTCGTTCTTCCCCATGACGCGAGCGGTCTCGGCGACCGAGAGGCCCTGGAGGAAGCGCAGGGTCACGCACTCCTGCTGCTGGGGGTTGAGGCGGCGGACCGCGTCGAGGAGGGCGGCGTTGGAGAGGGACTCCAGGACGGAGTCCTCCGGGCTGCGTTCCACCTCGTTGGCGTCGAGCATCTCGCCGGTGGTGACCTCCAGGCGGAACCGGCTGGACTTGAAGTGGTCGGCGACCAGGTTCCGGGCGATGGTGACGAGCCAGGCGCCGAAGTCGCGGCCCTGCCAGGTGAAGGTGGAGATCCGGCGCAGGGCGCGCAGGAACGTCTCGCTGGTGAGGTCCTCCGCCGTCGCCTTCCCGCCGACGCGGTAGTAGATGTAGCGGTAGACCGTGTCGCTGTACTGGTCGTACAGGCGGCCGAAGGCCTCGGCCTCGCCCGCCTGGGCGCGCTCGACGAGGTCCATCATGCGGGCGCTGTCGCTGTCCGCGGTGGGACGGCGGGCGGGGGCCGAGGCTCCGGAACGGGCGCCGCGTCTGCCCACGGCGGCGCTGCCGTCGGCCAGGGCGTAGCAAGGTCCGACGGGTGCCGGTGCGGCGAAGGCGAAGGCGGGGACGGGGCCGGCGTACGCGGTGGGGACGAAGCCGCGCAAGTGGTCGAGGACCGTTGCGCGCAGCGTAGCCAGGCCCGAGGTGTCAACCCCGACGTGTGGGTACACGGGACTCCCAGAGGCAGAGCTTCCATCACGTGCAGTGCGGGACCGTTCACCCGTCGTAGCGACGTGAGGGGTCCTTTGTGCGTCTGAGGAGAATAACGCTTCGTACAGGCAGCGCTACACCCAGTTGCAGAAATCGCCGGTTCCGTCGTATCTGTTACTGCTTGCAGTCGGATCAAGGTCCAGTTGGTGACTGGTTGTTGATCGGTCTGCTTTCGAATGTGATCACGTGCACGTTGCGTTGTGCTCAAGTGAGAGATGCGCGAGTGATCCGGGCCGCTGCGGGGTAAGGGCCCGGGAATGCCCGGGAGTCGACCTGTGCGGTGCTGTTCGACCACGGACGGGTGAGGGCGCCCGGTCCGGGGTTGTCGCAGATGATCGCAGCCGAAACGTATCGGCAGCTCAGGGGCGGCGGAGGGCGCCCGGAGTCAGTGGCGGCGGCGGTGCAGGGCGACCGCGGCGGCCGTGCCGCCGGCCAGCGCGCCCAGGCCCGCGGCGGCGGGGATGCCGACCTTGGCGGCCTTGCGCCCGGTCCGGTAGTCGCGCAGCCGCCACTCCCGGTCCTTGGCGTGCCTGCGGAGCTTGGTGTCCGGGTTGATCGCGTACGGGTGCCCGACGAGCGAGAGCATCGGGATGTCGTTGTGCGAGTCGCTGTACGCGGCGCAGCGGCCCAGGTCGAGGCCCTCCGCGCCGGCGAGGGCCCGCACCGCCTCGGCCTTGGCCGGTCCGTGCAGGGGCTCGCCGACCAGCCTGCCGGTGTAGACGCCGTCGACGGACTCGGCGACCGTGCCGAGCGCGCCGGTCAGGCCGAGCCGGCGGGCGATGATCGTGGCCGTCTCGACCGGGGCGGCCGTGACGAGCCACACCTTCTGGCCCGCGTCCAGGTGCGCCTGGGCGAGGCCGCGGGTCCCGGGCCAGATCCGGTCGGCCATGTACTCGTCGTAGATCTCCTCGCCGATGCTCATCAGTTCGGAGACGCGGTGGCCCTTGACGATGGACAGGGCGCTTTCGCGGGCGTCCTGCATGTGCTCGGGGTCCTCGACGCCGGCGAGCCGGAACCAGGCCTGCTGCCAGGCGAAGCGGGCGAGCTCGCGGCGCTGGAAGAACTTCCGCTTGTACAGGCCGCGGCCGAAGTGGAAGATCGCGGCGCCCTGCATCACGGTGTTGTCGAGGTCGAAGAAGGCGGCCGCCCGCACGTCGCCGACGACCGGGAAATCGGGCTCGGCGGGGGGGACGGCCGAGGCCTCCTCCCGCTCCCGTTCCAGCTGGAGCGAGGTCTTGCGCGCTGCCTCGGCAGCGGCCTCGCCTGCGAGGACGCTGCGCGCGGTGGCGGAGCGCCTACGAGGGGTGAGCCATCCCAGAGCGGCCATGCCGTGAGCATAGCCAGTCTGTTCGGTACTTCCCGACTTGTGACGATGCCGCGGCGTGAACAGTGCGGGGCCCTCCTGTCGATCGGGTCACGTCCGGGCGCGTCCGTCCGGGGGCGCCGGTCCGTCCGGGTGCCGGGACCTCCGCGCGCCGGGCCGTCCGCGCGCCGGGCCGTCCGGGGTTCCGTCGCGGCGGGACAGAATGGGCGCCATGTTCGGACGGAAGAAGAAGGCGGACGCCGGGGCGCGGACCGTGACCCTGATCGGCAGGCCGGGCTGCCACCTCTGCGACGACGCGAGGGCGGTGGTCGAGGCCGTGTGCGCGGAGACGGGGGCCTCCTGGGAGGAGAAGGACATCACCCGCGACGAGGAGCTGTACCGGGCGTACTGGGAGCAGGTTCCCGTCGTCCTGGTCGACGGGGAGCAGCACACCTTCTGGCGTGTGGACGCCGACCGGCTCCGGCGCGAACTGGGCGCATGACCGGAACCCGGTTACCATCATGGACGTTTTGTTGGGTTTCGGGGGCGTCACCGTGAGGAGAGTGTGCGGCTTTGCCCCCTTCGGGTTCTCAACGCGTCGCGCTCCTCCGCGGTTCCACGGCAACGGGAACCGGCCGCGTGACCCCGGTCACTTTGGCCGGACAAAACGGACACCATCTTTGTGCACGCGTTCACAAAGACATAGCCTGCATTCGACGGGGCGGTCTTGGGACATACGGCCGCCTGCAGCCCCGCTCATCCCGCAGGAGCACCGTGGCAACTGGCCGAACTCACCGACCGGCGACCCGTAGCCGAGGAATTCCCGAGGCCACCGTCGCCCGGCTTCCGCTGTATCTGCGCGCGCTGACCGCGCTCTCGGAGCGCTCCGTACCCACGGTCTCCTCCGAGGAGCTCGCGGCCGCGGCGGGCGTCAACTCCGCGAAGCTGCGCAAGGACTTCAGCTACCTCGGCTCCTACGGCACCCGCGGGGTCGGCTACGACGTCGAGTACCTCGTCTACCAGATCTCCCGCGAGCTGGGCCTCACCCAGGACTGGCCCGTCGTCATCGTCGGCATCGGCAACCTCGGAGCCGCGCTCGCCGGTTACGGCGGCTTCGCCTCGCGCGGCTTCCGCGTCGCCGCGCTGATCGACGCCGACCCCGCCATGACCGGCAGGCCCGTCGCCGGCATCCCCGTCCAGCACAGCGACGACCTCGAGCGGATCATCGAGGAGGACGGCGTCTCCATCGGCGTCATCGCCACCCCGGCCGGCGTCGCCCAGCAGGTCTGCGACCGCCTCGTGGCCGCCGGCGTCACCTCCATCCTGAACTTCGCCCCGACCGTCCTCTCCGTGCCCGACGGCGTCGACGTGCGCAAGGTCGACCTCTCCATCGAGCTCCAGATCCTCGCCTTCCACGAGCAGCGCAAGGCCGGCGAGGACGCCGGGGCCGACGGCGACGCGGAGCACACCCCCGCCGCCGCACCGCCCGCCCCCCGCGGCACCACCGGCGGCGGCACCCGCAAGGGACCCGACGGGGACGTCCCCGCCGTGATGCCGGCATGAGCCTCCTCGTCGTCGGACTCAGCCACCGCAGCGCCCCCGTATCCATCCTGGAGCGGGCCTCCCTGCCGGCGGACACCCGCACCAAGCTCCTCCAGGACACCCTCGCCGCCGAACCGGCCACCGAGGGCACCGTCCTGGCCACCTGCAACCGCATCGAGCTCTACGCCGACGTCGACAAGTTCCACGCCGGCGTCGCCGAGCTGTCCACGCTCCTCGCCCAGCACAGCGGCGTCGGCCTGGACGAGCTCACCCCCTACCTCTACGTGCACTACGAGGACCGGGCCGTCCACCACCTCTTCTCGGTGGCCTGCGGTCTGGACTCCATGGTCGTCGGCGAGGGCCAGATCCTCGGCCAGATCAAGGACGCCCTCGCCCTCGGCCAGGACCTCCACACCGCGGGACGCCTCCTCAACGACCTCTTCCAGCAGGCCCTGCGGGTCGGCAAGCGCGCCCACAGCGAGACCGGCATCGACCGGGCCGGACAGTCGCTCGTCACCTTCGGCCTGGAACAGCTCGCCGACGGCGAGGACGTCGAGACCTGGGCCAAGGGCAAGAAGGCCCTCGTCATCGGCGCCGGCTCGATGTCCTCCCTGGCCGCCGCCACCCTCGCCCGCGCCGGCGTCGCCGAGATCGTCGTCGCCAACCGCACCCTCGCCCGCGCCGAGCGGCTCGCCCGGATCCTGAGCGAGCCCGGCGGCACGGGAGTCGCCGCACGCGCGGCCGAGATGGTTGCCGTCGGCGACGAACTGGACCGCGCCGACATCGTCGTCTCCTGTACCGGCGCCACCGGACTCGTCCTCACCGGCGACGGCGTCGCGACCGCCGTACGGGACCGCGAGGCCCCCCTCGCCCTGCTCGACCTCGCCATGCCCCGCGACATCGACGCCGCCGCCCACCGCGTCCCCGGCGTCCGGCTCGTCGACATCGAGTCGCTCGCCGAGGCCTCCGCCGACGCGCCCATGGCCGCCGACGTCGACCAGGTCCGGGCCATCGTCTCCGACGAGGTCGCCGCCTTCGGCGCCGCCCAGCGCGCCGCCCACATCACCCCCACCGTCGTCGCCCTGCGCGCCATGGCCGCCGACGTCGTGACCACCGAGGTCGCACGCCTCGAAGGCCGCCTCCCCGGCCTCGACGAGAAGCAGCGCGCCGAGATCACCCAGACCGTGCGCCGCGTGGTCGACAAGCTCCTGCACGCGCCGACCGTGCGGGTCAAGCAGCTCGCCAGCGAGCCCGGCGGCGCCGGGTACGCGGACGCGCTGCGGACACTCTTCGACCTCGACCCGGAGACGGTCGCCGCCGTCAGCCGGGCCGACCTGAATGACGCCGACGTCAAGAACCGAGGGCGAGTATGACCGAGAGGGCACTGAGGCTCGGGACCAGGCGCAGCAAGCTCGCCATGGCCCAGTCCGGGCACGTGGCCGAAGCCGTACGGCAGCTGACCGGCCGGCCCGTCGAGCTCGTGGAGATCACGACGTACGGGGACACCTCCCGCGAGCACCTCGCGCAGATCGGCGGCACCGGCGTCTTCGTCGCCGCCCTGCGCGACGCGCTGCTCGCCGGCGAGGTGGACTTCGCCGTCCACTCGCTGAAGGACCTGCCGACCACTCCGCACCCCGACCTGGTCGTGGCCGCGATCCCCCGCCGCGAGGACCCCCGCGACGTACTGATCGCCCCCGCCGGCATCACGCTGGACCGGCTGCCCGCGGGCGCCCGGGTCGGCACCGGCTCGCCGCGCCGCATGGCCCAGCTCCACGCCTACGCGCGCAGCCACGGCCTGGAGATCACCTGCGTCCCGATCCGGGGCAACATCGACACCCGGGTCGGCTACGTCCGCGGCGGAGAGCTCGACGCGGTGGTCCTCGCCGCGGCCGGACTCAACCGCATCGGCGGCACCGAGGAGCTCACCGGCTCCCTGAGCGCCGACCGCCTCCCGGTCGACGTCGTGCTGCCCGCCCCCGGCCAGGGGGCCCTCGCCGTCGAGTGTCCGGCGTCCGACGCCGGACTCGTCGCCGCGCTCGCCGCTCTCGACGACCCGCACACGCGGGCCGCCGTGACCGCCGAGCGTTCCCTGCTCGCCGCCCTGGAGGCCGGCTGTTCCGCACCCGTGGGTGCGCTCGCCGACCTGCTGGCCGACGACCCCGGTCACGGGCAGGCTGTCACCGAAATGCGCCTGCGCGGCGTCGTCGGCACCACCGACGGCTCGACGCTGGTGCAGCTGTCCACCACCGGACCCGTACCCACCTCGCACGACGAGGCCATGGCGCTCGGACGCGTACTCGCGGACGAGATGCTCGCCAAGGGTGCGGCCGGTCTTATGGGGGAGCGAGCACTTTGAACCCCACCAGCCCGACCACCAGCCCCCTGTCCCCGCCCTTCGCGGGCCACGGACACGTCACGTTCCTCGGCGCGGGACCGGGTGACCCCGGACTCCTGACCCTCAGGGCCGTCGAGGCCCTCGCGGGGGCGGACGTCCTGATCGCCGAGCCGGAGGTCCTCGACGTCGTCCGCGGCCATGCGCGCGCGGGGGTGAGCACGCCGGAGCTGGCGGTCGTCGACGAGGCGTCAACAGCCGCCGGAGTCCCCGTGTTGAGGGACGCGGCCAATCTTGTCATGGAGGCCGCGAGGGGCGGCAGGCGGGTCGTCCGCGCGGTGACCGGCGACCCCGGCCTCGACGGCAACGCCGGAGCCGAGATGCTCGCCTGCGCCGCCGAGGGCATCCCCTTCGAGATCGTCCCCGGCGTCGCCACCGCCGTCGGCGTCCCCGCCTACGCCGGCGTCCCGCTGCGCGACGCCCGGGGCACCGACGTGCGCTTCGTCGACGCCCGCAGCGCCGACGAGCGGTGCTGGGCCGAGGTCGGCGCCTCCGACGGCACCGTCGTCGTCTCCACCACCCTCGACTCGGTGGCCGCCGCCGCCGGCGAGCTGGTGGCGGCCGGCCGCAAGCCGGACACCCCGCTTACCGTCACGATCGCCGGCACGACCACCCGCCAGCGGACCTGGAACGCCACCCTCGGCACCATCGCCCAGGTCTTCAAGCAGGGCAAGGTCCTCCCCTCGCCCGAGGGCCACCGGCCGGTCATAGCCGTGGTCGGCGAGCGCAGCGCCCCGGCGCAGCGGGACCAGCTGTCGTGGTTCGAGTCCAAGCCGCTCTTCGGCTGGCGGGTCCTCGTGCCGCGCACCAAGGAGCAGGCCGCCTCGCTCTCCGACCAGCTGCGCTCGTACGGCGCCGTGCCGCACGAGGTCCCGACGATCGCCGTCGAACCGCCGCGCACCCCGCAGCAGATGGAGCGCGCGGTCAAGGGCCTGGTCACCGGCCGCTACGAGTGGATCGCCTTCACCTCCGTCAACGCCGTCAAGGCCGTGCGCGAGAAGTTCGAGGAGTACGGCCTCGACGCCCGCGCCTTCGCCGGGATCAAGGTCGCCGCGGTGGGCGAGCAGACGGCCGCCGCGCTCGTCGACTTCGGCGTCAAGCCCGATCTGGTGCCCAGCGGCGAGCAGTCCGCCGCCGGACTCCTGGAGGACTGGCCGCCGTACGACCCGGTCTTCGACCCGATCGACCGCGTCTTCCTGCCGCGCGCCGACATCGCGACCGAGACCCTGGTCGCGGGCCTCATCGAGCTCGGGTGGGAGGTCGACGACGTCACCGCCTACCGGACCGTACGGGCCTCGCCGCCGCCGGCCGACACCCGCGAGGCGATCAAGGGCGGCGGCTTCGACGCGGTCCTCTTCACCTCGTCGTCGACCGTGCGGAACCTGGTCGGCATCGCCGGCAAGCCGCACAACGTGACGGTCATCGCCTGCATCGGCCCCGCCACCGCCAAGACGGCGGAGGAGCACGGCCTGCGGGTCGACGTCCTGTCGCCGGAGCCGTCCGTCCACAAGCTGGCCGAGGCCCTCGCGGACTTCGGCACGCGGCGGCGGGAGTCCGCCCTGGAGGCGGGCGACCCGGTCACGCGGCCGAGCGAGCGGCGGCCGGGCGCGAGACGGCGCCGGACGACGTAAGCGGTTCTCCGGGGTGCGGGTCCCTTTCCAGGGGCCCGCACCCTTCGCGTTGTGCGGGAGGGGCTTTTCGCGGCAACACCCTGTCGGCAAGTGCACCGGGCGCGCGGGCGTAGCCTCGACCGTATGAACTCGTACGGATCCTTTCCCGGGGCGCGCCCGCGGCGGCTGCGGACGACGCCCGCCATGCGGCGGATGGTGGCCGAGACGCGGCTGCATCCCGCCGACCTGATCCTGCCCGCGTTCGTGCGCGAGGGGATCACCGAGCCCGTGCCGATTGGGGCGATGCCCGGGGTCGTGCAGCACACGCGCGACACCCTGCGGAAGGCCGCCGTGGAGGCGCTGGAGGCCGGGGTCTCCGGGATCATGCTCTTCGGCGTGCCCGAGGACGCGAAGAAGGACGCCGCCGGCACCGCCGGGACCGACCCCGACGGGATCCTCCAGGTCGCGATCCGGGACGTGCGGGCCGAGGTCGGCGACGACCTCGTGATCATGTCCGACCTGTGCCTCGACGAGTTCACCGACCACGGCCACTGCGGCGTCCTCGACGCCGAAGGGCGGGTCGACAACGACGCCACGCTGGAGCGCTACGCCGAGATGGCCCAGGTCCAGGCCGACGCCGGCGTCCACGTCGTCGGCCCCTCCGGGATGATGGACGGCCAGGTCGGCGTGGTCCGCGACGCCCTGGACACCATCGGCAAGGAGGACGTCGCGATCCTCGCGTACACCGCGAAGTACTCCTCCGCCTTCTACGGCCCCTTCCGCGAGGCCGTCGGCTCCTCCCTCAAGGGCGACCGCAAGACCTACCAGCAGGACCCGGCCAACCTCCGCGAGTCGATGCGCGAGCTGGCGCTCGACCTGGAGGAGGGCGCGGACATGGTCATGGTCAAGCCCGCCGGCCCGTACCTCGACGTCCTCGCCGAGGTCGCCGCCGCCGTGGACGTGCCCGTCGCCGCGTACCAGATCAGCGGCGAGTACGCGATGGTCGAGGCCGCCGCCGAGAAGGGCTGGATCGACCGCGACAAGGCGATCCTGGAGACCCTCACCGGCATCCGCCGGGCCGGCGCGCAGCTGATCCTGACGTACTGGGCGACCGAGGTCGCGCGGAAGCTCGGCCGCGGCGCCTGACCGACCCGGGCCCGCCTCCTGGCTGGTGGGGGGCCGTCGACCGGCGCACCCTGGAGGAGTAGCCGACAGGTACCTCGCCGGAGGTGGTCCTCATGATGCACACGCTGGTCGGATGGCACGTGGAGATGGAGTTCCGGGAGGAGGGCGACCGGACGCGGGCCGCGGCCATGGTCCGGCTGGGCGACGGCACCGAGTTCCGGGCCCACGGCACCGCGAACCGGCACCCCTCCGACCCGGACCAGCTGCGGGTCGGCGAGGAGATCGCCGGCGCGCGCGCCCTGATGGACCTCGCCTCGCAGCTCCTCCAGAAGGCCCACACGGAGATCGACGAGGTGTCCGGACGCACCTCCCACGGCATCCGGTGACGACACGGCGGCACGCCGCGGCCCGGGGGACGGGACGCGGCGCGCCGGAGACGGTTCGCGGGACCGGAAGGCCGGTCGGGGGGTCGATCGGAAGGCCGGTCGGAAGGCTGACCGGAAGGCCGGTCGGAAGGCCGGTCGGAAGGTCGGTCAGAAGGTCGGTCAGAAGGCCAGGGCGTCCTCCATCGAGTTCTGCCAGTACGTGACCCGGGTGGTGCTGTCCGTGTACGTGCCGGCCGGCAGCTTCAGGACCGCCGGGCCCCCGGCCGAACCCGAGCCGTCGCGCGGGGCGAACCACACGGTCAGGGACTTCGACGTCCGGCCGTGCTTCCCGCTGCCGTCGGCCGCCGACAGGATCATGGCCGCGTACGCGCTCTCGCCCGGGAACAGCGTGACGACCGCCTGCGGCTTGCTGCCCTGGTCCACCGCGACCGCCGCCTGCCCGTCGTCGAGGCGCAGCACCGGGGCGTAGTAGGCGCTGCACGCCGTGCGGCCGGTGTTGGTGACGGTGAGCAGCGCGTGGTTGAGCGGACGGCTGACCGGGCTGTAGACGACCCGCACGGCCGACGCGTCGCACGGCCGGTCCGCCGTGTCCTTTCCGCCGCCGCCTTCGCCCTTGCCCTTGCTGCCGCCGTTCCCGCCGTTTCCGCCGGGGGCGGGAGTGGAGCCGGGAGAGCCCTGCGGGGAGGTGCTGGTGTTGCCGGAGGAGTCCGGGGCCGTGGACGTGGGCGCCGGGGTGGGCGTCGGTGCCGACGTCGTCGGAGCGGTGGTGGTCGGCGCGGTCGTGGTCGTGGACGAGGCCCGGCCCTCGTCCCTCGTCCCGCCCGCCGAGCCCTGGCAGGCGGTGAGGGAGAGGGCGGCGGCGGTGACGGCCGCCGCGGCGGCGACGCGGATGCGGTGCGTACGCATGGTGGTGGAACCCCCGTGGGTGTCATTGCTTTTCGGTCGGTCTGCGTCTGCCGCACGATCCGTCGACCGGTGCCGTGCGGCGTGGTCCCAGGTTGCGGGGCGGCGGATTCCGGCCGCAACGCCGAACGGGCCATGAGGGACGCCGGAATACTCACGGGTACGGTGACCAGCGGGAACGGCCCCTGCCTGGAACGCCGTTCCGGGACGCGAGGGCACCGAGTACGGGGAGGGGCACGGTGGCGACCACGCCGGAGGCCCAGGAGTTGGGCGCGCTGCTGCGGCGGCTGAAGGAACGATCGGGACGCAGTTACGGGGTGCTCGCCGGACGGCTGCACGTCAGCACGTCCACCCTGCACCGCTACTGCAACGGGGACGCCGTACCGGCCGAGTTCGCGGCGGTCGAGCGGTTCGCCCGCCTCTGCGGGGCCGAGCGCGAGGAACTGATCGAGCTGCACCGGCGGTGGATCGTCGCGGACGACGCGCGGACGCGGGGGCGGGCGGCGACGGGCACGAAGTCGAACGGGTCGGAGCCGGTGCCGAAGCCGGAGCCGGAGCCGGAGCCGGAGCCGGAGCCGGAGCCCGAGCCGGAGCCGGAGCCCGAGCCCGAGCCCGAGCCGGAGCCGGGGCCGGGGCCTGACGCGGAGTCGGTGCCGGAGTCGGTGCCGGAACCCGTGCCCGTATCCGTACTCGTGCCCGTACCGGAGGCGGAGGCGGAGGTAGCCGAGGGAGGCGCCGTTCCTGACGGGGCCGACGTGCCCGACATCCCGCGCGTTCCCGACGCGCCCGGTCCCCGGAACGGGAGCCCGCGCCGGCGACGGGTGCTCGTCGCGCTCGCCGCCGCCGCGGTCGTCGCGGCGGCCGTGCCGGTCGCCGTGTTCGCGGCCGGTGGCGACGGCGACGGACGACCGGAACGGGCGGCGCGGACCCCGGCCCCGTCCGGCCCGGCGACCGGCGGCACCGCCCCCGTACGCCCCGGCCCCACCACGTCCCCGACCGCGACGCCGAAGCCGACACCGTCCTCGCCCGGCTCCCCGTCCGGGCTCCCGGACGGCAAGGGCTCCGCGTCCCCCTCGGCCTCCTCACCGGCCCCGTCGCGCAATCCGTCGCCGACCGCCTCGCGGCCCGGGACGCCCGCGACCGGTGTCCCGCTGCGCGTCGGCGTCAGCTCGTACAACTGGGAACTGCCCTGCGGCCAGTACTACCTGCTCGACCGCGCACCCGGCGCGGTCCCCCCGCCGCCGCCTCCGCAGGACCACCGCGGCTGGGCGCGGGCGCTCGGCGCCGTGGACGGCGGCGGGATGCGCCTCGAACTCACCGCCACGGGCCGCACGTCCGACTCCGTGGTGATCAACGACGTCCACGTCCGGGTCGTGGGACGCGCGCCCGCGCTGCCCTGGTCGGCGTTCTCGATGGGCGAGGGCTGCGGCAGCGGCGTCACCCCGCAGACCTTCGCCGTGGACCTCGACCGCGCCCAGCCCGGCGTCCGGCCGGTCGCCGGAAAGAACGGCGACGTCGTCGTGCCCGCCGAGGACTTCCCCTACAAGGTCGCCTCCGACGACCCCCAGGTGCTCCGCTTCGACGTGACCACGAAGGCCCACGACGTCAGCTGGTACCTGGAGGTCGACTGGAGCAGCGGCGACCGCAAGGGCACGATCCGGGTCGACGACGCGGGCCGCCCGTTCCGCACCAGCGCGACCGCCGGGCGCCCCGCGTACATCTGGTGGGTCGAGCCGGGCGAATGGCGCCCGGCCGACGGATGAACGCGGGGCCCGCCCCGGGGCGCTGCGGGATCAGAGGCGCTCGGGCGTCCGGATGCCCAGGAGCGCCATGCCCTGGTGGAGCGTGCGGGCCGTCAGGTCGCAGAGGAACAGACGGTTCTCCGCGACCTCCCGCGCCGGCTCCGGCTTGATGACCGGGCACTGGTCGTAGAACGTCGTGTACAGCGAGGCCAGCTGGTAGAGGTACGCGGCGAGCTTGTGCGGGGCGTACTCCGCGGCGGCCTCCGCGATCACCTCGCCGAACTGGTCCAGGTGCAGACCGAGCGCGCGCTCCGCCGGGGCCAGCTCCAGCTCCGGGTGGGCGACCGGGCTGCGGTCGCCCGCCTTGCCGAAGATCGACCTGACCCGCGCGTACGCGTACTGGAGGTACACCGACGTGTCGCCGTTCAGCGACACCATCTGGTCCAGGTCGAACTTGTAGTCACGCGCGGCCGACGTCGACAGGTCGGCGTACTTCACCGCGCCGATGCCCACGTACCGGCCGTTCTCGACGATCTCCGCCTCGGTCAGGAGGGACTGCCCGGTCTTCTTCCGGTAGTCCTCCTCCTTCTCGCGGACGACCTCCGTCGCCCGGTCCACGGCCTCGTCCAGCAGGTCCACCAGCCGGACCGTCTCGCCCTCACGGGTCTTGAACGGCTTGCCGTCCTTGCCCAGGACCGTGCCGAACGCCAGCTGGACGGCCTTCACCTCGTCGTTCAGCCAGCCCGCCCGGCGGGCCGTCTCGAAGACCATCTTGAAGTGCAGCGACTGCCGCGCGTCCACCACGTACAGCAGGGACGTCGCCTTCAGGTTCCGCACCCGGTCCCGGATCGCCGACAGGTCCGTCGCCGCGTACCCGAAACCGCCGTCGGACTTCTGCACGATCAGCGGCACCGGGTTGCCGTCCGGGCCCTTCACGTCGTCGAAGAACACGCACAGGGCGCCCTCGGAACGGACCGCGACGCCCGACTCCTCCAGGATCCGGCAGGTCTCCACCAGCATGTCGTTGTAACCGGACTCGCCGACCACGTCGGTGTCCCGGATGTCCATGTCCAGCTTGTCGAAGACCGAGTAGAAGTAGATCTTCGACTCGTCCACGAACCGCTGCCAGAGCGCGAGCGTCTCCTCGTCACCGGCCTGGAGGTCCACCACGCGCGCGCGGGCCCGCGTCTTGAACTCCTCGTCGGAGTCGAAGAGGGCACGCGACGCCTTGTAGAGCCGGTTGAGGTTCGACATCGCCTCCTCGCCGGACACCTCGGACTCCGAGGAGTGGTCCAGCTCGTGCGGGTGCTCGATCAGGTACTGGATGAGCATGCCGAACTGGGTGCCCCAGTCGCCGATGTGGTGGCGCCGGACCACCGTCTCGCCGGTGAACTCCAGGATCTCGACCATCGCCGCGCCGATCACCGCGGACCGCAGGTGGCCGACGTGCATCTCCTTCGCCACGTTCGGCTGCGCGTAGTCGATCACCGTCGTGCCGGCCGACTCGTCGAACGGCACGCCGAGACGCGCGTCGGCCGCACGGGCCGCGAGGGTCTCCACGATCGCCGCGTCGGTGACCGTGATGTTCAGGAAGCCGGGCCCCGAGACCTCGACCTCCTTCAGGACGTCGTTCGCCGGAATCGCCTCGACGACCTTCGTCGCCAGCTCACGCGGATTGCCCTTCAGCCGCTTGGCGAGCGCCAGGATGCCGTTGGCCTGGAAGTCGGCCCGGTCGCTTCGTCGCAGCAGCGGGTCGGCGGACGCGGCCTCCGGCAGGGCTGCCGAGAGTCCGTCCGCGAGGCGCTGCTGCACGGTCGAAGCGAGGGAAGGGACCGAGGCCATGAGCTTCCGTTCCGTTGAGAGGTGTCCGGTGGTCTATTTCGCTTGTCAAGTGTCCCATGGGAGAGCAACGTGTTTTCTCCGCCTGTGGACGACCGGACCCCACCCGGCCCGGCCGGAACCGCGGACGACCCCGACCTGTGGACAACCCCGGGGCCCGTCGTTCCGTCTGGGACAATGACAGGCGTAAGGCCTGACACAAGGCACCGAGGGATTTACGGAAAGAAGGACGTACCGACCGTGGCTCAGAGCAGCACCGAGACCGACTGGGTCTCCCGTTTCGCGGACGAGGTCATCGCCGAGTCGGAGCGACGTGCGCCTGGCAAACCGGTCGTCGTTGCCTCCGGCCTCTCCCCCTCCGGCCCGATCCACCTCGGCAACCTCCGCGAGGTCATGACCCCGCACCTGGTCGCCGACGAGATCCGCCGCCGCGGGCACACCGTCCGGCACCTCGTCTCCTGGGACGACTACGACCGCTACCGCAAGGTGCCGAACGGCATCGAGGGCATCGACGAGACCTGGGCCGAGCACATCGGCAAGCCCCTGACCTCAGTCCCGGCCCCCGCCGGCTCGCCCCACCCCAACTGGGCCGAGCACTTCAAGGCCGCCATGGTCGAGTCCCTGGCCGAGCTCGGCGTCGAGTACGACCCGATCAGCCAGACCGAGCAGTACACCGCCGGCGCCTACCGCGAGCAGATCCTGCACGCCGTGCGCCACCGCGCCGACATCGACGCCATCCTCGACCAGTACCGCACCAAGAAGACGCCCAAGAAGCAGTCCCAGAAGCCCCTCGACGAAGCCGAACTGGAAGCCGAGGAGGGCTCCGGCGCGGCCGCCGAGGACGACGGCTCCGGCGGCGCCACCGGCTACTTCCCGTACAAGCCCTACTGCGGGCGGTGCGAGAAGGACCTCACCACCGTCACCTCCTACGACGACGACACCACCGAACTCGCCTACACCTGCACGGCCTGTGGCTTCACCGAGACCGTCAAGCTCAGCGAGTTCAACCGCGGCAAGCTGGTCTGGAAGGTCGACTGGCCCATGCGCTGGGCCTACGAGGGCGTCGTCTTCGAGCCCTCCGGCGTCGACCACTCCTCGCCCGGCTCCTCCTTCGTCGTCGGCGGCCAGATCGTCCGCGAGATCTTCGACGGCGTCCAGCCCATCGGCCCCATGTACGCCTTCGTCGGCATCAGCGGCATGGCCAAGATGTCCTCCTCTCGCGGCGGCGTCCCCACCGCCGCCGACGCGCTGAAGATCATGGAAGCGCCCCTGCTGCGCTGGCTCTACGCCCGCCGCAGGCCCAACCAGTCCTTCAAGATCGCCTTCGACCAGGAGATCCAGCGCCTCTACGACGAGTGGGACAAGCTGGAGGCCAAGGTCGCCGACGGCACCGTCCTGCCCGCCGACGCCGCCGCCCACTCCCGCGCCGCCCGCACCGCCGCCGGCGAACTGCCCCGGACCCCGCGCCCGCTCCCGTACCGGACCCTGGCCTCGGTCATGGACATCACCGCCGGACACGACGAGCAGACCCTGCGGATCCTCACCGAACTCGACCCCGACCACCCCGTCACCTCCCTCGACGAGGTCCGGCCGCGCCTCGACCGCGCCGAGAACTGGATCACCAACCAGGTCCCGGCCGACCAGCGCACCATCGTCCGCGACGAGCCCGACACCGAGCTCCTCGGCTCCCTGGACGACGAGGGCCGCGAGTCGCTCCGCCTCCTCCTGGACGGCCTCGCCACCCACTGGTCGCTCGACGGGCTCACCACCCTCGTCTACGGCGTCCCGAAGGTCATGGCCGGACTCGACCCCGAGGCCAGGCCGACGCCCGAGCTCAAGCTCGCCCAGCGCGCCTTCTTCGCCCTGCTCTACAAGCTCCTCGTGAGCCGCGAGACCGGCCCGCGCCTCCCCACCCTCCTCCTCGCCGTCGGCGCGGAGCGGGTCAGGAAGCTCCTCGGCGCGTGACGGACGCGTAGGACACACGGAAGGGGCCGCCGCCCGGAAACCTCCGGGCGGCGGCCCCTTCCCCATGCACCGTACGGATCAGGTGGTGTGGCGCGTGGCCATCGCCTGCCGGATCTCCTCCTGGGTCTCCGCGATCAGCAGCGGGAGCAGCTCGGGGTCGTAGTACTCCTGACCGCCGTGCTCCTCGGCCACCAGCCGCGCGAACTCCGACTCCTCCAGGAGGTGGTCGTTCTCCCGGGCGTACTCCCACATCAGGTCCTGGACGACCTTGTGCAGCTGACCGTCCCGCGGGTCCGCCTCCTCGGCGTACTCCTCGGCGTACTCCTCGACGTACTCCCCGGCCTGCTCCTGGTACTCGGCGAAGCCCTCGGCACCCGGCGCGGGGAAGTCGCCCTGGGCGGGGAAGTCCCCCTGGACCCGCGGACCCGGGGCCGGCTGCTGCTCCTGGCCCTCGACGCCCTGCAGGTTGTACGTGCCCGTGTACGTCTTCGGGGAGACCTCCTGCGCGTCGAACCACGGACTCTCGTGATTCACCGGCGCGACCTGCGCGATCGGCGCGACCGACGCGTCCGCCCCCGGAAGCCCCGCCTGCTGCGGAAGCTGCTGCGACGCCAAGGCCGGCTGAGGCTGCTGGAACTGCTGGGGCAGCGCAGACGGCTGGGACGGATCGAGCACCTGACCGGGCTGCGGAGGCAGCACCGCCGGCTCGATGCCCGCCGCCGCCAGACCCGCCGCCGCCGTGTCCGCCAGCGGCACCCCGTACCGCGCCAGACGCAGCGGCATCAGGGCCTCCACGGGAGCCTTCCGCCGCCAGTTCCGGCCGAACCGGGCCTGGAGCCGGGCCTGGTAGATCATCCGCTCCTGCTCCAGCTTGATGACCTGCTCGTACGAACGCAGCTCCCACAGCTTCATCCGCCGCCACAACCGGAAGGTCGGCACCGGCGACAGCAGCCACCGGGTCAGCCGCACGCCCTCCATGTGCTTGTCGGCCGTGATGTCCGCGATCCGGCCCACCGCGTGACGCGCGGCCTCCACGGACACCACGAACAGCACCGGAATCACCGCGTGCATGCCCACGCCCAGCGGATCCGGCCACGCGGCCGCGCCGTTGAACGCGATGGTCGCCGCCGTCAGCACCCACGCCGTCTGCCGCAGCAGCGGGAACGGGATCCGCAGCCACGTGAGCAGCAGGTCGAGCGCCAGCAGGACACAGATGCCCGCGTCGATGCCGATCGGGAAGAAGTACGAGAAGGTCCCGAAGCCCTTCTGCACCGCGAGCTCGCGCACGGCGGCGTACGAACCCGCGAAACCGATCCCCGCGATGATCAACGCACCGGCGATGACGAGGCCGATGAGTATTCGGTGTGTGCGTGTCAGCTGCATCGCGGCCACCCGCGAACCCTCCCATCGAACGACATCTCGCGCGCACAGAGTGGCACATGTGAACGAAGCCCGGCCCCCGGGGGAGGGACGGGCTCCGCACCCACGTACCGTTCCGTGCTGCTTTGCGCCTACTTGTTCACGACGACCCGGCCGCGCCTACTTGTTGGCCGCGGCGACCGACGCCACGGCCTCCTTCGCCGCCCTGACCGCACCGTCCGTGATCGTCTTCTCCGACGGAGTGGGCGCACCCGCGTAACCGGCGCCGTTGTACGACAGCAGCACCAGCACGTTGCCCGTACGCGCCACGATCGAGGTGTAGACGAAGTCCTCGCCCGTCTTGCTCTCCTGGTACGTGATGGCCTTCGCCTCGTCACCGATGCCCGTGGCCGCCGTGGTCCGAAGCTTCTTCGCCCCCGCGGTCCCCTCGATCTTGGCGACCTCCTTCGCGAGGTTCTGCTCCGCCCGCTCCTGGCCGCTGCCGAGCGAGGCGTCCGACTCGTACCGGTAGACGGACACGTCCAGCCAGCGGTACTGCGAACCCTTCACGCCCTTGTCGTCGAGGCCGTTCCACGAGCAGCCGCCGCGGCTGCCCAGATCGCTGGAGACGCCCGGCGTCCCGTTCTTGGTCTTCGCCTTCGGCACCAGGGACGCCGTCGTCTTCGCCGAGACCGTCCGGCAGACCTGCGGCAGCTTCGCGAACTTCGCGGGCTCGACCGCCTTCGTCGTCTGCGAGGGCGAGGGGGTCGCGGACGCGCCCGTCTTCTCCTGCGCCTTCGGCTTCCCGGAGTCACCGGAGTCGGAGGAGCAGCCGGCGGCGACGAGCATCACCGGGACGGCTGCGCAGGCGAGTATGCGGGTGAGTCGCCGAGCTGATCGCTGCATGGTTCCTTCAGTCGCTTGTCGTACGGTCCGGCGGTCGTGCGGCCCGGCCCTGGCCCGGCGGCCGCGACCACCGGTACGGCCACGGGCCACGGCGACACGTTACGTGGTCGCCCTCCGCTCACGGAGCGGCACCGAACGGCTACTCGTCCAGTCGGTCGGCGAGCAGCCGGGCCACCTTCCGGGCCCTTTCCTGCAGTTCCGTGCTGTCCGGGGCCTCGGAGGAACCGGTGATCTCCTCCCGGTAGGACACCGTGACGATCACATTGGATGTGCGGAACACCACGCTGACCGACCGCTGACGGCTGTTCGCACCGGCGTTGCCGAGGACGTCGTCGAGGTACGCGACCTCCCCGAGGCCCTCCAGGACGCGGGGCTCCAGACCGGTGGAGTCGGGGGAGCCGGACGGGGCCGGCCCCGTGGAGGCCGACCCGGTCGGGGTGGGGGCGGTGGAGGGGGGAGTGGCGCCACCGGTCGCCGTCGGCCTGTGCGCCGGAGGGGTGGTCGCCGTCCCCGTGGGACCGGTCGTACCGCCGGGAGTGCCGGTGGGCTCCGGCGGCGCGGTGGGCGGCAGGGGGATGCCCGCCGCGAGCTGCTTGCGGACGTACACCTCCTGCGCCCGGGCGTCGTCGCTGACGGCGGTGTCGTACGAGACCACCCGCTCGACGTCGAGCGACAGCCGGTGCGAGGTCTCCGGGGTGTCGGCCCGCCACGAGCAGCCGACGCGCCGGTCGGTGTCGTACGTGACGGCGGCGGTGCCCCGGTACGTCCTGTCGCGCTCGGGGTCGGGCAGGGCGGCGGCGCCCGGGAGCATCTCCTTCAGGACGGCCTGCGGGACGGTGCCGCACGGCTCGAAGAGGGTGCGGTAGCGGCCGGGGGGCGCGACGGGGGCGGCGAGACCGGCCTTGGCGTCGACGGTGACGTCGTCGGCGGGGGTGCCGGAGGAGCATCCGGCCAGGCCCGCGCCGATGCCGAGGCCGAGTGCGAGGACGACGGCGGTACGGGCCGTGGGCCCGGTGCGGCCGGGGGCGTACCTCTTTCGCTGCACGGTCCCAGGCTCCCTTCTCCCGAAGACTTTCCCGAAAACTGTTTGCCGCGCGAACCCGGCCGATGGACACAATGTCTATCGCACACGCTGCCGTTGATGCCGGTCCCCTGTCACCTGTACGGGCTTTGGCTCCGGTTTTTGCGTTATCCGGCTTTTCGGGGGAATCGAGGAAGTATGTCGTACGTAGAGGTGCCGGGGGCGCAGGTGCCGATCCGGATGTGGGCCGACCCCTCCGCGGTCGAGGGCGGCGCCATGCAGCAGCTGCGGAACGTGGCGACGCTCCCCTGGATCAAGGGCCTGGCCGTGATGCCGGACGTGCACTACGGCAAGGGCGCGACGGTCGGCTCGGTGATCGCGATGCGGGGTGCGGTGTGCCCGGCGGCGGTCGGCGTGGACATCGGCTGCGGCATGTCGGCGGTCAAGACCTCCCTGACGGCCGAGGACCTGCCGGGCGACCTCTCCCGCCTCCGCTCCAAGATCGAACAGGCCATCCCGGTCGGCCGCGGCCTCCACCGCGAGACGGTGGACCCGAAGCGGCTGTACCAGTTCCCGACGGCGGGGTGGGACGACTTCTGGTCGCGGTTCGACGGGGTCGCGGACGCGGTGAAGTTCCGGCGGGAACGGGCGGGTCAGCAGATGGGAACGCTCGGATCGGGAAATCATTTCATAGAGTTCTGTGTAGATACATCCGGTTCGGTATGGCTCATGCTGCACTCCGGGTCCCGGAACATCGGCAAGGAACTCGCCGATCACCACATCGGCGAGGCGCAGAAGCTGCCGCACAACCAGGGGCTCATCGACCGCGACCTGGCGGTGTTCGTCGCGGACACCCCGCAGATGGCGGCCTACCGGCACGACCTCTTCTGGGCGCAGGAGTACGCCAAGTACAACCGCGCGATCATGATGGCGCTCTTCCAGGAGGTCGTCCGCCGGGAGTTCCGCAAGGCCCGGGTGACCTTCGAGCCGGTGATCTCCTGCCACCACAACTACGTGGCGGAGGAGCGGTACGAGGGCATGGACCTGCTGGTCACGCGAAAGGGCGCGATCCGGGCCGGCGCCGGGGAGTTCGGGATCATCCCGGGCTCGATGGGCACGGGGTCGTACATCGTGAAGGGTCTCGGGAACGTGGCGTCCTTCAACTCGGCCTCGCACGGCGCCGGCCGGAAGATGAGCCGGAGCGCGGCGAAGCGGCGCTTCACGACGCGGGACCTGGAGGAGCAGACGCGGGGCGTGGAGTGCCGCAAGGACTCCGGCGTCGTGGACGAGATCCCCGGCGCGTACAAGCCGATCGAGAAGGTCATCGACCAGCAGCGGGACCTGGTGGAGGTCGTGGCGAAGCTGAAGCAGCTCATCTGTGTGAAGGGCTGAGCCGCCCCCGCGGGGACCTCGCGGTTCCGGGGCTTCGGGACGGGAGGGGCCGGTGCTGTGCGCACCGGCCCCTCCCGTCGTCCTACGACTCCCGGTGGACCTTGGTGTTGGAGGCCTGGGCGCGGGGGCGCACGACGAGGAGGTCGATGTTGACGTGCGGGGGGCGGGTGCAGGCCCAGGTGATGGTCTCGGCGACGTCGTCGGCGGTGAGGGGGGCGGCCACGCCGGCGTAGACCTTGGAGGCCTTGTCGGTGTCGCCGCGGAAGCGGGTGGTGGCGAACTCGTCGGTCTTGACCATGCCGGGGGCGATCTCGATGACGCGGACGGGCGTGCCGACGATCTCCAGGCGGAGGGTCTCGGCGAGGACGCGGGCGCCGTTCTTGGCGGCGACGTAGCCGCCGCCGCCCTCGTAGGTGCCGTGGCCGGCGGTGGAGGAGAGGACGACGACCGTGCCGTCGCCGCTCGCGGTGAGGGCGGGGAGCAGGGCCTGGGTCATGTGGAGGGTGCCGAGGACGTTGACCTCGTACATGCGCCGCCAGTCCTCGGGGTCGCCGGTGGCGACGGGGTCGGCGCCGAGGGCGCCGCCCGCGTTGTTGACCAGGACGGCGAGGGCGCGGAAGGCGGTGGCGAACTCGTCGACGGCGGCGCGGTCGGTGACGTCGAGGGCGTAGGCGGTGGCCTGGTGGCCGGCGTCGTTGATCTCGGCGGCGAGGGCCTCGATGCGGTCCTTGCGGCGGGCGGTGAGGACCACGCGGTAGCCGGCGGCGGCCAGCTGCCTGGCCGTGGCGGCGCCGATTCCGCTGCTCGCGCCGGTGACGACGGCGATGGGGGTACCGGGGGCGGTCATGGCGTGCTCCTCGCGCAGGTGATCGACGGTGGTGATCGCCCGGCCAGGATAGGCGGGGCGGGTCGGGGAGGGTCGGGGCGGTCGGCCGGCGCCGGGTTCCGGTGCTCGCCGTCGGTGACCCGTGCGTACGATCTCTGCATGACGCAGAAGGGTTCCGCCCGGCGCGAGGCGCTGATGACCGAGCTGCACGGGGAGGCCCGCCGCTACATGGCCGCCTACGCCCTGTTCAACCAGGCCGTCGCGGACCATCTGGGGCTCCACCCGACCGATGTGCAGTGTCTGAACCTGCTCAGTCTGGAGGGCGGGCCGGTGACCACCGGGCGGATCGCCGAGCTGACCGGGCTCACCACCGGCTCCGCGACCCGGCTCGTCGACCGTCTCGAACGGGCCGGATACGTGACGCGGGCGCGCGACACCGAAGACCGGCGCCGGGTCCTGGTCTCGCTCGCCCCCGGGCGGGCGGCGGAGCTCGGTGCCCTGTGGCGGAGGCTCAACGGCACGTGGGGCACGATGTTCGACGTCTACAGCGATGCCGAGGTCGCCCTGCTCATCGCCCACATGCGGCGCACCGTGGAGGTGAGCGCCCAGCAGGTCGAGCGGTTGCGCGAGGGCGACTTCGACGGGCCGGACGCCCCTGGCGGAGACTCCTAGCGGGCCGCCGTTCCGCCGAATTCGCGCACCGCGTCGGAGACGATCGCCTCCAGGCGCGCGTGGTGGGCGCCGCGCCAGTAGACCCGGTCGCACTCCACGCACTGGGCGAACACGTCGTAGGTCTTCTCGGTGCCCTGCTCCAGTCGCTCGCGCACGGCGTCCTTGTCGGCGCCGCTCAGTTCGCCGTTGCAGGCCGTGCAGCGGGTCCAGGGCGCGAGCGGCGGTGCGAACCGTTCGAGGACGTCCCGGAGCTGCTCGTCCGGCCGGTCGCTGTAGACGTAGGCGCCCGCCCACAGTTCGCGGCGGCGCAGCAGGCCGCGGTCCCGGGAGAGCAGGACGCGGCGCTCCCGCGCGGAGAGGGCGGCCAGGGCGGGGTCGCCGATGTCCTCGCTCTCGTAGGCCGCGTCCACGCCGAGCAGGCGCAGTCGCCGGGCCAGGGTGCCGAGGTGGACGTCGAGCAGGAACCGGAGGGGTGCGCCGGGGACCGGTTGCGGGCGGGTGACGTCCTCGACCTCGATCGTCTCGCCCGCGGCCGGGACGTGCGAGGTCTCGACGGGCCGCCCGTCGGCCAGGAGCCGTCCGGCCTCGGTGAGGGGCACGCCCAGTGACTCCACGACGTGGCCGAGGGAGGAGGCGCCGTCGGTGGTCACGGGGGTGGGGCCCGAGCGCCGCTCCGCCGAGACGAAGAGCCGCAGGCCGGGGGCGAAACTGATCTGGATCTCCGGTCCGTTCACGGGGACAGGATGGCACCGCCGGCGGACGGGCTGCCAGGGAATTCGGCCGGGGCGGGGCCGGGGGCGGGGCCGGGGGCGGGCCGTTCAGGGTCGGAAGGCCTCCGCGTGGTCCGTGGCCCAGGTGGTGAAGGTGCGGGGCGGGTGTCCGGTCAGTTCCTCCAGGGTGCCGGTCAGGGGCGCGGGGCGGCCGTCGTGGGCGGCCCAGTGCGAGAGGAGGCCGTCGGCGATCGGCTCCGGGACGAAGGCGGCGACCGACTTCTTCCACTCCTCGGGGGTGACGGCGGTGTGCGGTGCGGGGCGTCCGGTCACCTGGGCCAGGATCGCCAGCTGTTCGGTGAAGTCCAGTGACGCGGGGCCCGTCAGCCAGTAGGAGGAGCCGCGCAGCCGGGGGTCGGTGAGGACCGCGAGGGCCGCTTCGGCGAGGTCGCGCTCGTGGATCGGGTCGCTGTGCGCGTGGGGGTACGGCAGGGCCGGGCCCTGGCCCGTCTTGAGCCGTCGTGCCCAGGCGAGGGCGTTGGTGGCGAAGGCGCCGGGCTGGAGGTGGGTGGCCTCGAAGGCGCCGGAGTCGGCGGCGGTCGCCAGGGCGCGCTCGGCCGCCAGGTGGCGGGCGGCGACGGCGTTCCCGGCGGCGTCGGGGGCGAGGACGGAGCTGGAGGAGAGCAGGACGACGTGCTCGACGCCGGTGGCGCGGGCCCGTTCGGCGAAGGTGTCGGCGTGTGCGGCCTCGGCGTAGAGGAAGACGGAGTCGACGCCTCGCAGGGCGGTGTCGAAGGTGGCCGGGTCGGTGAGGTCGCAGTGCACGGTGCCGACTCCGGGGGGTGGGGAGAGGTCCGCGGGGTTCTGGGAGCCGGCTGTGGCCTCGACGCCCGCGGCGGCGAGGAGGTCGAGGAGGGCGGAGGCGACGCGGCCGCGGCTGCCGGTGACGAGAACGGTCATGGGGTGTCCTTCCGGGAGGAGCAGTCGACGGGTGGCCGTTGGCCGTTGGCCTTTGGGCGTTGGGCGTTGGCCGTTGGCCTCTGGTCGGCGGGGCGTGGGAGACCGGCTCGGCCATTTCGACTGCGCTGCGAATAATCTGCGTGACACAGATGAATATCCAGGGCGACGCCTCGGCGGTCAACCCCGAAAAATCCTGGGGTACCGTCCCGGCATGAAGATCACCGACCTCGAACCGGGCGATCCCCGCCTGGAGACCGACCTCCTGCCGGTCCTCTCCGAACTCCGCCCCCACCTCACCCCGGAGCTCTTCCGCGAGGTGTACGAGACCGGGCACGCCCAGGGGCTGCGGTTCAGTGCCGCCTACGCGGACGACGGGCGCTGCGTCGGCGCGGCCGGCTGGCGGATCGTCGTCAACACCAGCTCGCTGCGCAAGCTCTACGTCGACGACCTGGTGACGGCGGCGGCCGACCGTTCCTCCGGCGTCGGGCACGCGCTGATCGCCCATCTGGAGGGCCACGCCCGCGCGGCCGGCTGCCACGAGCTCAATCTGGACTCCGGCACCCACCGCACCGGAGCCCACCGCTTCTACCTGCGGGAGCGCTTCGACATCGTGGCCTTCCACTTCACCCGGCCGCTCACCGGGCCGGATCAGGCCTCCTGAGCCGGGTCCTCCAGGTCGAACCGCCAGTCGTTGCACCGCATCGGGCGCCCCGCCGGGTACTCGAAGTCCCGCTCGCCGCGCGGTTCGAAACCCGCCTTGCGGCACACCGCGTTCGAGGCGGCGTTGTCCGCCGACGGGAAGGCGTGCAGGTGGCGGCGGGTGCCCGCTTCCGGGCCCTCCGTGGCCGCCGTCCGTGCCTGCGCGATCACCGCGCGCGTGGCGGCCGTCGCCACGCCCCGGCCCTGGAAGCCGGGCAGCACGGCCCACCCGGTCTCGTACACCGGCTCGCCGTCCCAGGTCTGGCTCCAGAAGCCGATGCTGCCCACCACGGTCTCCTCCGGGAGCAGCACGATCCGGAACATGCGGCCCGCGCCCGGGTCCGCGGCGCTCATCCCCACGTACCGCCGGTGGCGCAGGACGACCTGTTCCCCGGTCTCCGGGCCGCCGAGGTGGGCGGTCAGCTCCGGCGCGTTCAGGGCGTGCAGCAGTCCGGCGTCCTCCTCGGACCAGGGTTCCAGGCGTACGCGCGAGGTGTCGTTCTCCATCTTCGTACGGTAGGTCACGGCACTGACGGTCCGCGGGCGTAGGCCGTCGGCGGGACCCCGATCGTGGCGGTGAAGTCCCGTACGAGGTGGGCCTGGTCGGTGTAGCCCAGTTCGGCCGCGAGGGCGGCCCAGTCCGGTGGGACCGCGTTCTCGGCGCGTTCCAGGGCCTCGTGGATCCGGTAGCGCAGGATCACCCATTTCGGGCCGACTCCGACGCGGCTCGCGAAGAGGCGCTGGAGGGAGCGGGTCGACAGGCCGGAGACGGCGGCGAGTTGGGACGCCCTGCGGATCGTGCGGTCCGAACGGGCCAGTTCCACCAGCTCGACGGCGTGGTCGGCCGCCGGGTCGGGGGTGGGGCCGTGGGCCAGGAGGAAGGCGTCGAGCGCCGCCACGCGCGCGTGGTCCTCGTCGGGGGAGAGGACGGCGGCCGGGGCGCCGGTGGCCGCGTCCGTGCCCGGGGTGCCGGGGAAGGCCTCGGTCAGCGGGACGCGGCGGCCCGTCCACGCCGACACGGGCCACGCGGGCGCGAAGGGCCGGAAGCCGCCGGGGCGGAACTGGACGCCGCAGACCCGGCCCGTCTCCGCCAGCTCGTGGGTGAACAGGCCGGGGCCGATCCCCGCGACCTCGGCCGTCGTGCTTCCCGCGTCCGCCGGGGCGTCCAGGGGGCCGTACCGCTGGAAGACGACGTTCACCGACGGGTGCGGGACGACGTGGCTCGCGTACGGCTGCGGCAGTTCCCAGTCGATCAGCCAGTAGTGCTCCAGGTAGGGCCGCAGTTCCGGGGCCGGGAGGTGCCGGCGGAAGCGGACGCGGGAGAGGAGTCCGGCGGGGTCGACGATGCCCCGGGTGTCCCGGCGGGGGGCGGAGGCGGACATGGTCCGCATGCTAGACACCCCTGGCGCGCGCGGTCTGTCGTGTTTCTTCAAGACGGGGCCGGGCATGCTTGCCTAGCGTCGGGATCATGACGAACGAGGCTCCTCCCCGCATCGCCGAGCTGCTCCGCACCGCCGTCGACGACGCCGTTCCCGTGGTCGGCGGGATCGCCGACGCGTCGCTCGGCGCGTCCACGCCCTGTGCCGAGTACGACGTGCGGGCCCTGGTCGGCCATCTCTTCTCCGTCGTGGTGAACTTCCAGGTCCTCGCCGCCAAGGGAACGCCCGACTTCTCCGAGACTCCGGACCGGGTCGCCGAGGCGGGCTGGCGCGAGCTGTTCGGGGCGGAGGCCGGGAAGCTGGTCGACGCGTGGTCGGCGCCCGGTGCGGAGGAGGGGACGTCCGGGGCGATGGGGCTGCCCGCGCGGACGGTCGGCTGCATGGTGCTGCTCGATCTGACCGTGCACGCCTGGGACCTGGCCCGCGCCACCGGCCGGGCCTTCGAGCCGGATCCGGTCGTGGTGGCGGGGCTCGCCGGGGAGGTGGAGCGGATGGCTCCCCTGGCCCGGCGCATGGGTGTCTTCGGGGACGCGGTCGAGCCGCCCGGGGACGCCACCGCCTTCGAGCGGCTGCTGGCCACGACGGGCCGCGACCCGCGCGCCTGGTAGCCGCCACTGTCAGCCCCGGCCCAGCCCCGGCCCAGCCCCAACCCGGCCCGGCCCAGCCCCAGCCCGGCCCGGCCCAGCTCGGCTCGGTCCGGTCCGGCCCAGTCCGGCCCGGTGGGGGCGCGGCTCAGCGCAGGCGGCCCGTCGGGCCGGGGGAGAGGCGGGAGACGACCTGGCCGAAGGCGTGCTCCTCGGCGGGGGTCAGCGGGACCGACTCCTGGGGGTGCCAGACCCGCTCCAGCGGAGTGCCGTTCCGGGCGCGGGCGCGCAGGCCCAGGGCGAGCCAGGTCACCGTCGAGACGGCGAGCAGACCGAAGAGCGTGGTCACACGGGGGTCCGAGAACGGGCCGGGCAAGGGCATGGCTCACTCCAGGGCGTGAGGGCCGCCCGTACGCGTGCGCCCCGGCAGGTGGCGCTCCCGCACGACGGCGCGGCGATTCCTACGGCTTCCTCCCGACCTGTTCAGTTAACACCTCCCGGAGGCCTTTCGGCAGGGGGGAGCCGGGGCCGGGGGCGGCCGGTGCGGGGCGCAGGCCCCCTTGTGCGGATCGGACGTCCGTTCCAAGGTGGCGGAACAGGGAGATTCCGGCCGGGGAGGGAGCAGCCGCATGTCCGGAACGCAGGCATGGGGATTCACGGACGACAGGGGCGAGCAGCTGGGGGCGGCCCGGGTGCCGAGGCGGGTGGTCGCGTACGTACGGGCCGGGGCCGCCCTGTACGACCTGGGGGTGACACCGGTCGCGGTGTACGGCTCCGGGCACGACGGCGAGGTGTACGACCCGGCGAAGGCGGGCGTCCTGGAGGCGGTCGGGGTGCCGTACCTCGGGCCGGGCCGGGACCTGGACGAGGGGGTGCTGCGGGAGCTGCGGCCGGACGTCGTCGTCGACGTGACGTACGACGGGAAGGGCCCGTACGCGCTGGACAAGGCGCTCGTCGAGCGGCTCGGGGTGCCGCTCGTCGCCCTCTCCGTCGGCGGCGGCGGGCTCGACCTGCCGGCCATCCTCGACCGGTTCGCCGCCCTGGCCGCCGGGCTGAGGGTCGTGGGTCCGGAGGTCGTGGGCCCGGAGGCCGGGGGGCCGGGGGGCGCGGACGTGGTGGTCGTGAGTCCGGTGGTCGTGGGCGCGGAGGCGCTGGGGCCGGAGATCGTGCGTCCGGTGACCGTGAGTCCGGGCGTCGGGCCCGGTCAGGGGGCCGCCCTCGCGGAGTTCGAGGCCGCCGAGGCCGCGCTCCGGGAGGCGGCGGCCCGGACCGGGCTGCGGGTGCTCGCGCTCTCCGGGGCCGGTCCCGAGCAGGTGCACCTGGCCCGCCCGCAGGCCTGGCCCGAGCTGGCGTGGCTCGCCGGGCTCGGGCTCCGGCTGCTCGACCCGGGTCCCGGGCCCGGCGCCAACTGGCTCACCGCCGGCTGGGAGCTGGCCGCCGGGCTCCGTCCCGACCTGGTCCTCTTCGACGACCGGGACCACGCCACGCCTCCGTACGCCCTGCCCGGCGGGGTGCGGCTGGCTCCCTGGAACCCGGAGATCCCGCCCAGCCCCGCCGCGTACGCCCGCTTCTTCCGTGATCTCGCGGAGGCGCTGGCTCCCTGAGGGGCGCCCCGGGCTCAGGCCGGGGTCGCCGCCAGGCGGGTGCGGAGGGACTGGGCGAACTCCTCCGCGCGGGCGAGCTGCGTGCGCAGTTCGGCGACGCGCTCGGCGGCGGCCTCCTCGTAGCGGCGGACGCGGGAGACGAGGGCGGCCCGCTCGTCCGGGGCGAGTTCCGTGTCCGTGCCCGGGCGGTCGGCGGCCAGCCGGTCCACGGCCGTGAGGAGTTCGCGGGTCTCGTCCAGGGTGAAGCCGAGCGGCTTCATCCGGCGGACCACCATGAGCCGGGACACGTCCTCGTCCGTGTAGAGGGGGAAGCCGCCGGGGGAGGCCGCCGACGGGACGACCAGGCCGCTGTCCTCGTACTGCCGGATGGTGCGCAGGGGCAGCTCGGTCCGTGCGGCGACCTCGCCGATCTGCAGGGGCTCTCCGGCCATGCGTACTCCGCTCACGCGTCAGGTCCTTCCTCGTACGGGGGCTCCAGCGGGGTGCGGGGCACCCCCCTCAGGGCGCGGCTTCCGCGCATTACATACCATTCGTCCTAACTTCAGCACTTATGAGAGCTGGAAGTGCGGCGAAACGCCTGCTCGTAGGCCGTCCGCTGGAGAGCGGGCGGCTCGGCGAGACCCTGCTGCCGAAGCGGGTCGCGCTGCCGGTCTTCTGCAGCGACCCGCTCTCCTCGGTCGCCTACGCCACCGAGGAGATCCTGCTGATCCTCGCCCTCGGCGGCCTGGCCGTGCTCCATCTGACCTGGTACGCGGCGGCCGGCATCGTGCTGCTGCTCCTGGTGGTGGTCGCCTCCTACCGGCAGACCTGCTACGCCTACCCGGGCGGCGGCGGGGCCTACGTCGTCTCCGCCGAGAACCTGGGGCAGCGGGCCGCGCTCACCGCCGCCTCCGCGCTGCTCATCGACTACGTGATGACCGTCGCCGTCTCCGTCGTCTCCGGGGTCGCCGCCATCACCTCCGCCGCCCCCGCGCTCGACGGGCACGCCGTGGCCCTGTCGGTGTTCTTCGTCGTGGTCCTGGCCTGGCTGAACCTGCGCGGGGTCCGCGAGGCGGGGCGCTGGTTCGCCCTGCCCACGTACGCCTTCATCGGCGTGATCCACCTGATGTTCGCGGTGGCCGCCGTGCGGATGGCGACCGGCACGACGATCCGGGCCGAGTCCGCCGACCTGCCCGTCGACGAGGTCTCCGCCTACTCGGGGCTCGCGCTCGTCCTGCTCGGCCTGCGCGCCTTCGCCTCCGGCTGCACCGCGCTGACCGGCGTCGAGGCCGTCAGCAACGGCGTCCCCGCCTTCGCGAAGCCGAAGAGCCGCAACGCCGCCACCACCCTGGCGATCATGGGCGGGCTCTCCGTGACCATGTTCCTCGGGATCACCGTGCTCGCCATGGTGTACGAGGTGCACGTCGCGGAGGACCCCACGGAGCTGGGACTCGCCCCCGGCACCCCGACCTCCACCGCGCTCGCCCAGATCGGACGGGCCACCTTCGGCGACTGGCACGTCCTCTTCTACGTCCTCCAGGCCGTCACCGCCGGCGTCCTGGTCCTGGCGGCCAACACCGCCTTCAACGGCTTCCCGATGCTCGCCTCCGTCCTGGGCCGGGACCGCTACGCGCCCCGCCAGCTCTTCCACCGCGGCGACCGGCTCGTGTACTCCAACGGCATCGTCCTCCTCGCGCTCGCCGCGATCGCCCTCGTCGTCGCCTTCGACGCCCAGCTGACCCGCCTCATCCAGCTCTACATCGTCGGCGTCTTCGTCTCCTTCACCCTTTCCCAGGCCGGCATGGTCAAGCACTGGCGGCGAGAACTCGCCAAGCCCGCCGGGGCGGCCCCGCGGCACGCGCTGCACCGCCGCCTCGCGATCAACGCCTTCGGCGCCTGTCTGACGGCGGTCGTCCTCGTCATCGTCCTCGTCACCAAGTTCACCCACGGCGCCTGGCTGGTCGTCCTCGCGATGCCGGTGCTCTACGCCGGGATGAAGGGGGTGCGACGGCACTACGACACCGTCGCCGCCGAGGTCGCCGTCGGCCCCGGCGAGCGCCCCCGCGCCCTCGCCGAGCACCACGTCCTGGTCCTCGTGGCCTCGGTCAACGCGCCCAGCCTCCGCGCCCTGTCGTACGCGAAGACCCTGCGGCCCGCCTCGCTCACGGCCGTCACCGTCGCCGAGGACCCGGCGCGGGCGGAGGAGCTCCGCGCGACCTGGGAGGCCCACGGCATCGACGTACCGCTGCGTGTGCTCGGCTCCCCGTACCGCTCGATCGTCCAGCCGGTCCTGCGGCACGTCCGGGAGGCGCCCGAGCGGAAGGGGGACGCGGTCGTCTCGGTGGTCATCCCCGAGTACGTGGTCGGGCACTGGTGGGAGCAGCCGCTGCACAACCAGAGCGCCCTGCGCCTCAAGGCCCGGCTGCTGTTCATGAAGAACGTCGTGGTCATCGACGTGCCGTACCGGCTGGCCTCCGCGCGCGAGCTGGCGTCCGAACGCGCGCGGGCGGCGAAGGCCGCGGAGACGGCGGAGCCCGGGGAGGGCGGCGAGCACCCCTCCTGACCCTGGCCGCTCCCGACCCGGAGAAACCCGGACCGCTCCCGACCCGGACCGCTCCCGACCCGGAAACCCTGGCCGTTCCCGACCCGGAGAAACCCGGACCGCTCCCGACCCGGAAACCCTGGCCGCTCCCGACCCGGAGAAACCCGGGCCGTCCCCGGCCCGCGTCGTTCCTACCGCGTCCTCACGGCCACACCAGGCAGTACGGCTGGTGTCCCGCCTCGTGGAGGCGGACCGAGAAGTCCTGCCACTCGTGGAGCAGCTGGTAGACGTCGAAGGCGTCGCGCGGGCCGCCGCGGTCCGGGACCGTGGACCAGATGAAGGCGGCGGCGCCGACCGACTCCTCGCCGATCGCGCGCAGCGGGTCGACGACGGTCATCGGCAGCTTCACCACCGCGTAGTCGGGGTGCAGGACCACCAGCTCCAGCGGGGGCACCTTGTACAGGGGCATGCCCTGGATGCCGGTGAGGACCATGGCCGCTATGGTCTCCGGCTTGATCTTGGTGAACATGCCGCCCATGCCGAGCTCGTCGCCGCCGAGCTCCTCGGGACGCATCGAGATCGGCACGCGGGCCGCCGTGGCGCCGTCGGGCGCGCCGAAGTACTTGTACGTCACCCCCAACCGGCCCCTCCCGCCCCCGGCGTCCCGCTCGTCCCGGGCGTCCGGAGGGCCTTGCCTTCCCGGAGCGTCCGGAATCGGGTCTTCGGTCCGCCGGCGCCGGTGCCTTCCCCGCCGGGCAGACTCCGGACCCAGGTCGTCCGTCCCCTCGCCCGGTCCGCCACCGCGATGCATATCTCCACCCGACTGCTTTTTCTCGGCAACACGACCCCGCCGCGCAACCCGATCATCGTGACAGTGACCTCCCCCGCGCTCGTACGGCGAAACACCCGTCCGCGAGAACGCCGTGGCCTCTGACACCATGGATTCCGTGAGCCATCCCTATGACGCCCCAGTTTCGCAGACGCGGAGGGCGGACGCCCCGGCGTAATACACGGGATGTCCACGCCGTCCCTCCGTTCCCGTTGTCGTGCCCTCAGTCGTTCTCGCAGGTCAGGATCACAGTGCCGTATTCATACGAAGCCCCAGTCTCACAGACGCTTTTCGACCGCGCTTCCCTCGTGACGCCCGGCGGCGTGAACTCACCGGTGCGTGCCTTCCGGGCCGTGGGTGGAACGCCCCGGTTCATGGTGTCCGGTTCCGGTCCGTACCTCACCGACGCGGACGGGCGGGAGTACGTCGACCTGGTCTGCTCGTGGGGACCGATGATCCTCGGCCACGCGCACCCGGAGGTCACCGCGGCCGTGCAGGCCGCCGTGGCGCGCGGCACCTCCTTCGGCACCCCCGGCGAGGGCGAGGTGGCGCTCGCGGAGGAGATCGTCGCGCGCGTGGAGCCGGTCGAGCAGGTGCGCCTGGTCTCCTCGGGCACCGAGGCGACGATGTCCGCGATCCGGCTGGCCCGCGGGTTCACCGGACGCGCGAAGGTCGTCAAGTTCGCGGGCTGCTACCACGGTCACGTGGACGCGCTGCTCGCCGCGGCCGGTTCCGGCCTCGCCACCTTCGCGCTGCCGGACACGCCCGGGGTGACCGGCGCGCAGGCCGGCGACACGATCGTGCTGCCGTACAACGACCTGGAGGCGGTGCGGACCGCGTTCGCCGCGAACCCGGGCGAGATCGCCTGCGTCATCACCGAGGCCTCGCCGGGCAACATGGGCGTCGTCCCGCCGGCCGAGGGCTTCAACCAGGGCCTGGCGGACCTGTGCCGGGAGAACGGCGCGCTGTACATCTCGGACGAGGTGATGACCGGTTTCCGCACCTCGAAGGCCGGCTGGTACGGCGTCGACGGCGTGAAGCCCGACCTGCTGACCTTCGGCAAGGTCATGGGCGGTGGCTTCCCGGCCGCCGCGTTCGGCGGCCGCGCCGACGTCATGGGGCACCTCGCTCCGGCGGGCCCGGTCTACCAGGCGGGCACGCTCTCCGGGAACCCGGTCGCGACCGCCGCCGGGCTCGCGCAGCTGCGGCTGCTCGACGACGCCGCGTACGCGAAGGTGGACGCGGTCTCGGCGGAGATCCGGGGCCTGGTCGCGGACGCGCTGTCCAAGGAGGGCGTGGCGCACCGGCTGCAGACCGCCTCCAACATGTTCTCGGTGTTCTTCACCGCCGACGAGGTGCGGAACTACGAGGACGCGAAGAAGCAGGAGGCCTTCCGCTTCAACGCCTTCTTCCACTCGATGCTGGCCGACGGGGTGTACCTGCCGCCGTCCGCGTTCGAGTCCTGGTTCGTGTCGACGGCACACGACGGGCGGGCGGTCGAGCGGATCGCCGCCGCGCTCCCGGCCGCCGCCCGCGCCGCCGCGGAGGCGACGGCATGAGCGACGTGCGGACCCCGGACGGCGTGAGCGACGCGAGCGACGTGGAAGCGCTGAACGACGCCGTGAACGCGGAGAAGCCCGTGGGCGACGACGACATCACCGTCGTCCACCTGATGCGCCACGGCGAGGTGCACAACCCCGACGGCGTCCTCTACGGGCGCCGGGCCGGCTACCACCTCTCCGAGCTCGGCCGGGAGATGGCGGACCGGGTCGCGGAGCACCTGGCCGGCCGGGACGTCACGTACGTCGTCGCCTCCCCGCTGGAGCGGGCGCAGGAGACGGCGGCGCCGGTCGCCGCGTCGCACGGCCTGGAGCTGGCCAGTGACCCGCGTCTCATCGAGGCGGCGAACGTCTTCGAGGGCAAGACCTTCGGCGTCGGCGACGGGGCGCTGCGCAAGCCGGCGAACTGGAAGCACCTGACCAACCCGTTCCAGCCGTCCTGGGGCGAGCCGTACGTCGAGCAGGTCGTCCGCATGATGGGCGCGCTCGACGCGGCGAAGGACGCGGCCCGGGGTCACGAGGCGGTCTGCGTCAGCCACCAGCTGCCGATCTGGATCGTCCGCAGCTTCGTGGAGAAGCGGCGGCTGTGGCACGACCCGCGGCGGCGGCAGTGCACGCTGGCGTCGCTGACCTCGTTCACGTACCGGGGCGACAGGATCGTCTCGGTGGGGTACAGCGAGCCGGCCCGGGACCTGGTCCCGGCGCACCTGCTCGCGGGCGCGAAGCCGGTCAAGGGGAAGTCGAAGGCCTTCGGGGCGTAGCTCCGTCCGGAGGGTCGGGCGCGTCCGCGGGACGGCCCGGCTTGACGGGGCGGGGTCCAGGGCGTTCGGATGATGTTCATGTCATCCGAACGCCCTTAAATTTTTGTGCTATTTAACGGGAACCCCCGTGTTCCTCCCTGCATCTCACTGTTTGTCGGTTTGGATGACATTCAGGTCATACGTCAGCGCGAATTGGGGACGGCATGCGCGAGATCAGCGGAATCACTCGAAGGGGGCTGCTCGGGGCGGGCGTTGGGGCCGCCGCGGCGATGGGCATCGCGGCGTGCAGCACCCCGAAACAGGACAAGGCTGGACATCCCGGGCCCAACAAGCCCGGCCAGGGCGGCGACACCACGGCGGACCCGGGCACCCCCACCCCGACCAAGGACCCCGTGCGGCTCATCGGCGACGGCTCCACCGCCGACACCGGCAAGCAGCCGCACCAGCCCGACGCCCCCGTCCCGCTCGAACCCGGCCAGACCCCGCCCCAGTTCGTGATCTTCTCCTGGGACGGCGCCGGCGAGGTCGGCAACGGGCTCTTCCCCCGCTTCCTCGAACTCGCCAGGAACCACGACGCGGCGATGACCTTCTTCCTCTCCGGGATCTACCTCCTCCCCGAGTCGAAGAAGAACCTCTACCGCCCGCCGAACAACCGCGTCGGCGCCTCCGACATCGGCTACCTCACCGACGACCACGTCAAGGACACCCTGAAGTACGTCCGGCAGGCCTGGCTCGAAGGCCACGAGATCGGCACCCACTTCAACGGGCACTTCTGCGGCGGCTCCGGCTCCGTCGGCAACTGGACCCCGGCCCAGTGGCAGAGCGAGATCGACCAGGCCGTGAAGTTCGTCACCGAGTGGAAGACCAACAGCGGCTGGACCGAGCTCGACCCGCTCCCCTTCGACTACTCCAAGGAACTCGTCGGCGGCCGCACCCCCTGCCTCCTCGGCCAGGACAACCTGCTGCCCACCGCCAAGCGGCTCGGCTGGCGCTACGACGCCAGCTCGCCCGGCGGCCGCCAGACCTGGCCCGACAAGCGCCAGGGGATCTGGGACCTCCCGCTCCAGGCCGTGCCCTTCCCCGGGCACTCCTTCGAAGTCCTCTCCATGGACTACAACATGCTCGCCAACCAGTCGAAGAACAGCACGAAGGGCATGCCCTCCCGCTATCCGGGCTGGCGCAAGCAGGCGGCCGGGGCGTACCTCTCCGGCTTCACGCGCGCGTACGAGACGAATCGCGCGCCCTTCTTCATCGGCAACCACTTCGAGCAGTGGAACGGCGGCATCTACATGGACGCCGTCGAAGAGGCGCTCAAGGGAATGGCCGGAAAGAAGGACGTCCGGCTCGTCTCCTTCCGGCAGTTCACGGACTGGCTCGACGTCCAGGACCCGAAGATCCTCGCGAAGCTGCGCGGCCTGGGCGTCGGAGAGAAGCCCGCCGGCGGCTGGAACGCCTTTCTCAAGGCCGCCTGATCATTCTCGGGCGTCTCCCCTTAGCCATCCTTGACAAGGTGCTTTACGGGCACGTAGGGGGGTGCCCAAGATCCCCCAAACGCCCATGCGAAACTTTTCACATGAGCCTTAGCCGTGCCCCTCGACGCACCCTGTTCGCCGTCGGAGTGCTGACCGCCGCCCTCGCGCTCTCGGCCTGCGGCGGCGACGGCGGCGGCACGTCCGGTGGCGGCGGCACCAACTTCGTCAACACCAAGGGCGGCATCTCCACCGCCCCCAGGGGCGAGCGCGCGACCCCGGGCAAGCTCGCCGGCGAGACCCTCGAAGGCGAGCGGCTCGACGTCGCCGACCTCAAGGGCAAGGTCGTCGTCCTCAACGCCTGGGGCTCCTGGTGCGGCCCCTGCCGCGCCGAGGCCTCCCACTTCGCCAAGGTCGCCAACGACCTCAAGGGCCAGGACGTCGCCTTCGTCGGCCTCAACACCCGCGACTCCAACAAGCAGCAGGCGCTCACCTTCGAAGAGGACTACGAGGTCCCCTACCCGAGCCTCTACGACCCCGCCGGCAAGCTGATCCTCTTCGGCTTCCCCAAGGGCACCCTCAGCCTCCAGGGCATCCCCTCCACCGTCGTCCTCGACAAGGAGGGCAAGATCGCCGCCCGCGCCCTCATGGCCCTCGACGAGAAGAAGCTCCGCTCGATGATCGACCCGCTCCTCCAGGAGAAGTGAGCCGGTGAACGAGACGGTCACCAGCGGAGCCCTGCTGCTCGCCCTGCCCCTCGCGGTGCTCGGCGGGCTCGTCTCCTTCTTCTCCCCGTGCGTCCTGCCGCTCGTCCCCGGCTACCTCAGCTACGTGACCGGGGTCACCGGCACCGACCTCGCCGACAGCCGGCGCGGCCGGATGACCGCCGGCGCCGTCCTCTTCGTCCTCGGCTTCACCGCCGTGTTCGTCTCCGGCGGCGCCCTCTTCGGCTACTTCGGCTCCACCCTCCAGGAGTACCGCGAGACGCTCACCACGGTCCTCGGCGTGCTCATGGTCCTCATGGGCGTCTTCTTCCTCGGCCTGATGCCCTGGTTCACCCAGCGCGAGTTCCGCTTCCACCGGAAGCCCGTCGCCGGCCTGGTCGGCGCCCCGCTGCTCGGCGCCCTCTTCGGCATCGGCTGGACCCCCTGCATCGGCCCCACGCTCGCCTCCGTCAACGCGCTCGCCCTGGAGCAGGCCAGCGCCGGGCGCGGCGCGATACTCGCCTTCGCGTACTGCCTCGGTCTCGGCGTACCGTTCGTGCTCGCCGCCGTCGCCTTCCGCAAGGCGCTGGGGGCGTTCGGCTGGGTCAAGAGGCACTACACCTGGGTCATGCGGATCGGCGGCGGCATGATGATCGTCACCGGCGTCCTGCTCCTCACGGGGGCGTGGGACAGCATGGTCGCCACGATGCAGGGCTGGTCCAACGGTTTCACGGTGGGGATCTGAGTTCCATGAGCAAGACCGACACGACGGAAAGCGCCGCGGCCGACGAGGCGTCCGGCGCCGCACTGTCGACCGCCCCCAGGGAGGACCGCGAGGACACCGCCACCGGCGGTCCCGTCCTCGGGGTCGTCGGCTGGATCCGCTGGTTCTGGCGGCAGCTGACCTCCATGCGGGTCGCGCTGATCCTCCTCTTCCTGCTCTCCCTCGGCGCCGTGCCCGGCTCCCTCGTCCCGCAGACCAGCGCGGACGAGATGAAGGTGCAGGCCTTCAAGGACGCCCACCCGGCCCTCACGCCGCTCTACGAGAAGCTCCAGTTCTTCGACGTCTACAGCTCGGTGTGGTTCTCCGCGATCTACATCCTGCTGTTCGTCTCCCTCATCGGCTGCATCGTCCCGCGCAGCCGGCAGTTCGTCGGCCAGCTCCGCGGCCGCCCGCCGGGCGCCCCCCGCCGCCTCGACCGGCTCCCCGCGTACACCACCTGGCGCACCGCGGCCGGGCCCGAGGAGGCCCGGGAGGCCGCGCTCGCCCTCCTGAAGAAGCGCCGCTTCCGCGCCCACCGGGCCGGAGACGCGGTCGCCGCCGAGAAGGGCTACCTGCGCGAGGCCGGGAACCTGGCCTTCCACGTCGCCCTGATCGTGATGCTCGTCGCCTTCGCCTGGGGCCAGCTCTTCAAGTCCGAGGGCGGCAAGCTGATCGTCGAGGGCGACGGCTTCTCCAACACGCTCACGCAGTACGACGACTTCAAGTCCGGCTCCCAGTTCGGCACCGACGAGCTGGAGCCGTTCAGCTTCAAGCTGGACTCCTTCACCGGCACGTACGAGAAGGGCGGGCCGCAGCGCGGCACCCCCCGCACCTTCGAGGCGGCCGTCACCTACTCGCGGGGCGGGGCGGACCGCAAGGCGGTCATCCGGGTCAACGAGCCGCTGAAGGTGGGCGACTCCAAGGTCTATCTGATCGCCCACGGCTACGCGCCCGTCGTCACCGTCAAGGACGGGCGCGGCAGGACCGTCTTCCACGGCGCCGTGCCCCTGCTCCCGATCGACAACAACATCACGTCGACCGGCGCGATCAAGGTCATGGACGGCTACCGCGACAAGAACGGCAAGAAGGAGCAGCTGGGCTTCCAGGCCTTCTTCGTGCCGACCTTCGCGGGCGCCGGCCAGGGCACGATGTTCTCGCAGTTCCCGGCGCTCGACTTCCCCGTCATGGCGCTCACCGGCTTCCACGGCGACCTGCGCGTGAACTCCGGCCTCCCGCAGAACGTGTACCAGCTCGACAAGTCCAAGATGACCCAGTTCAAGGACGCGTCCGGCAACAAGCTCGCCCAGCGCCTGCTGCCCGGCGAGACCATGACGCTCCCCGGCGGCGCCGGCTCGATCACCTTCGAGAAGGACGTCAAGGAGTGGGCGAGCTTCCAGGTCTCGCAGCAGCCGGGGAACGGGCTCGCCCTCGCGGGCGCGATCGCCGCGATCGCCGGTCTGACCGGTTCGCTCTTCATCCAGCGGCGCCGGATCTGGGTCCGGGCCGTCCGGGGCGAGGACGGCGTCACCGTCGTCGAGATGGCCGGTCTCGGCCGCAGCGAGTCCGCGAAGCTCCCCGAGGAGCTGGCCGACCTCGCGGTCGCGCTCACGGCCCAGGCCCCGCCCACCGCGGAGACTCCGCGAGCCGATCCGGAGGCCGTACCGGAAACCGCCGTACCGGAAACCGCCGTACCGGACACCACGGAACCGGCGGACGCACCCGCGGAAGACCCCGCCCCTTCTGGAGAGGCTGACAAGTGATCCTCGCCGCCACGACCGACGAGAGCCTGGCGCGGATGAGCGACCTGCTCGTCTACTCCTCGATGGCCGTCTACACCCTGGCCTTCTTCGCCCACATCGCCGAGTGGGTCCTCGGCAGCCGCAGCAAGGTCGGCCGCACCGCGGCCGCCCTCACCCCGCGGACCGCGGCCGCCACCGCCGCCGTGACCGTGCGGGTCGAGCAGGCCGGCTCCACCGCCGTGCTCGACAAGCCGAAGGTCGTCACCCGGGCCGCGGCCGGCACCCGCGACGTGCCGGACGGCCCCGGCGCGGCCGGCGGCACGGTCAAGGGCGACCTGTACGGCCGGATCGCCGTCTCGCTCACCGTCCTCGCCTTCCTGGTCGAGGCGTCGGGCGTGGTCACCCGGGCGCTCTCCGTGCAGCGGGCCCCCTGGGGCAACATGTACGAGTTCTCCACCACCTTCTCCACGGTGGCGGTCGGCGCGTACCTCGGCTTCCTCCTCGCCAAGAAGAACGTGCGCTGGATCGGCCTGCCGCTGGTCACCACCGTCCTGCTGGACCTGGGCCTGGCCACCACCTGGCTGAAGACCCCCAGCGACCAGCTGGTGCCCGCGCTCGACTCGTACTGGCTGTGGATCCACGTCTCCACCGCGATCTTCTGCGGCGCGGTCTTCTACCTCGGCGCGGTCGCCACCCTGCTGTACCTCTTCCGCGACTCGTACGAGAACAAGCTCGCGACCGGCGGCAATCCCGGCGCCTTCGCCCGTTCGGTCCTGGAGCGGCTGCCCGCCGCCGCCTCGCTCGACAAGTTCTCCTACCGGGTGAACGCGGCGGTCTTCCCGCTGTGGACCTTCACGATCATCGCGGGCGCGATCTGGGCCGGCGACGCGTGGGGCCGCTACTGGGGCTGGGACGCCAAGGAGGTCTGGTCCTTCATCACGTGGGTCGGCTACGCCGCGTATCTGCACGCGCGCGCGACGGCCGGCTGGAAGGGCCGCAAGGCCGCGTACATCGCGCTCATCGCCTTTGGCTGTTTCCTCTTCAACTACTACGGCGTGAACATCTTCGTGAGCAGCAAGCACTCGTACTCCGGCGTCTGACCCCGCCGCACTGGCACCGCTCCCGCCCCTGGGCGACGCTGGGAACCATGAGCGAGATACCCCGGGGCAGGAGCGAGACCCACGACGGCGACGCGCACCTGCTGCGGTTCACCGTCGAGCTGCCGCACCCGCCGTCCGAGGTCTGGACGGCGGTCACCACCCCCGAGGGCCTGGCGCGCTGGCTGTGCGCGGCGGACCCGCTGGAGCCCCGGCTCGGCGGCCGGGTCGTCCTCCACCGGCTGACCAGCGGCGACACCGAGGACCCGGGGCTCGTGACCGCCTGGGACCCGGAGAGCGTGGCCGAGTACACGGTCGATCCGACGCACGGCCGGATCCGGTTCCACCTGGAGCCGGGCCCGGAACCCGGCGGCGACGGGTCGACCGTGCTGCGTTTCACCAACGAGCTGCGGGGCCCGCCGGAGCACCGCCTCGACCGGCTCGCCGCCTGGCACGACCACTTCGAGTGGCTCGTCCGCGCCCTGGACGGCCACCCCGCCGACTGGCGGCGGCGGACGTCCGAGCGCTGGCTGCACCTGCGGGAGCTGTACGAGCGGGACGCGGCGCGCTGGCCGAAGTGGGAGCCGTAGACCCTTCCCGTACGGTCACCCCCGCTTCGGCGGCAGGCACGGCGCCGCCGGCGGGCGCCCCTCCGGCCAGGCGATCTGCACGAAGCGCTGCGAGCCGTCCGGGGCCAGCTCCACGATCGGGACGGCCTTGTTGTACGGGTTGCCGTAGTTGTCCAGGCAGATCCAGCCGCTCGCCCCCTCCACCCGCAGCGAGCCCTTCACCTGCGGCCACTGGGTGGCCACGTCCGCCGCCGCCGGGTGGCGGGCCCCCTGCGGGGTGGCCTGGCGGATCGCGTGGACGGCCGTCGCCATCGCGTCGTACGCGACGATCGCCTGTCCGTCCGCGAGCGCCGGCGGCTCCTCCGCGCCCCGGGTGACGTCGCCCAGGAAGGTCGCGTACGCCTGGGCGGAACCGCCCGTCGCCGGGACCTTCCGCCCCTCCGCAGGCACCCAGGCGTCCGGGTGGGCGAGCGCCGCGTACCGCACGGTCAGCTTCGACTTCAGCGCCTTCCGGTCCAGCTTCGCGTCCGCGCCCAGGTACGAGCCCTCGTCGCCGGTCAGGACGGTGAAGGCCCGGTGGGCGCAGCCGCGCGCGCCCAGCGCGTTGATGAACTGGCGCAGCTGGGTGTGGCGGCCCGCGAAGAAGACGGTCTCGGCGCGGGTGTCGCAGATCAGGTGGGTGATCTGGCGGAAGGTGTTGGCGGTGGTGCCCTCCTCGTTGGCGTCGGCGGGCGAGGTGAACAGCTCGGGGTCGTGCGGGGCGCCCTTGAGGGTGGCGGCGAAGGCGGCCTTCAGGGTGTCCGTGTAGTGGTCGCCGCCGCGGGTGTCCTGGACGAGGAGCGCCTTGGCGGCGTCCACCTTCCCGAAGTGGGCCAGGGCCCGGGCCTCGTCGCCGTTGGTGGGCGAGACGCGGGCGAGGCCGGGGTAGCGGTCGTTCCCGGGGGCGTTGGCGATGTCGTCGGCGGTGATGGTGGTGCCGACGACGGCGATCCCGGCCCCGGTCAGCGCGGTCACCGCCTCCCGCACCTCGGTGGAGGAGGTGGCGACGCCGGAGACGGCCCGGAGCCGGTCGGCGGAGTCCTTCATGGTGATCAGCCGGTCGACGACGGGACGCCAGTGGGCGTTGCCCTTGCCGGTGTTGGCGAGGACGAGCCGGATCTTGGGCAGCTCCTCGTTGGACTCGTGGTTGGCGCGGTACTGGTAGGCGTGGGCGCCCCGCAGCTCGTTCAGCACCTTGAGCCGCATGCCGCCGTCGGTGGAGGTCAGCGGCAGCAGCAGGGCGACGGTGACGTGGTCGTCGGGCTTGAGGGTGGCGTTCTCGGCGCCGATGGCGCCGGCGATCCCGCCCAGTTCGCCGATGCCGAAGTCGTGGCCGTCGCCGTTGACGCCGACGCACTCCCCGCTGCCGGCCGGGCGCTCGACGCCCGCCGCGCAGGAACGGTCCTCCGGGGTGGTGAGGCGGACGACGCCGTACCCGCCGAGGCCGAGGACGACGGCGGCCGTGACGAGGGAGGCGACGAGCTTCTGGCGGGGGGTGCGGACGCGGCGGCGGAGCCGGTCGAACGGGCGGGGGGTCGGGCGGTCGGGCATGGCGTCAGACTCCGTCCTCGCGGCCCGGCGGCAGCGAGAGCTCCCGCCGGGCGCGGATGTCGCGCGGCCAGTGGGTGGCGGCGTCCCAGAGCGCACCGCTGCCCGACAGATGACGGCCGGACAGCCGGCGCAGCTCGTGCGCGAGCCGGTCGGCGACCTCGTCGTTGGGCAGGGCGAGCGGATCGGTGAGCAGCCATACGGCGTGCAGCAGGCGCCGCAGGGAGAGGTGCAGTTCGACGCCGTCGGCGTCGAGCCCGGCGGGAAGCTCGCCGGTCGGGTCCTGGCCGCCCGCCGGGGCCTGCCCTCCCGCTGGGGCCTGCCCGAGGGCGAGCGCGCGGCGCGGATCGGGCCCGGCCGCGTTCCGCTCGCGCGGGTACGGGGCGGAGGCGACGAACCGCAGCCGCCCGAGCCAGCCGGGGACGTCCGGCTCGGGGAAGGTGGTCCGCAGGTGGGCGACGGCCTCCTCGGTGCGGCCGAGCGCCAGGTCGTGATGGAGCCGGTACGGGCTCGGGCCCGGCCCGTAGTGCCGGCGCAGGGTCTCGTGGACGGCGTGCCAGGCGGCGTAGCGCGGATGGTCGCCGTCCTCGAAGCGCAGCCGGTGCAGGAGCAGGGCGCGCAGCAGCGGATCGGCCACGAAGTGCCGGGAGCCGGGCGCGGACGCGGACCAGTCCTCGGCGCGCAGCCGGTCGCGGACGCGCAGCGCCACGTCCCCGTCCAGGGACTCGGACGCGAGCCGGGCGTGGGCGAGGACCCGGGCGGACTCCTCGTCGTGGGCGGCGGCGAGCACGGCGTACGGGCCGGGCCGGGGCACCGGCAGCAGCTCGGCGAGCAGGGCGGGGGCGACGGGCACCGGCGGGGAGTCCTCGCGCAGCTCCACCGTCAGGTCGAGCAGCCGACCGGGGGTGAGCCCGGGCTTCAGGTGCGCGGGGGCCTCCCCGGCGGCCCGCCCGAGGAGCGCCACGCCCAGGGGGCGGCCGCCGGTCAGCCGGTGGACGGCGGGGGCGAGCGCGGCGGGGGCGCGGCCCGCCGGGTCGTACCGGTCGAAGGCGCTACGGGTCTGGGCGGGGGAGAGGGGGGTCAGCTCGACGGCGAGGATGCCGGAGCCGACGCTCGTCCCGCGCGGGCAGGGCGCCCGGTGCGCGGTCTCGGGCAGCCGGAGCCGGGTGGCCTGGCGCAGCGCCTCGTGGTCGCGGACCCGGGAGGCGGCGAGGACGACGACCCGGTCCCGGCGCCCCTCGGCGGCGCGGGCGCGCAGGATCGGCTCGACCAGCTGCCGGCCGAGCGGCTCGTGGGCGTTGTCGAGGAGCAGCAGGGGCCGGCCGATGCGGCTGCCGCGCCGCAGCCCGATGTAGGCCTGGAGGAGGTCCTCGGTCAGCGCCCCGACGAGGAACGCCCCGGCCTCCTCCCGGCGCCGGCCGCCCTGCTCGAAGTCGTTGGCGAGCTGCTGGAGCCCGGCCTTCCCCCGCCCCCCGGCGTTGCGGTATCCGCCGTACCACCCCTCCACGGACCGCTGGAGCCGCCCGAACACCTCCTCCATGACGGTCTCCACGGTCGCCTCGGCGAGCAGCCCGGCGAGCGGGGCGGCGGTCTCCGCGAAGGTGGCGGCGAGCTTGGCGAGGACCTTGCCGACCCAGTGGGCGGCGGCGCCCCGGGTCGCGTCGACGGTCGCGAGGAGCGGTCCGAGCCGCTGGAGGTCGCGCCGGGCCCGCTCGTCGTCCTCCCGGGACCAGCCGATCGCGGCGACGGCCACCAGCCCGAGCGAGAGCCGGGGGAACCGCACGGGCCGCGCCCCGAGCACCTTGGGCGAGAACTGCACGGCCAGCTCGGACAGCGCCCCGGTGAGCGGGGTCCAGCCGGGGCCGTGATCGGCGGGCGGCTCGACGTGGGCGCAGTCGAGCAGCGCGAGCGGGGTGTACCCCCGGTACCGGTTCCTGACCTCCTTGAGCAGGGCGGTCTTCCCGGTCCCGCGCCCGCCGGTGAAGACAGTGACCGGCGGATCGTCCCCGTGCTCGTACGCCACCCGCGAGACCCCGTGCCGGGTGAGCCCGCTGAGCCGCGCGACCAGCCCGCCGTCGTCCAGGGCCGCTTCGCGGCCGTACAGCTCCCTGTCCAAGCCCCGCCACCCCCGTAACAGTCAACACAAGGATATCGACGGTGTGTTGGGAAAGCGGGTGGCTTTTCGAGTCTGTTGTGGATCCGTAGCGGTCCTGTGGCGGGGGCTCACCCCTCCCCGATGTCCTCGCCCCACAGCTCGGGGTTCTCCCGGACGAACTCCCGCATGAGCGCGGCGCATTCGGGGTCGTCGAGCACGACGACCTCGACGCCGTGCCCGGCCAGCCACTCGTGCCCGCCGCGGAAGGTCCCGGCCTCCCCGACGACCACCCGCGAGATCCCGAACTGCCGGACGAGACCGGAGCAGTACCAGCAGGGCGACAGGGTCGTGACCATGGTCGTCCCCCGGTACGAGCGCTGCCGCCCGGCCGCCCGGAACGCGTCGGTCTCCGCGTGCGCGGACGGGTCCCCGTCCTGCACCCGCCGATTGCGCCCCCTCCCGAGCAGCGTGCCGTCGGCCCCGTAGAGCGCGGCCCCGATCGGGATCCCGCCTTCCCCGAGCCCGGTCCGGGCCTCGTCGAGGGCGGTGGCGAGCCATGCGCGGGCCTGGTCCTTGTCCACGGGGGTCATGGGGGACTTATTCCCGGTGGGGCGGGGGGATCACGCGTCGGTCGGAGGGCTGCTCGGCAGGACGTAGGAGCCCTTTCCCGGCACGGTGACGATCAGTCCGCGTTCGCGGAGTTCACGCATGGCCCGACGGGCCGTGAGGACGGCGATGCCGTACTCCTCGGAGAGACGGCCCGGCGTGGGGATCATCCGGTCGGGGGCGAACTCGCCGGTGGAGATCTTGGCTGCGACCACGTCGGCCAGCTGCATGTACAGCGGGCGGGCCGACTTCGGATCAAGGCTCATGGTTTCAACAGTAGATAGTCATACAAATACACGTTGGGGTGGCTCTAGCTACATCGTGATGCATCACAGTGCATCACGGTTTACGGTTTTCTACGCAAGACCCCGGCGACCGCTGCAACCGGCCCCGGGGCATGGCCACCAACTGCTCAAGGAGTTGATGACGTGCGGAACCCTATCGCGCGCGTACTGGGCCGGGCCTGGATCCCGGTCCTCCTCTGGGTGCTGATGCTGACGCTGCCACCCACGGGCAGGCACCGCCCCGTCCGGACCACCCACCGCCGCCCGGCCGCGCCGCCCCGTCGCCGGGCGCCCGCCCCGCGCTCCCCGTACGCCCGGGAACAGGCGATGCCCCTCGACGGCGCCCGCTCGCCCCTCACCCGTCCCTACCTGGCGACGGCCACCTCGCGCGCGGCGCAACGCAGGCGCCGGAGGGCGTTGTGGCTGGCGACGGTCGGGGTGGACGTCGACCACCGGAACATCCACGCGGGATGTTCCGGGTGAGCCGCTGCGGGGCGCGGCGTTCCGTGCTCGCCGTCGCGGAGACGGTGCGCCTGGTGTGGGCCGGCTCGGTCTGCGTCCTCGGCCCCGGGCACGACGGCCCGCACCGCGACCGCGCGGGCGACGGCTGGTGGGTGACGCCCGAGATCGCGGACGCGGTGAGCGTGTCCCTGGTGGTCCGCGCCCTCGCGGCCGAGCCGGAGCCGGAGTTCCGCTCACCGCGCTGCGTCGTCGGCCGCCACGCCCACTGCCGGGACCACGTCCCGCGCGACAGCGGCGTGCCGGGGGTGCGTCACTTCGTGTGCGAGTGCCCCTGCCATCGGGAGCCCCCGGCCTGAGCGCGACCGGCCCGACCGATGGCGGTCGGGCCGGTGCGCCTGCCGCGACCTGGGGGATCCCGGCGCCGCCGCTCAACCGCCCGGGTTCTGGCGTACGCGCGTGATCACGTTCCGGGCGTCGTCTCCGAAGACGGCGGATTCACGGAGCGTCGTCCAGACGCGCGAGTAGAGCGCGACCGAGTCGGCATCGTCGAGCCACAGCTCCGCGTGCCAGTCCTCGGTGACCACCAGCCGTTCGTCGAGAATCCAGAAGCCGTTGGCGGCCGGCACCTTCAGGGGAGCCCCGAGCGGGATGACGCCGAGTTCCACGGTGTCCATGCCGATCACGCCCGCGAGGCGGTCGAGCTGGGCGGCCAGCACCGAGGGAGGGCAGACGCGGGCGTGCAGGGCCGCCTCCCACACGAGCACGTGGAGTTTTCTGCCCGGCTCGTAGAGCCAGCCCTGGTGCTTGATCCGCGCGCGTACCGCCGCTTCGGTGTCCCGCACGGAGTTCTGCAGTTCGGCGTAGCGCGTGAAGACGTGACGGGCGTAGTCGGCGGTCTGCACCATGCCGGGGACGACGGCCTCTTCCCACGCGTGGATGACCGTGGAGCGCGAGACCTCGGCGTTCCAGTTCTCCTGCACCGGCCGGTGCCCGGCCGCCAGTTGGCGACGCCACGAGCGGATGTGGGACTCGAATCCCCTGAGCCGGTTCTCCAACTCGTCGTACGCCTCGGGCCGGCCGGTCGCCTCCGCCCAGGCTTTCAGGTCTTCGGGCGTCGCCGTCTGGCGTCCGTTCTCCAGCTTGGAAACCTTGGAGCGCGGCCAGTCCAGCCGCCGGGCCAGCGCCGTCCCGGTGAGCCGGCCGGCAGGACCGGAGACGCGCAGTTCCCGAAGTCTCGTCCCGAGGGCTTCCCGCGCCTGCTGGTAGTCCGTGCTCACCGGTACAAGCCAACCGCTAGTCCCGTTCGGCAAGTTGCTCCGCGAACCGGTCGTACGGGACGGCGTACCGCATCGCGGCGTCGCGCACCTGGGCGTACCGCAGGACCTCGGTCGGCTCCGTGATCACCTCGACGCGGAGCAGGTCGTCGGCGTCGTCGAAGACGAGGAGCGCGACCAGGCGCGAATCGAAGATCCAGAAGTCCTCGGCCGGGAGCCGCACCCGGTCGGCGTCCGCCCGCCACAGGTTCCGTACGTCCTCGCCCGTGGCCGCGTTGCACTTCGCGTAGTCCAGCAGGAACAACTGCCCTTGGCTGGGCGGGTCGTCGACCACACGCACCCGCCCGACGTACTTTCCGGCCCCGGTCCGGCGCAGGATGTTCGTGCACCACTCGCTGCCGAGGTCCCAGAGGGCGGAGCCGGTCTCCACGAACGCCCGGTACGAGTCGTCGTCCCGGTCGGACGCGTATCCGCGCCGGGTTTCGAGGTGCCACGCCGTGTACTCGAAGGTCTCGAAGAGCTTGGCGAACTCCTCGAAGGTGATGACCCGGGGTACGCGCTCGACCTCCTTGGGGCCGTGGTTCACCAGGAGTTCGCGCGGAACCACCACGGCGGCGTCCCCGGTGCCGAAGTGCTGCAACCGGGCGATGTCCTCGGGGTCGGTGAGGGGCTTCCCCTGAACGACGATCTCACCGGTGTCGAGGTCTTCGTGCAAGGCGGGACACGCACCGTTCTTGCTGTCGGTTCCGTTGAAGCGGAGTCGTCGCGGCATGGCGTCCTCTCCTCGGGGTGATGTGCGTTCAGCATCCCTGCGGCTCGGATGCTCGCGCCACAGGACGTAGACCTCCACGTGAGAACTTTCGAGAACATCCGGTCGGTCCACGAGAACGGTCGAGAACATGGCGTGGTGTGCCCGACCGGGCGTCCCTACCTTCGGGTTCATGGCGAACGACAACACGACCATGAGCGACCCGGTCCACCTCACGCTCCCCTCCCCGGACCCGGAACCGGTCGAAGGCTGCGCGGGCTGCGTCGAACTCGCGAACGTGCGGGACCACGCACGGGCCGGCGGGGACCTCACCACCGTCTCCGACTGCAACGTCTTCCTGCGACGGCACCCCGAGGGGCACTCGTGATCACGTGTCGACACGTCGGCAGACGGGTCCGGGACAGCACGGGAAGGACCGGCATCCTGTGCGACGTCATCGCCGACTACGAGGATCCGGCAGAACTGCCCGGCGAGCGCCGGAAACAACCCATGGCGTTCCTGAGGCCCGAGCGCGGGGGCAGGGAGTGGCTGGTCCCACCGGACACGGTCCTCCCCGTGACCCTGTACGGAAGGGTGTCTGCCACTCCCCTGTAGGGAAGCAAGCGAATGCCGGCCATCTGTCCCGACCGGGACGAGCCGCCCCCTGATCAGGAGGGAACCGCTTTACATGGGCAGGACCGAGTACTACAACGACCCGAACGCCCCCAAGGCCAACACCTTGATCCCCGCCAGCAACCTGCTGGTCGTCGACGACAGCGGCGCCGTCCTGCTCCAGCGCCGCCGGGACACCGGCCAGTGGGCGCTGCCCGGCGGGGCTCAGGACATCGGCGAGACGGCGGCCGAGTGCGCGGTGCGCGAGTGCCTGGAGGAGACGGGGATCGTCGCCGAGGTCACCGGCTTCCTGGGCGTCTACACCAACCCGCACCACATCGTGGCGTACACCGACGGCGAGATCCGCCAGCAGTACGAGAACACCTACATCGGCCGCCCCGTCGGCGGCGAGCCCACCGTCAACGACGAGGCCGACGGCGTCCGCTTCGTCCGGCCGGCCGACCTCGACCGGTACGACATCCACCCCAGTATGCGTCGGCAGATCGGCGACTACCTCGCCGGCACCTACCCCCACCTCGGCTGAGCCGTCGGCAACGCCTGTGCCCCAGGAGGTCAGGGGCTGGAGTCGGGTGTCAGGTGTAGACGAGGGGACAGCCGCGCCGGATCGAGTGCTGGGCGGCGCGCAGGAACAGTGCCACGTAGAAGGCCGTGTCCAGGTCCTCGCCCCACGGCCCCGTTCGGGCGGCGGCCGGAGTTTTCGCCCGGTGTCCGAACCACGTGCTCAGGTCGAGGTTGTCGCACGTCGCGGGGATTTCGGGAGGCAGATCGAGGACCGCCGCCAGTTTCTCGGCGAGCGGCAGTACCTGGGGGGCTCCGGCGACCATGGACTCGTGGTCGTCGGAGTCGACGGGCAACCAGATCTCCTCGTCGAGCGAGAAGGGCACGAGCACGGTCCAGCCGCAGAGGGTCTCCAGTTCCCCTCGTGACAGGTGCGCCTCGCACAAGGTGAGGAATCCGGTCATGGGCGGGGCGAGCTTCTCCTCGAAGGCCTGCCCGGATCCGGGTGCGAAGGCCGTCTCCGGGGGAACGTCCTCGTAGGGCGGCAGGCCCCGCCGCCCGAGTTCGGCGTTGAGGGCCGAGGCGACCTCGCCCCATCCGTCTTCCCCGTCTTCGAACCACTCTTCCGCGCCGACACTCACCAAGTACAGCCCCATGCGGGGACGTTACCGCGCGTGTCCGACATCGGTCGGGGTGAGGGCCGGGTCTCCGTCCGCGGGGGGCATGGGCGGAGGGTATGCGGTCTGCGCCCGCCGCAGCCTTTCGTGTGGAAGCTCGGACGACTTCGTAGGAGCGTCGGGATGCGCACGCGGCCGACGCCTGCCTTGCGACAGGACCGGACCGAGAACCTGACCGCTCACTCCCGAGGAACCCACCACTGTGCCCGGTGCCCGAGCACCCGGCTTTGTCCGGGATCGGCTTTCGGACAGAGCGTCGGCGGACCGGCGGCTGCCGTCATACGAGGCGGGCCAGGTGAGCTTCTCGCTTCGCCGCGGTTCGGACTGTTTGCAGCTGCCCGTTCCCGGTGGCCTGTTCCAGGAGCCTCTCCCTCAGATCGACCTCAACTCGGTAGGAGCGTCAAAGCTGTTGTGCTTGTGTTGATCGCAGCGGACCGACCAGCCGCTTGCATCTCAAGGGGGAGATCCTCATGGCATCGATCTCTCGTAAGGCCACCCTGGCGGGGGCCCTGGCCCTCGGGGCCGGGATGCTCATCGTTCCTCAGGCGCAGGCCACGACGCCTGGAGAGGAGGCCTGTCCGCCGGACGTGTGGACCAAGGTCGTGCGGATCAAGTCCGGCTATGAGCACATCGGTCCTACCACAGGGAAGAAGAACGGAGGAGGGGGCACGTCTCGTCTGACCTACGCCATGACGACGACCACCGCGAAAGAAACCAAGTGGACCTCCGGACTGACCGGCAGCGCCTCCTGGGGAATCGCGAAGGTCGAGGCGTCGGTATCCCGCGACATCGTCAACAAGACCGAGAAGGGCGTGACGGTCACCAACTGGATCGAGGTGCCCGCGGGCAAGTACGGCTACACCACCCCGAAGATCGAGCGGACCGACTACGTCGTCGAGCGCTGGCAGGACACCGCCGGCTGCGGCGCGAGGTTCCTCGGTAACGAAGGCAGCCTGGCCGCCATCACGGTCTACCCGTTCTTCTCGGAGTGCATCGCCAATAGCCCTTGCACGCCTAAGCCGTAGCAACACCGCGCGGGGGCCGATCCCACAAGGACCGGCCCCCGCACGTGTCCGCCACGACCCGTCACACCGCGCCAAGGAGCTCCCGTGCCCGCAGCCACCCCCCGTCTCCGTGTCGCCCTGCCATGGCTCACCACCGCCGTCCTCGGCGCCCTGGTGCTGACCGGATGCGACAGCGACGAACCCCAGGCGGCGCCCCCGCGAGGCATCGTCCTGAACCTCGGAGGAAGCATCGGCGTCCTCGACGAGATCGACTCCCCTGTGAAGATCGCGGCGAAGCGTCCCGCAGGAGCCGAGCCGGACGAGGACATCTACACGCTCAACGAGCAGAGCCAGCTGTCCTCCGGCGAGATCGTCGGCATCGACGACGGCACCCTGGTCTCCCTGGATCCGGCCCGCCCCGAACGGGCCACCGTCCTCGGGCCCGCCGTGACCTGGTTCCCCTCTCGGCAGGGGCACAAGGCCTGGGCCGTCACCGAACAGCCGGCTGCTACGGCGTGTGCGGGCGAGACCCTGCCCGCATCGGTGACCGCCCGCTATGCAGTACGGCAGCATGATCTTTCCGGACGGCCCGGGCCGGCAGGCCACACCCTTCCTTGTGGGATCCGGCCTCTGGCCGACAGCACCCAAGGCGTGATCGGTCTGCTCACCACGGCGGATGAACCCGGCACGGGCAACGCGAAGAAGGCGCGAACCGATGTCGTCCTCCTCGACGGGAAGACCCACCTTCTTATTCGCACGCTGGCCGAGAACGCCTCCGTCGTCAGCACCGGGCCTTCACGTGTGATCTGGCGGCAGGCGGACTGTGACAAGAGCGGCTGCGTCACCGCCTACGACACCACGGCGGACAAGAACACCTCTCTGCCCGACTGCGCCGTCGGCACCCCTGCCGGACGGGGCGTGATCTCCGCCGACGGACGGTGGTACGCCACGGTGCTCAACACCACCACGGCAGTCAACCACCTGGCAGTCCTCGACCTTGCCGAAGGCCACTGCAAGGATCTGGGCCGACAGGCGAACCTGACGGAGGCGGACCTGGACGGGCCCCTCAAGGTGGCCTGGTCCAAGACCAACCTCCTCGTTCTCGACACCACGAACGGTGCCCTCACCAACTTCGATGCCGTCTCCGGCGAGCAGACCGACCGCACATCGAACTTGTCGATCACCGGAACGGCACAGATCTGGGGTACCCGTCTGAACCGATCCGGTCCTGCGCGGTCCTGGTGACGGCGGTGCCTTCGGTGCCTTCGGTGCCGATGAGTGCTGCCGGGGAACGCTCGGCCGCCTTCCCGTCGGAGTAGTGGCTCTTGGCCGTCTCAAGAGCCGCGGCGCAGGACCGCAGAGCGCTGGCAGCCTTGTCGTACCCCTCGGCCAAGTCGGCCAGGAGCCTGCGGGCCTCTCCGACACGCTTCACGTCCTGTTTGCTGCCCTCGCCGCGCCAGTGCGTCCTGGTCTCGGCGCGACCGGCCGGGCTGTCGACGGACATGAGGCAGGTCCCTCAGACGCCGGTGCTCGTCCGCGCTCCGTTCGACGAGAGCCGGGCTGCAGTCCGCCGGGAACTCGACGTCCTCGCGGTGGCCCATGCCGATCACCGGGCCTCCGGAGAAACGAAGTCACCATGGAGCACGGCTTCCAGGAAGGCCGTGGCTCTCTCGTCGTCCACGGTCACGAGGGTGTTCCCGGCAGAGCTCAGTTCGGTGGAGAGAGCGGTGAAGAGGGCGACGCCGTCGAGGAACCGGTCGTTCGCGAATGCGCTGAACCGGTGCACCTGCGCGGCGACGTCATCGTGTGCCCGGGGAGCTCGCGCCATCGTCGAGAGCTCTCCGGCCGGTCGCCCCTCGTGCAGGAGTCCCGCGATCTCCACCAGAAGGTTCGCGTTGCCGTTGATCGAGTCCCTGTCGTACTCGGGGCCCTCACCGCCCCCGACGTTCGGCCCACCTTGATCCGCCACCTGATTCAGGCGTGTTCCGGTGGACTGACGGGCCAGCGCCGCAGCCTTCAGTCGAGACCACTCTTCCTCGAACGACATGCGGTCCCCCCCAGCCGGCGCGCCGGAGAGGGACAATCCCACTGATACTGGCGGCGCTCGCTCTGACGTCCGGATCGACGTCGAGGAGACGCCCCGGCATCCCCGGGGAGGGGCGCGACCCGCAGCACCCCGCCCCTCACACCCCCACCGCCGCCCCCTCCTCGTACGGGAACAGCGCGAGCGGCGTCTCCCCCTGGAAGAAGGTCTTCGCGCGGATCAGGGCCTCCTCGTCGGCGCGGACGCGGCCCGGGCGGGAGCCCGTGCCCGTCAGGACGCCGCCGAAGCGCATCCGGAGGTAGGCGGCCGAGTGGTGCAGGGAGGTGACCAGGCCCTCGGCGACGACGTGCTCGTCGTGGGACAGGGCCGTCACGCCCCACAGGGTGCGGTCCGCCATGCGTGCCTTGAAGTCCGAGCCGGGGAAGTTCAGCCAGCCCGACCAGTAGTCGAGGTAGCGCTTGGTCTGGGCGGAGAAGCTGTACCAGTACAGGGGCGAGACGATGACGACGTCGGTCGCCGCGACCGTCGCCTCCAGGAGCATCTTCTCCGTCTCGTTCACCGGCGGGCCCGCGATCTCGTGCCGCCCGTCCTGGAAGTCCGGCAGCGACAGCTCGTTCAGGTCCACCCAGCGCTGCGGGACGCCCGCCGGCAGGTGCGCGGCCGCCTCGCGGGCCAGGATCTCCGAGTTGCCGTCCGCGCGCGAGCTGCCCAGGACGAAGAGGAACGAGCGGTTCGAGAAGTCCGGGGAATCCGGGGAATCCGGGGCGTGCGGGGTGTCCAGGGGCATGGCTGGGGCTCCGTCTCGTCGTGAGGTCTCCGGTGCCAACTCCGCCTCCCGCGCAGGTATTCCGGCCCCTGCCGTCACCCGGCCCCGGCCTCGGCCGCCCGCCGCGACTGCCGCCGATCGGCTGAGGATCGAAGGCCGTACCGGCCCGGTGCGCGGACGGCCGGTGGCCGGGGGCCTAGCTTGCGGAGTGCCGCGCTCGCGCGGAGTACCCCGTCGTTCTACCGAGAGGTCTTCCATGCGTTCCCTGCTGACCGCCCTCGCCGCCGCCGCCCTCGTCCTGGGGGCCGCCGGTGCCGCCAGCGCCGACGTGTACGTCGACTACGAGCCGGAGGACTCGTACACGATCGTCTTCGGCGACTGGCTCCAGTTCGCGGGCGGCGACGTCTTCAGCGCCGGTCACGACAACACCGTCGGCTCCGACGACTGAGACCGGGGCGGGGGGCCTCGTCGAGAGGCCCCCGGGTCCGTCAGGCCTCGTTCTCCTCGCCCCGCTCGCGCCGCTTCAGTTCCTCCTCGCGGCGCCGCAGGTCCGCCTCCCAGTCCTTGAGGAGGTCGTCCTCCTCGTCGCGCTTCCCCGGCGCGTCGTCCTTGAGGGACTTCAGGAACTCGGGGTTGTCGTCGGGGGCCACCCAGCCGCCGCCCCTCGTGCCCCCCGGGCCGGGGCGGCCCTTCGGCCCGCGCTCCTTGCCCGCGACGATCCAGCCGATCGCGCCGACGATCGAGAACAGCAGCACGACGATCGCCCACACCGGCTTCGGGAGGTGCTTGACCTCCTCCTCCGGGGTGTTCAGGCAGTCGATGAAGGCGTAGATCATCAGCGCCAGCGGCAGGATGAACAGCAGCGCCCTGAGCATGTGGGACAGCCCCCTGGAAGCGGTGGCGGGGGCGCGCTTCGGCGGCCCCGGTGACAGGTCCAGGGTAGCCGGTGACCGATACTTGCCCCTATGGCTTACGACGATCTCCGCTCGCTGCTCAGGGCTCTTGAGCGTGATGGCGACCTCAAGCGCATCAAGGCCGAAGTCGACCCGTACCTGGAGGTCGGGGAGATCGTCGACCGCGTGAACAAGGCGGGAGGCCCGGCGCTCCTCTTCGAGAACGTCAAGGGCTCCTCGATGCCGCTGGCGATGAACGTCTTCGGGACGGACCGCCGGCTGCTCAAGGCCCTCGGCCTGAAGTCGTACGGCGAGATCAGCGAGAAGATCGGCGGGCTCCTCAAGCCGGAGCTGCCGCAGGGCTTCGTCGGGGTCCGCGAGGCCTTCGGCAAGCTGGGCTCGATGGTCCACGTGCCGCCGAAGAAGGTGAAGTCCGGCGACGCGCCCGTGCAGGAGGTCGTCCTCACCGGCGACGACGTCGACCTGGACCGGCTGCCCGCGCTCTTCACCTGGCCGAAGGACGGCGGCTCCTTCTTCAACCTGGGGCTCACCCACACCAAGCACCCCGAGACCGGCGTCCGCAACCTCGGCCTCTACCGGCTCCAGCGCCACGACAAGCGCACCATCGGCATGCACTGGCAGATCCACAAGGACAGCCGGAACCACTACGCGGTGGCGGCCGAGCGGGGCGAGCGGCTGCCGGTCGCGATCGCCTTCGGCTGTCCGCCGGCCGTGACGTACGCCTCGACGGCCCCGCTGCCGGGCGACATCGACGAGTACCTCTTCGCCGGCTTCGTGCAGGGCAAGCGGATCGAGATGGTCGACTGCAAGACCGTGCCGCTCCAGGTCCCCGCGCAGGCCGAGGTCGTGATCGAGGGCTGGCTGGAGCCGGGCGAGATGCTCCCGGAGGGCCCCTTCGGCGACCACACCGGCTTCTACACCCCGCAGGAGCCCTTCCCCGCGCTGCGGATCGACTGCGTGACGATGCGGAAGCGTCCGCTGCTCCAGTCGATCGTGGTCGGCCGGCCGCCGAGCGAGGACGGGCCGCTCGGGCGGGCGACGGAGCGCTTCTTCCTGCCCCTGCTCAAGATCATCGTGCCGGACATCGTGGACTACCACCTGCCGGAGTCCGGCGGCTTCCACAACTGCGCGATCGTCTCGATCGACAAGAAGTACCCGAAGCACGCGCAGAAGGTCATGCACGCCATCTGGGGCGCGCACATGATGTCGCTGACCAAGCTGATCGTCGTGGTCGACAAGGACTGCGACGTCCACGACCTGCACGAGGTCGCCTGGCGGGCCCTCGGCAACACCGACTACGCCCGCGACCTCACCGTGGTCGAGGGGCCGGTCGACCACCTCGACCACGCCTCCTACCAGCAGTTCTGGGGCGGCAAGGCGGGCATCGACGCCACCAAGAAGCTGCCCGAGGAGGGCTATACCCGGGACGGCGGCTGGCCGGACATGGTCGAGTCGGACCCCGATGTCGCCGAACGGGTGACCCGTCGCTGGAAGGAGTACGGGCTGTGAGCAGCGATGCCATGCTCGGCAACGGCAGTGCGGAGCCCGTCGGCCCCCGCAAACGCGGGGGTGTCCCGGCCTTCCTGCGGCTCGTGATGATCGAGCACTCGGTCTTCGCGCTGCCCTTCGCGTACATCGCCTCGCTCACCGCGATGTTCCAGACGGACAGGAGGATCCACTGGTGGACGCTGCTGCTCGTCACCGTCTGCATGGTGGGCCTTCGGACCTTCGCCATGGCCTGCAACCGGATCATCGACCGCGAGATCGACGCGCGTAATCCGCGCACGGCCGGTCGGGAGCTGGTGACCGGGGCGGTGTCCGTGCGCTCCGCGTGGACCGGGGCCGGGATCGCCGTCGTGGTGTTCCTGGGGGCCGCCGCCCTCCTGAACCCGCTCTGCCTGGCGCTCGCGCCGCTCGCCGTGGTGCCGATGGTGGTCTATCCGTACGGCAAGCGGTTCACGAACTTCCCGCACGCCATCCTGGGCCTGGCCCAGGCGATCGGGCCCGTCGGCGCCTGGCTGGCGGTGACCGGGGAGTGGTCCTGGGACGCGGTGGTCCTGGGGCTCGCGGTGGGCGTGTGGATCGGCGGCTTCGACCTGATCTTCGCCTGCCAGGACGTGCAGGCGGACCGGGCGCACGGCGTCATGTCGGTGCCGGCCCGCTTCGGGATCCCGGCCGCCCTGTGGGGCGCGCGGGGCTCGGCGGTCGTGACGACCGGACTGCTCGTCTGGTACGCGCTCGCCACCGGCGCCGGGGTCTTCTTCTGGGTCGGCCTGGCGGTCGTCGTGGTGGCGTTCTGCTACGAGCACACGATCGTGAAGCCGCACGACCTGTCCCGGCTGAACCGCGCGTTCTTCACGACGAACGGCTTCATCGGGATCAGCCTGTTCGTCTGCGCGCTCCTCGACCTGCTGGTCCGCGGGCTCGCCCCGTAGCCCCGGCGTCCCGGACCCGTCCCGCACCGCCCCGGATCGTCCCGGACCCCTCACGGATAGGCTCGACGGCATGAACGACGGCAAGCGCACCCCCTGGATCGTGGGGGTTTCCGGGGCGTCGGGCACGCCGTACGCCGCCGCCGTCCTGAGGGGGCTGCTCGCCGCCGGGGAGAGCGTCGACCTGGTGGTGTCGCGGGCCTCGCGGCTGACCCTGCTCGACGAGACCGGGATCTCCTTCCGGGACGCGCACTGGCGCGAGGACCTGGCGGCCTGGCTGGCGCGGGGCGCCGACGGGAAGCCGGACACCTTCGACGCGGACCTGGCGGACGTGCGGTACTGGCCGGCCGGCGACCTGGGCGCGGGCCCGTCCTCGGGGTCGTACCCGGCGAAGGGGATGCTGGTGGTGCCGGCCTCGACCGCCGCGGTGGCGGGAGTGGCACTGGGGCTCTCGAAGGACCTGCTGCAGCGGGTCGCGAGCGTGACGCTGAAGGAGCGGCGGCCGCTGGTGGTCGCCGTGCGGGAGACCCCGCTGAACGGGCAGACGCTCCGGCACATGGTGGCGCTGGACGAGGCGGGCGCCGTGGTGCTGCCCGCCTCTCCGGCGTTCTACGCGGGGGCGACGCACATCCAGGATCTGGTGGACTTCGTCGCCGGGCGGGTACTGGACGCGGCGAAGGTGCCGCACCGGTTGTACCGCCGCTGGGAGGGAGAGCTGGGTGCGGCTCTCCGGTCTGATTAGCGCTTCTTCGCGCGCTCCCGGGGGGCGCGCTTCGAGGCGGGGACGGGCTGGTGGGCACGCGAGCGGTTGGCCAGGTCCTGCAGCTCACGCATGCGGGCGTAGGCCATCTCGATCGTGTACACGGTGAACACCACTCCTGAAGGTTCCGAACCCGAAGGTTCTCAAAGATCGACTGTGATCTGTTGAAAGATTCACAGGGTGTCGCCCCTGTGTACCTTAGATTCTATACCCAAACTCGCGGTATCGCTGGACAATGGAAGGCCTCATACCTATGGACGCCGTGGACAGGCAGCTCATCCAGGCCCTGCGCGAGAACGGACGTGCCTCGTACGCCGAACTCGGCCGGCTCGTCGGGCTCTCCGGCCCCTCCGTCACCGACCGCATCAACCGCCTGGAGGCGGCCGGGGTCATCACGGGCTACCGCGCCACCGTCGACGCCGCCTCGCTCGGCCTCGGCGTCACCGCCCTCATCGGCATCTCCCTCTCCGACGCCGCCGACCACGAGGACGTGGCCCGCCGGCTCAAGGACCTCGCCGAGATCGAGGACTGCTGGTTCATCGCCGGCGACGACTCCTTCATGCTCAAGGTGCGCGCGAACGACGTCGACGGCCTGGAGAAGACGATCCGCCGGCTCAGCGGCACGAAGGGCGTCTCCCGCACCCGTACGACGATCGTGCTCTCCACCAAGTGGGAGAACCGCGTCGGGGAGCTGCCCGAGGAAGGCTGACGGCGGGGCTGGGAGTACGGTGAACGACGAAGTCCGATGTCGGAGGAAAAGGGAGGCGGCCGCATGGACGCGGGGCTCAAGCGTGAGCTGGAGCAGAAGGTCCGGGACGGTGAGCGGCTGAGCCGTGAGGACGGCATCGCCCTGTACGAGTCCGACGACCTCGCCTGGCTCGGCGGTCTGGCCCACGAGGTCCGGACCCGCAAGAACGGCGACGTGGTCCACTTCAACGTCAACCGGCATCTGAACATGACCAACGTCTGCACCGCCTCCTGCGCCTACTGCTCCTTCCAGCGCAAGCCGGGCGAGAAGGACGCGTACACCATGCGCATCGAGGAGGCCGTGCGCCTCGCGAAGGCGATGGAGAACGAGAACCTCACCGAGCTCCACATCGTCAACGGGCTGCACCCCAACCTGCCCTGGCGCTACTACCCGCGCTCCCTCTCCGAGCTGAAGAAGGCCCTGCCGAACGTCTCCCTCAAGGCGTTCACGGCCACCGAGATCCACCACTTCGAGACGATCTCCGGGCTCTCCGCCTCCGACATCCTCGACGAGCTGATCGAGGCCGGTCTGGAGTCGCTGACCGGCGGCGGCGCCGAGATCTTCGACTGGGAGGTCCGGCAGCACATCGTGGACCACCGCACCCACTGGGAGGACTGGTCCCGGATCCACCGGCTCGCCCACGAGAAGGGGCTCAAGACCCCCTCGACCATGCTGTACGGGCACATCGAGGAGCCCCGGCACCGCGTCGACCACGTGCTTCGGCTGCGCGAGCTCCAGGACGAGACGAACGGCTTCCAGGTCTTCATCCCGCTGCGCTACCAGCACGACTTCGTGGACATGAAGGACGGCAAGGTCCGCAACAGGCTCCAGGCGCGCACCACGATGGCGACCGGCGCCGAGGCCCTGAAGACCTTCGCGGTCTCCCGGCTGCTCTTCGACAACGTGCCGCACGTCAAGGTCTTCTGGGTCATGCACGGCGTCCAGACCGCGCAGCTCGCGCTCCAGCACGGCGCCGACGACATGGACGGCTCGGTCGTCGAGTACAAGATCACGCACGACGCCGACAACTACGGCACGCCGAACAAGCTGGGCCGCGAGGACCTGCTCGAACTGATCAGGGACGCCGGCTTCCGCCCGGTCGAGCGGAACACGCGGTACGAGATCATCCGCGAGTACCCGGGCCCGGACGCGGAGCTGCGCGAGTCGCCGCAGCCGATGCGGGTCTGACGTCCGCCGGAGTTCGCGGAAGGGCCGGTGAGGGGTTCCCCACCGGCCCTTCCTCACGTCTCCGTGCGCTCCACCGGGATCCACAGCTCCGCCCGCGCCGTCGTCCGGTCCTCCGAGGGGTGGACGGTGAGCAGCTCGGGACCCGGCCGGCTCGCGTACGGGTTGGACGGGAACCACTGGGTGAAGACGTCCCGCCAGAGGTACTGGAGGGCCTTCGGGTAGGGGCCCTCGTTCTCGAAGACGGCCCAGGTCCCGGCGGCCACGTCGAGCGCGTCGAACTCCTCCGGGACGCCGGCGCCGCTCACCGCCCCGTGCCAGTAGTCCAGCTCGGCGCCCTCCTCGCGGCTGCCCGAGAGGTGGGTCACCGCCGACAGGACGCCTCCGGGCTCCCCGTCCGAGAGGCGGGCGAGCCGGGCCAGGCCCTCCTGGCCGATGGACCGGACGTGGGCGGCGATCGCCGGGTTCTCGCCCTCGTGGACCAGGGGGACCCGGGCCCCGCGCCCGACGATCCGGAAGGCGTCCTTCTCCACGATCCTGTACCGCATGGTGCTGTTCCCTTCGACGACGAGGCGGAAGGACATGCGCGGCTGGGAGCGCAGCGCGGCCCCGGTGCGGCGGGCCTCGCCGGGGCCGACGCCGTGCACCGCGCGGAACGCGCGGGCGAAGGCCTCCCCGGAGCCGTAGCCGTACCGCACCGCGACCTCCAGGAGCGTCCGCCCGCCGGCGAGCACCTCGGCGCCCGCGACGGTGAGCCGCCTGCGCCGGACGTACTCCGACAGCGGCATCCCGGCGAGCGCCGAGAACAGCCGCCGGAAGTGGTACTCCGAGGTCGTCGCGATCCGGGCGAGCACGGCCGGGTCGAGGTCGTCGCGCAGGTGCTCCTCGATGTGGTCGAGTGCCTGGTTCAGCCGCTCCAGCACGTGGTCCGTCCTTCCTTTTCCGTGCCCTCACCGTAGGAGGGGGGCCCGGTGCCGGACCCGACGTTTCCGTGCCCGGTCCGGTCGGGTGCGGCCCGCCGGGCCGGTCGGGTGCGGCCCGCCGGGCCGGGTCGGGCCGGGTCGGGTCAGGTCAGCGGGAGCAGCATGACGATGTCGTCGCGGTCGTCCCCGGGGGCGACCCGGATCGCGCCGGGGACGCGGCCGACCTCCTTGTAGCCGGACCCGGCGTAGAAGCGGTCGACGCCGGTGCCGCCCCGGCAGGTCAGCCGGATCGCCTCGACCGCCTCGAAGCCCCCGGCGGTGCGGGCGGTGCGCTCGACCGCCGCCATGAGGTCGCGGCCGTACCCCCTGCCCTGGTGCCGGGGGTGGACCATCACGGTGTAGAGCCACACCCAGTGCCTCATCAGGGGGTGGGCGTTGAAGGTGAAGAAGGCGGTGGCGGCGACCTCGCCGTCCCCGTCGCGGCCGACGAGCAGGCGGGTGTCGCCGCGGGCCATGTCGACGAGGTGCCCGAGCAGGGCGGGGCGGATCTCGTCGGGGGTCACGGGCGGGACGAAGCCGACGGCGCCGCCCGCGTTGGAGACGTCGGCCCAGAGGGCGAGGACGCCGTCGCGCAGGGCGGGTCCCACCGCCGGGTCCACCTCGAACGTAAGGGTCATGGGGCGAGATTATCCATTACCCGAGGGGTGCTCAAGAGGGCCGATGGCCGAGGAGCCGCGGCCCCGTGCTTCACTGGGAGGACGCTCGTCCCATAGGGGATCTTTTCGGAACGGAAGAGTGGACTGACATGCTCCGTTACACGGTGCTGCGGCTCGGGATCTTCGCCGGGTGCTTCCTCGCCCTGTGGGGCCTCGTCTACGTCGGCGCGCTGCCGCGCGGCCTCGGCGACTCCAACCTGCTCTGGGTCCTCGTCCTCTCCATCGTCGTCTCCGCTCCGCTCAGCTTCGTCCTCCTGCGCGGACAGCGTGACGAGATGAGCGCCGAGATCGTGGGGAAGGTCGACCGCGCGAAGGACCGCCTCGCCGAGAACCGGTCCCGCGAGGACGTGTAGGAGGGCGCCGCCCTCCCGCCGTGGAGACCGCGTAAGGATTCCGTAAGTTTCATCACACATCTACCCCCGGGTAGGAGCTTCCAAGGCTCCGGCCTGGGGGTTTCTGTGTTTCGGAGGCGGAAGGGCGCCTCCGTACCCCAAAGAAGAGCTTTGAGGTTCTCAAAGTTCAAGTGTTAACGTGTTCGACATGAAGACCGCAGCGCGCACCTCCGACGCCATGAGCCCTCCGCTCGTGGCGCGCCTGCACGTCGACCTGTGCCGCTGCATGTCCGCGGTCTGTCGCCGCGAGCTCTGACCTTCCCGGCATTCATGCGGCGGCCCGCGCCCGAGCGCGTTCCCGTGGCCGCACCCCCGTCCCGTATTCCCCCGATACGCACCTGTGGAGTGTGTCTCTGTGTCCGCGTCCGTTGAGACCCCCGAGGCCAAGCCCTCGTCCCGGATACCCAAGGTCCCCTTCTGGGCCCAGATCATCGTCGGTCTGGTCCTCGGCGCCCTGCTCGGCTGGATCGCCCGCAGCCAGGACGTCTCCTGGCTGAAGGAGACCCTCGGCCAGGTCGGCGACATCTTCGTCCAGCTGCTCAAGCTGGCCGTCGCCCCGCTCGTCTTCTTCGCGATCCTGGTGTCGATCACCAACCTGCGGAAGGTGAACAACGCCGCCCGGCTGGCCGGCCGCACCCTGCTCTGGTTCATGATCACCTCCCTGATCGCGGTCGCCATCGGCCTCGCGATCGGCCTGATCACCAACCCGGGCTCCGGCACCGGCCTCACCCCGCAGGACGGCAAGCTGCCGAAGCGCGAGGGCTCCTGGATCGACTTCCTCACCGGCATCGTCCCGACGGACGTCATCACGCCCTTCACCGAGCTGAACGTCCTCCAGATCGTCTTCATGGCCGCCGTCGCCGGCATCGCCGCCCTGAAGCTCGGCGACCGCGCCAAGCCGATCCTCGCCCTCTCCGAGTCGGTCCTCGAACTGCTCCAGAAGGCCCTGTGGTGGGTCATCCGCCTCGCCCCGATCGGCACCGTCGGCCTCATCGGCTTCGCCATCGCGGACTACGGCTGGGACCTGATCGGCAAGTACGCCACCTTCACCGCCGACGTCTACGTCGGCTGCGCGATCGTCCTCTTCGGCGTCTACCCGCTGCTGCTCGCCACGGTCGCCAAGGTCAGCCCGCTCCACTTCTTCAAGGGCGCCTGGCCCGCCATCCAGCTGGCCTTCGTCTCCCGCTCCTCGGTCGGCACCATGCCGCTCACCCAGAAGGTCACCGAGCGCCTCGGCGTCCCGAAGGAGTACGCCTCCTTCGCCGTCCCGTTCGGCGCCACCACCAAGATGGACGGCTGCGCCGCGATCTACCCGGCGCTCGCCGCGATCTTCATCGCGCAGATCTTCGACGTGCAGCTCGGCATCCAGGACTACCTCCTGATCGCCTTCGTCTCGGTGGTCGGCTCGGCGGCCACGGCCGGCCTGACCGGCGCGACCGTCATGCTGACCCTGACCCTCTCCACCCTGGGCCTCCCCCTGGAGGGCGTCGGCCTGCTCATGGCGATCGACCCGATCATCGACATGATGCGCACCGCCACGAACGTCGCGGGCCAGGCGCTTGTCCCGGTGATCGTCGCCGCCCGCGAGAAGATCCTCGACCACACCGCGTACGAGAACGCCTCGTCGTCCCCGGTCGACGACCCGACCGAGGCGCGTACGGAGGACGAGAAGGTCCTGGTCGCGGCCTGACCGGTCGACCCGTACGGAGAAGTCCCCGCTGTTCCTCGTGCCCCCGCCCCTGCCGGGCGGGGGCACTAGGCTGCTCGGGGGCGGTCGGACGATCTTGTGGACGGTGGGAAGCGGGGGTGGGTGCCATGGCCGGCGGTGCGAAGGCGCGGCGGCTGCCGCGTGCCGTGCGGGAGCGGCAGATGCTCGACGCGGCCGTGCGGAGCTTCGCGCGGCACGGGTACCAGACGGCCTCCATGGACGAGATCGCCGAACTCGCCGGGGTCTCCAAGCCGCTGGTGTACCTGTACCTGAACTCCAAGGAGGAGCTCTTCACCGCCTGCATCCGGCGGGAGGCCGGGGCGCTGCTCGCCGCCGTGGCCGCCGGGGTCGGGGACGGGGAGCTGCCGCCCGACGAGCGGCTGTGGGCGGGACTGCTCGCCTTCTTCACGTACGCCGCCGACCACCCCGACTCCTGGGTGGTGCTGAGCCGGCAGGCCCGGACGCAGGGGGAGCCGTTCGCGACCGAGGCGTCCCGGATGCGGGAGGAGATCGCGGTCTACGTGGCGGGGCTCATCGGCGAGGCGGCGCGCGGGGCGCACGGGGCCGGGACCATCACGGAGCGGGACGTGACCGCGCTCGCGCAGGCCCTGGTCGGCTCGGCCGAGTCCCTCGCGACCTGGGCGAACGAGACGCCGGGGGTGACGGCGAAGGAGGCGGCCGCGACGCTGATGAACTTCGCCTGGGCCGGGCTCGGAAACCTCATGAAAAGCGAGCGCTGGTCTCCCCGTTGACCCTTACCGCACAGTAAGGTTACCGACTGGTTAAGTCGTTGCGGGCCTCAACGCGCCCGCGTGTCAGCCCAGTTCGACCCCACTCGTCCCTCTCGGTACGTCCTCGACCCGCTCTCGTCCCGCTCTCGTCCCGCCCGCGGATCGCCCGCAGGTCGCCCGCCGATCGACCTCAGCACGTCCTCAGCACGTCCTCAGCACGTCCTCAGCACGTCTCAGTCCGTCGCGAAGACCGAGGAGCCGCACGTGTCCGTCGCCACCGCCGCAGCCGGGACCGAGCCGGTCGAACCGCACAAGTTCCTGGTCGACGGGAAGGTGCGGGAGGCCTCCGTCCCCGCCCTCGTCCCCCGGATCGCCCGGGGCTCCCTGGCCGACCTGCCGTACGACAACGCCCGCCAGGACCCCGAGGCCCCGCTCTTCTCCCGCAGGGGCCCCGGGGGCGAGTGGTACGACGTCCCGGCCGCCGTCTTCGCCGCCGAGGTGCACGCCGTCGCCAAGGGCCTCGTCGCCCACGGCCTCCAGCCGGGCGACCGGCTCGCCCTGATGGCCCGCACCACCTACGAGTGGACCCTGCTCGACTTCGCCGCCTGGGCCGCCGGACTCGTCACCGTCCCCGTCTACCCCACCTCCTCCGCCTTCCAGACCCGCTGGATCCTCCAGGACTCCGGCGCCGCCGCCTGCGTCGTCGAGGACCCCGCCCAGGCCCGACTCGTCGCCGCCGAACGACCCCGACTGCCCGGCCTCGCCCACCTCTGGACGATCGACGCCGGCGCCGTCGACCTGCTCCGCCGGGCGGGGGAGCGGATCTCCGACGAGGCCGTCACCGCCCGCCGGGGACTGCTCACCCCGGAGACCCTCGCCACCCTCGTCTACACCTCCGGCACCACCGGCCGCCCCAAGGGCTGCGCCCTCACCCACGCCAACTTCTTCGCCGAGGTCGACAACGCCGTCCGGCTCCTCCACCCCGTCTTCGTCTCGGAGAGCAGGGAGCCCGCCGCCACCCTGCTCTTCCTGCCGCTCTCCCACGTCTTCGGACGGATGGTCTCCGTCGGCTGCGTGCGCGCCCGGGTGCGGGTCGGGCACGCGCCCTCCGTCGAGGGCGAGGAGCTCCTCACCGACCTGGCCGCCTTCCGGCCCACCTTCCTCCTCGCCGTCCCGTACGTCCTGGAGAAGGTCTTCAACACCGCCCGCGCCACCGCCGAACGCGGCGGGAGGGCCGCCTCCTTCGACCGGGCCGCCCGGATCGCCCGCCGCTACGGCCGGGAGGCCTCGCCCTCGCTGCCGCTGCGCGCCGCCCGCGCGCTGTACGACCCGCTGGTCTACCGGCGGATGCGGAACGCGCTCGGCGGACGCGTGAAGTACGTGATCTGCGGCGGCTCCCCGCTCGGCGCCCGGCTCGCGGAGTTCTTCGCGGGCGCGGGCGTCGAGGTCTTCGAGGGGTACGGCCTGACGGAGACCACGGCGGCCTCCACGGTCACCCCGCCGCGCCGGCCGCGCACCGGGACCGTCGGCTGGCCGCTGCCGGGCACCGCCGTCCGGATCGCCGACGACGGCGAGGTCTGGCTCAAGGGCGGCCACGTCTTCGCCGGGTACTGGGACGCGCAGCGCGGGGCGGCCGTGCCGTACACCGACGACGGCTGGTTCCCCACCGGCGACCTCGGCTCGCTCGACGCCGACGGCTATCTGCGGATCACCGGCCGCAAGAAGGACCTCATCGTCACCTCGGCCGGCAAGAACGTGGCCCCCGCCCCGCTGGAGGACTGGCTGCGGGCCCACCCCCTGGTCGCCCAGTGCGTCGTGCTCGGCGACGACCGCCCGTACGTCACGGCCCTGATCACCCTGGACCACGAGGGCCTGTCGCACTGGCGGCGGATGCGGGGCAAGGAACACCTGGCGCTCTGGGAACTCACCCGCGACGAGGAACTCCTCGCCGCCCTCCAGCGGGGCGTGGACGACGCCAACCGCCTCGTCTCCCGCGCCGAGTCCATCCGCGCCTTCCGCGTCCTGACCACCGACTTCTCCGAGACCTCGGGCCACCTGACCCCGTCCCTGAAGCTCCGGCGGGGCGCGGTGCTGCGGGACTTCGCGCGGGAGGTCGAGGAGATGTACCCGGCGGGGAGCGAGTAGGCCTCGCCGAACGGGCGCCACGGCCCCGACGACCGCTACGGCCAGAGGAGTTCGCGGATCCAGCCGTCGGGCGTCGACGGGTCGCGGCGGTAGCGGAGCCGTACGTGGCGGCGGCGTTCGTCGCCCTGGAAGAACTCGACCTCGGCCGGTTCGACCGTGTACGGGGTCCAGGTGGGGGCCGGGGCGTCCGGCTCCGCCTCCGCCCGGTGCCAGGCCGCCGTGCTCGCCGCGGCGAGGGTCTCCGGGGAGTCCAGCACCTCGCTCTGCCGGCCGACCAGGGCCGCCGCGAGGGCCCCGGTGGTGCGGGCGTGGAGGTCCGCGTACGCCTCCTCGGGGGTGCCGGTGGCGACGGGGCCCCTGACCCGGACCTGGCGGCCCTGGACCGGCCAGTAGAAGCCGAGCGCGGCCTCCGGGCGGGCGGCGAGCTGGCGGCCCTTGGCGCTGGTGGAGTGCGAGGCGAAGTGCCAGCCGCGCGCGTCGGCGCCGTGCAGCATCACCACCCGCACGTCGGGGCGGCCCTCCTCGTCCACGGTGGCCAGGGACGGGGTGTGCGGCTCGGTCTGGCCGGCCGCGACGGCCGCCGTGAACCAGTCGTGGAAGAGGGCGAGCGGGTCGGGCGGGGCGCCCGCCGGGTCGAAGGCGGGCAGCGCGGTGTCCCAGACCCGCAGGGAGCGCAGGGCGCGGTCGAAGTCGGTCGTCATGGGGTCACGGTAGTCACGGGGGCGGAGGGTTTCCGCCGCGGAGACGGCGACGCCGGCGGCGGTCCGTGGGGGCGGGCCGCCGCCGGCGTCGGCGACAGGACGGATGGAGGGGAGGGGGGCTATCTCACCGGCTTCTTGCCGGTGATGCCCAGGTGCACCAACAGGGCCAGGTTCGGCTTCAGTTCGGCCTGCTTCACGCCCCAGGTCTGGAAGCCCTTCTGGTGTCCCGCGACCGCGGCCAGCATCGTCACCAGGGAGCCGGCCATGGCGGCGGGGCCGACCTCCTTGTCGACCTTGCCCTTGGCCTGGAGCTCCTTCACCGCGTCCGTCAGGGAGTTGGTGACCGAGTTCAGGATCTTCATGCGGATCTTGTAGAATCGCTTGTCGCCCTCGGCGGCGCCGAGGTCCACGACCCGGAGGATCGCGTCGTGCTTCCGCCAGAAGTCCAGGAAGCCCTCGACCAGTTCCTCGGAGGACTGCCAGCCGGCCTTGCCGACCCAGGAGCGGCCGGAGGCCAGGCCGGCCAACCCGGCGCCCTCCTTCGCCATTTCCTCCGCGATCTCCAGAACCGCTCCCTCGACGTCCGGGAAGTACTGATAGAACGTCGCGGGTGAAGTACCCGCCTTCCGGGCCACGTCGATGACCTTGACGTCCCGGTAGGGCGAGGAGCTGAGCATCTCACCGAGGCAGTCGAGCAGCTTCTGCCGCGTCGCCTGACCGCGTCGACCGGCCACGCGGCCGTCGACGGTGCGTACTTGTCCTGTCATGCCGTCAGCTTACCGACGGGGCCTCGGGGCGCGATTCGGCCGACTGCAAATGGGGTGCACCCCGGTGCGAACGCGTTCTGCGAGGTGGGAGTGAGTGCGGGGCGGAGAGTGAGGGAGAGGGGACGGTCGGTATTGAGCCAATGTTCATGACGGGGGCGAGGCCGTGGCGGTGTCGGGCCGGTGCCGGCCGGCGGTGGAGAGGGGGCGGCGGCGCCGGGGGAGCGAGGGCCGATCGGGGGACCCCGTACCCGAATAGAGTTATGAACAGTCTGTGGACAACTTCGGTGGACAACCCGGGCGCCGCAAGGGTCCCACCCCGTCGAACCGTCTCTTTGTTCGCATGTCGGGGCATGCGCGGCCGGCGCCGCCGCCCTAGCGTGGAGCCATGGCCGTACGTACTGAGGGCACCCCGTGCTGGGTGGACGCGCAGCTCCCCGACCTGGAGGCGGGCAAGCGCTTCTACGGCGAGCTCTTCGGCTGGACCTTCGACCCCGACCGCGACGAGGCCCTGCTGCGCGGGCGGCGCGTCGCCGGGCTCCTCCCCAAGCGGGACGGCCGCATGCCCACCACCTGGACCGTCTACCTCGCCACCGAGAACGCCGGCACCCTCGCCGCCCGGATCAGGGCCGCCGGCGGCCGGATGGTCATGGATCCGTACCCCGTCGGCCCCTTCGGCGTCCTGGCGCTCGCCGCCGACCCCGGCGGCACCGTCTTCGGCCTCCGCCAGGCGGGCGAGGACGACGGCTTCGCGGCGGTGAACGAGCCGGGCGCCTTCTGCTGGATGGAGGTGTACACGCGGCGGCCGGACGCCGTCGACACCTTCTACGCCACCGTCTTCGGCTACCTCGGCCGCCAGGCCGACCCCGAGGAGGAGGGCGCGGGCCCCGACCTCGACTACCGCGTCTGGTCGCCCCCCGGCTCCCGGCCCGGCGACGACAGCGCCTTCGGAGGCCGGGCCGTGATCACCGACGACTTCCCCGCCGAGATGCCCGGCCACGTCCTCGCCTACTTCGCCGTGGACGACTGCGACGAGGCCCGCGACACCACCGTCCGGCTCGGCGGCCGGGTCGTCACCCCCGCCCGGGACACCCCGCACGGCCGCGTCGCCGTCCTCCGGGACAACCAGGGCGCCCTCTTCGCGGTGCTCGCCGAGCCGAAAACCGACCGTACGGGCGGATAGGTCCGCAACCGTCCGGCCCGGCGCGCCCCGCACCGGACCGCCCCCCGCGCCGGGCGACACCCCGATCCGCCCCCGGGTTCGCCACCGGGCCCCCGGACAGGAAGAATCAGGGCCACGGGGCCGTACCCTCATGGCCCGTACGGGGAGGTGGCAGGCAAGTGGAGCAGCTGACGCAGCACGACCCGAGACGCATCGGGCCCTTCGAGGTGCTGGGCCGGCTCGGCGCGGGCGGAATGGGCCTGGTCTATCTCGCGCGCTCGGCCTCGGGCCGGCGCGTGGCGATCAAGACCGTGCGCACGGAGCTCGCCGAGGACCAGCTGTTCCGGGTCCGCTTCACCCGGGAGGTGGAGGCCGCACGGGCCGTCTCGGGCTTCTACACGGCCGCCGTCGTCGACGCCGACCCGCGCGCCGCCGTGCCCTGGCTGGCCACCGCCTACGTGCCGGCGCCCTCCCTCGAAGAGATAGTGAACGAGTGCGGGCCGCTCCCGGCCCAGGCCGTGCGCTGGCTGGCGGCCGGCGTCGCCGAGGCCCTCCAGTCCATCCACGGGGCGGGCCTGGTCCACCGCGACCTCAAGCCCTCCAACGTCCTCGTCGTCGAGGACGGCCCCCGGGTGATCGACTTCGGCATCGCGTCCGGCGTCTCCAACACGCGCCTGACCATGACCAACGTCGCCGTCGGCACCCCCGCCTACATGTCGCCCGAGCAGGCCCGCGACTCGCGCAGCGTCACCGGCGCCAGCGACGTCTTCTCGCTCGGCTCGATGCTGGTCTTCGCCGCCACCGGCCACGCGCCCTACCACGGCGCCAACCCGGTCGAGACCGTCTTCATGCTGCTCCGGGAGGGCCCCGACCTGGAGGGACTGCCCGACGAGCTGCGGCCCCTCATCGACTCCTGCATGCAGACGGACGTCACCCGGCGGCCCAGCCCGGCCGACCTCCAGGCCCAGCTCGCCCCGCACCTCTTCGGTCCCGGCAGCGACGACAGCGGCACGGCCTCGGCCTGGCTGCCGCTGAGCGCCACCGCCATGATCGAGCGGCGCCGCGGCGGCGGCCGGACCCCCGCCGCGCCGCCCGCCCCGCCGGTCCCCCCGCCGCCGGCGGACCCGCCGGGCCCGTTCCCCGACCCGTACGGCCCGGAGCGCGGGCCCGGGGGCGGCGGCAGGCCCGAGCCCGCCCCCGTCGGCGGCCGGCACGCGGGTCCCGCCGAGAGCGCGGGCGGCCCCGTGCGCCTCGGCGGCGGGGCCGTGCCCATCGGCCCCGGCCCCCGGGTCGCCGACACCCGGGCGGCGCTCGCCGTCGGCCGGGGCGCCGACGCGGGCCCCGCGACCGGCTGGATCCGGCCGCCCGGCGGCGGCCCGCACGGCGCCGAGCCCGGCCCGCCGCCGGGCTCCCGCCCGCTGAACGTGCCCGCGCAGGGCGGCACGGGACCGAACCCGCCCCCGCCGGAGCCCGGCCACTGGAGGCCCTGGCGCTTCCGCATGTCCAACGACGTCTGGGGCACCCCGGTCGTCGACGGCGACCTGCTGTACGTCACCTCCTTCGAGGTGCACGCCCTGGACACGGGCAGCGGCCGGCGCCAGTTCAAGACCCGGGACGTGGCCTGGTCCATGGCCGTCGCCGGGGGCCGCATCCACGCCTCCGACGGGCCCACCCTGTACGCCCTCGACGCCGGCGACGGCGGCGAGCGCTGGCGGCTGCACACCGACGCCTGGGTGTACGCGCTGAAGGTCGACCGGGGCACGGTCGTCACCGGTACGCGCGGCGGCGGGGTCCAGGGCCGGGAGGCCTCCAACGGCGCCAAGCTGTGGGAGGTCACCGGCGCGCAGACCGACTTCGAGACCCCGGAGGCGGGGCCCGCCGTGCACGGCGACACCGTGTACGTGTGGCGGGACGCCCGGCTCCAGGCCCTCGACGCCCGGACCGGGACGGAGCGCTGGTCGTACCCGATCGGGGACGCCGCCTCCTGCGGGGGAGTACCCGTACGGGTGGCCCCGGCCGAGGACGGCCACGTGTACGTGTCGGCCGGGACCCGGGTCCTGTCCATCGACATCGCGGGCGGGCACGTCCGCTGGCACTTCGAGGCCCCGGCCGTCTTCCTCTCCCCGCCCGCCTTCGCGCCGGGCCCGGCCGTCACCGGCGGCGGGGTGTACCTCGCCGACCACCTCGGCACGGTGTACGCGCTCGACGCCACCACCGGCCAGGACCGCTGGCGGATCGCGACCGAGCAGCGCCAGTCCACCGAGCCGGTGCTCGTCGCGGACGGCAACGTGCACGTCGGCAGCGGCAGCGCGCTCTACACGCTCGACGCGGTCACCGGCACGCCCCGGTGGCGGTTCGCCGCGGGCGGCGAGCTGGTCGGCTCCCCGGTGGTCGCGGACGGCCGGATCCACTTCGGCTCGGCCGACCACGTCCTCTACACCCTGGACGCGACCGGCGGCCAGCTCCGCTGGAAGCTCGCGACCGGCGGCGAGATCACCGGCTCGCCGGTGGTGAAGGGCGGGGTCGTGTACGCGTGCAGCAAGGACCGCTGCGTGTACGCGCTCGACGCGGTGAAGGGCACGGCGACGGGCCGGGGGCCGGCGGCGGCGCGCTGACGGGCCCGGCGCCTCAGCGGGGCCCGGGACCGTCCTGGTCGGGGTCCCGGCCCTGATCCCGGCCCTGATCCCGGTCGGGCATCTCGAAGGTCCGGGTCGGCTCGGACCCGTAGGGGTCGTACGAGCCGGGGGCGGCGGACTCCCGGGGATCGCCCGCGGGCGCCCCGTAGGGGTCGGCGACGGGGGCCTCCCGGGGGTCGGGACCGCGCGCTTCGCGGGGGTCGGGGCCGTCGGCCGGGGGCGCGTACGCCCGCGGCTCCTCCGGCCACGTCCGCCCCGTCCGCTCCTCCGGATCCTTCCGGGCCTCCCGTCTCCGCCCCGACATGACGAGCGCGCCGAGCAGCAGCAGGATCCCGCCGCCGAGGGCGTTCGCGACCCCGTCGCCGAGGCCCGCACCGCCGCCGCCGACCGTGAGGCTGCCCTCGTACTGTCCGACCCGCACCATCCAGAAGACGGTGAAGCCGAGGACGACGAACCCGGCGAGGGCGACTAGGGGGCGGGAGCGGAGCACCACGCCGACGAGGGCGAGGAGGGCGGCGAGGGCGAAGGGCAGCAGGAGCGACCACCAGAGGTCGGCCTTCGCCCCGGTGATGCCGGTGAACAGCTCGCCGAGGGCGTAGTCGCGTCCGTGACGGCCGTCGTACCAGGCACGGAAGGGGCTCAGAACGGCGGCCGTCGCTCCGGCGAGAGCCAGGACGGCGCCGACGACATTGCGGATCATCGAAGCGGCCTCCTGAGTGGTCCGGCTCTCGCTCCCGACGCTACGCCCGCTCGGAGGGGCCCGCCATGCGGCGCGGACGGCCCGCTCCGGCACCGCCTCGACGCGCGCCGGCGGCCGGACGCGCCGAAGGGGCCGGGCAGGTGCCCGACCCCTCCTCGTGCGGTGGTCCGATCGCGTCGCGCACGGGCCCTGTCCGGCGGATCCCCCCTGGTTCCGCCGGACGTCCCCCGAGCCCGTGTGCTCCCCCGTCGACCGGACCCCTCGGGCCCCGGCGGCTCCCCCGAAGTCGCCGCCGCGGCCCTTCCCCGTCGGGATGGACTACTTGGCCGGTTCCGACGTGGCGTGCATGTTGTCGGTCGTGGCCGTGCCGGCGTTGCCGTCGATCGGCTCCGTGGTGGCGTGCATGTTGCCGTTGACGCCGATCTTCGCGGCCACGGAGTCGGCGAGCGGAGCGCCGGTCGCGTGCATGTTCTTGCTGACGATCTCTTCGCCGGCGGCGCTCGGCTCGGTGGGGTCCAGGTCGGCCATGCTGATCATCTCCCGTTGTTACTTCGGATGGGGCGGGTGGGACCGTCCGGCCGTTCCCCCGTGGACTGCTGGGCGGTCCCACCCGGAGCCGTTCACCCTAGTGCGACGGTGTGACGGCCTTACCGGCGACCCGTCTGCCCCCCGACGCGACGGATCGTGGGGAGAAGACTGCCCCAGGCCCATAAACGAACGATGAACGGGCAGTTCAGCGGCTACGCGGCGGCGGTCTCCAGCAACAGGGCCCGCACGTCCGATTCCTCCGGCGAGCCGAGTTCGACGAAGATGTCCAGCGCCTCCTGCCAGCAGACCCGTGCCCGGCCGTGCTGCCCTATCCCGGACAGGGCGCGGCCGAGGACGACGAGGACCTGTCCGCGACGCCACTCGCCGCCGACCCCGCGGAGGACGACCAGCGCCAGTTCGGAGTTCGAGGCGGCCTGGGCGTACCGGCGGGCGGCGATGTCCACCTCGGCGATCCGGAAGAGCGACATGCCCTCCCAGAGGCGTTGCCGACTGTCCCGGAAGACTTCGAGGGCCTCGGCGAGCCGGGACGAGGCCTCGTCGAGCCGCCCGCTCGCGGTCAGCGCGAGTCCCAGCGCGTAGCGGCCGTTGGCGCCCTTGAGCGCGTGCCCCATCGAGGCGTACATCTCGGTTCCGCGCTGGGCGAGTTCGACCGCGACGTCCGTCTGGCCCATGGCCAGGTGAATGCGGGAGAGGTTGCACAGGGCGCTGGCCTCACCGGCTTCGTCGTCGCAGGCGCGGAACGCCGTGGTGGCCTGGGTCAGGAAGCGTTCCCCGTCCTCGGTGCGCCCCTGGTAGAGCGCCATGATCCCGAGGGCGTTGGCGGCCCAGCACAGCGGGAGGGCGTCCCCGGTCGAGGACGCCAGGTCCATCGCCTCGTGAGCCTCGCCGTCCGCCTCGTCGAACCGGCCCGTCACGTGCTGGACGTACGCCAGGGTGAGCGCCGCACGGCCCTTCGCCCGGACGTCGCCCGCCCGTCCCGCCGCCTCCCGCAGCACCGTCGCCACCGCCTCGTACTCCCGGGAGTTCGCGCCCGATTCCGCGAGGTCGAGGGAGGCCCACAGCAGGTCGACGCCCCGCCGCAGCGTCCCCGGCGAGGCGGCGGACCGGCGGACCGTGGCCAGGAGGCAGTCGGCCTCCGCGTAGAGCCAGTCCTGGGCCTCGTGGCGGTCGGTGAAGGCCAGGCCGTCGTACGCGGTGGGCTCCAGGTGGTCGACCAGCCGGTCGCCGGGGCGTTCGATGGCGTACACGCGGGCGGCGGTCGACAGGTAGAAGTCGAGGAGGCGGGAGAGCGCCGCCTCCCGCTCCGACGGGGGCTGCTCGTCCCTCTCCGCGCACGCGCGCGCGTAGAGCCGGACCAGGTCGTGGTACCGGTAGCGGCCCGGGGCCGCCGATTCGAGCAGGGACGTGTCGACCAGGGCCTCCAGGAGGTCCTCGGTGTCCCGGAGGGGCAGGTCGAGGACGGCGGCCGCCGCCGCGAGCGAGATGTCCGGGCCGTCGGCCAGCCCGAGGAGGCGGAAGGCGCGGGCCTGGGCCGGCTCCAGCTGGCCGTAGCCCAGCTCGAAGGTCGCCTTGACCGCCAGGTCGCCCGCCTGGAGCTCGTCGAGCCGCCGCCGCTCGTCCGCCAGCTTGGCCGCCAGGACCGACACCGTCCACGTGCGGCGGGCCGCGAGCCGGGACGCGGCGATGCGGATCGCCAGGGGCAGGAAGCCGCAGGCGGCGACCACGTCGAGGGCGGCCTCCCGCTCGGCCCGGACCCGCTCCTCGCCGACGATCCTCAGGAAGAGCTGGAGCGCCTCCTCCGGGGACATCACGTCCAGGTCGACCAGGTGCGCCCCCGCCAGGTCGACCATCCGGATCCGGCTGGTGACCAGGGCCGCGCAGCCCGCCGTGCCGGGCAGCAGCGGGCGGATCTGGGCGGCGTCGCGGGCGTTGTCCAGGAGGACCAGGACCCGGCGCCCGTCGAGCGTGGAGCGGTAGAGCGCCGCCCGGTCGTCCAGGGAGTCGGGGACGGCCGAGTCCGGGGTGCCGAGCGCGCGCAGGAAGGAGCCGAGGACGGTCTCGGGCGCGGCGGCGCGGGACCCCGCGCCCTGGAGGTCGACGTACAGCTGCCCGTCCGGGAAGTGCGGCCGGGCCTCGTGGGCCACGTGCACGGCGAGGGTCGTCTTGCCGACGCCGCCGATGCCCGCGAGCGCCGAGACCGCCATGACGTGGCCCTCGGCGGTGGCGAGCCGGGCGCCCAGCTCCCGTACGAAGGAGGCGCGGCCCGTGAAGTCCGGCACGGTCGCCGGGAGCTGCGCCGGGCGCGCGACGGGCGCGGCGGCCGGGGCGGGCTCCTCGACGGGCCGGGCGAGCTCGGCGTCGGCCCGGAGGATGCGCTGCTGGAGCCGGGAGAGCTCGGGGTTCGGGTCGACGCCCAGCTCGTCGGCGAGGAGCCGGCGGGTGTCGGCGTACACGGCGAGCGCCTCGGCCTGCCGTCCGCCGCGGTAGAGCGCCAGCATGAGCAGTTCGCGCAGGCGCTCGCGCAGCGGGTGCGCGGCGGTGAGCGCGGTCAGCTCGGAGACGGCCTCGGCGTGCGCGCCGACCTCCAGGTCGATGTCGAGCCGGGTCTCCAGGAGGGTGAGCCGCCACTCCTCCAGGCGGGTCCGCTGGGTCTCGGCGTACGGGCCGGGCACGGAGGCCAGGACCTCGCCGTCCCACAGGTCGAGGGCCCCGGCGAGCCGTGCCCGGGCGGCCGCGCGGTCCCCGCAGGACCGCAGCTTCTCGGCCTCGGCGGCCAGCTCCTGGGCCGTGGTGAGGTCGAGCGCGGTGGCGGAGGCGCGCAGGGCGTAGCCGCCGGACTCGCTGACCAGGACCTCGGGGCCGAGGGCCTTGCGGAGCCGGGAGGCGTAGGTGCGGACGGCCGCGAGGGCCTGGGAGGGCGGTTCCTCGCCCCAGAGGGCGTCGATCAGCTCGGCGGCGGTGGCGGTGCGTCCGCCGCGCAGGAGGAGGGCGGCGAGCAGGGCGCGCTGCTGCGGCGATCCGGTGGGCACGGCCTCGTCGCCCCGCCAGGCCCGCACGGGCCCGAGCACTCCGAAACGCAGCGTCCCGCCGCCGGCGGCACCCGCGCCGCGGCGCACGCCCGCGCCCTCGTCGGCCCCGGTCACCGGGGCCACCGGGGCCACCGGGGCCGCCGTCCCCGCCGGAATCACCGGGGCCTCCGGGGCCACCGGAACCTCCGGGGCCTCCGGAACACCTCGGCCCGCCGGGTCCACCGGGGCGTTCCCGCCCGTTTCCGCAGCCCGCTGCGCCGGGACTCGCGGCCCGTCCTCACGGTCCATAGCTCCCCCTGCCGTACCGCCGGTTCCGCCCATGACAGTCTGCCTTGTCCGGAGGGAGTCCGTCAGCATCGGGCCGACCGGAGCGGAGCCGTTGCCGGACCGTTGTACGGAGCGTCAACTGATGTCCCGTCAGGAGCGCGGGAGCGGAGTCCGGCGGGGGCGCGACGGAGGGCGTGGCGGGGCGCGACGGAGTCCGGTGGGGTCCGACGGGAGCCGGAGGGGGCCGGAGGGGGCCGGCCGGGTCCGTCGGCGCCCCCGGTGGCCGCGCGAAAAATTCCTCGGGAAAATTTCGAAACGGACATTTGGGACTGCGCTGCGGTTCCCGCATATCGGACATCGATCGACGGACCTACCGGTTGGTCGGGTGGTTCGGTTGGTCGATCTTTCAATCATTGGTGAGCGTCCGCTTCGACCCCCGCAATGCAAGGCGGTGATCGATCACCCAAGCGGATTTCACACTTCCGGATGTGGAAACCGCAGCATTTAACGTCCTGTTCATGACTCAGGTGGAAGCGCGGCCGCGGGCCGGAGACACGGTAAGGGGCGCCGACGCCCCGGGCGACGCCCACGGCGTGCGCACCAAAGGACTCGGCGGGAACTCCGTCGGCCTCCTCGGCAGCGCCGTCATCGGCGTCTCCACCGTCGCCCCGGTCTACTGTCTGACCTCGACGCTCGGCTCCACGGCCGGCGAGGTCGGGCTCCAGATGCCCGCCGTCTTCCTCGCGGGCTTCCTCCCGATGCTCCTCGTCGCCTTCGCGTACCGGGAGCTCAACAAGGCCATGCCGGACTGCGGCACCTCCTTCACCTGGACCGTGAAGGCCTTCGGGCCCAAGATCGGCTGGATGTGCGGCTGGGGCCTCGTCATCGCGACGATCATCGTGCTCTCCAACCTGGCGGGCGTCGCGACCTCCTACTTCTGGCTCCTCGCGGGCGAGATCACCGGTAGTGACTCGGTCGCCGCGCTCGACGGCAACAAGGCCGTCCACATCGTCACCTGCCTCGCGCTCATCGCCGCCGCCACCGCGATCAGCTACCGCGGCATGACCGCCACCAAGGGCGTGCAGTACACCCTCGTCGGCCTCCAGCTCGTCGTCCTCGCCGTCTTCGTCGGCATGGCCCTGACGAAGGCCGGCTCCTTCGAGACCTCGGTCGACTTCTCCTGGTCCTGGATGAACCCCTTCGCGGTGCAGTCCTTCGCCGCCTTCACGGCCGGACTCTCGCTCTCGATCTTCATGTACTGGGGCTGGGACGCCTGCATGGCGACCAACGAGGAGACCACCGGCAGCGCCAAGACCCCCGGCCGCGCCGCCCTCATCGCGATGGTCGTCCTGGTCGGCTCCTACCTGGCCACCGGCATCGCCGCCCAGATGACCGTCGGCTCCGGCGAGCAGGGCCTCGGCCTCGCCAACCCGGAGACCTCCGACAACGTCTTCGCCGCCCTCGCCGGCCCCGTCATGGGCCCCACCCTCGGCGTCCTGCTCTTCGTCGCGGTCCTGGCCTCCGCCGCCGCGAGCCTCCAGACCACCTTCATCCCGGTCGCCCGCACGGTCCTCGCGATGGCCACGTACGAGGCGCTGCCGAAGTCCTTCACCGAGGTCCACCCGGTCTTCAAGACCCCCGGCCGGGCCACGGTCGTCGCGGGTGTCGCCACCGGCGTCTTCTACACGGTGATGACCCTGGTCAGCGAGCACGTCCTGGTCGACACCATCTACGCCCTCGGCCTGATGATCTGCTTCTACTACGCGCTCACGGCCTTCGCCTGCGTCCGGTACTTCCGCAAGGAGCTGTTCCGCTCCTTCCGCGACTTCGCCTTCAAGGGCCTGATGCCGCTGCTCGGCGGCCTCATGCTCACCGCCGTCTTCGGCAAGACCCTGTACGACATGTGGGACCCGGCGTACGGCTCCGGCTCCGCCGTCCTCGGCATGGGCTCGGTCTTCGTGATCGGCGTCGGCCTGCTGCTCCTCGGCGTGGTGATCATGCTGGTCATGCAGCGCCGCAGCCCCGCCTTCTTCCGCGGCGAGGTCCTGACCAAGGAGACCCCGTCCCTGGTGGTGGCGGACTGACCGGAGACTCCTGAGTCGCGCGGACGCGAAGGCGGCGGGCCCGTGGGGGGTCCCGCCGCCTTCGTCCGTTCCGTACGCCCGTACCGCCCGCCCGCCCGTACCGCTCAGCGGCGGCCCGGCAGCAGGCGCTCCACCGCCGCGTTCGCGAGCGGCGGGGCGGGCGCGCCGGCGGCCCCCGCGGCGCCGGCGGCGGCGAAAGCGGTCAGGGCCACCGCGGTGAGGATCCTCTTCATGTCCGCTCCAGCGCGGAGGGGACGGATCCGGTCACGACCTTCCTAGGATGCCGTCCATGAGATCCGTGGAAGAGACGACGGTGAACTGGGCGCTGCGCCCGGGCCGGGCGGCGGACGTCGAGTCCGTCGCCGAGCTGCGGGCCGAGGTGCTGCGGGACGACCTGGTCCGGCTCGGCCGCTACGACGAGCACCGGGTGCGGCAACGGCTGCGCGACGGCTTCTCGCCCGCGCACACCTCCGTCGTCGAGGTGGACGGCGCCTTCGCGGGAAGCGTCACCCTGCGCCCGCACGAGAGCGGCGAAGGGCTCTGCCTGGAGCACTTCTACCTGGCCCCCGGAGTGCAGGGGCGGGGGCTCGGGACGGCGGTGCTGCGCGAGCTGCTCGACCGGGCCGACGCGGACGGGGTGCCCGTCCGCCTCGTGGTCCTCCGGGGGAGCGCGGCCCGCCGCCTCTACGAGCGGGAGGGCTTCACGACCGAGTCCGAGGACCCGGTCGACGTCCTGATGGTGCGCGGGGCCCGTACCGTCAGACCGCCACGCCGGCCGGCTGCCGGACGGTGACGTTGAGCCGGTTGAAGAAGTTCGTCAGGCCGATCATCAGCACGAGCGAGGCGAGCTGCTTCTCGTCGAAGTGGTCGGCGGCCGCGTCCCACACCGGGTCCGGCACGGCGTCCGTGCTGTCGGCGATGCGGGTCGCGTGCTCGGCGAGCGCGAGGGCCGCCCGCTCCTCGTCGGAGAAGTACGGCGCCTCGCGCCACGCGGAGACCGCGAACAGCTTCTCGTCGCTCACGCCCGACTTCCGGGCGTTCTTCACGCCGTAGTCGACGCAGAAGCCGCAGCCGTTGATCTGGCTGGCCCGCAGGTGCACGAGCTCCAGGATCTCCTCGGAGACCCCGCCCTGGCGGGTGGCCTTCACGAGGCCCTGGATCGCGGGGCCGGCGTCGGGCAGGACGTAGGCGGGGTTGGTCATGCGGGCCTCGGGGGTGTGCGCCATGGTGATCGCTCCTCGGCGTCTCGTTCGGCGGGTGCCTTCACCGCAATGACGGGGCGGGCACCGGGGATGTGACACGGCCGGGAAACTTTTCCCGAAAGTCCTCCCGGACCCCGGACCCCGGATCCCGGACCGCGTACGGCCTCCGGCCTTCGCCCCTCGCCTCCCTACGCCTCCGCGATGAGCGCGGTCGCCACCGTGCGGAAGCCGAGCCGGCCGTAGAGCCGGGCCACGTCCGCGTCCGAGGCCGACAGGAACACCAGCTCCGCGCCCCGGGCCCGGGCGTCCGCGACCAGGGCCGCCGTGACCGCGAGGCCGAGCCCCCGGCGCCGGGCCGCCGGGACGGTGCCGACGCCGACGACCTCGGAGACGTCCCCCACCGGCTGGTGCTGCCCGGCCGCGAGGGCGGCGGACCCCTCCGCGCCGACGGCGAAGGCCGCCGCGAGCCGGGTCAGCCCGGCCGTGATCCGCTCGGCGGTCCGCTCGGCCGTCCCGGGCTCGGGCGGGAAGCCGAAGGCGGCGTACGGGGCGGCGACGGCGCTGGGGAGGCCCGGGTCGTCCGCGTCCAGCATCCGCACGGTGACGCCCCCGGGCTCCGGCACGGCGAGCCCCTCGCCCGCCAGGACCATCAGCGGGTGCTCGTGCACGGTGAGCCCGCTCGCCTCCACGGCCGCCCGCAGCCCCGGCGCCGTCTGCGCGACCCACTCGAAGGCCTCGGGCACCCCCAGCTCCCGCTGCCGGGCCCGCACCCGCTCCACGGCCGCGACCGGGACCTCCCCCTCGTGCCCGAGCGCGGGCCGCGCGTAGAAGGGCCAGCCCTCCCCCTCCCGTACGAACAGGGTCAGCGGCCCGAACTCCTCGGCGCGGGCGGAGGACCGGGGCACGGCGTCGTAGTACGCCTCGATTCGCTTCAGCACCGGGCCACGGTAGGGGGTGGGGCGCGAGGGGCGCAGGCGGATTTCCGGGCCGAAGGGGAACCGGGGGTGGCACGTGCCCGTCATCGGGGGCGGACCTGCCGGGGGACGGAGGGGGAAGGCGCGTGAGCGGGACGCACGACTGCCCGGGTGCGGGAAGGACGACCGGGTGCGGGCGGTGCCCGCCGTGTACCTCGCGGGCCGGGACGCGGCGACCGGCCGCGAGCGGGACCGGGACGGCGACGTGCGGACCGTGACGCGGACGGTGACCACCGGGCTCTCCGACGCCCTGGCGCCCGTGCCCCCGGCGCCGGCCCACGGGCTCGGCCGCCCGGGCGCCCCCGGCCCGCCGCTCCCGGCGTACCCCTCGGAAAACCCCGCCCCACCCCCTACCGTGCCGGTATGCGGATCTCGACCACGATCTTCCTGACCGACGAGACCATCACCCCGGTGCGGCTCGCGCGCGAGCTGGAGGAGCGCGGGTTCGCCGGGCTCTACCTGCCCGAGCACACCCACATCCCCGTCGAACGGACCACGCCCTACCCGGCGGGCGGCGAGCTGCCCCGGGAGTACGGCAGGACCCTGGACCCCTTCGTCGCCCTCGGGCAGGCCGCCGCCGTCACCGAACGCCTCGGGCTCGGCACCGGCGTCACCCTGATCGCCCAGCACGACCCGATCTCGCTCGCCAAGCGGATCGCCACCCTCGACCACCTCTCCGGCGGCCGCCTCACCCTCGGCGTCGGCTTCGGCTGGAACCGGGAGGAGGCCGCCGACCACGGCGTCGACTGGGCGTCCCGCCGGCGGCTCGGCCGCGACCGGATCGACCTGATGAAGGCCCTGTGGGCCCCCGAACCCACCGCGTACGCCGGGGAGTCGGGGGAGTCCGTGCGCGCCTCCGAGGCCTGGCCCAAGCCGGCCGGCGGCGCGCCCCGGATCCTCCTCGGCGGGGCGGCGGGCCCGCAGCTCTTCGCGCGGATCGCCGCGCAGGCGGACGGCTGGCTGCCGATCGGCGGCCGGGGCCTCGCGGACGCCCTCCCGGTCCTGCGGACGGCGTGGGAGGAGGCCGGCCGCGACCCGAAGGCGCTCCGGGTCGTCCCGTACGCGGTCCTGCCGAACCCGGACAAGTTGGCGTACTACGCGGACCTCGGCTGCGAGGAGGTGGTCCTCCAGCTGCCGCCGGGGGAGGAGGGGGAGGTGCTGGGGGTGCTCGACGGGTACGCGCGGTACCTGTGAGCGGGGAGCACGGGTACGGGGCCGGGTGCGGGAAGTCGGGTACGGGGACCCGAACCCCCCTCCCCGTACCCGCTCGTATGCTCGGTCCATGACCGATCACCAGGCAGCACGCCCCACCGAGAACGCCATGCGACGGGCCCTCAGGCGGGCCAGGGACGGGGTCGCGCTCGACGTCGCCGAGGCCGCCGTGCTGCTGCGGGCGCGCGGGGACGACCTGGCGGACCTGGTGGCGTCCGCCGGGCGCGTGCGGGACGCCGGTCTGGAGGCGGCCGGGCGGCCGGGCGTCGTCACGTACTCCAAGAGCGTGTTCGTCCCGCTCACCCGGCTCTGCCGCGACAAGTGCCACTACTGCACCTTCGTCACCGTCCCCGGCAAGCTGCGCCGGGCCGGGCACGGGATGTTCATGTCGCCCGACGAGGTCCTCGACATCGCCCGGCGCGGCGCCGAACTCGGCTGCAAGGAAGCCCTGATCACGCTCGGGGACAAGCCCGAGGACCGCTGGCCGGAGGCGCGCGAGTGGCTCGACGCGCACGGCTACGACGACACGATCGCGTACGTGCGGGCCATGGCGATCCGGATCCTGGAGGAGACCGGCCTCCTCCCGCACCTCAACCCCGGGGTGCTGTCCTGGACCGACTTCCAGCGCCTCAAGCCCGTCGCGCCCTCCATGGGGATGATGCTGGAGACGACCGCGACCCGGCTGTGGTCCGAGCCCGGCGGCCCCCACTACGGGTCCCCCGACAAGGAACCGGCCGTGCGGCTCAGGGTCCTGGAGGACGCCGGCCGCTCCTCCGTCCCCTTCACCTCGGGGCTGCTCCTCGGCATCGGGGAGACCCTGGAGGAGCGGGCCGAGTCGCTGTTCGCGCTGCGCCGCGTCGCCCGCGCGTACCACTCGATCCAGGAGCTGATCATCCAGAACTTCCGTGCCAAGCCGGACACGGCGATGCGCGGGATGCCGGACGCCGAGCTCGACGACCTGGTCGCCACCGTCGCCGTCGCCCGCCTGATCATGGGCCCCTCCGCCTGCCTCCAGGCCCCGCCGAACCTCGTCGACTCGGAGTACGGGCGGCTGCTCGCGGCCGGCGTCGACGACTGGGGCGGGGTCTCGCCGCTGACCATCGACCACGTCAACCCCGAGCGGCCCTGGCCGCAGATCGAGGAGCTGGCCGCCCGGTCCGCCGCCGCCGGGTTCGAGCTGCGCGAACGCCTCTGCGTCTACCCCGAGTTCGTCACCCGGGGAGAACCCTGGCTCGACCCCCGGCTCCTCCCGCACGTCCGCGCCCTCGCCGACCCCGGGACGGGCCTGGCGAACCCCGACGCGCCCGTGCGCGGCCTGCCCTGGCAGGAGCCCGACGAGGCCTTCGCCGCCACCGGCCGCACCGACCTGCACCGCACCATCGACACCGAGGGCCGCACGGGCGACCGGCGCGACGACTTCGACGAGGTGTACGGGGACTGGGAGGCGCTGCGCGAGGCCGCCGCCCCCGGGATGGTGCCGCAGCGCATCGACACCGACGTCCGCGAGGCGCTCGCCGTCGCCGCCGACGACCCGACGCGCCTCACCGACCCGCAGGCCCTGGCCCTCCTCCACGCGGACGGCCCGGCCCTGGACGCCCTGACCCGGATCGCCGACGACCTGCGCCGCGACGTGGCCGGCGACGACGTCACGTACGTCGTCACGCGGAACATCAACTTCACCAACGTCTGCTACACCGGCTGCCGCTTCTGCGCCTTCGCCCAGCGCCGCACCGACGCCGACGCGTACACCCTCTCCCTCGACCAGGTCGCCGACCGCGCCGAACAGGCCTGGAACGTCGGCGCGGTGGAGGTCTGCATGCAGGGCGGCATCCACCCCGACCTGCCCGGCACCGCCTACTTCGACATCGCGCGCGCGGTGAAGGAGCGCGTCCCCGGCATGCACGTGCACGCCTTCTCCCCGATGGAGGTCGTCAACGGCGCCTCCCGCACCGGCCTGTCGATCCGCGAGTGGCTGACGGCCGCGAAGGAGGCCGGGCTCGACTCGATCCCCGGCACGGCCGCCGAGATCCTCGACGACGAGGTCCGCTGGGTCCTCACCAAGGGCAAGCTGCCCACCGCCACCTGGATCGAGGTGATCACCACCGCCCACGAACTGGGCCTGCGCTCCTCCTCCACGATGATGTACGGACACGTGGACCAGCCCCGGCACTGGCTCGGCCACTTCCGCACCCTGGCCCGCATCCAGCAGGAGACCGGTGGTTTCACCGAGTTCGTGACGCTGCCCTTCATCCACACCAACGCGCCCGTCTACCTGGCCGGCATCGCCCGCCCCGGCCCGACGGCCCGCGAGAACCGGGCGGTCATCGCGATGGCCCGGCTCCTCCTCCACCCGCACATCCCGAACATCCAGACCAGCTGGGTGAAGCTGGGCACGGAGGGCGCCGCCGAGATGCTCCGCTCGGGCGCCAACGACCTGGGCGGCACCCTGATGGAGGAGACCATCTCCCGGATGGCCGGGTCGAGTTACGGCTCGTACCGCTCGATCAAGGACCTGGAGGCCATCGCGGAGGCGGCGGGCCGCCCGGCGAAGCCCCGCACGACCCTCTACGGGGAGGTCCCGGAGGAGCGGCGGCGCACGGCGGAGGCCTCCGACGGGCACCTGCCGGAACTCCTCCCGGTGCTCCCGGCGGAGTGAGAACACCACCGTCGGACTGTGGTCAAAACCGGCCCCGAGGGCGTCGGAACACATAACGTTCCGTCCCCCGGACGGGCACACCCGGTCCATTACAGTGCGGCGAGGGAACCGACAGCGAACCGCCGACCGGGGGAGGGCACGTCGTGGCCACGACAGCCGCAGCCGTGTGGGGCCGTGCCGAGCAGCAGGACTTCCGGGCCCGGGTGCGGGGCTGTCTGCTCGGCGGGGCGCTCGGCGACGCGCTGGGGGCGGGCGCCGCCGGATCCTCCCTCGCGGAGCTGCGCGAGGCCCACGGACCTGACGGACTCACCGACCCCGTCCCCGCCTTCGGCCGCCGGGGCGCCGTCACCGCCGCGACCCAGATGACCCTCTTCACCGTCGACGGCCTGATCCGCGCCCAGGTCCGCCGCGACACCGGCGCCTGGCACCCGCCCACCGACGTCCACCGGGCCCATCTGCGCTGGGCCGCCACCCAGCGCGACTGGGGGCCGGACGAGCGCCGCAAGGACAACGGCTGGCTGGCCCGGGAGGAGTGGCTCTACGCCCGCCGCAACCCGCCCCGCGCCTGCCTCACCGGCTTCGGCGACGAGCACCTCGGCACCCCCGGCAAACCGAAGAACCCGGAGGCCGGCGACTCCGGCGCCCTCGTCCGCTCGGCCCCCTTCGGACTGCTCGTCGGCTGGGAGCCGCAGCTCGTCCGCCGGCTTGCCGTGGAGTGCGCCGCCCAGACGCACGGCGCCCCGGCCGCCCTCCTCGCGGCGGGCGCCTTCGCCCTCGTCGTCCACGGCCTGGCCCGCGGCGGCCCGGCGGAGGCCGCGGTGGCCGCGGCCCTGGAGCAGCTCGCGGAGAGCCCCGGCCACGAGCCGGTCACCGAAGCCCTCGGCCGCGCCCTCGGAGCCGTACGGGAAGGGGTGCCGGACGCGGGGCGGGTGGCCGCCCTCGGGGCGGCCGAGGACCGGGCCGAGGGGCAGCTGGCGGCGGCCGTCTACTGCGCCCTGGTCGGCGAGGACGTGCGGCACGGGCTGCGGCTCGCCGTGAACCACGACGGGCCCTCGCCGGTGACCGGCGCCCTCACCGGGGCCCTGCTCGGCGCCCTGCACGGCGACACGGCCCTCCCGCCGGCCTGGCTGGCCGATCTGGAGGGCCGCGGGACGGTCCTGGAGCTGGCGGACGACTTCTCGATGGAGATGACCCAGGGCGCCGCCCTGCACACCCCCGAGGAGTCCGCGCCGGGCTGGCTGGCGCGCTACCCGAGGGGCTGAGGGGCGCGAGCGGATCGCGCCGGAAAAGGACCGAGCCCCCTCGGCCAGGACGGCGGACCGGACGAGAGGGCTCTTTCGTGCTGCTGGTGACCGCGTGCGGGCACCGGGACTAGAGGGCCCCGGTGCTCACCTCGCCGACGAAGGCGCTCCAGGAACCCGGTCCGAACGAGAGGGACGGGCCCTCGGGGGCCTTCGAGTCCCGCACCGCGATCGCGGCCACGACGGGGGACTTCACTTCGACGCAGGCCCCGTTACCACCCGAGTAGGAGGACTTCGTCCAGGTGTCCGTACCACCCTGAATAATCGCCATGCTGCTCAGCTCCGGTTCTGCCAGTTTCTGCCAGTGGTTGTCGCGCCAACGTTCTTGACGACGTGATCGACGCTACTCGCCGGTCCCGGGCGACGGGACCGGCGTTCACACGTCCGAGTGGCATATTCCAACTGGGCTTCCGTGGGAGCGATCACGGGGTGTACGGTGCCTGCCCCGCGGTCCGGGCCTCACCCCTGGGCGTGCTTCTTGGCCATCTTCGAGATGAACTCCCTGGTCTGGTCGACGTTCAGCGCCTGCGCCCTGAGGTGCTCGTACATGACGCTGTACTTGCCGACGTCCTGGGCCTTCTCCAGGTACAGGTCGCTCGTGACGCCCTCGATGTAGACGACGCTGGAGTCCGAGGCGTCCGGGAACTCCAGGATCGAGTACTGCCCGCTGATCCCCGGGTGCGCGCCCATGTCGAACGGCATCACCTGCACGGTGACGTGCGGCAGCTGCGACTGTTCGAGCAGGTGCTCCAGCTGCTGCACCATCAACTGCCTGCTGCCCACGATCCGGTGCAGCGCGCCCTCGTCGATGACGGCCCACAGGCGCAGCGGACGCTCCTCGTCCCGGATCCGCTCCTGGCGGCGGGTGCGGACCTGGACCCGCTTCTCGATGTCCGCGGGCGTCGACTCCGGCAGCGCGCCGGCGATCACGGCCTCGGCGTACTCGTGGGTCTGGAGCAGTCCGGGGATGATCTGCGGCTCGTACATCCGCAGGCTCTCCGCGTCCGTCTCCAGGCCGATGTAGACGCTGTACGGGATGTCGCCGAAGGCGTGCCACCAGCCCTGCTGGCGCGAGTCCTTGGCCATCTGCATGAGGGAGTCGACCATGCGCTCGTCCTCGACCTCGTACACGCCGCACAGGTCGCGGACGTCACGCTGGCTGATCGAGCGGCGGCCGTTCTCCAGCCGGCTGATCTTGGACTGGGAGACGAGGAGGCGCTCGGCGACCTGCTCGGCCGTCATGTTCTTCGCCTCCCGGAGCTTGCGCAGCTCCTGGCCCAATCGGCGTCGCCTGACGGTGGGGTTGACGTTGGACGCCACGGAAACTGCACCTCCGGCTGTCTGCTGCGTAGCTGTGCGTGTCTGACGCTTGGCAGACTGCCACCAAAGGCCGTGCGTGCGCTGGGAAACGGTGACAACGCACATGTGCGGGGCGGTCGTCGAGACCGCCCCGCACTGCTGTGCGGCTCCCGGGATGGTTCGTTCGCCCGGCGGGTGCGCTCAGTGCGCCGCCGCGCGGGCCATGCCGCCGTGCGGCTGCGCCGGAACGCCCTGGGCGCTTCGGCGCGGTTGCGCCCCCGCGCCGTTCTGGACGTCCATCACGGCGTGCGCCACGAGTCCGCCCATCGGGTCGTGCCGGATCAGGTCGCGCAGCCGGGACCGCGACGACCGTCCTTCGTTGCCGGGGTAGAGGTGCTTGCCGAGACCGACCGCGTGGGCCAGCGCGGCGAGCGCCGCGGTCCGCGGGTCCGGCGGTACGCCGGTGCGGATCGCACTGTCCAGCCGGGAACGGATCTCCCGACTGATCGCCGTGTCCGTCGCCTGGTAGCGAGTCGTCGGCAACACCCCGCACATCTGGCCCTCCACGGCATGCACCATGCCGCATCGCTCCAGATGCGAGAGATACGTCTGACGGAGCCCCAGTCGGGGTCCGCCTATCCAGTGGACGGCCCGAACCGGGCTGCCGCGCCTGCGCAGCAGTTCCAGTGCGGAGTCCAGTGTCGGATCTCCGGTCGGCCGTGGCATCACCACGGCGATACGATCCCCGTCAGGGGCTATCCGGCCTGCCAGCGCCAGCTCCACTAGCTGTGCTCCGGCCAGGCCGAGGTCGAGCGACTGCGGCTGCGCTGTGGTACCCGTGGTCGGGTCCAGAGCGAGCAGCAGAAGCTCCTCCGGAATGGTTCTGCGGCTCCTGCCCATCCATGCCTCCCCGCGTGGATGAATGACAGGGTGACCCCTCTCACATTCATCTGTCGAGAGCGCCCGGGTGGTTCATCCGGGAACCGGCAGGTATGTCGTTCTCGTCTAGCACGGGGGCCAAGGGGTTCACACAGGACACTGGTAGACGGTTCGGACGTACGCATGACGCATGGAGGAGGCACGGTGGCGGGCGATTCCCCCGACAGGGCGGAGCAGCAGGGGTCGTCGCAGGAGACGGCGGCGGCTTCGGGCGGCGGCGGCCGGGATCCCCGGCTCTCCGCGCTCCGGGAGTCAGAGCCCGCGTCGACCGCGTCGACCGCGTCGCCCTCCGAGGAGACCTCGGACTCCCCGGTACGGGTCGACCGGCCGACCGCCGTGTTCAAGACGCTGACGCCGCGCACGTCCGAGGACGACGCGCCCGGGGGGACCGTCGAGCCGGAGGCCGAGCCGGAGACGAAGGCCCGGCAGGAGCCGGAGGGCGAGCGGCTCAAGGCGGCCGTGGCGGCGTGGGTCGCCACGGCGGCGGAGGAGCCCGGCAAGGGCGCCGGGGAGGCCACCGGGGAGCCCGGGACGGCCTCGGAGCCCGCTGGGGCCGCCGCGGTCGCGGACGGGGCCCGGGCGGACGACGAGCCGGAGGGCGAGCCCGACGCCGAGCCCGAGGGCGACGTCACGGACGAGGACGAGGACGAGCCGGTCGAGGAGACCGCCGAGCCCGCCGGGGCCGCCGGGGCCGTCGGGGCCGCCGCGTCCGTCGGGGAGACCGAGGACGCCGAGGAGACCGAGGACGTCGAGGACGCCGACGGCGTCGACGCCGTCGAGGAAAAGGCGCCCGTCGACTCCTGGTTCGCCGCCCGGAAGCCGTCCGCCGACGCCAAGCCCGAGCCCGAGTCCGAGGCTGAGGCCGAGTCCGAGCCCAAGACTGAGGCCGAGTCCAAGGCTGAGTCCGAGTCCGAGAGGACCCCGGCGCCCGCCGAAGACTCCGCCGACGCCGAAGACTCCGCCGACGACGAGAAGCCCGTCGACCAGCCGACGGCCATGTTCAAGATGATCCGCCCGCCCGTGGACCAGCCGACGACCGCCCTGAAGCTTCCGGCCGGTCTGGCGGACGCGGACGCGGCCACGGCCACGGACCCCGACAGCGAGCGCACCAGCACCTTCCTGCCGCTGCGGCCCGACATCCCGGCCGAGCGGAAGGCCCCGGAGGACGTCCCCGCGGCCAAGGCCGCCACGGAGGCCCCCAAGGCCCCCAAGGCCGCCGAGGCCCCCGCGCCCGCCCCCGCGGCGCCGTCGCTCGCCGAGCCGGAGCGGACCCGGCAGCAGCCGCTGCCGCCGCTCCCCCCGCTCGACCTGCTCGCGGAGCTGACGAACACCCCGCCCCCGCCGCCGAGCCCGCTGCGGACGACCGTGCGCCGGGTCCGGATCTGGACCCCGCTGGTCCTGCTCCTCCTGATCGTCTTCGCGATCGCGCAGATGGTCCGCCCGCTGCCCGCGCCCGCCCTGACGCTCTCCGCCGCGCCGGCCTTCACCTTCGAGGGCGGCGAGCTGAAGATGCCGTGGCCCGGCGAGGGGCAGGGTGCCGTCGAGGTCGAGGGCGTCGGCTCCATGGGCGCGTACGGACCCCAGCGGCCGGCCCCGATCGCGTCCGTCACCAAGACGATGACGGCGTACGTGATCCTCCGCGACCACCCCCTCAAGGGGAAGCAGACCGGTCCCGAGATCGAGATCGACAAGAAGGCGGCCGACCAGGGCAAGGCGGAGCACGAGTCGACCGCGGCGGTCCAGGAGGGCCAGACCTACTCGCAGAAGGAGCTGCTCCAGCTCCTGATGATCCCCTCCGCGAACAACGTGGCCCGGCTGCTCGCCCGCTGGGACGCCGGTTCCGAGGCCGCGTTCGTCGAGAAGATGAACGCCGCCGCCAAGGAGCTCGGCATGACCCGGTCGACGTACACGGACCCGTCCGGCCTGCTCGACAGCACGGTCTCGACCCCGCAGGACCAGCTGAAGCTGGCGAAGGCGGTCATGCAGTACGACGTGTTCCGCGAGATCGTGAACATGCCGAACGTGACCATCGACGGCATCCCCGGCCGGATCGAGAACAACAACAACATCCTGCTGAAGCCGGGTGTGGGCGGCATCAAGACCGGCTCCTCCACCCCGGCCGGCGGCAACCTGCTCTGGTCGGCGAACACCGTCGTCGACGGCCAGAACCGCCGGATCCTCGGCGTCGTGATGGGCGCCAAGAACGCCCCGTACCTGAACGACAAGCTCCAGCTCTCCATCGACTACAGCTACGAGCTGATCAAGCGGGCGCAGAAGGACGTCACCTCGGCCGCCGTGGTCCGCAAGGGCCAGGTCCTCGGCTACGTCGACGACGGCCTCGGCGGGAAGACCCCGGTCGTCGCCACCAAGGAGCTCAAGGCGGTCGGCTGGCCCGGCCTGAAGGTGGAGCTGGAGCTCACCGACGATGGCAAGGCCGTCCCGCACAGCGGTAGGGCGGGCGACGTCGTCGGCCAGGTGTCGATCGGCACGGGCGCGGGCCGGGTCAGCTCCCCGGTGGCGCTCCAGGCCGACCTGGTGGAGCCGGGCTTCGACAAGAAGCTGACCCGGGTGGGCTGACCGCCCGCGACGGCGGGTGGCCGGGAAGCCACCCGCCCGGCCGGACGCCCCGGTTCTCCGGGGCGTCCTGCTGTTAGCGTTTCCGGGCGACGAGAAGCGCGTGGACCTCCGCGCGGAGCGAGACGGGACGTAGGGGAGAGGGCCGCAGTGACCACCGCCGAGCCGACACGCGCCGACCGCGCGGACTCGCCCTCCGATCCCCTCCCGGGCTCCGCCGCCCCCTCGGCGGGCGGTACGGGGGCCGGCGCCGACCCCCTCACCGGGCCCGGAGCCGGAGTCCTCCCCGCGCCCGACGACGCCTCCCCCGGAGCCGCCGCGTCCGGGCCCCTCGCCGTCCCCGGGACCGCCGCCGCGCCAGCGGTTCCTTCGCTCTCGCGAATACCGCTTCCGGCGCAGCGGCCCGCCTCGGAGCGACCCGCACCGGAGCCGGCCGCTCCGGTGCGGCGGCGCAAGCGCCGTCACACCGTCATGGTGGCCACGGGGCTCGCCGCCCTCACCCACGTCCTCTGGTTCTTCCTCGTCGCGAACAGCGGCGGGGACCTGGCCGCCCAGGACGCGTGGGCCGAGTTCGTCGGACGGCACCCGGACTCCGCGTACAACCTCGCCTGGTACGGCGGGATGCACCCGGTCTCGTACAGCGTCGTCTCGCCGTACCTGATGTCGGTGCTCGGCGTCCGCACCACGATGATGATCACCGGCACGCTGTCGGCCGCGCTGACCGCGCTGATCCTGGTGCGGGTGCGGACGGTCCGCAATCCGATGGCCTGCGCGGTCGCGGGCGTCTTCGCCTTCCTCTGCAACGCCCTGTCGGGCCGGGTGACCTTCGGCCTCGGCATGCTGTTCGCGGTCGGCGCGGTGGCCGCGGTCTTCTGCTGGCCGCACCGCTGGCGCCGCAGGCGCTGGGCCAAGGCCGCGGTCGCCGCCCCGCTCGCCGGGCTCGCGACCGCGTGCAGTCCGGTCGCCGGGCTCTTCCTCGGAGTGGCGGCCGCGGCGCTCTTCCTCAACAAGCGGCGCCCCGGCGCGTACGCCCTCGGGCTCGCGCCGGTGGTCGTGGTCGCCCTCTCCTCCTGGCTCTTCCCCTTCTCGGGCACCCAGCCGATGGCCTTCGGCTCGGCCGCGCTGCCGATGATCTTCGGGGTCCTGATCCTCGTCCTCGTGCCGAAGGACTGGCGGACGGTCCGCACCGCCGCCGCCGTGTACGCGGTCGGCACCTTCCTCACCTGGGCGATCGACTCGCAGATCGGCTCGAACATCTCGCGGCTCCCGATGCTCTTCGCCGGGGTCGTGCTGCTCGCCGCCCTGCCGTACACCGCGCCGCGCTCGCGCCGCTGGTACGCGCTGCTGCTCGCCTTCGCGGGCCTGAACCTCTGGATCGGCTTCAAGGGCGTCGACGACGTCATCCGCACCGCCCCGGACGCCTCCTGGGCGCGCGAGCTGGCGCCGCTGGTCAACCAGCTCCAGGTGCGGGGCGCGGGCAAGGCGCGGGTCGAGGTCGTGCCGGCCTCCAGCCACCGCGAGTCCTCCGCGCTCAGCCCGTACATCAACCTGGCGCGGGGCTGGAACCGGCAGGCGGACATGGAGCGCAACCCGCTCTTCTACGACGACACCCTCAACGCCGTGAACTACCAGGACTGGCTCGACCGCTGGGCCGTCCACTTCGTGGTCCTGCCGACCGGCGCCCCCGACTCCGGCGCCGAGCGGGAGGCGGAGCTGGTCGACGAGGGCCTGCCGTACCTGAAGCAGGTCTGGTCGGACGCGAACTGGCGCCTGTACGAGGTCGCGGATCCGACGCCGCTCGCGGAGCCGCCCGCCCGGGTCGAGAGCGTGGCGGCGAACGAGGTCGTGATCCGGGTCGACAGCCCCGGCCGGGTCCTCATCCGCGTGCCGTACTCGCCGTGGCTCGCCCTCATGGACGCGGACGGCGGCAAGATCGAACCGCCCCAGGAGACCGAGGAGTCGAAGCTGGCCCGCGAGGAGGCGGAGACCGAGCCGCCCAAGGTCTTCGCCAACGTGGAGGGCTGCCTCTTCAAGACGGAGGCGGACGCGGAGGGCGACGAGTGGACGGAGCTCGTCGCGCCGAAGGCGGGCGTCTACCGCCTGGGCTCCCCGTACAAGCTCTCCCGGGGCACGGCCTGCCCGGAGGAACTGCGCTGAGCCCTCCGCCGGCCGCTCCGTAAGGCCTCCCCGGACGCCCCCGGACGCCCCCACCGAGTCGCGGAAACGGACATCCCGGACAAGGATGTCGGTGCGTGGGCCGTGGCGCCCCGCACGGCGCCTTCTGGAGGTGGACAGGGATGTCCGAGCTCATCGTCATCGGCTACGACGACCCCGCCGAGGCCGAGCGGGCCCTCGGCACGGTGCAGGACCTGCAACGGGACCACGTCGTGCGCCTGAACGGGCTCGCGACGGTCTCGGTCGACGCCGACGGGCGCACCCACGTCGACACCTCCAGCCGCGTCGTGGCCTCCACCGCCGCCACCGGCGCCCTGTGGGGAGCGATCTTCGGGATCCTGTTCCTGCTGCCCGGCGTCGGCCTCGTGACCGGCGCGGCCCTGGGCGGCCTGGTCGGCAGGCTCGCCAGGTCGGGCGTCGACGACCGCTTCCGCGAGCAGGTGGGCGATCTGCTGAAGCCGGGCTCGGCGGCGGTCGTGATCATGGCGTCGAAGATCACGGACGACAAGTTCACGGCGGCGATGCGGCCGCACGGCGGCACGGTCCTGAAGACCTCGCTCAGCGACGAGGACGAGCGGGACCTGTCCGAACAGCTGACGGGCCCGGACGGCCAGGACTCCGGGCACACCTCCGGGCACACCTCCGGCCAGGACTCCGGTCCCGGTCCCGGTCCCGGTCCCGGTCCCGGTCACGGCCACGGTCATCGCCCCGGCCCCGGACCCGTCGCGATCCCGTAGACCGGGCCCCGCCCCGTACGCGCGACGGGCCCCGTCCCACGAGGGGTCCGCCCCGCGACGGGCCCCGTCCCACGAGGGGTCCGCCCCGCGACGGGCCCCGCCTCCTCCCCCCACCCGAAAGGCCTCCCATGCACCCCGCGCTCAGCGCCGACGCGCTCGCCAAGCTGCGCCGGCCCCGCCCGTACCCCGCCGTGTCGCTCGTGATGCCGACACACCGCCGTGAGCCCGACAGCGCCCAGGACCCCGTACGGCTGCGCAACCTCCTCGCGCGGGCGGAGAAGGCCCTGGAGGAGGACCCGGGCGTGACGCGGGAGCGGCGCGCGGACGTGCGGGACCAGCTGGAGCGGGCCGCCGCCGAGATCGACCTCGTGCACGCGGAGGACGGCCTGGTGATCTTCGTGGCGCCCGGCGAGCACCAGGTGTGGACGGTGGCCCGGGAGGTGCCGGAGCGGGTGGTCCTCGCGGACACCTTCCTCACCCGCAACCTCGTCGCCGCGCAGGCCGCCGAACGCCCGTACTGGGCGCTGACCGTGGCCGCCGACCGGGTCTCGCTGTGGAGCGGCGGGCCGGAGCGGACCGTCGAGCACACCGGGGACGGCTTCCCGTTCGCGCGGAGCCTGGAGCCCCAGGACGTGGAGCGCGAGGAACGCGTCGGGGACGTGCCGAGCACCTTCCGGGACGAGGACACCCGCGCCTTCTTCCGGGACGCGCACCAGGCGCTGCGGACCGTCCTCGCCTCCGAGTCCCGCCCGCTGTACGTGCTCGGCGAGGCGCCCGCCGTCGCCCTCCTGGAGGAGACCGGGTCCCTGCCGCAGGGGACCACCCCGGTCCAGCAGGGCGGCCTGGGGCACGGGCCCGCGGAGGCCGTGCGCAAGGCGGTGGAGCCCCTGATCGCCGCCCACGAGGCGGCCCTGACGACCACCGTCCTGGCCGAGCTGGACGCGGCCCGGGGCCGGCGGGAGTACGCCGGCGGCCTCGACGAGGTGTGGCAGGCCGCGCGGGAGGGCCGGGTCCACCTGCTCGCCGTCGAGGAGCACTACCGCACGGTCGTGCGCGACTACGGCGACCACCTCGAACCGGCGGAGGCCTCCGACCTCGACGCCCGCGACGACATCGTGGACGAGATCGTCGAACAGGCCCTGGAGACCGGGGCCGAGGTGCGGTTCGTCCGGGACGACTCCCTGGCCGACGTCGCCCGCATCGCCGCCGTACTGCGCTACTGACCCGACCGCACGCCGCACCACCGGAGGTCTCCGTGAACAGCTCACCGTCCCGCGGGGGACGAACCGTCCGCACCCGGGCGGCGGGCGCCGCCGTCGCCGTCGTCGTCACCGCGCTCGGCGCGGCCGGCCTGGTCTCCTGCGACTCGGGGGGCGACGAGGGCCGCGCCCCGACGTTCAGCGACGGCCCCACGCCGCCCGACACGGCCTCGTTCTCCGGCACCGCCCCCTCCGCCCTCGCCTCGGCGGCGGAGTCGGCGGCCTCCGCCGCGCGCGAGTCGGCGTCGTCCGCGGCGGCCTCGGCCTCCGCGCGGGAGTCCGAACGCGCGGCGTCGATCGGCGCCGAGGCGGAACGCTCCCGCAAGCAGGCCGAGGCCGCGCTGAAGGGCGTGGAGGGCCGGGGGAACGCGCTGGGCGAGGTCGCGATGACGGGCAAGCCGAGGGCCGGGACGGACGGCCGGCTCGCCGTGGTCGTCACCATCACCAACAAGACGGACGAGAAGGCTTCCTACGCGGTCCAGGTCGACTTCCTCGACCCGTCGGGGAAGGTGGTCGAGACGCAGTTCACCGGCGCCGAGGACCTCGCGCCGGGCGGGCGGAAGCAGCCCCTGGTCATCAGCCGGCAGCCGGCCGAACCGGTGCTGACGCCGAGGCTCACCAAGGCGCAGCGGTACTGACGCGCCGCCCCGCCCCCGTACGGAGGAGAACCGCATGTCCGAGCTCATCGTCATCGGCTACGACGACCACGCCGTCGCCCGCAAGGCCTTCAAGACGGTCCAGAAGCTCCGCGACGACCACGTCGTCGAGCTGAAGGGCCTCGCCGTCGTCCGGGTCGACGAGGACGGCGAGACCCATGTGGACACCCCCGCCAAGAGCGAGGAGATCGCCCTCTCGGCCACGGCCGGGGCGCTCTGGGGGCTGGTCCTCGGCATGATCGTCCTCACCCCCGGCATCGGGGTGGTGGGCGCGGCCCTCGGCGGCCTCATCGGCAAGCTGAACCAGATGGGCGTCGACCGGGGGTTCCGCCAGAAGGTGAGCGACTTCCTCGAACCCGGCTCGGCCGCGGTCGTCGTCATGGCCTCCAAGATCACCGAGGACCGGTTCGCCACCGCGATGGAGCCCTTCGGCGGCACCGTGCTGAAGACCTCCCTCCCGGAGCAGAGCGAGCGGGAGCTCGCGGAGCAGCTCACGGGGCCGGGGTCGGAGACGGCCTGAGACGACGGGCCCGCGGGTCCTCCCGTACGACGTCACGTGGCGGTGGCGGGGGAGGAGGACCGGCGGGCCTTCCGGCGCCCGGGAGGAAGCTCTCGGACCGATCACGTGTGTTCGTCCGCCCCCTGCGTAGCGCGTTCCTGGTTCTGCTTGAGGGAGCGGCCCTTGTCGTCCCTCCACTCGTCCCGGCCGTTCTTGCTTCCGCCGGACAGAACGCTGGCGGCACTGGACGGGCTGTCGAATATGTAGGTCCTGGTCAACCTGATCTGGTCATCCGCGTGATCCACCAGGGTTCCATCGTCCATGAGCCTGGTGCGCAGCGCCTCGTACGCTCGCGACATGACCTTCTTGTCACGACGGCCGAGTGAGCCTTCCATGACGGCGAACCCACGGGGGTCGTCGCGTCCGGTGGCATCCGTGAGCTGAGTGCGCAGACGGTAGGTCACGCCTTCCGCCGGGGTCACGGCGACCGAGGTGGAGGGGCTCCCCGGGGAGTCCTTCAAGATTTCGAACAGCGTCACACCGACGAGCGGCAAGAGCGTCAGCGCGTTCTCCAGGAACCACAGCATGTCGGCCTGGTCGGACTCGCTCAAGTAGGGCAGCGACGGGGCGGTGCCGTTGTCCAGGTCGGCCGTACCGGCCTCCGCGGCGATCTGGAGGAGCCTGGCTTCCAGCCACCTCACGTGAGCTTTGTTGAGGGAGTCGTCCTTCGTCGTGAGAACGTAGCCGTGCGTCCAGAAGTCCTTCTCTCGCTGATGACTGTCGAGACGGACGCGCACGTCGTCGCCTTCCCCGACATAGACGCGTGGCCGGCTGTTCTCGTCCTGCCCCACCAGCACGTAGACGCCCGTCTGCCGGACCTCGCTCCTTTGGCGCGCCTCCGCGTAGTCGGCGCGGGCGAACGCGAGGCACGTACCGGTCCAGAGGGTGCGGTCCACGACACGGAGGCCCTGCGGGGTGCCGTCGACCAAGAAGACCCTGAGCGTCACACCACGGGCCCCGAGAGCGTTTGTCATGCCGACATGCTCACACGGCCGCCTTGACCAGGGAGCCGGTTCGACGGGCCTCGTGGAACGACCCGTGCCGTACGGGTGGCGGACACGGGCGCCGGGCAACCTCCTCCGGAGGGCGTGAGGCCGTCGGTCACATGGGCCGGCTGCTCAAGGGGCGGCCCGGTCGTCTGTGGCCGCTGTCGCCGATGTCAGGCGTGGACGGCGAAGGGCACCCAGCAAGCAACGTTGCTGGGTGCCCTTCGCCCTTGTGCCCCCGGCAGGATTCGAACCTGCGACACCCGCTTTAGGAGAGCGGTGCTCTATCCCCTGAGCTACGAAGGCGGGGGCTTGGAGAAAACCTTGGAGAAAAGCCAGTGAGTGGATCTTCGTCAAGGAAGCCAAGCCCGCTGGTCAGACGCGGTACGGATCCCGCTGAGCAGCATCGCTGCCCGACAGGAGCCGCGCCAACGGCCGACCAGGGAACAGGGTAGCGGATGGACGTCCGTGTGAGGTCTTGGATGGCTGGTGCCGAGCGATGCGGTCAGGCGCTTAGGACGCTGACCTGCAGCTTCCCCCGGATGCTTCTCGAAGGACGCACGCGGGACGGCGCTTCAGCAATGGTCGTTTTGGCCGTTCCGTTCCAGGTGCGGACTGAAGGAGGTTGGTCAGCTTCAGTCCTCTGGCCTCCGGCAGGGTCGCCGAGTCGCCTCGCGAGAGGAGACGCAGTCTGCCCTGCTGTCAGTGGTGGGCATCACAATGGCGGCATGGCGATCAGAGACATGTCCTTCTGGCAGCCCACGCTCTTCGGCGAGGCGGACCTGAGCCAGGTGCTTCACAACGAGATGGCCGCGTTGAAGAAGGGTGTCTTCGACTGGCCGGCAGAGACGTTCCTCCGCACGTCGCAGACCGAGATGGTCGACTACTTCGTCGACCGCCACTCTGTGGTCGTTCCGCAGCTGGACCTTGGAGGTATTCAGCAGCTGCCTGTCGACGAGACGACCACCTTTGTCGAGGACATCGCGGGGCATCCGCACGAGCGCCGTCTCACGGTGAGCCCATTTCATCTTGGCGTTGACCTGGCCAGATGAAGCGTGAGGACGGCTCGGACAAGGTGAGTGATCCGGTTGGTGCTGCATCGGATCTTGCGGA
>NZ_LGEG01000025.1 GCF_001280125.1 Streptomyces sp. NRRL F-6492
AAGCTCGGCGGGCACTCGCTGCTCGCGGGCAAGCTCACCAACCGCATCCGCAAGGCCCTCGGGCTCCAGGCCGCCATCCGTGACGTGTTCCTCGCCCCGACGCCCCGCCAGCTGCTGCGACGCCTCGGCGAGCAGGACGCCGGACCCGCCCGTCCCGCCCTGCGGCCGGTCCCGGAGGAACGGCGGCCCCAGCGGATCCCGCTCTCCTACGCCCAGCGCCGGCTGTGGTTCCTGAACCGGCTCGAAGGGCCGTCCGCCACCTACAACATCCCCGTGGTGACCCGGCTCCACCGCCCCCTCGACCCGGCCGTGTTCGCCGCCGCCCTCGCGGACGTCGCCGCCCGGCACGAGGTGCTGCGCACCGTCTACCGCTCCACCGGCGGCGAACCCCACCAGCAGGTCCTCGACGGCGCCGTGCCCGTCCTCGAACAGGTCCGGGCCGACGGCCCCGACGCGCTGCGGGCGGCCGTCGACGAGGCCGCCGGACACGTCTTCGACCCGGCCGCCGAGATCCCCTTCCGGGCCCGGCTCGTGACCGGCGCCGACGGCGGCCAGGTGCTGGTGCTGCTCCTGCACCACATCGCGGGCGACGGCTGGTCCACCCCCTGCCTCCTCGCCGACCTCGACACCGCCTACCGCGCCCGCGCCGGGGGCCGCGCCCCCGACTGGGAGCCGCTGCCCGTCCAGTACGCCGACTACACCCTCTGGCAGCGCGACCTCCTCGACGGCGAACACGGCCTCTCGGGCGAGCAGTTGGCCCACTGGCGCACCGCCCTCGACGGACTGCCGCCGCTGCTCGCCCTGCCCACCGACCGGCCGCGTCCGGCGGAGAGCGACGGAGCCGGCGCCCTCACCGCCCTCGACGTGAGCGCCGCCACCCACCGGGCCCTGCTGCGCCGCGCCCGGAGCAGCGGCGCCACCCTCTTCATGGTCGTGCAGGCCGCCCTCGCCGCCCTCCTCACCCGGCACGGCGCGGGCACCGACATCGCGATCGGCACCACCGTCGCCGGCCGTGCGGACGACGCCCTGCACCCCCTCGTCGGCTTCTTCGTCAACACGCTGGTGCTGCGGACCGACACCTCGGGCGACCCGGCCTTCACCGACCTGGTGCACCGCGTCCGCGAGACGGGCCTCGCCGCCTACAGCCACCAGGACCTCCCCTTCGACCGGCTCGTGGAGCACCTCAGCCCGCACCGCTCCGCCGCCCACGCCCCGCTCGTGCAGGTGATGCTCCAGGTCCACGCCGCGACCGCCGCCGCCTCCCGCACCCCGAACGTCCTGGACGGCGAACCGGTCGCGTTCCGCGCCGTCGGCGCCAAGTCGGACCTCACCTTCGCGCTCACCGAACTCACCGACGCGGACGGCGCCCCGGCCGGACTGCGCGGCGCCCTCGAATACGCCACCGCCCTCTACGACGAGGACACCGCCCGCCTCCTGGCCCGGCGCCTCGCCGAGACCCTCGACGCCTTCGCCGCCGACCCCGGACTCCCGCTGTCCGGACCGGAGTACGGCCCGGCCGCCCCCGCGGGACCGGAGGCCGTACGGGACGAGAGGGGGCGCCCCGCACCCGTACGGGTGCCCGGCGAGGTGTACGGGCCGACGCCCGGCGGCGGTGCGCGGCCCACCGGCCGGCGGGCCTTCCCGGCCGCCGACGGCACCCTGCGGCCCGTCGCCGTCCTCACCGCGGGCGGCTATCCGGTGGAGCCCGGCCGCGTCGAGGACGTCCTCACCGGCCGTCCCGGCGTGACCGGGGCGACCGTCGCCGTCCGCGAGGACCGGCTGTACGCGTACGTCACGCGCGTGCCCGGCGGCCCCGGCGAGGCGGAGCTGAGGGCCTTCGCCGCCGAGCGGCTGCCCGAGTACCTGGTCCCCGCCCGTGTCGTCGTCGTGGACCGGCTGCCCGCCCCCGGCGCACACCCCGACCTCGTGCCCGAAGGGGAGGCGCCGGGCGCGGCCGCCCGGGAGGACGAGCTGCTCGCCCTCTTCCGCGACGTCCTCGGCGGGCGGCCCCTCGGCCGGGACGACAACTTCTTCAAGTCCGGCGGCCACTCCCTCCTCGCGGTCCGGCTGCTCAACCGGATCCGCGCCGAACTCGGCCGGGACCTCACCCTGCGGGACGTGTTCCGCAACCCCACCGCGGCCTCCCTCGCCCGACGCCTCGCCGAGACGGACCGGTCGCCCGCCGATACGGGCCGGGCACACGCCGATACGGGCCGGGCACACGCCGATGCGGGCCGGGCACACGCCGACGCGGGCCGGTCGCCCGTCGACGCGCCGCCCGCGCCCGGTCCGGTGGTGCCCCGGCCGCCCGCCGTCCCGGCGCTGCGGCGCCGGACCAGGGCGGGCGCGCGCCAGGGCCGCTGACGGCCCGGCACCGGCAGCTCCGGACGGCTCCCTCTGCCGCCCGGAGCCGCCGGTCCGACTGCCCCGGAAGGGAGGGAGCCGCGCCTAGCGTGAAGGGCACGGAGGCGAGAGGAACCGTTCGCCCCGGTCTCTCGGCCCCTTACCGGAGGAACCCAGCATGCCCCCCAGCAGAACGGACGACCTGCTCGACGGCGGACCCTCTCCCGCCCCCGCCCCGCCCGTGCTCGACCTGATCGCCCACCAGGTCCGCACCCGCCCCGACGCCCCCGCCCTCGTCCACGCCGGCACCCGCCTGACGTACGCGCAGCTCGCCGCGGCCGTGGACGGAAGGGCCCGGGAGCTCGCCGCCCTGGGCGCGGGGCCCGGCCGCCTCGTCGCCCTCCACCGGCCCCGGGGCGTCGACGCGATCGTCGGCCTCCTCGCCGTCCTCACCACCGGCGCCGCCTACCTGCCGCTCGACGTCCAGGCCCCCGACGCCCGCAACGCGGCCATCCTCCGGGACGCCTGCGGCGACCTGGCCCCCACCCCGGCCGAGGTCGCCCGGCACGGCGAACTCGTCCTCGAAGGACCCGGCGCGGAAGCGGGCGCCGCCTACGTCATCTACACCTCCGGCTCCACCGGCACCCCGAACGGCGTCGTCGTCGCCCACGACTCCCTCGCCCACTTCACCGCCGGCGCGACCCCCGCCTACGGCATCGGCCCCGACTCCCGGGTCCTCCAGTTCAGCCCGCTGCACTTCGACGCCAGCGTCCAGGAGGTCTTCCCGACCCTCGGCGCGGGCGGCACCCTCGTCCTGCGCACCGACGACATGCTCGACGTCGGCGAACTCCTCGCCGGCTGCGAGCGCCACGGCATCACCCTCCTCGACCTGCCCGCCGCCTACTGGCACGAGCTCGTCCACGTCCTGACCACCGGCTCCGTCCGCCTCCCGGACCAGCTGCGCACCGTGCTCGTCTACGGCGAGGCCGTCCTGCCCGAGCGGATCGCCCAGTGGCGCGGCCTGGCCGGCGACCGGATCCGCCTCCTCAACGGCTACGGCCCGACCGAGACCACCGTCGTGGCCACCGTCGCCGACCTCACCCGGCACGAGACCGGTCCCGTCCCCATCGGCCGCCCCCTGCCCGGCGTCCGCGCCGCCGTCGTCGCCGGTGAACTCTGGCTCCTGGGCGGCGGCCTGACCCGCGGCTACCTGCACCGCCCCGAGCTGAACGCCCGCCGCTTCACCACCCTGGACGGCGAGCGCGCCTACCGCACCGGCGACCTCGTCACCGTCGGCGAGGACCGGCAGATCCTCTACCACGGGCGCCTCGACGACGAGGTGAAGATCGGCGGCCAGCGCATCGACCCCGCCGCCGTCGACTCCGTCCTCGCCGGCCACCCCGCCGTCCGGGAGGCCGCCGTCGTCGCCCAGCAGGACGCCGAGGGCGTCAAGCGCCTCGTCGCCTTCGTCGTCACCGAGGGCGGCACCGGCGCGGAGGAACTGCGCGCCCGGGTGCGCGACCGGATGCCCCCCGCCGCCGTCCCCGCCGTCAGCGTCGTCGTCGCCCTGCCCCGCACCAGCTCGGGGAAGATCGACCGGAAGAAGCTGCGCACCACCGACCCGCACCTCCCCGTCGTCCACGAGGAGCCCCTGCCGGCCGGGGACCGGGTGCCGCTCTCCCACGCGCAGCGGCGCCTCTGGCTGGTCAACCAGCTCGACGGACCGTCCGCCGCCTACAACATGCCGGTCGTCCTCCACCTGGACGCGGTGCCCGACCGCACCGCCCTGGCCGCCGCCGTCACCGACCTCGCCGAACGGCACGAAGTGCTGCGCACCGTGTTCCTCGCGCCCGGGGACGAGCCGTACCAGCACGTCCTCGCCCCCACCGCCGTCCGGCTCCGCACCGTCGAGTGCCCCGCCGCCGAACTCCCCGCCCGGGTCGCCGCCTTCACCGCCGAGACCTTCGACCTCTCCCGCGAACTGCCCCTGCGCGTCGCCCTCTTCCTCCCCGAAGAGGGCCCCGGCGCCACCCTCGCCGTCCTGCTCCACCACGTCGCCGGCGACGGCTGGTCCCTCACCCCCCTCATGACCGACCTGGCCCGCGCCCACGCCGCCCGCGCCGAGGGCGCCGCCCCCGACTGGGAGCCGCTGCCCGTCCAGTACGCCGACTACACCCTCTGGCAGAACGACGTCCTCGGCGCCGGCGACGACCCCGACTCCGCCACGGCCCGCGGCCTCGCCCACTGGCGGGCCGCCCTCGACGGCCTCCCCGAAGCGACCGACCTGCCCCTCGACCGGCCCCGGCCCGCCGTCCGCGACCACGCCGGCGCCCAGGTGACCGCCCTCCTCGGGGCCGACGCCCACGCACGGCTCGTCCGCCTCGCCGAGGAGCACCACGCCAGCGTCCTGATGGTCCTCCAGGCCGCCCTCGGCCTCGCCCTGCGGGCGGCCGGCGCCGGGGACCGCGTCGCCCTCGGCACCCCCGTCGCCGGACGCGACGACGAAGCCCTCGACGACCTGGTCGGCTTCTTCGTCAACACGCTCGTGCTGCCCACCGACACCTCCGGCGCACCCGCCTTCACCGGCCTCCTGCGGCGGGTCCGCGACACCGTCCTCGCCGCCTTCGACCACCAGGGGCTGCCCTTCGACCTCCTGGTCGAACACCTCAACCCGCCCCGCACGCCCGGCCTCCACCCCCTCTTCCAGGTGATGCTCACCCTGCGGACCACCGGGACCGGCGACGCGACGTTCCGGCTCGGCGCGACCGGGGGCCGGTTCGCCGCGGACGGCCCGGCCACCACCAAGTTCGACCTGACCGCCGCCTGCGAGGAGCTCCGCGACGCCGACGGCGCCCCCGCCGGACTGCGGATCGCCCTGGAGTACGCCACGGACGTCCTCGACGAGGACACCGCCCTGCTCCTCCTCACCGCCCTGGAACGCGCCCTGCGCACCGCCGCCGACCGGCCCGGCGACCCCGTCCAGGACACCGCGCTCGTCACCCCCGCCGACCGGCTCGCCCTCGACGGACGGCGCGCCCGCACCGCCGCCCGCGCCGTCGAGACCGCCGCCGAGGAGGCCCTGGCCGCCGCACACGCCGGCACGGAACCGCCCCCGGCCCACGTCGACACCCTGTGCGAGCTGTTCGCCGAGGTCCTCGGCCTGGACCGGGTGGACCCGCACGAGGGGTTCTTCACCATCGGCGGCCACTCCATGAGCGGCGTGCGCCTCGCCAACCGGATCCGCGCCCGCCTCGGCGCCGACGTCCAGGTCCGCGACCTCCTCCTCGCCCCCACCCCCGTCGCCCTCGCCCGCCGCATCGCCTGCCAGGCGGCCGCCCCCGGCCCCGAAGGCACCGCCGCCGGGACCGCCCGGCCCCGGCCCGTCCCGCGCCCGGACCGGCCCGCCCGGCTCCCCCTCTCGTACGCCCAGCGCCGCCTGTGGTTCGTCGACACCCTCGAAGGCCCCAGCGCCTCCTACAACATCCCCCTCGTCCTGCGGCCGGCCGCACCGCTCGACGCGGACGCCCTCGCCCGGGCCCTCACCGACCTCTCCGACCGCCACGAGGTGCTCCGCACCCGCTACCGGACCGTCGACGGCGAACCCCACCAGGAGGTCCTGACCGGCGTCCGCCCCCCGCTCGACGTGCGCGCCGTCCCCGCCGCGCGGCTCCCCGAAGCCGTCGCCGAGGCCGCCGGACACGTCTTCGACCTGGCCGGGGACACCCCGCTCCGGGCCACCCTCCTGAACACCGAGGAGGAGGCGCCCGACGGACAGGTCCTCGTCCTCCTCGTCCACCACATCGCCGCCGACGGCTGGTCCACCGGCCCCCTCCTCGCCGACCTCACCACCGCCTACCTCGCCCGCGCCGGGGGCCGCGCCCCCGGCTGGGAGCCGCTGCCCGTCCAGTACGCCGACTACACCCTCTGGCAGCGCGACCTGACCGACGGGCCCGCCGCCCGGGACCACCTGGAGTTCTGGGAGAAGACCCTCGCCGGCGCGCCGCCCGTCCTCGAACTGCCCTCCGCCCGGCCCCGCCCCGCCGAGGCCACCCACCGCGGCGGACACGTCCCCGTCGCCCTCGACCCCGCCACCCACCGGGCCCTGGAGGCCCTGGCCCGGCGCGGCGGCACCACCCTGCTCATGGTCCTCCAGGCCGCCCTGGCCGCCGTCCTCACCCGGCACGGCGCCGGCACCGACCTGCCGCTCGCCACCATGACCGCCGGACGCGACGACGAGAACCTCGGCGACCTGGTCGGCTTCTTCGTCAACACCCTGGTGCTGCGCACCGACACCTCCGGCGACCCCACCTTCGCCGAACTCCTCGAACGGGTCCGGCGCGCCGACCTCGCCGCCTACGCCCACCAGGAGCTCCCCTTCGACCGCGTCGTCGAACACCTCAACCCCGTCCGCACCACCGCCCACCACCCGCTGGCCCAGGTCGTCGTCCAGCTCCACCACGACTACACCCGCGACGCCCCCGGCGCGGCCGCCGCGCGCGGCCTCTTCCGGGAGGGCGGCCCCGCCCTCCTCGACACCGTCTCCACCAAGTTCGACCTCACCTTCGCCCTGACCGAACTGCGGGACGCCGAAGGACACCCCGGCGGCCTGACCGGCGGCCTGGAGTACGCCGCCGACCTGTTCGACGCCCCCACCGCCGCCCTGCTCGCCGCCCACCTGGACCGCACCCTGCGCGCCGCCGCGACCGACCCCGGCGTACGGATCGGGGACGTCGACCTCCTCACCGACACCGACCGCCTCCGGCTCGGCGCCGCGTACAACGACACCGCCACCGTGCCGCCCGCGGGACCGGACACCGTCCACGAGCGGATCGCCCGCCGGGCCGCGCGCACCCCCGACGCCCCCGCGCTCGTCACCGACGACGAGACCGTCCGCTACGCCGAACTCGACGCCCGCGCCGACGCGCTCGCCGCCCGCCTCCGCGCGGCCGGAACGCGCCGGGGCGACACCGTCGGCGTCCTCCTCGACCGGGGCGTGCCCCTGGTGGTGACGGCGCTCGCCGTCCTCAAGTGCGGCGCCGCCCACCTCCCGCTGGACCCCCGCCTCCCCGAGGCCAGGATCCGGCTGATGGCCGAGGACGCCGGGGCCCGCCTCGTGGCGACCGACACGGCGCACGCCGCCGCCCTCCCGGACGGCTTCCCCGCCCCCGTACTCACGGTCGACGCGCCCGTCGCGGCACCGGGGAAGGAGGAGCCCGAGGCCGCCCGCGCCACCGGGGACGACCTGGTGTACGTGATGTTCACCTCCGGATCGACCGGCCGGCCCAAGGGCGTCGGGGTCACCCACCGCAACGTCCTCGAACTCGCCGCCGACCGCGACCTCGCCGTCGGCGGACCCCGGCGGATGCTGGTGCACTCCGCGACCGGCTTCGACGCCTCCGTCTTCGAGACCTGGCTGCCGCTGCTCGCCGGCGGCACCCTCGTGATCACCCCCGGCGACGGCACCGACCTCGCCGAGACCGCCCGCGCCGTCCACCGGCACGGCGTCACCTGCGCCTACTTCACCGTGGGCCTGTTCCACGTCATGGCCGACGAGGGCCTGGACACCCTCCGGGCCCTGCGCGAGGTGTGGACCGGCGGGGACGTCGCCTCCCCGGCCGCCGTCCAGCGGGTCCTCACCCACTGCCCCGACACCGTCCTCGTCCACTCCTACGGGCCCACCGAGACCACCTTCGCCTCCCACAACCAGTGGTTCACCACCGGACAGCGCACCCTGCGGGGCGCCGGCCTCCACCTCGGCCGGCCCATGGACAACACCCGCAGCCACGTCCTCGACGACGCGCTGCGGCCCGTGCCGCCCGGCGTCCCCGGCGAGCTGTACATCGCCGGCGCGCACGTGGCCCGCGGCTACGTCGGCCGCCCCGGCACGACCGCCGAGCGGTTCGTCCCCGACCCGTTCGAGAACGACGGCAGCCGCATGTACCGCACCGGCGACCGCGTCCTGTGGACCCCCGGCGGCGAACTCCGCTTCCTCGGCCGCGCGGACGGCCAGATCAAGCTGCGCGGCGTACGGATCGAACCCGGCGAGGTCGAGCGGGCGCTCGCCGAACACCCCGCCGTCGGCCAGGCACTGGCCGTGGTCCGCGAGGACCGGCCCGGCGAGAAGACCCTCGTCGGCTACGCCGTCCCCCGCGCCGGCGGCTCCGTCACCGAGGCCGAACTGCTCGCCGCGGCCCGCGCCACGCTCCCCGAACACCTCGTGCCCTCCGCGGTCGTCGTCCTCGACGCCCTGCCGCTGACCGTCAACGGCAAACCCGACCGCGCGGCCCTCCCCGCCCCCCGCCGGCCCGCCCCGGCCGAGGGCGGACGGCGGCCCCGCAACGCGCGCGAGGAGGTGCTGTGCGCCCTGTTCGCCGAGATCCTCGACGTGCCGGAGGTCGGCATCGACGACAACTTCTTCTCCCTGGGCGGCCACTCCCTGCTCGGCGTCCGCCTGGTCAACCGCATGCGCGGCGTCCTGGGCGTCGAGCGCACCGTCCGCGACCTCTTCCGCCTGCCCACCCCCGCCGGCCTCCTCGGCCTGTACGACGACGGGGCCGGGGCCGGTGACGGCAGCGGGGACGACGGCACGGCCGGAGCCCTGGGCGTCCTGCTGCCGCTCAGCACCCGGGGCACCCGCCGCCCGCTGTTCTGCGTCCACCCCGGGACCGGCGTCGGCTGGGCCTACGCGGGCCTCGCCCGCCACCTCGGCGACGACCAGCCGCTCTACGCCCTCCAGGCCCGCGCCCTCAGCGACCCCGGCCACCGGCCGCGCAGCGTCGAGGAGATGGCCGACGACTACCTGGAGCGGATCCGCCGGATCCAGCCCTGGGGCCCCTACCGGCTGCTCGGCTGGTCGTACGGCGGGATCGTCGCCCACACCATGGCGGTGCGGCTCCGCGAGGCCGGCGAACACGTCGAGCTCCTCGCCCTCATGGACGTCCACCAGACCGGACCCGGCAGCGTCTCCGTACTGCCGCCGGAGGAACGGACGGCGCCGCCCGCCGGGGACCTCGCGGAGGCGGTGGCGCGGATCCGCCGCGAGGACCCGGTCCTCGCCGGCTTCTCCGACCCGGAGCTCCGGGCGGTGCTGCGCGCCTCCGAGACCCACGCCGGGCTCATGGCCCGGCACGTGCCGGGCGTCGCCGACACCGACGCGGTGTTCTTCACCGCCCGCAGACCGGGAGAGCCGGAAGGCGCCCTCGCCGCCACCTGGATTCCCCACGTCCAGGGAATCGTCGACAATCACACCGTCGAATGCGGGCACCTGGAAATGGCCGGACCTGAACCACTCGCACACATCGGAAGCATTCTCTCGGAGAAACTCTCCGCCCTGCAGAAGAAGGAAATGAGGAGCCAGTCATGAGCGATTCCGTCAACCCGTTCGACAACGCCGAGGGAACCTTCCACGTCGTCGTGAACGACGAGGGCCAGCACTCCCTGTGGCCGGCCTTCGCGGACGTCCCCGGCGGCTGGACCAGCGTCCACGGCCCCACCGGCCGGGCCGAGGCCCTGGAGTACGTCACCACCCACTGGACCGACATCCGCCCGCGCGGCCTCGTCGCCCAGTACGCCTGACGCCCCGCCGGGGGAGACCCGGAAAGGCGCCGCGCCCCGCTTCCACCGCGGGGCGCGGCGCCTTTTCCGTTTCCCGCCCGCGGAGTCGCCCGGCCGGAATGCCGGCAGGAAAGTGCCGGTCCTTGCTGCCGCTCCGACTTCCCCTTCCGGAGCCTGCCGAAATCTATTCTTCAGGCATGAAGATTCTCTTGAGCGGAACCGCGTCGGATTCCCATACGTGGAATCTCGTGTACCTCGGGCTCTTCCTGGAGGAGCTGGGGTACGAGGTCGTCGGGATCGGCCCCTGCGTGGACGCCGAGCTGCTCACCGCCGCCTGTCTGCGGCACGCTCCCGACGCGGTGGTGCTCAGCAGCGTCAACGGACACGGCTACCGCGACGGCCTCGCCGCCGTCCGCCGGCTGCGCGCGGAGCCCGCCCTCGCCGGGCTGCCCGTGGTGCTCGGGGGAAAGCTCGGCGTCGCCGGCCACCGCCAGGAGGCGGACGTCGCCCGCCTGACCGAGGCGGGCTGCGACGCCGTCCTCGGTGAGGACCTGGACGCCCTGCGCGGCTTCCTCGCCGCCGGGGCGCGCCGGGAGCCCGCCGGGGCGCGCCCGGAGCTCGCGGGGCCACGCCTGGCGCCCGCCGGGCCGCGTGGAGAGTCCGCCGGGCCGCGTGGAGAGTCGGCCGGATCGAGCCGGGACGTCGTCGGGTCGCACAGCGACGTCGTCGGGGTGCGGCGGGAGCTTGCCGGATCGCACCGCGAGGTCGCCGTACCGCACCGCGAGGCCGCCGGATCGCGTCGGGAGGTGCCGGCTTGACCGCCACCGCCGTCGCCCGCTCCTTCGGGGCGTTCGTCGCGGCCTCCGCCGCCGCCGGCCGGCTCGTCGTCCAGCCCCGCATGGGCTTCGGCGACCCGGTCCTGATGCGGGCCGGACTCGCGCGGACGCGGGCCGCCACCGCCCACACCGTGGGCACCCTGACCGTCGACAGCTACACCCGCGTCGGCGACCTCGCCGCCGCCCGCGCCGCCGTGGCCGAGGGCGCCTCCCTCAACGGCTACCCGATCGCCACCCACACCCCCCGGATCACCCGCGACCTCCTCGCGGGGCTCCACGACGAGGACTTCCCCGTCCAGGTCCGGCACGGCTCCGCCCGCCCCGGGACCATCGTCCGGGCCCTCACCGCCGCCGGCCTGACCGCCACCGAGGGCGGCCCCGTCTCGTACTGCCTGCCCTACGGCCGCACCCCCCTGCGGGAGTCCGTCGAGGCCTGGGCCCGCGCCTGCGAACTGCTCGCCGGCACGGCCCGCCCCGGCGCCACCCCCCATCTGGAGAGCTTCGGCGGCTGCCTGCTCGGCCAGCTCTGCCCGCCCGGCCTGCTGGTCGCCACCAGCGTCCTGGAGTGCCTGTTCTTCGCCCAGTACGGGCTGCGCAGCGTCTCCCTGAGCTACGCCCAGCAGACCGACCCCGGCCAGGACGAGGAGGCCGTACGGGCCCTGCGCCGCCTCGCCGCCGAGTTCCTGCCCGCCGGAGTCGAGCACCACGTCGTCCTCTACACGTACATGGGCGTCTTCCCCCGCACCGAACGGGGCGCCACCCGCCTCCTGGAGGCGTCCGCCCGCCTCGCCGTGCGCTCCGGGGCCGGCCGGCTGATCGTCAAGACCGCCGCCGAGGCCCACCGCATCCCCACCGTCGCGGAGAACGTCCGCGCCCTGGAGACCGCCGCCGCGGCCGCCGCGCTCGCCGGACCCCCGGAGCCCGACCCCGTCACCGCCACGGGCGGCGAGGTGTACGAGGAGGCCCGCACCCTGATCGAGACCGTCCTCGGCCTCCACCCCGACCTGTCCCGCGCCCTGCCGGCCGCCTTCGCCCGGGGGCTGCTCGACGTCCCGTTCTGCCTCCACCCCGACAACCCCGGCCGCTCCCGCGGCTTCGTCGACCCCGCCGGCCGGCTCCGCTGGGCCCGCACCGGCGCCATGCCGATCCCCGCCGACCCCGCGGCCGACGCCACCCCCCTCACGGCGGACGGCCTGCTCACCGCCCTCCACCACGTCGCCGGCCGCTACGACGGCCCGTGGCACCGCGACGACGACGAGGGCGGCGACGGGGACGACGACCGCGACCGTCCGCGGGCCGCCCCGCTCACCGTCTGAGACACCCGCCCCCCGGCCCACCCGCACCCACCACGAACAGGAGCCCCGCCATGGACCAGCCCCTCCCCGCCGGCCTGCCGGCCGCACCGGCCGCACCGCCCCCGCTCGGCGAACACCTCCGCTCGCCGCAGCTGCGGACGGCCATGCTCGTCCAGCAGGAAGCCCTCCGGGCCGCCCGCGACTTCCTGTACGGCCGGGGCTTCACCGAGCTCCTGCCGCCGCTCGTCGGCCCCGTCACCGACCCCGGCGGCCGCGGCGCCAAGGCCCTGGACGTCGACTACTACGGGCACCCCTACAAGCTGATGACCAGCGCCATCCTCTACAAGCAGGCGTCCCTGCGCGGCTTCCCGAAGCTCTTCTACATCGCCCCCAACGTCCGCGTGGAGCCCGAGGAGACCGCCACCACCGGCCGCCACCTCGTCGAGTTCCACCAGATCGACGTGGAGATCGCCGACGCGAGCCGCGAGGACGCCCAGGAGATCGCCGCCGGCCTGCTCACCCACGTCGCCGAGCACGTCTGGACGACCGTCCCCGGCCTCCTCACCGGACTCGGGCGCGAGGAGCGCGACTTCGCCGACGTCCGCGCCGGCAAGTACGACGTCCGCACCCACGACGAGGCCGTGGCCCGCCTCCTGGCCTCCGGCCACCCGCAGAACCCCGACGGCGAGATCGACTGGACCGGCGAGCGGCTCCTCTCCCTGGAGAGCGACCGGCCCTTCTTCATCGACGACTACCCCAAGGGCTCCCGGGGCTTCTACGACCGCGAGGACCCCGAACGCCCCGGCGTCCTGCGCAACTTCGACCTGATCGCCCCGCACGGCTACGGCGAACTGGTCTCCGGCAGCGAGCGCGAGTCCGACTACGCCACCATCGTCACCCGCATGCGCGAGAGCGGCGAGAACCCGGCCAAGTACGCCTGGTACCTGAAGGAGGCCCGCGAGGGCATCCCGGCCAGCGCCGGCTTCGGCATGGGCCTCCAGCGCCTGGTCCGCTTCCTCACCGGGCTCGACGCCCTCTGGCAGGTCAGCGCCTACCCGAAGCTCCCCGGGGCGGTGTCCCCGTGACCGGCCTCGGCGCCCCCGGCTTCCCCGAGGAGGCCGTACGCGCCCGGGCCCGGCGCGGCACCGCGGAGGTCTTCCCCGACCCCGCCGCGTACGGCACCCGGCTCTTCGGCCCGCGGGAGGAACCGTACGGCTCCGGCTCCGGTGACGCCCTCGACCGGGCGCGCGTCGTCCCGCCGGTCTTCATGCCCGAGCGCCTGGAGAAGCTCATCGACCTCGCCCGCGAACCGGAGTTCACCGACGTCGACCTCACCACGCGCACCGGCGGCCTCACCGCCCGGCTGCCCCTCTACCTGTCCGCCTTCGGCTCCACCCGCGCCGGCAGCGGCGACCTCGCCGTCCACGCGAGCCGGCAGGCCGGCCGCCTCGGCATCCCCATGGTCATCGGGGAGAACATGATCCCCGTCCACGGCTACCGCCGGGCCGGCGACGCCACCCGCTCCGCCCTCCTCACCCGCGTCGAGGCCTACCTCGACGCCGCGCCGGACGGCGTCGGCGGCATCGTCGTCCAGCAGTCCACCGAGGACGCCGACTCCGAGGTCTGGAACCTCCTCTACAGCGACCCCGCCGTCCGCCCCCTCCTGGAGACCGGCCGCCTCGCCTTCGAGCTGAAGACCGGGCAGGGCGCCAAGCCCGGCCTCGGGGGCATGACCGTCGTCGACCGGGCCGAGGGGGAGCGGCTCGCCCGCCGCTTCACCGTCACCGAGGCCTTCGGTCCCGACGGCGACCACCGGCTGCGCTGCGCCACCCCCGGCACCTTCACCGACGAGATCCTCCGCCAGCAGCTCCGCTTCATGCGCAACAACTTCCCCCGGGCCCGCACCTGGGTGAAGTTCCACCCCGGCCGCGACATCGCCCACGCCGCCCGCACCGCCTGGGACGCCGGAGCCGACGCCGTCACCGTCGACGGGGCCGAGGGCGGCACCGGCTGGGCCCCGGGCGTCTTCCTCGACCAGGTCGGCCTGCCCCTCGCCGAATGCCTGCGCCGCATCGGGCCCCCCGCCGGCTGCCTCCTCGCCAGCGGGGGCATGTGGGAGGGCGGCCGCGTCCTGCGCGCCCTCGCCCTCGGCGCCACCGCCGCCGGTCTCGGCCGGGCCGCCCTCGTCGCCGTCGACGAGGACCCCGAGCACGGCCTGGAACGTCTCGTCGAGAGCATCGCGCTCGAACTGCGGTTGCTCGTCAGCGCGTTGGGCAAGTACGCCGTGACCGCCCTCGGCCCCGAGGACCTGTGGTGGCCCGACGGCCACCCGGCCGCCCCGTACCCCGGCCACCCGGCCGGCCTCCCGGCCGGGGCGACGCCGTGACCGCCCGCCGGCCGCGCGGCGGCGGCTGTACCGTGCACGCCCGCTTCTCCGTACGGGAACTCCCCGGCATCACCGTGACCGCCCCCGACGAGGGGGCCGCCGCCGCGGCCCGGCACAGCGCGCAGCGCGCCCTCACGGAGGCGGGCCGGGGCCACCTCGGCGGCCGCGTCGAACTCCGCACCCCCCGGACCGCCGTCCGGGGCCCGAGCCGGCGGCGCGCGGTGCGCCGGGCCGCCGACCGCGCGGTGGCCCTCGCCGTCGCCGCGGGCCTCCGCGGCGACACCAGGGCCGTCCGCGTCCCGGTCCGCCCGCCGGCCCGGACCCGCACGTCCCCGCCCTGACCCGCCCCGAGC
>NZ_LGEG01000026.1 GCF_001280125.1 Streptomyces sp. NRRL F-6492
CCCCCGCCCCGCCCCGGCCCGGCGAGGGCGTCCTCGACGAGGAGGCCACCGCCGAACGCAGCGCCGCCGCCGGCCTCCTCACCCCCGTCCTGCGCCCCGCCTCCGGCCACCGCCCCGACATCCAGCTCCTCATGGACACCGGCCCCGCCATGGGCGTCTGGAGCCGGATGGTCGAGGAACTCCGCCAGGCCTGCCAGCAGTCCGGCGCCTTCCGGGACGTCCAGGTGCACCGCCTGTACGACACCGGCGACGGGCCCCCGCTCGTCACCACCACCTCCGGCGCCGACGGCCGGCCCCGGCTGCGCCCCGTCGACCAGCTCCACGACCCCACGGGCCGCCGGCTCACCCTCGTCGTCAGCGACTGCGTCGGGCCCCTCTGGCAGCGCGGCGCCGCCCAGCGCTTCCCGCGCCCGTGGCCCCGCCGCTCCCCGCTCGCCCTCGTCCAGCCCCTGCCGCCGCGCCTCTGGCCCCGGACCGCGCTCCCCGCCGAACCCGGCACCTTCCAGCGCTCCGCGACCCCCGGCGGACACGCCTCCTTCCGCTCCGACGACGAGCCCTGGGGCCCCCTCGTCCCCGGCCACCGCGCCGTCCCCGTCCTCACCCCGACCCCCGAGGCCTTCGCCTCCTGGGCCCGCCTCCACACCGGCCACGGCGGCGACGCCGTCCGCGGCTGGGCCGCCCGGCTCGCCGAACCGGCCGGGCCCGCCGCCCCGCACACCCCCCGCGCCCCGCGCGGCGACGAGGAACTCCTCCGCGCCTTCCGGGCGGGCGCCTCGCCCGGCGCCCTCCGGCTCGCCGTCCACCTCGCCGCCGCGCCCCTGACGCTGCCCGTCATGCAGCTCGTCCAGCGCGCCATGCTCCCCGACACCGGCCCCATGGAGCTGGCCGAGGTCCTGCTCAGCGGACTCCTGCGGCGCCTTCCGGGCCCCACCCCGTACCCCTGCTTCAGCTATCCGCCGGGCATCCAGCAGCACTTCCTCGGTTCGCTCGACCCCAGCGCCGCCGCCCTCGTCCTCAAACACTGCTCCGCCTACGTGGAGCGCAATTTCGGCCAGGGCATGCGCAACTTCCCGGCGCTCGCCGCCGCCCGTCTGGCCGGCGCGGAGGCCGGGGACGAACCGGAGGACGGGAGCGCCGCCGCACCGCCCGACGCGACCGACGAACCCCTCGGGCCCGACAGCGACGAGACCGAACTCTTCGCCCGCATCCCCGCGCGCGTGCTCCGCTTCTACCACCCCGACCTCGTCACCCCCGACCCGCTCACCGAGGCCCGGCGCCTCCTCGCCCAGGGCCGCGGCCAGTCCGACCCCGCCCTCCTCGCCGGCGCCCGCGAACGCGCCGAGGCCGCCCTCCCCGCCGAACCCGTCGAGGCCCGGATCGTCCTCGCCCGCGCCCTCCACGCCGAGGCCGGCACCGCAGCCGCCCGGCGCTCCGGCCGGCGCGCGGAACTCCTCGCCCGGGCCGCCGACACCCTCGTACGGGCCGGGGAACTGGCCCGGCCCGGCGGCGAGGCGTGGGCCGAGGCCCGGCTGGAACTCGCCGTCGTCCACCACTCCCTGTGGCGCGACACCGACGACCCCGGCCACCTCGACGCCGCCCTCGACGCCCTCGCGGGCCCCCCGGAGCGCTGGCCCGGGACCACCCGCCACACCCTCCACCTGCGCCGGGGCCGCCTGCTCCTGGCCCGGGGCGACGGCGCCGCCGCCACCGGGGAGCTGACCGCCGCCCTCGGCCTCCGGGAGAGCGCCGCCGTCCTCCTCGACCTCGCCGACGCCCTCCGCCTCGCCGGGGCCGGACCCGGCCGGATCGCCCCCGTCCTCAACCGCGCCGCGCCCCTGCTCGGCGACGGCCGCGCCCTGCGGCTCCGCCACACCACCGCCCGCGCCCGGCTGTACGACGCGGCCGGTGACGGGGACGCCGCAGACGCGGCCTACGAGGAGGCCACCCTGCTCGCCCCCGCCGACAGCGGGCAGCGCGGCCGGACCCTCCTCGCCTGGGGCGGCTCCCTGCTGCGCCGCGCCGCCGCCGGGACCGGCACGGCCCCCGTCGACCGGGCCGAGGGGGTGCTGAGGGAGGCCCTCACCCGGCTGCCGGCCGACGCGCCCGAGCGGGCCGGGGCCCGGACCCTGATCGGCAGCGTGCTCGCGCTCCGCTTCCACCGCGCCGGGTTCCTGCCCGACCTCTTCGAGAGCCGCCACCTCCTGGAGCAGGCCGTCCGCGGCACCGAGGAGCCGGGCGCGCGGGCCGAGGCGTGGCTGCAACTGGCCCGGGTGCGCCTGGAGCTGTCCGAGGTGGCCAGGGACGGCCTGACCGGCGCCGCGCTCACCGCCTACCGCAACGCAGAGGAGGACGCGCGCGCCGCCCACGGCGACGCCCCGGGCTCGGTCACCGCCGCCCGCGCCCTGCACGGCCAGGGGGCCGTCCTGCTCCTGATGGGGCGTCCCGGCCGGGCCGGGACCGCGCTGCGCGCCGCCGCCGAGCGGTGGCGGCGGCTCACGGGCGCACTGGTGGAGGTGGACCGGGCCGACGTGGAGCGGACCAGGGCGCTGCTCGGGACGGCGGAGGCCGCGCACGGCGCTCCGGCCGGCCGGCCGGACGAGCGGGAGCGGCGGAGCATCGCGCCCCCCTGGTGGACCTTGGCCGGTTCGTTCGGGTGAGCGGCGTGACGACGGGGGGCGCACATGAGCGCAGTTGAGTCGAACGTGTTTCCGGCTTCCCGGCGTCGGGAAGAACCGCTCCGCCGCTACGACTGCGGGGGACGGGCGCCGGTGAGGAGGAGCCGAGGGTGTTCGAGCACACGGGGTGGACGAGCGGTGCGGACCGGAACACCGACCGCGCGACCCACGGGCCCGGCCGCGCACCCCGCCTCCCCGACCTCGCGGCCGTCGATCTGCGCACCCTGCGCGTCCTGGACGACCCGGCGCTCGTGGCCGAGGTCGACCGCGTGCTCGGACGCGCTTCGGAGCTGGGCGAGTCGTGGTTCTCCGACGAGGGCGCCGAGTGACCTGACCGGGGCCCGCCGCGGCCGGACCCCCGGGCGGATCCCCGGCCGGACCTCCGGGCAGATCCCCGGCCGGACCTCCGGGCGGATCCCCGGCCGGACCTCCGGGCGGATCCCCGCCCGGACCCCCGGCCAGATCCCCGCCCGGACCCCCGGCCAGATCCCCGCCCGGACCCCCGGGCGGATCCCCGCCCGGACCCCCGCCTGGCCGCCGGGGCCGCCGGAGACCCCGCCCCGCCCCCGGGGGAGGCGGTCATGACCCACGCTCCCCCCTCCGCCGCCCTCCTCGCCCTGTTCGCCCGGACCCGGCCCACGCACGACGGGGCCGTCCTGATCCGTTCCGCGCTCCACGCGCGCCGGCTCGTCCTGCTCAAGGCGCTGCTCGTCCGGGTCCACCGGCACCGGGCGGAGCTCGGCGGCGGGGTGGGCGGCCGGTTCGAGGCCGCCTGGCACCTCCTCGAACGGGCGGAGCGGCGCGCGCCGGCCGTCGTCCGCGACCTCCTCGACTACCCCACCACCGGCGGCTGGCTCGCCGCCGCGCTCACCGCGCCGCCCGGACCGGAACTCGACGCGCGGCTCGCCCACTTCGACGCCCTCGCCCTCACCGCCGCGCTGTGCGCGGGCTGCGCCCTGGACCTCACCGTGGCGAGTCCGCGCGGCACCCTGCCCCTCACCGGCCTCGGGAGGCTGCGGACCGGAGCGGACCGGGCCGCCGTGCGGACCGCCGGCCGCCACGCGTGGATCGCCCCCGAGGGCGCCGGGCCCGACCGGACCGTCCTGTTCCCGCGCGACCCCCGCTCCGGGCGCCCGGCCGGCGCGGGGGCCGGCTGGCGCCCCGTGCTCCGGCTCCCCGGCGGGACGGCCGTCCTCGACGACCTGGACCCCTACCGGGTCCCCCGCGGCGGGATCGGCAACCCGCCCCGTACCGGCGTGGAGGCGGGACCCGCCGGGCGGGCCGTCTGGGCCGAGCACTGGCGGGCGGCCCTCCGCCTCCTCGACGCCACCGACCCCGGCCGCGCCGGGGAGGTGCGGAGCCTCGTCCGGGTCCTGGTGCCGGTCGCCCACGCCGACCGGGGGGCCGGCCCGTTCGGGGCCACCCTCCGCGCCGCCCCCGGCGCCGTCCTCGCCTCGCTGCCCGACGGCCCCCGCGAGATGGCGGAGGTCCTCGTCCACGAGACCCAGCACACCAAACTGGCGGCCGTCCACGAACTCGTACCGCTCCACACCGCGGGACCGGCGACCGTGCACCGGGTCGGCTGGCGCACCGACGCCCGCCCGATCGCCGGGGTCCTCCAGGGCGCCTACGCCCATCTCGCCCTCACCGACCTGTGGCGGCGCGCGGCCCGGTCGACCGGGCCGCCCGGCCCCTGGCGCACCCGGGCCGGGCAGCAGTTCGAGAGATTCCACCATCAGGTGGGCCGAGCCCTCTCGGTCCTGCTTGAATCCGATGAACTGACCAATGCCGGAAGGGAGTTCGCCCGCCACATGCAGCAGCACCACGCGCGCCTCGGCGCCACGCCCCGAGCGCTTCGGTGACACTATGCACGCGCGCGGCGACACCCCGTGGCGTGCGAGCGGACAGGGAACAGGGAGAGGTACACATGGCGGAACAGGCGCGGCCGACCGGGGGCGGAGCCCCGCGCGGAAGCACGGCACCCGAACACGTCCTGGTGGTGTTCCCCGGATACCACCGGCCCTGGGCCACCTGGATCAGCCAGCGCCTCGACCTGCACGGGGTCCGCGCCACCCCGCACCGCTGGGACCCGCCCCGCGAGGTGCCCCTGGAGGACTCCCTCGGCGACCTGCTGCTCGCCCGCGGCCAGGTCCTCCTCGTCCTCAACGACTGGTTCTTCGAACTCGGCCCCCGCCCCGCCGGGGAGTGGAACGACGTCCTGCGCGGCTTCGTCGCCGCCCACGCCGACCGGTTCGCCGCCGTCAACCTCACCAACCGGCCCCTGCTCCCGGCCACCGCCGTCCTGGAACCGGCCGGCCTGTGGGGCGTCGGCGAGGACGAGGCGGAGGCCCGCCTCCTCGGCCGCCTCGGCATCGAACCCCGCCGCTCCGCCGGCCGCCGCATCCCGTCCGGCGCCCTCGCCCGCTACCCCGACACCCCGCCCGAGGTCTGGGGCGAGGTCCCGCGCCGCAACCCCCGGTTCACCGGCCGCGACGACCTCCTCGCCGAACTGCAGGAACGGCTCATGGACGCCGAACGCGGCAACGCGGCCTGCACCCTCCTCGGCATGTCCGGCATCGGCAAGACCCAGATCGCCGCCGAGTACGCCCACCGCTTCAGCCCCGACTACGACGCCGTCTGGTGGGTCAGCTCCGACGACCGCAACGTCCAGCGCGACCGCTTCGGCGAACTCGCCGTCGAACTGGGCCTCCCCGTCGGCAACGAACCCGGCGAACGCATCCGCGCGGTCCGCGACGCCCTGCGCCGGGGCGACCCGCAGAGCCGCTGGCTGATCGTCTTCGACGGCTGGGACGACATCAGGGACGCCGGCGTCATGCTCCCGCACGGTCCCGGCCACGTCCTGATCACCTCCCGCAACCGCCTCTGGGGCGAACACACCGACCTCCTGGAGGTCGGCGGCTTCGCCCGCGCCGAGTCCACCGGCTACCTCATGCGCCGGGCCCCGCACATCACCGCCGCCGAGGCCGACGAGGTCGCCCACGAGTTCGGCGACGTCCCCCTGCCCCTCGTCCAGGCCGCCGCCTGGCTCGGCGAGTCCGGCATGGAGGCGCCCGAGTACCTCCGCATGGTCCGCGAGGGCCGCCTCTCCACCGTCGACGACCCCACCGGCGGCGAGGGCATGCCCAACGCCTCCCTCACCTCCTGGTCGATACTGATCAACCGGCTCCGCCGCGCCCAGCCGCAGGCCGTCGAGATCCTCAGCTTCTGCGCCTCCTTCGCCCCCGGCCGCATCCCCCTCGGCCTCGTCCGCGCCTATCCGCAGGCCGAACTGCCCGAGGACCTCCACTGGATGGTCAACGACCTGCCGGCCTGGACCCGGGCCCTCGACACCCTGGTCAACTACTCCGTCCTCACCCGGGAGACCCGCGGCCCCGTCAGCACCGACATGGGACCGCACCAGGAGTCCGTCCACATGCACCGCCTGGTGCACGACATCGTCTCCCGGCTCACCGACGGCACCCACCGCGCCGCCCACCGCAAGGCCGTCCGCACCCTGCTCGCCGAGGCCGACCCCGGCAACCCCATGGACAGCCGGAACTGGCCCCGCTACGCCGAACTCCTGCCGCACCTCGAACCCTCGGGCGCCCTGGAGAGCCGCGGCCCCCGCATCCAGAACGCCGTCCTCAACTGCCTGCGCTACTGCTACCGCAGCGGCGAGTTCAAGGCCGGCATCCGGCTCGCCGAGCGGATCCGGCTCAGCTGGAGCGGGTTCATGGACCCGGTGGCCCAGCCGATGCTCACCCTGACCAGCCAGGAGGGCAACATCCTGCGCGCCGCCGGCCGGTTCCGCGAGGCCCACGTCCTCGACTCGGCCGCCCTCGAACGGCTCCGCGCGCAGACCCCGCGCAACGAGCACGCCGAACTCATCGCCCACAGCGCCGCCGCGAGCAACCTCCGCTACCTCGGCCAGTACACCGAGGCCGAGGAGCTCCAGCGCCGGCTCCTCGACGAATCCCAGCGGATCCTGGGCGAGAACGAGTTCATGACCCTCCTCGCCCGCCACAACCTCGGCGTCAGCCTCCGCCTCCTCGGCCGCTACCAGGAGGCGTACGACCTCGACGCCGAGAACCTCGCCCGCCGCGAGACCGTCCTGCGCGCCCGCCACGCCAACACCCTCAACTCGGCCGGCGCCCTCGCCCACGACCTGCGCCTCCTCGGCCGCTACCGGGACGCCCTCGTACGCCAGGAGGCCGGCGTCCGGCTCCACGTCCAGGTGCTCGGGCCGCAGCACCCGCAGACCCTCTCGGCCCGCGCCCAGCTCGCGCTCTGCCGCCGCCGCGAGGGAGGCTCCCAGCAGGACATCGGGGCCCAGATGGCGAGCCTCCTCGAACAGATCGAGCAGGTGCACGGCCGGGAGCACCACACGACCCTCACCTTCATCAACAACTACGCCAACTACCTGCGCGAACACGGGGACCTCGACCACGCCCGCGAGCTGACCGCCGAGGCGGAGGCCGGGTTCCGCTCGATCCTCGGCCCCGCCCACCCCGTCGCCACCGGCATGGTCGCCAACACCGGCCTCGTCATGCAGGCCGCGGGCGACCGCTCCGGCGCCCTCGCCCTCCTGGAGTCCGCCCTCGGCGGCTTCACCGCCACCCTCGGCCCCGACCACCCCTGGGTCCTGGGCTGCGCGCTCAACGCCGCCGCCGCCCGCAACTTCAACGGGCGCGTCGGCGACGCCGTCGAGCTGAGCCGGGAGACGCTCCGCCGCGCCCGCCGGGTCCTCGGCGACGAGCACCCGCTCACCCTCTCGTGCCGGATCGCGCTCGCCGCCGACCTCCGGGGGGTCCGCGAGGTCGACGAGGCGGGCAAGGTCGAGGAGGACGGCCTCCTGGCCCTCACCAGGACCCTCGGCGCGCAGCACCCGCACACCCTCTCCGCCCGCCAGCGCAACCGCCCCTACTGGGACTTCGAGGCCTACCTCGGCTGAGCCCCGGCGGCCGGAGGGACGCGGAAACGCCGGAGGCCCGGCACCCCTGGTGGGGTGCCGGGCCTCCGCCCGTCACGCGCGAGCGGTACGGGATCAGGCGTCGAAGACCTCGTTGACCAGCTGCTGCTGCTCCGCCTGGTGGCGCTTGGCCGAGCCGACCGCCGGGGAGGAGGAGTGCGGACGCGAGATCCGGCGCAGGCGCTCGCCCGCCGGGATGTCCGCGCCGACCGCCAGGTCCAGGTGGTCGATCAGGTTGAGCGCGATGAACGGCCAGGCACCCTGGTTCGCCGGCTCCTCCTGCGCCCAGATGTACTTCGCGGCGTTCGGGTACTTGGCGATCTCGGCCTGGAGCTCGGCACCCGGCAGCGGGTACAGGCGCTCCAGACGGATGATCGCGGTCTCCTTGTCACCGCGCTTCTGACGCTCGGCCTCCAGGTCGTAGTAGACCTTGCCGGCGCAGAAGACGACCTTGCGGACGTCGGCCGCGTCGACCGTCGCGTCGCCGATCACCGGGCGGAAGCCGCCGGTGGTGAACTCCTCCACCGTGGACGCCGCGGCCTTCAGGCGCAGCATCGACTTCGGGGTGAAGACGATGAGCGGCTTGTGGTGCGGGTTGTGGACCTGCCAGCGCAGCAGGTGGAAGTAGTTCGACGGCAGCGTCGGCATGGCGACCGTCATGTTGTCCTGGGCGCACATCTGGAGGAAGCGCTCCGGGCGGGCGGACGAGTGGTCCGGGCCCTGGCCCTCGTAGCCGTGCGGCAGGAGCAGCGTGACGCCGGAGGTCTGGCCCCACTTCTGCTCGGCGGAGGAGATGAACTCGTCGACGACGGTCTGCGCGCCGTTGACGAAGTCGCCGAACTGCGCCTCCCAGACGACCAGGGCGTCCGGGCGGGCCAGCGAGTAGCCGTACTCGAAGCCCATCGCCGCGTACTCGCTGAGCAGCGAGTCGTAGACGTTGTAGTGGGCCTGGTCCTCGGCCAGGTAGAGCAGCGGGGTGTGGTCCTCGCCGGTCTCCTGGTCCACCAGGACCGCGTGGCGCTGGCCGAAGGTGCCGCGGCGGGAGTCCTGGCCGGAGAGCCGGACCGGGGTGCCCTCCATCAGCAGGGAGCCGATGGCGAGGGTCTCGCCGAAGCCCCAGTCGATGGTGCCGTCGTCGAGGGACGCGGCGCGGCGCTGCATCTGCGGCAGCAGGCGCGGGTGGACCGTGATCCGGTCCGGGACGTTGACCTGGGACTCGGCGATCCGCTTCACGACCTCCTGGGAGACCGCGGTGGTGACGGAGACCGGGAACTCGGCCTGGGCGTCCGGGACGTGCACCGAGGAGGAGGCGGTGGTGGTGGCCTCGCGGACCTCCGCGAACACCTTCTCCAGCTGGCCCTGGAAGTCCTGGAGCGACTGCTCCGCCTCTTCCAGGGTGATGTCCCCGCGACCGATGAGCGACTCGGTGTACAGCTTGCGCACCGAGCGCTTCTTGTCGATCAGGTTGTACATCTGCGGGTTGGTGAACGAGGGGTTGTCGCCCTCGTTGTGACCGCGGCGGCGGTAGCAGATGAGGTCGATCACGACGTCCTTGTTGAACGTCTGGCGGAACTCGAAGGCGAGCCGCGCGACGCGGACCACGGCCTCCGGGTCGTCGCCGTTCACGTGGAAGATCGGCGCCTCGATCATGCGGGCCACGTCGGTCGCGTACATCGAGGAACGCGAGGACTCCGGGGCGGCGGTGAAGCCGACCTGGTTGTTGATGACGATGTGGACCGTGCCGCCGGTGCGGTAGCCCCGCAGCTGCGACATGTTCAGCGTCTCGGCGACGACGCCCTGGCCGGCGAAGGCCGCGTCGCCGTGGAGGGCGACGGGCAGGACGGTGAAGTCCGTGCCGCCCTTGTTGATGACGTCCTGCTTGGCGCGGACGACACCCTCCAGGACCGGGTCGACCGCCTCCAGGTGCGAGGGGTTGGCGGTGAGCGAGACCTTGATCTGCTCGCCGTCCAGGCCCGTGAAGGTGCCCTCGGCGCCCAGGTGGTACTTGACGTCGCCGGAGCCGTGCATCGACTTCGGGTCGAGGTTGCCCTCGAACTCGCGGAAGATCTGCGCGTACGACTTGCCCACGATGTTCGCCAGGACGTTCAGCCGGCCGCGGTGGGCCATGCCGATGACGACCTCGTCGAGGCGCGACTCGGCGGCCGAGTCGATGACCGCGTCGAGCAGCGGGATGACGGACTCGCCGCCCTCCAGGGAGAAGCGCTTCTGGCCGACGTACTTCGTCTGCAGGAAGGTCTCGAAGGCCTCGGCGGCGTTCAGCCGGCGCAGGATCCGCAGCTGCTCCTCGCGCTCCACGCGGGAGTGCGGGCGCTCGACGCGGTCCTGGATCCACTTGCGCTGCTTCGGGTCCTGGATGTGCATGAACTCGACGCCGGTGGTGCGGCAGTACGAGTCGCGCAGCACGCCGAGGATGTCGCGGAGCTTCATCATCGACTTGCCGGCGAAGCCGCCGACCGCGAACTCGCGCTCCAGGTCCCACAGGGTGAGGCCGTGCTCGGTGATGTCCAGGTCGGGGTGCTTGCGCTGCTTGTACTCCAGCGGGTCGGTGTCGGCCATGACGTGGCCGCGGACCCGGTAGGAGTGGATCAGCTCGAAGACGCGCGCGGCCTTGGTGACGTCGTCGTCGTGGGAGGCGTCGATGTCGCGGAGCCAGCGGACCGGCTCGTAGGGGATGCGCAGGGCCTTGAAGATCTCGTCGTAGAAGCCCTCCTCGCCGAGGAGGAGGTTCGCGACGATCCGCAGGAACTCGCCGGAGGCGGCGCCCTGGATCACGCGGTGGTCGTACGTCGAGGTCAGGGTCATGACCTTCGAGATGCCCAGCTTGTTCAGGGTGTCCTGGGAGGTGCCCTGGAACTCGGCCGGGTAGTCCATCGAGCCGACGCCCATGATGACCGACTGACCGGGCATCAGACGCGGCACGGAGTGGACCGTGCCGAGGCCGCCGGGGTTGGTCAGGGAGACGGTGACGCCGGAGAAGTCCTCCATCGTCAGCTTGCCCACGCGGGCGCGCTTGACGATGTCCTCGTACGCCTGCCAGAACTCGAAGAAGTTGAGCGTCTCGGCCTTCTTGATGCCCGCGACGACGAGCTGGCGGTCGCCGTTGGGCTTCACCAGGTCGATCGCGAGGCCGAAGTTCACGTGCTCCGGCTTGACCAGGGTCGGCTTGCCGTCCTTCTCCGCGAAGGAGTTGTTCATGGACGGCATGGCCTTGATGGCCTGCACCATCGCGTAGCCGATGAGGTGGGTGAAGGAGATCTTCCCGCCCCGGGCGCGCTTCAGGTGGTTGTTGATCACGATCCGGTTGTCGAAGAGCAGCTTCACCGGGACGGCGCGGACGGACGTGGCCGTCGGCACCTCCAGGGAGGCGTTCATGTTCTTCGCGACCGCGGCGGCGGGGCCGCGCAGCGTGATCAGCTCGGGACCGGCCGGGGCCTCGGACGCCGGGGCGGCCTTGGCGGCGGGCTTCGCGGCGGCGGGAGCGGCCTGGGCGGCGGCCGGCTTGGCGGCCGCGGGGGCCGCCTTCACCGCGGCCGGGGCGGCGGGAGCCGCGGCCGGCTTCTGCGCGGCGGGCGCCGGAGCAGGGGCGGGCACGGACGCCGGGGCGGCAGGCGCGGCCTGTGCGGGGCCCGTCTGCTGCGCGGCGGGAGCGCTCGGCGTGCTCTGGGTGGGCGCCGGGGCGGCCGGGGTCTCCGACGCTCCGGGCTTGTAGTCGGCGAAGAAGTCCCACCAGGCACGATCGACCGAATTCGGGTCCTGGAGGTACTGCTGGTAGATCTCGTCGACGAGCCACTCATTGGCACCGAAGGCGGCCGCAGGGTTCTGGCCCTGCCCGTCTTGGTCGGTCGGGGAGCTCGGGGTACTGGGGGACTGAGACGACACGGCGGCAACCGCCCTCTTCCGCTTCACAAGGTGATGGACAGCGGAAATAAAGGCTACGCCTGTCCGGCCGGGAGGTGCAGGCCGGGCACTCCAACGTCGCGCAAGTCACACTTGACGGGGTGTTTCGGAGCCGTGAATGGCGGGAAACAAGCGTGGTTCCGCTGGTGTGAGGGTACGGAAAAGCATCGGCACGACCCCCTTCGGCCGCACCCCTGATCGCACCCCGTTCACGTGCGCGGAGGTCTCACCCCCGTACACGCAGAACGTGTTCTTCCGGTTCGAACCCTACGTCAATCCGTCGGTGGACGACTGCCCGGAAGAGTGACTCTGATGCGGCACCCGCGTGATGATTCGGCCACACCGATCTCGCCGCCGTGCAGATCGACCGCCCAGCGGGCGATCGCGAGCCCGAGACCCGTCCCGCCGTCGCTGCCGGGGCCCTGCCGGCGCGAGGCCGAGCCCCGGTTGAACCGCTGGAAGACCTTGTGCCGCTCCGACTCCGGGATGCCGGGGCCCTCGTCCTCGACCTCCAGCTCCAGGGAGTCCGGATACGGGCCGCGCCGGGCCCGCACGGTGACGCGGCCGTGCGGCGGGGAGTGCTTCACCGCGTTGTCGATCAGGTTCGCCATCACCTGGTGCAGCCGCTCCGCGTCCGCGTGGGCGGCCAGCTCGGGCGGCGACACGTCCAGGTGCAGGTGCACGTCCGTGCGGTTGTGCAGGCCCGAGGTGGACGACAGGCCGCGCTGGGACGCGGCGAGGTTCGCCTCCCGCAGCACCCCCGACAGATAGGGCCAGACCTCGAAACGGCTCCCCCGCAGGGCCACGACACCGTTGTCGAGGCGTGAGAGGTCGAGGAGCGTCTCCACCAGCCGGCCCAGCCGCTCGGTCTGCTTCAGCGCCGACCGCATCGTCTCGGGATCGGCCTCCGAGACCCCGTCCACGACGTTCTCCAGGACGGCCCGCAGCGCGGCGATCGGGGTCCGCAGCTCGTGCGAGACGTTGGCCACCAGCTCCTTGCGGTGCCGGTCCACGGCCTCCAGGTCGTCCGCCATGCGGTTGATCGTGGACGCGAGGTCGCCCAGCTCGTCCCGCCGGTCCGCGCCCCGCACCCGGCGGCTGAAGTCGCCGCGCGAGATCGTCCCGGCCACCGTGGTCATCTCGTCCAGCGGCGCGGTCAGGGACTGCGCCACGAACTGGGTGATGAGCAGGGTCGCGATCATCGCGAAGATCGTGATGTACCGGAACTCGGTGGACGTGCGGATCGCCACCAGGGCCAGGCAGGAGGTCAGCAGGACCGCCCCGACGACGAGCGCGCCGAGCTTGGTCTTGATGGAGATCGCGATCCGGTGCCGCCGCCGCCGCGCGCCCCGGGGCCCGCCGGGCCCGCCCGGCCCCCGCCGCCCGCGGGATCCGCCCGGCCGGCCCGGTGCGTCCGGCCCGCCCGGTCCTTCCGGACCGCCGGATCCGTCCCGCTCCTCCGGCCGTTTCGGTCGCTTCGGTCGTTTCGGTCGCTCCGGCCGTTTCGGCTCCTCCGGCCCGCCGGGCCCGCGGGGACTCATGGCGCCGGGGTCTCCAGCGCGTAGCCGACGCCGTGGACCGTGCGGATCCGCTCGGCCCCGATCTTCCGGCGCAGCGCCTTGATGTGGCTGTCCACGGTCCGGGTGCCCGAGGCGTCCGCCCAGTCCCACACCTCGGCGAGCAGCTGCTCGCGGGAGAGGACCGCCCGGGGGGTGCTCGCCAGACAGACCAGGAGGTCGAACTCGGTCGGGGTCAGGTGCACGTCCTCCGCCCGGACCCGGACCCGCCGCTGGGCGTGGTCGATCTCCAGCTCGCCCAGGCGCAGGATGCCGCTGCGCGGGGTGACCGCCGCGAGCGCGGCCCGCTCGACCCGGCGGAGCAGCACGTGCACCCGGGCGGCCAGCTCGCGCATCGAGAACGGCTTCGTCATGTAGTCGTCCGCGCCGACGCCGAGGCCGACCAGCATGTCGGTCTCGTCGTCGCGGGCGGTCAGCATGAGGACCGGGACGGGCCGCTGGGCCTGGACCCTGCGGCACACCTCCAGGCCGTCGAAGCCGGGCAGCATGATGTCCAGGACCATCAGGTCGGGCTGCCAGGCCTCGGCCGCGTCGACGGCGGCGGGACCGTCGGTCGCGGTCTGCACGAGGAAGCCCTCGGCGCGCAGCCGGGCGGAGATCGCCTCGACGATCGTGGCGTCGTCCTCGACCACCAGGACGCGCCGCTGGGCCCCCGGAGTGGCCGCCGCACCGTGGTGAGTGGTGTGTGTCTGCTCCATTGCCCCGCCTCGCGTCGCCGATGTCGGTGCAGCAGCCTAGAGGTACCGGTGGTGTCCCGGCTATCCAGGAGTCAGCCGGGACGTACGGCGAGGTGGACCGCGTCCGGGACGCCCCGGGCAACGGGCACCTCTTCCGTCCGTACCCCGCTGAATCCGGCATTCCGCAAGGTTGCTTCGAAATCCGCGGAGGGTCGCGCGGACCACACGGCGAGGATCCCGCCCGGGTTCAGCCGGGCCGCGCAGGCCGCCAACCCCCCTGTGGAGTAAAGGGATTCGTTGTCCTCGGTGACGGTCCAGTCGGGGCCGTTGTCGATGTCCAGGCAGAGCGCGTCGTAGGTGTCGGCGGAGGTGTGGACGTGCTCCACCAGGTCCGTGTGCAGGATCACGGTCCGGGGGTCGGCGAGCGCGGCCCCGGAGATCGCGGCGAGCGGTCCGCGCCGGTGCCAGTCGACGATCGCCTCCTCGCGCTCGGCGACCACGATCCGGCCCCAGCGGGGGTCGGCGGCGGCGTGGGCGAGGGAGAAGCCGACGCCGAGCCCGCCGACGAGCACGGAGGCCCCGGCCCGGCGCTCCTCGGGGAGCGCGGCGAGGGCCGCGTCGATCAGGAGCCGCTCGGAACGCCCGTCGGAGGTGTCCATCAGGAAGGTGCCGTTGGCGATGATCTCGTAGTGCTCGTCGCGGCGCCGCAGGACGACCTCTCCGTGGGGTCCTTCACGCCGGTCGAGGGTCACGGGTCCTGACATCGTCGGTCACTCCGCTCTCGTCGTCTCGTCGAATGGTTCCCGCCATCCTCGCGGGGCGCCGCCGACGACGACAAACGCGTTACGGGAACGGGCAGTCGTGCCCCCGGGCCCCCACCCGGAAG
>NZ_LGEG01000027.1 GCF_001280125.1 Streptomyces sp. NRRL F-6492
GGCGGGTACGGCTCCGGGGGGTACGGCTTCGGGGGGTACCGCCCCCGGGGGTGGCCGCGCGTCCGGCAGCGGGTCCGTGTCCGGTGCCGGGAGCGCCCGGCCCCACCTCTCCCACCGCGTCCCCGACCTCGGCGCGCTCGAACTGCTTCTCGCCGTCGCCCGGCACGGCAGTCTCGGGGCCGCCGCCCGTGAGGTCGGGATCACCCAGCCCGCCGCGAGCAGCCGGATCCGCTCCATGGAGCGGCAGCTCGGGATGGCCCTGGTCGACCGTTCGCCGCGCGGCTCCCGGCTCACCGACGCGGGCGCCCTCGTCACGGACTGGGCGCGGCGCATCGTGGAGGCGGCGGAGGCCTTCGACGCCGGGGCGCAGGCCCTGCGCGGCCGGCGCGACTCGCGGCTGCGGGTGGCCGCGTCCATGACGATCGCCGAGTACCTGCTGCCCGGCTGGCTGATCGCCCTGCGCGCCGAGCGCCCGGACACCGCCGTGTCGCTCCAGGCCGGGAACTCGGCGGCCGTCGCGGAACGCCTCTTCGCGGGCGACGCGGACGTCGGCTTCGTCGAGGGCCTCGCCGTGCCGGACGGCCTCGACGGCGTGGTCGTCGCCCACGACCGCCTCGCGATCGTCGCCGCCCCCTCGCACCCGTGGGCCCGCCGCCGCGCCCCGCTGGACCCGGCGGAGCTGGCCGCGACCCCGCTGGTGCTGCGGGAGCGCGGCTCGGGCACCCGCCAGGTCCTCGACGCGGCCCTCTCCGCCCACGGCGGCCTCGCGCGCCCGCTCCTCGAACTCGCCTCCACGACCGCGGTGAAGGCCGCCGCCGTCAGCGGGGCGGGCCCGGCGGTCCTCAGCGAACTCGCGATCACCGAGGAACTGGCCTCCCGCCGCCTGGTCGCCGTTCCCGTCGCGGGGGTGGTGCTGCGCCGGGACCTGCGGGCCGTCTGGCCCGCCGGCCACCGCCCCGCGGGTCCGGCCCGCGACCTGCTCTCCCTGACCCGCGACCGGCCCCGGGGCCGGTGACCGGGGGGCCGGTGACCGGGGGCCGGTGACCGGGGGCCGGTGACCGGGGGCCGTTGACCGGGGGCCGGTGGTCAGACGGTCGCCGCGCGGTGGGTGACCCGGCCGTCGAGGACCGTCAGCAGGACCGGCAGCTCCGGCAGGTCGGTCGCGGCCGTGGTCAGCGGGTCGCCCCCGAAGACGGCCAGGTCGGCGCGGTGCCCGAGGGCGATCCGGCCCGCCTCGTGCTCCTCGCCCGCCGCGTACGCCGGAGCCGTCGTCATCCCCCGCAGCGCCTCCAGCGGCGACAGCGCCTGCTCGGGGCCGTGCGGCGCCCGGTCGAGGTCGCGGCTCGGGCGCCGGTGCCGGGCCCCGGCCATCACGCCGAGCGGCGGGAACGGCGCGATCGGCCAGTCCGAGCCGAGGACCACGGCCGCCCCGGACTCCAGCAGGTCCTGGCAGCGCCACGCGCGCGAGGCGCGCTCCTCGCCGAGCCGGCGCGACCAGTTGTCGGTGTGGTCGGCGCGGGTGAAGTCGCAGCAGTGGGTGGGCTGCATGGAGGCGAGGACGCCCAGCTCGGCGAAGCGGCGCAGGGTGTCGTCGGGGACGGTCTCGATGTGCTCGACCCGGTGCCGCACCTCGCCGCCGCCCGAGGCGCGCGCCTTCTCGACGGAGTCGAGGACGTGCCGGACGGCCGCGTCCCCGATGGCGTGCGTCGCGGTGGGCACGCCCGCCCGGTGCAGGGCGCCGACGATCCTCGTGTACGCCTCGGGGTCCGGCCAGAACGCGTGCGTGGACTCGCCGTGGCAGTCGGGGCGCTCCAGCCACGCGGTGCCGTTGTCGATGGTCCCGTCCATGAAGAGCTTCACGCCGGCGACCCGCCACAGGTCCCCGCCGGTGCCCTGCTGCCCGATCAGGGCCCGTACGCCGTCGACGTCGGTGCCGGGCTGGCACCAGGGCGCCACCCGCAGCCGCAGCGGCAGCTCGCCGGCCGCGTCCAGCTCCCCGTACAGGGCGAGGCTGTCGCCGTTGGCGTCCATGGCGTGGCCGCCGGTCAGGCCCGTGGCGGCCATGGACCGCAGCGCGGCCGCGAGCCGCTCCCGGCTCTCCTCGCGCGTCGGCTTCGGGGCGACCCGCTCGACCAGCTCGCACGCGGCGTCCTCCTGGAGGAGGCCGGTCGGGCGTCCGTCGGCGTCGCAGACGACCTCGGCGGAGGCCTGGTCGAAGGTGCGGGGGCCGTCGACCCCGGCGAGTTCGAGGGCCCGGCGGCTGGCGAGGGCCGAGTGGGCGTCGAAGAGCAGCAGGAAGGCGGGCACCCCGTCGAGGACGGAGTCGAAGGGGGCGGTGCCGACGGGGCGGTCGCCGAAGACGTTCGGGTCGAGGCCCCAGCCGAACAGCCACGCCCCGCGCTCCAGGGTCCGCACCTCGCGGGCGAGGGCCTCCCGCACGTCGTCGAGGTCGGCGCAGTACGACAGGTCCAGGCCGTGCGTCAGCTCGGCGCCGGTGACCGGGTGCACGTGCCCGTCGACGAGGCCGGGGGTGACGACGGCCCCCCTGAGGTCGATCACGGTGGTGCCCGGTCCGGCGAGCGCGCGGATCTCGCGGTCGTCGCCCAGGGCCGCGATCCGGCCCTCCTCGGAGACGGCGAGCGCGGTCTCCGGCAGGAACGCCCCCGTGCCGGGGTCGAGCAGACGGGCGGAGAGCAGGACGAGACGGGTGCGCACGGTGGCTCCAGGAGGGGTTGCGGGGTTTTCTTCACAGGCACAGGCACAGGCACAGGCCACAGGCACGGGCACGGGCACGGGCGCAGGCACGGGCACGGGCAGTCGGCCAGTGCAGACGGTCGGTGCGGATGCGGATGCGGATGCGGATGCGGATGCGGATGCGGATGCGGATGGGGATGGGGTCGTGTGTACGGGTGCGGGGGACGGGTTGCGCGTGCGTGCGGGCCCCGTCCGGGCGACCCGCCCCGTACGGGAGCCCCCGTACCGCGGGCCGATCACCCCGGTACGACCGGCAGCGCCGTCTCCGTCAGTGCCCCCGCCACCAGGCCGAGTTCGCGTTCCGCCGTGGTGACGGCCATCCGGGTCACCGCCTCCGGCCGGTCGCCCCGGTCGGTGTTGGCGTGGGCGCCGAGGCCGTCGAGGACCACCAGGATCTGGATGGCCGTCGCGCGCGGGTCGTCCGTGCGGAACTCGCCCCGCTCGACGCCCTCGCGGATGAGCCCTTCGAGGCGGTCGTCGGAGGCGCGCTCCTGCTCGGCGACCCGGTCGCGCAGGACGGGCCGGTAGCGGCTGAGGTGCCGGGCGTTGATCCACAGGCGGCTGATGTCGTCGTACGCCTCTCCGGCGGAGAGGGCGAAGTAGCGCGCGAGGTACTGCGCGGGGGTGCCGTGCGGCCGCTCGGCGGGCAGCAGGGAGTCGAGCTCGCCGGTGGAGGCCACGGCGAACGCCTCGGCCACCAGGTCCTCCGCCGAGGGGAAGTAGTGGCTGATCAGACCCGGTCGCACGGCCAGCTCCTCGGCGATCCGCCGCAGGGTGACGCACTCCAGGCCCTCGGTCAGGGCGACCCGGGCCGCGGTCCGCACGATCTCCGCCCGCCGGGCTTCCGGCGTTTTCCGAACTCGCTTGCGCTGGACGCTTGACGACATACCGGGGATGCTATTGAGTGTGCGACCAATAAGCAACCAGGTGGGCACCACACGCTTCCGGAGGGCCGCATGGCTTCCACGATCCCCGACCAGGACCCGGCCTCCCGGGCCGCCCAGGTCACCCCTCCGGCCGCCGGCCGGCCCGGCCGCGTCGAGGCCCACGGCATCGACCGCGTCCCCGACGAGGAGCGCCACGGACACCCCCGCGAGCTCTTCTCCGTGTGGGCCGCGGCGAACGTCAACTACCTGAGCCTGGTCATCGGCGGCGCCCTCGTCCTCATGGGACTGAGCCTCTGGCAGGCCGTCGGCGTGATCGTCGTGGGCAACCTCTTCTGGCTGCTCACCGGGCTGCTCGCCACCCCCGGCCCGGTCGCCGGCGCGCCCAGCGAGGTGATCACCCGGGCCGTGTACGGCGTCCGGGGCAACCGCGTGAACAACGCGGTCGGCGGCTGGCTGGTCTCCGTCTGCTACTTCGCGCTCAACCTGGCCGCCGCGGCCACCGCCGCCTTCGCGCTCGTGGCGAAGACCGGCATCGCGGTCACCGTCCCCGTCGAGGTGGCCGTCGTCGTGGTGATCGCCGCCCTCACGCTGGTCATCAGCGTCTACGGGCACGGCCTGATCATCAAGCTGTACCTGCCGATCACGCTCGTCCTCGCCGGAGCGTTCGCCGTCGTCGCGTTCGCCGTCCTGCGGCACGCCGACCTCTCGTACGCCCCCGCCGCGCGCCTCTCCGGGACCGAGCTGTGGTCCCTGCTCCTCGCGGGCACCACGATGATCGCCTCGGGCCCGCTCTCGTACACCACGAGCGCCGACTTCTCCCGCTACCTGCCCCGCACCGCCCCGAAGGGGGCGATCGTCGGCTGGACCGCCCTCGGCGCCTTCCTGCCCAGCGTCGTGGTCTGTTCGCTCGGCGCCCTCGCGGCCACCGCCGTCGACATGACCGACCCGCAGACCGCGCTCCAGGAGGTCCTGCCCGGCTGGTTCGCGCCGGTCTTCCTGCTCGCCCTGGTCCTCGGCACCGTCGCCATCAACGCCCTGACCGCCTACAGCGCCGGACTCGCGCTCCAGGCCGTCGGCCTGCGCGTCCGCCGCTCCGTCAGCGTCCTCCTCGACGGCGCCGTTGCCGTCGCCCTGACCCTGTACGGCGTCCTCGTCTCCGGCTTCCTGGACACCGTCGGCAACGCCCTCCAGGTGATCACGGTCCTGGTCGGCCCCCTGACGGCCGTGTACGCCACCGACGTCCTGCTGCGCCGCTGCCGCTACGACGGCGCGGCGCTCTCCGACGAGACCCCCGGCGGCCCCTTCTGGTACGCCGCCGGGGTCAACCCGGCCGGGGCGTTCGCGCTGGTCGCCGGCGTCGCCGCCGCCTCCCTGTGCGCCAACACCCTCTACACCGGGCCGGTCGCCGCGGTCCTCGGCGGCCTCGACCTCTCCCTGCCCGTCGGCATGGTCCTCTCCGCCGCCCTCTACGCCTTCATGATGCGGGGCGACCGCACGGTGCTCGCCGCCCGTACGGCCGCCTGACCGCCGCCCGTCACACCCGGGCCGTCGCCGCCTCCGCCGCCCGGACCAGTCCCCGCATCACGCGCGTGTCCTCGCCCATCTCCGGGTGCCACTGCACGCCGAGGGTCCAGGCGGGGGCGGCCAGTTCCACCGCCTCCACCGTGCCGTCCTCCGCGTGGGCCGAGGCCGCGAGCCCCGCGCCCAGCCGGTCCACGGCCTGGTGGTGGTAGGTCGGGACCTCGGCCCGCTCCGGCACCAGGGAGGCGTAGAGGGTGCCCGGCACCGGCTCGACCGCGTGCCGGCCCATCACCCCGACCGCCTCCGTGTGCCCGTCCAGGTGCTGGACCAGCGTGCCCCCGAGGGCCACGTTCAGCAGCTGCATCCCCCGGCAGATCCCCAGGAGCGGGGTGCCGGAGGCGAGGGCCGCGTCGACCAGGGCCAGCTCCCAGGAGTCCCGCTCCCTGGCCGGCGGGCCGGTACGGGGGTCGGGCTCGGCCCCGTACCGTACGGGCTCCACGTCCGCCCCGCCCGCCACGACCAGGCCGTCGAGCCGGGCCACGACCGCCGCGGCGGCGGCCGGGACGTCCGGCGGGAGCATCACCGCGTGCCCTCCGCCCTCCCGTACGAGCCGGGGGTACGCGGCGGGGAGCAGCGCGGCCTCCATGTCCCACACCCCCCAGCGGGCCCGGTTCAGATAGGTGGTCACGCCGATGAGCGGTGCGGACACGACAACTCCTCAGGAAGGGGCGGGATTTCAGCCGCGTTCGAGTTCGGCCTCGGCCGCGGCGAGCGCCGCGAACTCCTCCTCGGGGGCCTTGGCCACCAGGTGGTGCCGACTGTAGAACGCGAAGTAGGCGAGGGCGATCACGTACACCCCGAGCGCCATGAACGCCGCCGTCCGGTCCACCAGGAAGGTCGCCACCAGGGCCGACAGGGCCAGGACGAAGGCCACCGACGAGGTGACGGTGCCGCCGGGCGTGCGGTACGGCCGGTGCAGGTGCGGCTCGCGGCGGCGCAGCACGATGTGCGAGAGCGCCATCAGGGCGTACGAGATGGTGGCGCCGAAGACCGCGATGTTCAGCATCCGGGCCCCGTTCCCGGTGCCGGCCGCGAGCGCGAAGCCGATCGCGCCCGGGATGAGGAGGCCCAGGTAGGGCGACTTGCGGCGGCTGGTCAGGGAGAGGAAGCGGGGCAGGTAGCCCGCCCGGGAGAGGGCGAAGAGCTGGCGCGACCCCGCGTAGATGAGGGAGAAGAAGGAGGCGACCAGACCCGCCAGGCCCGCGTAGTTCACGAACCGGCTGAGCGCCGTCGGCTCCCCGTCGCCCTGGAGCGCCACGACCAGCGGGTTCCCCGCCTCCTGGACGGCGGCCGCGCCGCGCGCCCCGGTGGCGGCGAAGAAGGTCATCACGGCGAGCAGCACCAGGACGCCGAGCGAGATCGCCAGCGCCTTCGGCATCGACCTGACCGGGTCCTTCGCCTCCTCGGCGGCCAGCGGCACCCCTTCGACGCCGAGGAAGAACCACATGCCGAAGGGGAACGCGGCCCAGATCCCCAGCAGGCCGAACGGCAGCCAGGAGTTCGACCCGAAGGCCTCGCCGTCCACCGGGATGTCGTTCAGGCCGTCCACGTGGAAGTCGGTGAACGCGCCGAGCGCGAAGACGACCAGGGCCGCGACCGCGATCACCGTCACCACCAGGCTGAACCGCAGCGCCTCGCCCACGCCCCACAGGTGGATCCCGATGAAGAGCGCGAAGCAGACCAGGTAGACCGGCCAGCCGGACTCCAGGCCGAACAGTCCCAGGGACTCGACGTAGTCGCCGATGAAGATGGAGATCGCGGCGGGGGCGAGGATGTACTCGATGAGGATCGCGGTGCCGGTGAGGAAGCCGCCCCAGGTGCCGAGCGCCCGGCGGGCGAAGCCGTAACCGCCGCCCGCCGTGGGCAGGATGGCGGAGAGCTCGGCGAGCGCGAAGACCAGACAGGCGTACATCGCGCCCATCAGGACGGTGGCGACGGCGAGTCCGCCGAAGCCGCCCTTCGACAGGCCGATGTTCCAGCCGGAGAAGTCCCCGGAGACGACGTAGGCGACGCCGAGTCCGGTGAGCAGCAGCCAGCCGGCGCTGCCGCGGCGCAGCGCCCGCCGCTTCAGGTAGTCGTCCTCCGGCGGGGCGCCGCCCCCGGACGTGCCCCCGGACGTGCTCCCGGTCGTTTCTTCGAGCGTCATGGCAGCGTCAGCTCCCCGCAACGGGCCCAATGGATTGAGGCCATACCTTTGCGCCGCCCCGGCGGGAACGCAACCCCCCTGCGTTACTTTCGGGTTACGGGCCCGCGGCCCCGCGGGCGCCGTTCACGTCAGGAAGCCCCGCAGCAGCGCCGCCGTGCCCGCGCAGTGCTCCCGCATGACCTCGCGCGCCGCGTCCGCGTCCCCGTCGAGGACCGCCTCCACGAGCGCGGTGTGCTGGTGCTGGGAGTGCTCCAGGTTCCGCACGAGCAGCGGGATGCAGTCGAGCAGGTCGTTCACGGTCGCCCGGACCGCCGCGTACTGGGCCGTCAGGGTCGGCGAGCCGGACAGCTCCGCGAGCGTGAGGTGGAGCAGGGTGTCCTGGCGCCGGTAGTCGCCGAGCGGGGCGTCGTGGGTCGCCGCGAGGGCGGACCGCAGCCGCCCGGCGCCCGCCGCGTCGAGGCCGTGGGCCGCGCACAGCCCCGCGGCCCCCACCTCCAGGACCTCGCGGAAGCGCAGGGCGTCCTCCATGTCGACCGAGGCGATCCGGCGGCGCAGCTCGTCCTCGTCGCCCGTCCGGGTCCGGGGCAGCACGAACGTCCCGCCGTACCGGCCGCGCCGGCTCTCCACGAGCCCCTGCTCCTGGAGGACCTTGAGGACCTCGCGCAGGGTCACCCGGCTGATGCCCATCCGGTCGGCCAGCTCCCGCTCGGCGGGCAGCCGCTCCCCGTCCGGCACCAGGCCGAGCCGTACCACCTGGAGGATCTGCTCCAGGGCCTCCTCGAACCCGTTGCCCGCCCGCACCGGCCGCAGCACGGGCGTCAGCCGGTCCGCCGATTCACTCGTACTGGCCACGTTCTCGTTTCCTTTCCGCCGGCACTTCCCAAGCAATGGTCTTCCGCAATACCTTATGGCTTCCGGCAGGCCGAAGGAGGAGCAATCCCGTGGCAGACCGCACACCCCCGCTCACCGTCGAGGAGCTCCGTGCCCTCGTCGCGAGCGGCGAGATCGACACCGTAGTCCTCGCCTTCCCCGACATGCAGGGACGGCTCCAGGGCAAGAGGTTCGCCGCGCAGTTCTTCCTGGACGACGTCCTCGGCCACGGCACCGAGGGCTGCAACTACCTCCTGGCCGTCGACACCGAGATGAACACCGTCGACGGCTACGAGATGTCCTCCTGGGACCGCGGCTACGGCGACTTCGCCATGCACCCCGACCTCACCACCCTCCGCCGCCTCCCCTGGAACGAGGCCACCGCCATGGTGACGGCCGACCTCGCCTGGGGCGACGGCACCCCCGTCGTCGCCGCGCCCCGCCAGATCCTGCGCCGCCAGCTCGAACGCCTCGCGGAACACGGCCTCACCGCCCACGCCGGCACCGAGCTGGAGTTCATCGTCTTCAGGGACAGCTACGAGCAGGCCTGGGACGCGAACTACCGCGGCCTCACCCCCGTCAACCAGTACAACGTCGACTACTCCGTCCTCGGCACCGGCCGCGTCGAGCCCCTCCTGCGCCGCATCCGCAACGAGATGACCGCCGCCGGGCTCACCGTCGAGTCCGCCAAGGGCGAGTGCAACCCCGGCCAGCACGAGATCGCCTTCAAGTACGACGAGGCCCTCGTCACCTGCGACCGGCACGCCGTCTACAAGACGGGCGCCAAGGAGATCGCCGCCCAGGAGGGCTACTCGCTCACCTTCATGGCGAAGTACAACGAGCGCGAGGGCAACTCCTGCCACATCCACCTCTCCCTCCAGGACGCCGAGGGCACGAACGTGATGGCCGGGGACGACGAGCACGGCATGTCGGCGACCATGCGGCACTTCCTCGCCGGACAGCTCGCCGCCCTCCGCGACTTCTCCCTCCTCTACGCCCCCAACATCAACTCCTACAAGCGCTTCCAGCCCGGCTCCTTCGCCCCCACCGCCGTCGCCTGGGGCCACGACAACCGCACCTGCGCCCTCCGGGTCGTCGGCCACGGACGCTCCACCCGCTTCGAGAACCGCCTCCCCGGCGGCGACGTCAACCCCTACCTCGCCGTCGCCGGCCTGGTCGCCGCCGGCCTCCACGGCATCGAGCAGCGCCTCGAACCGCCCGAGCCCTGTACGGGGAACGCCTACGCCGCCGACTACGCCCACGTCCCCACCACCCTGCGCGAGGCCGCCGAACTCTGGGAGACCAGCGAGATCGCCAAGGCCGCCTTCGGTCCCGAGGTCGTCGCCCACTACCGCAACATGGCCCGCGTCGAACTCGACGCCTTCGACGCCGCGGTGACCGACTGGGAACTGCGCCGCTCCTTCGAACGCTTGTGAGGCGAACGCTTGTGAGGAAAGAGTTGCTCCAGGTACTGAACCCGGCGACCGGGGAAGAGGTCGCCACCGTCGAGGCCGCCACCTCCGCCGACGTCGACGCCGCCGTCACCCGGGCCGCCGCCGCCCAGCGCGGCTGGGCCGCCGCCGCGCCCGCCGACCGCGCCCGGCTGCTGCGCCGCTTCGCCGCCGCCGTCGACGAACACGCCGAGGAACTGGCCCGGTTGGAGGTCACCGAGGCGGGACACACCATCGGCAACGCCCGCTGGGAGGCCGGCAACGTCCGCGACCTGCTCGAATTCTCCGCCGGGGGGGTGGAACGCCTCAACGGGCGCCAGATCCCGGTGGCCGGCGGCCTCGACGTCACCCTCCTCGAACCCCTCGGGGTCGTCGGCGTCATCGCGCCCTGGAACTTCCCCATGCCGACCGCCTTCTGGGCCACCGCGCCCGCCCTCGCCGCCGGCAACGCCGTGCTCCTCAAACCGGCCGAGACCACCCCGCTCACCGCGCTCCGCCTCGCCGAACTCGCCCTGGGCGCGGGCCTGCCCGAAGGGCTCTTCCAGGTCCTCCCCGGCACCGGCCCGGTCGCCGGGAACGCCCTCGTCGAACACCCCGGCGTCGCCAAGATCGTCTTCACCGGCTCCACCCGGGTCGGCAAGGCCATCATGGCCAAGTGCGCCGAACGCGTGAAGCGGGTCACCCTCGAACTCGGCGGCAAGAGCCCCAACATCGTCTTCGCCGACGCGGACCTCGAAGCGGCCGCCGCCGCCGCCCCGATGTCCTTCCTCGACAACAGCGGCCAGGACTGCTGCGCCCGCACCCGCATCCTCGTCCAGCGGAGCGCGTACGACCGCTTCCTGGAGCTGCTCGCCCCCGCGATCGAGGAGATCGTCGTCGGCGACCCCTCCGACGAGCGCACCCAGATGGGCCCGCTCATCTCCCGCGCCCAGCTCGACCGCGTCCGCTCCTACGTCCCCGACGACCTCCCCGGCATCCGGGGCAAGGCCCCCGAGGGCCCCGGCTTCTGGTTCCCGCCGACCGTCCTCACCGGCCTGCCCGAGGACGCCCCCTGCGCCGTCGAGGAGATCTTCGGACCCGTCGCCGTCGTCCTCCCCTTCGAGGACGAGGCCGACGCGGTCCGCCTCGCCAACGCCACCGAGTACGGCCTGTCCGGCTCGATCTGGACCCGGGACGTCGGCCGCGCCCTGCGCGTCTCCCGCGCCGTCCGCGCCGGCAACCTCTCCGTCAACTCCCACTCCAGCGTCCGCTACTGGACCCCGTTCGGCGGCTACCAGCAGTCCGGCCTCGGCCGCGAACTCGGCCCCGACGCCCTGACCGCCTTCACCGAAACCAAGAACGTCTTCATCAGCACGGAGGCCTGAACCGCATGAGCACCGAAGAGATCGTCTGCCGCCGTCTGGTCGGCCGCACCGCCGTCATCACCGGAGCCGGCAGCGGCATCGGCCTCGCCACCGCCCGCCGCCTCGCCTCCGAAGGCGCCAACGTCGTCTGCGGCGACATCGACGAGACCGCCGGCAAGGCGGCCGCCGAGGAGGTCGGCGGCACCTTCGTACGGGTCGACGTCACCGACCCCGAGCAGGTCGAGGCGCTGTTCAAGACCGCCTTCGACACCTACGGCTCCGTCGACATCGCCTTCAACAACGCCGGCATCTCGCCCCCCGACGACGACTCCATCCTGGAGACCGGCCTGGAGGCCTGGAAGCGCGTCCAGGACGTCAACCTCACCTCCGTCTACCTCTGCTGCAAGGCCGCCCTGCCCTACATGCGCCGCCAGGGCCGGGGCTCCATCATCAACACCGCCTCCTTCGTCGCGATCATGGGCGCCGCCACCAGCCAGATCTCCTACACCGCCTCCAAGGGCGGCGTGCTCGCCATGTCCCGCGAGCTGGGCGTCCAGTTCGCCCGCGAGGGCATCCGCGTCAACGCCCTCTGCCCCGGGCCCGTCAACACCCCGCTCCTCCAGGAGCTGTTCGCCAAGGACCCCGAGCGGGCCGCGCGCCGCCTCGTCCACATCCCCGTCGGCCGCTTCGCCGAGGCCGACGAGATCGCCGCCGCCGTCGCCTTCCTCGCCAGCGACGACTCCTCCTTCGTCAACGCCACCGACTTCCTCGTGGACGGCGGCATCGCGGGCGCGTACGTGACCCCCCTCTAGCCCCTCCTCTTCCCTCGTTTCCCCCGTTCCCGGCAGCCGGGCGTCGCAAGGCGCCCGGCTGTCCGCGTACCGCCCACCGGATACCGACAGGAGTGCCCGTGAACCACCGGCTCCGCACGTCCGCGACCGCCGCCGCGCTCGCCCTCGCCGCGACCACCCTCGTCTCCGCCGCCCCGGCCGGGGCACACCCCGGTGCCTGCCCCGCCCTGAACGCCTCCACCGGCTGGTACGGCGACAACCGGGCCCGGCTCGACCGCCTGATCGCCGACCACTGCGCCGACGGGAGAACGAAGGGGAACAAGCCCCTCGCCGTCTTCGACTGGGACAACACCGTCATCAAGAACGACGTCGGCGACGCCACCCTGTACTGGCTCCTGCGCAACGACCGCGTCCGCCCGCCCCGCGACGACGACTGGTCCACCACCAGCCGCCACCTCACCCCCGCCGCCGCGACCGCCCTGCGCGCGGCCTGTCCCGCCGGCGGGCGCACCCTGCCCACCGCCACCGACACCCGCTGCGCCGACGAGATCCGCTCCGTCTACACCGACGGCGCCACCACCGGCGGCAGGGCCGCGTTCGCCGGCTTCGACCACCGCCGCACGGAACCCCAGTACGCCTGGCTGGCCCAGCTCCTGCGCGGCTGGACCACCCGCGAGGTCGAGTCCTTCGCGGCCGCCGCCCGCGCCGAGAACCTCGCCGCCCCGCAGGGCGCCACCCAGCGCGTCGGCACCGCCCGGGTCACCGGCTGGATCCGCCACTACGAGCAGCAGCGCGACCTGATCCGCACGCTCCGGAAGGCCGGCTTCGACGTCTGGATCGTCTCCGCCTCGCCCGAACCCGTCGTCGACGTCTGGGCCCGGGGCGTCGGGATCGACCCCTCGCACGCGATCGGCATCCGCAACACCACCGAACACGGCCGGCTCACCGCCCACTTCAAGGGCTGCGGCACCGTCCGCGACGGCGAGGACACGATGATCACCTACATCGACGGCAAGCGCTGCTGGATCAACCAGGAGATCCTCGGCGTCCGGGGCCCCGCCGCCGAACGCGTCCAGCCCGCCTCCCGACGCCAGGTCCTCGCCGCCGGGGACTCCGACACCGACGTCTCCTTCCTGCGGGACGCCACCGGCCTCCGCCTGGTCCTCAACCGCAACAAGAACGAGCTGATGTGCCGGGCGTACGAGAACGGCGACGGGCGCTGGCTCGTGAACCCGATGTTCATCGAGCCGAAGCCCCCGAAGGCCACCCCGTACCCCTGCGCCACCACCGGCTACACGGCCGGCGACGGCACGGCGCGGCCGGTCCGCCGGGCCGACGGCAGCGTGATCCCCGACCAGCGGGACACGGTGCACTAGCCGCCGGAGGGACTACAGGAAGGTACGGCCCTCGCCCCGGTACGTCGGCACGGTCGCCGTGATCCGGTCGCCCTCGACCAGGTGCAGGCTCTCGAACCGCTCGCACAGCTCGCCGGCCTTCGCGTGCCGGAACCACACCTTGTCGCCGATCCGCAGGTCGTCGGCCGGCGAGCCGAGCAGCGGGGTCTGCACCTCGCCGGCCCCCTCCTGCGGGTCGTAGCGCAGTCCCTCCGGCAGGTACGGCACGGGCAGCCGGTCCCGGCCCGCCGCCCCGGAGGCGGGGTACCCGCCGCCGAGCACGGTCACCACGCCCATGCCCGGCCGCCGGACCACCGGCTGCGCGAAGAGCGCGGCGGGCCGGCCGCTGAAGGACGTGTAGTTGTCGAAGAGGCGCGGCACGAAGAACCCCGAACCGGCGGCGATCTCCGTCACCGCGTCCTCGGCGGCCGTGTGCTGCACGCTGCCGGTGCCACCGCCGTTCACGAACTCCAGGTCCGGCGCCACCGCCCGCACGGCCCGCACCACGGCCGCCCGGCGCTCCGCCAGCTCCCTGCGGGCGGCGGACTGCATCAGCCGGATCGCCCGCGACCGCAGCGGCCGGCCCACGACCGCGTCCCCGACGCCCGCGACGTGCCCCTCGTACGCCATGATCCCGACCAGCCGGAAGCCCGGGCGGCGCACCACCGAGCGGGCCAGCTCCGCCAGCTCGGCGGGCTCCCGCAGCGGGGAGCGGCGGGCGCCGACCCGGATCCGGCCGCCGAGCAGGCTGAGCGCCGTGTCCAGCTCCAGGCAGACCCGGACCTCCTCCGTCCCTCCCGCGCGCGAGGCGTCGATCAGGTCCAGCTGCGCCACGTCGTCCACCATCACGGTGACGGCGGCGGCCGGCTTCGGGTCCTGCGCCAGCTCCCCGAACCCGGCACGGTCCGCCGACGGGTACGCGAGGAGGACGTCCTCGAACCCGGCACGGGCCAGCCACAGCGACTCGTCGAGCGTGAACGACATGATCCCGGCGAAGCCCTCCCGCGCGAGCGCCCGCTCCAGCAGCGCCCGGCACCGCACGGACTTGCTCGCCACCCGTATGGGCTTGCCCCCGGCCCTGCGCACGAGGTCCGCCGCGTTGGCGTCGAAGGCTTCGAGGTCGACGATCGCCACGGGCGCGTCGAGGTGAGCGGTGGCCCTGTCGTAACGGGCCCGGTCGCCGGCACGGGGAGTCATGGCCCGAGCTTGCCAGACAGGTTTACGGGTGGGTAGCCCCTGAGTTCCCGCACGGCGGGGAACAGCCCGTAGAGTGACGGGCATTGTCGACACGAGCGGGAGACGGGGATG
>NZ_LGEG01000028.1 GCF_001280125.1 Streptomyces sp. NRRL F-6492
GCCGGCCTTGTCGTAGGAGTAGTTCGAGGCGACGGAGGGTTCCCCCGTCTTCTGGGGTTCGACGCGGGTCAGGCGGCCCTGGCTGTCGTAGCCGTAGGTCGTGGTGATCTGGTTCGTGTTGTCCTTGCGGGTGCGGATCTTGGTGCCGTCGGTCGTGCCGCCGGTGCCGTACTTGTAGGTGTAGGTGAGGTCGACCAGGGTGGCGGTGCCCGAGACCGCCTTGATCGCGGTGGGTCGGTTGGAGGCGTCCAGGGTGATGCTCTGGGTGGTGCCGCCGGGGTAGGTGGTCTTGGTGCGCTTGTCGTTGTTGTTGTACGCGTAGGTGGTCTTCTTGCCCGCCGGGTCCAGCAGTTCGGTCAGGCGGCCGGCCTTGTCCCAGGTGTAGTCGGTCTTGCCGTTCGGGTCCTTGTACCAGTCGACCTCACCGCCGCCGGGGGTGTAGGCCAGGGTGATGGTCGAGGCGTCTGGAAGGATACGGAACTGCTCCCGGTTCAAGGCATCGAAAGTCCACCTGGTAGTGCCGGTGCCGTCGGTACGTGAGGTGGTGTTGCCGTCGGCGTCGTAGGTGTGGGTGACGGTGGCGTAGCCGGAGGTATCGGTCTTGATGATCCGGTCGCGGGCGTCGTAGCTGTAGAGGGTCTTGACTCCGCGGCCGTCGGTGGAGGTGGCGGTGCGGCCCAGGGCGTCGTAGGTGTAGGTGGTGACACCCAGGGGTGCGGGTGGGGTGACCTTGGTCAGGTTGCCCTTGGTGTCGTAGGTGAAGGACGTGGTCTTGCCGTTGGCGTCCTTCGCGGTGCAGCGCTGGCCCTGGAACCCGCCGCAGGTGGGGGTGGCGGGGTTGTAGGTGTAGGTGCGCTGTCCGCCCTCGGTGCCGCTGGTGGTCACCGACAGCGTGTTGCCGGCCGCGTCGTAGGCGTAGGTGTCCTTGCGGCCGTCGGCGTCACTCATGCTGGTGGGCAGATCGGCCCCGGCGACCGTCTGGTACTGGGCGGCCGCGTTCGCCCCGGTGGGCAGCTTGGCCGAGGTCGGGTTGTTGCGGGTGTCCCAGCCGTAGGTGGTGACGTTGCCGCCCGTACCGCCGGTGCCTGTGCCCATCGCGTCGGTCGCGGTCTGCACCAGATGGTTCTGGTAGCTGGTGGAGCGGTTGTGGCCCAGCGGATCGGTGACCTTGGTGATCTCACCGTCCGCGTTGTGGGTGTGGAGCGTGCGGTCGCCGTCCGGATCGACCGCCGTCGTCGTGCCCGCCTGATACGGGTATGCGGTGTCGTAGGCGTAGGTCCAGGTCGGACCGACGCCGCTGACGGTCAGCCGCTGCACGGAGACGACCCGGTTCTGTGCGTCGTAGTTGAACAGGGTCTCGTTGCCGCGCGGGGTGGTGACCTTCGCGACCCGGTTGGAGGAGTCGTAGGTGTAGAGGGTGGATTTGCCGTCGGTGTCGGTGGACTTGACCAGGTTCCCGCCGCCCTCACCATTGACGTCCGGTGCGGACAGTTCGTGGGAGACGGTGCGGCCGGCGTTGTCGGTGGCCTGCCAGTGCGTTCCGTCCTGCTTGACGAGGTCGATCCAGCGGCCCGAGCGGGTCTCGGTGAGCTTGAAGCCGGTGTGCTCGCCGTCCTGCTCGTGACGGGTGACGGTGATGGTCCCGTTGTTCTTGTCGGTGACCTTCGTCAGGACGCCGCCGGAGGTGTAGGTGTCCTTCGAGCCCGACTTGCGGTCGGTCAGCGTGTAGGTGCCGTCCGCGTTCTTCTTCAGGTCCTTGCTGTACCCGGACGGCGTGGCGAGCGTGCCGTCGGCGTTCTTGGTGAAGCGCACCGCCGCGCCGGTGGCGTCGTAGTGGATCACCTCACTGGTGAACATCAGGTCCAGGCGCCGCTCATAGCCCTGCCACCAGTTCTCCACCTGGCCGTACGGGCCGGTGAAGGAGTTGTAGGTCCGGGTCAGCTGCAGCTTCTGGCCCACCCCGGCGATGTCGAAGTCGGTCGCGGCCAGCATCAGGTTGCCGTTGGACAGGTTCACCCGCGCCACCAGGGCGTCGGTCAGACGGGTGTCGGAGTAGCGGTGCCAGGGCACCTCGCCCTGCCCCTCCGGCACGAACGTCAGCACCCCCAGCGCCGAACGCGTCGACTTCTGCGGCTCCCCCCCGCTGCGGTGCTGCTTCTGGGCCTCACGCCAGGCGGCCTCCTCTGCCGAGGGTGTGGCCGACGGCTCGCTGGGCACCGGCTTGTTGACACCCACCGGCACCTCCGGCACGGCGGGCTCGGAACCATCCCGGCCCCAGGCGGACGAGGCCGGTGCCTCCTCTTGCCCGGCCGCGACCGCGGTCGCGGCCGGGAGCGAGGACAGGGCCAGCGCGCCGGAAGTGATCACGGCCAGTGCGGCCAGACGAGCGGTCTTCTTGCGGGCGCGCCACGAAGACGCGCTTAAGACACGCGAGTTCACAAGGATCCCCCCACGGGATATGTGCACCGGTGACCCCACTGGCCACCGGGCGCACACAACCTGTCACGCCACAAACACAGATCCGACGCCGTGCCCGCGATCTTCCTCCACACACGGCCAGGAACCAGACCCTCCGCATGACACCCGCTCACACCGTTTAGGCGTACATTTCGGATTTCACCGACGCTCACGAATCACGAAACAGACGAACCGGACCTCCGTCGCGACCGAAAGTGAACAGGCGTTCGTCACCACTGTCAGTTGCGTTCCGGTCATCACTCACTGGCATTCCAGCCACCGAAGCGCTCGCGGCAATATCACCTGCAACCCGCCTGGTCTGCCATCCCCGGACTGCTCAGCCACCTGCCCGGTAACACCGGAGGCACGCCGCACCAGCCCGGTCAGGTCGCCAAGGTCTGCGCGCGCAAGGACCTGGCCGAGCTCGTCGCCGCGGACACCCCGCTCGGCCCCGACCAGACCACCACCCGCCTGCGGGTGAGGAGGGTGGGGTTCGACTGGACGGTCAAGCCGACGCGGATCCGATCCGCGGAGTGGGCCGAGGTGGAGTTCGGTACCTCGCGGGCCGGGGCGTCCCTGGTCCCGCTCTACCGCACCGCTGACGTCAACGCCCTCCCCCGGGCGCATCCCGAAGCCGACTGGGAGGAACTCCGCCGGGTCGGGAGAAGCCGGCCCTCGCCGCTCGCCGCGCTGCTCCCGAAGACGGAGGCGAAGGTGGCGTCGATGTAGGAGCCGGACAGGCGAAGAGGGGCGGCCGCCCGAGATTTCCGGGTGGCCGCCCCTTTCGCCGCGTCGGGCGGGTTCAGCCCTGGTGGACGAGTCGCTCGTACGTCACGGCGCCGAGGAGGTCGACCGGCTCGCCCGTGTCGGTCAGGTCGATCGCCACGAGCCAGCCCTCGCCGTAGGGGTCGTCATTGACCGCCCCGGAGTTCAAGGCGAGTTCGTCGTTGACCGCGACGACCTTCCCCGAGAGCGGGGCGTAGACGTCGAAGGCCGCTCCCGCGGACTTCACCTGGCCCATGCCCTGCCCCACGGCCAAGATCTCTCCCACCCGGGGGAGGTGAGCGGAGACGACGGCCCCGAGCCGGCCCTGGGCGTTGTCGGTGATCCCGATCCGCGCCTCCTCTTCGCCCGTCCTCAGCACCCACACGTGGTTCTCGGTGTACTTCAGCTCTTCCGGGACCACCGCTCCTCCTTCATGCCGCGTCCATGTCCGACACCCGGTGAAACGACAACCCGGCCCCGGCGGATACGACCGGCCCGGCCAGGAGCCTCCGGCGCGCAGGCGCGGCCAACGGATGGAGTTGTTCGGCAGTAGCCAGAGCAAATGGGCGGATCAGGTCGGTACGGAGACGGGCAGGATCGGTGCCCTTTCCTTGTCTGCGATCTTTTACCTGTCACCGCCTGCCGGCCGTAGGCTGAGCCCCCGGTACTCCACCAGGTTCTGCCGGGAACCTTTGGCAGGGCGCGCAACATCGTCAAAGAAGGTCAGCATGAGGGACGAGTTCTGCTTCGAGCCTCCGGTCGGAGCCATCACCGTCAGCCACCGGGACAAGGGTCTGGCGCTTCTGAAAGGTCTCGGTGCGCATGCCCTGCGTCTGGAGTTGGAGGTGCGGCTCCCGGCCGCCGCCGAGGCCGGCCGAGTCCTGACCTTGGAGACCGACTTGCATGCTCCCGCCGGTACCGGTTCGCTGCTGTGGCTGGGGTCGGCCGCCGTGACCGTGCCTTTCCAGCCGGGCACGGTCGAGCGGCCGCACGTGCAGTACGTCCTTCCCAACACCCTGGTGCGGGCCCTGGAGGAACGGCGCCGCGGCGACCTGCGCCTGGAGGTGAACGTACGGGCCGTACTTCCCCAGGCGTCCGTTCATCCCGGCTGCCCCGACGTGCGACTGCGCCTGGACGTAGCCGAGGACCACTGGCTCAAGGAGCTCGAAGGGCTGGGCCGCTCCCTCGGTGTGGAGATGCTCCTGCCCTTCCCCGCCTGCGACCGGCCCGGGCACAAGGCGGCCGATCATCTTCTGGAAGCACAGCGCAAGTTGCGGGAGAACGACATCGACGGTGCCCTGTCCGGTGCTCGCCGTGCCCTGGAGCACGTCGAACGCCACAGCGGCTGGGGCCGGCCGGGCAAGAAGCCGAAGCGTGAACGTGATGTGGGCGAGCGCTGGACCGTGATCCGCAAGGCGATCGAGGAACAGACCACCATAGGCGCGCGCCCGGACGCTATGGGCAAGACCTTCATCCACAGCCGCGCGGACGCCGAAACGGTCATCGCCCTGACCGCCGCCCTGGTACGGCTGATCGACTGACCCGATCCCGGGCAACATCCCAACAACGGGCAGAGGGTGCGGCTGGGCTTCTGTGCGCTTCGGAGCCGCGCGGTGCCGGTCTCCTACCAGAGGCTGGGGGTGTCGGTCAGGGCGATGCGGGCGGTGATGCGTTTGCCGACCGGTTCCTGCTCGATGAACAGCTCCTCGGTGACGGCCTTGACGATCTCCATGCCGTGCTGGCCGATCCGGCCCGGATCAGCCGTCCGGGCCGCCGGAATCGCCGGGTCGCTGTCCCACACCACGATGTCCACACTGCGCGTGCTGAGGCGCAGCTCCATCAGGACGGGGCCGGGAGCGTACTTGCAGGCGTTGGTGACCAGTTCACTGACGACCAAGGCGGTGAGATCCCGTGCGCGTTCCGAGACCGTCAGGTGATGTTCGGCGCGGGCCTTGTTCAGGAAGGCGGCGGCGTGGTGACGGGCGTCGGCTATGCAGCCGTCGTCCCCGTCCAGCGCGTAGCCGGCGCGCATCAGGTACTCGCCCGGAAGGGGCTGTGCGCTGCCGTCATGATCGGCACAGGGTTCCACCGGATTCGTCCTCGTTCCCGTTCATCCGGTGCGGCTACCCGCCCGGCCAGTCCTCACGCGGCACAAGCCGGCCCGCGCCGCTGTCCGGGTGGGCCCGGGCTGGACGGGTGAGGCACAATCGTCCGCGCACGCCGCTGCCGCAAGGCAGCATAAACGCTGTTGAGGAGACGATGACCAGCAACGACAGAGCCGACTGGCCCGCCCGACTGTCCGCAGTGCACCGTGTGGTCGACGGCGTGCGCATCGCCACCCTGCACGGCGAGATCGACTACGACGAGACGGACATCCTGCGCCAGGCCCTGCTGCCCGAAGGCCAGCCGGTGCTGCCGGTCGTGGCCGACATGAGCGGCGTGACCTTTCTCGACTCCAGCGGCATCAATGTCCTGCTCAGGATCAGCCAGCAGGTGAGCCGGCTGCGCATCGCCGCACCCACCGAATCCGTCCGACGCGTTCTGGCCCTGGTCGGCGCCGACACCGTCATCGACTGCCACCCCACCGTTGAGGACGCCCTGCACGCCTGACACTCCCTACCGCGGCGGCCGGCCGCGATCCGCAGTCGTACGACGACGGCCCTCCGGACACCGACCAACCGCCGACGGGTGGGTCAGGCGGGGAGTGGAGGGGGTCAGGGCGGGGTGGTCGATATGGTGGTGCTCGATGTCGACGCCGTACGCACCGCCCCACGCCTCCCAGACGAGCCGGCCAACCGTCTAGGCCGCCGCAACACTGCGATGACGGCCGCCCTGGCACGCCATGGTGAGCCGGGCGAGACAACCGACGGGCACTTCGTCGGCCAGGGCGCGGAGTTGGACGGCGGTCCGGTTGATCAGGGTCAGGGCGCCGGGGGTCTTCAGGACGTGGGCGTAGACGTTGCCGTTCAGGTCGGTGCGGTAGCGCATCGCGGGGTCGTCGGCCGGGTTGCGCAGGGCGCGGCTGAGGTCGAGGTAGAGACCGGTGGCAACGAGGGCGTGGGCGCCTTCGTGACGGATGCCGATCGAGGAGATGACGGCGGCGACCAGGCCCCGCCCGGGGAGATGTGTGATCTGCATGTCCCCCGCCCTCGTCCGGCTTCAAGGCTTCCGGAAGGAATTGTCCGTTGCCTCCGAGAACACCCAACGGGCAACGAGACGTGCCGTTTCGGCGGGCGCGGTGGCGGTGGTGGTGTCAGCCGGAGGGGGTGCCGGCGGGGTCCCGGCCTCAGTCCAGCGTGCCCCATGCCTTCCAGGGGCCGTCGTCCTCCTGTGCGGGGGCGGTGCGCGAGCGACAGAAAAGCGGGGCGGGCCGAGGCGGAGGCGGGGTGGGCCGCTCCGGATGGGCGAGAGGCCGTGCGGGCGGGGGCGGGGTGATCCGCTCGGCCTGCGCGAGCAGGGCGAGGACGGCGGCCGTGCAGGCGGCCCGCCACTCGGCCCGTGCTTCCTTCGACAGGTCCGGCGGGACGGGCAGGCGGCGCAGGACCTGTCCGGCCACCGTATGTAGGGCTCCGGCCTCCACCAGCCGCAGCAACTCCTCCGGCTCCTCGTCCATACGCAACGGGCACGATGAGAGCAGCGCGAGAAGCCGGGCACGGGTCGAAAAACGCGACGCAACAGGCACACCCCCTTCAACAACCGGCACCACCAGCCGGTACGGGCGGTCAGGGGCAGCCCGTCACGTCTGTGAGCGAGCACCCTGCGGGATGCGGCCGGGGCGGTACGCGTCGGAGATGTCGCGGTGGTCCTGGGCGGGCGGGTGGCCGGCGGAAAGGACGCAGCCGCCCGGGGAGCGTCCGGTCCCGTGGAGCACGTAGGCGCCGCAGATGTCGGGGCCGGTGTCGTCGATCTCGGTGTTGTGGTATGGCTCGGTGTGGCCGCGGTCCCGGTCGCAGGACCACGGCTCCCAGCCCTCAAGGTCCCGGGGCGGCTTCTCCAGCATAGGGCACAGGTGGTGGCGGTCCTGGCGGCGGAAGCACAGGGCGGAGCCGTAGCCAGATCCGTGCCATGGTGCTGGCTCTGCCCCGAACCCCGCCCGCGCGAGGGCCTTCTCGCACGCCGGGCCGATCTCCTCGTAGTCATAGGTGAGGCGGGCAATACCGCCTGCGGCCCAGTCCGGATGGGCGCGGACGTGGACGACCGCGTACGGATCGTCTCGGCCGAGCGCCTTGCACAGCGCGTCGTCCATGAGCTGGTGGACGAAGTCGCTCTCGGGGACCAGGACGTAGCCCGATCGCGGAGGCCGGGATCGGTAGAGCACCTCGTACGGGCGCACTACGGCAAGCGGGACGGTCCGGGGCCGGGTCAGGGTGGTGGCGTCGACGACCACCAGGCCGTCGACGCCGACCCCTGTCACGCGGACAATCGCCCGGCTTCCCGGCCGCAGGGCCCGCAGGAGCGTCCCGGCCCCCGGCCTGACGGTGGTGGTGTTCACGACCCTCATCCTGCCGCAGCACCAGAGGGCCTGAGGCGAGGCCACGACACCGGCCGGTCCGGTTCCGTGCCCGCCAGCTGGTCGCTACAGGCGGCGTAGTTCAGGGAGTGTGGAAGCCGGACAAGCCGCGCCTCCCTGTGCTTTCGGCAGCGCGGCCAGCGTGTGTTTCAGTCCGCTTTGGGGCGCCAGGAGGCGCTCTGTCGTACCGCTGCGACAGCTCCCCCGATCCAAACCAACACGGCTAGCACACCTGCTCCCACCACAGCCACGTAAAGCATCGCCCAGGACAGTTCGAAGCTCAGGCTGTCGGCGGCATTGGTCAGCGGGGTCGCCAGCCACACGTGTGCGGTCAGTCCGGCTACGCCGGCCAGAGCCAGCGGTAGCAGCAGAGTGAAGGCGGAGACACTGAAGAAAATCGTCCTGCGTCCGGTGAGGACGCTGAGCGCGGACATGCGGCGCGCGAAACGCAGGAACTCCGAGAGGTTGCCGATCGCGATAGCTGCTGCGACGAACAAGACTCCGGCTACGCCGAAGAAGAGGACCCACCGGCTCTGCAGGGCCAGGAGGTTGGCTCCGAACAGCCAGTTGCTGCCGATGGTGCCGATTGTCGGTGATGTCACCAGCGAAGCATTGGCCAGTGCTTTCAGGGCGGGCACGGACAGCTGCTTGCCGTCCGCGCCCACCAGGACCAGGAGCTGTCCTCCTGGAGTGCTGGGACGCACGGTAGTGGCCCGTGCGGTGAATCCATGGCCTGCTCCTCTCGGGGTGTGCCAGTAGCCCAGTTCACGTACTCGAGTGTCCAGGCGTGCGGGGTCGACCGGGGTGCTTTTCGATTCGCAGGGCAGGTGCAGCTCGGTCAGTCCGGTGCAGGGGCCGGCGATCTCGGCTGTACCTGTGCTGCCGTCTGTTGTCAGCCAGAGAGTGCTGGTTCCGGCGGGCAGTGACTGGAGGAAGGTGTCGGTACGTGTCTTCGGCCCCTGGGGTGTTTCCATAACCACAACGCTGCTGCCCACACGTGCTTGTGTGGCGCGTGCTTCGACAGCGGGTCCGCTGTTGCGGCTCTGCCAGAGCTGGACTTGTCCGATCAGTACGAACGCGATGATCACGCCGGAAGTCAGACGGGCTGTGGTTCCGGGCCAGGCCGCTGTCCAGCGGCCGGCGACCAGGGCGCCGGAGCGTCCGAACCGGTTGCCGGCGGCGGCGATGGCGCGTCCGGCTCCCGCGCAGGCCAGAGCGAGCAGGGAAGGGAGCGTGGCGACGGTTCCCAGGACCCCAATTGCATAGACCAGCAGTCGGGTGCCGCCGCCGGGGGTGAGTTCGGGTCCACGGACCGCGAAGAGCAGCATCAGCGGGCAGAGGTAGGGCCACCAGCGTGGCAGCCGTGAGGCGGACAGTTTCGGGCGGGTCGATTTGCCGCGCTTGCGCTGGTGCGGGTGCATCAGGATGACGGTCAGCAGCAGCACCAGGAAAGCGGCCACGGCTGATCCCAGCATTGCCCAGGACCAGTTACGCAGGTCGGTTGCCGAGAGTTCATAGGCGACTCCGGGCAGGGTGAGGTCGGTCAGCAGGGCGGGAATCAGCAGCAGCACGCCCAGCAATGCCCCGGAGGCGGCGGGCAGGAGTGCCTCGCCGATGTTGAGGGTGGCGCGCACCCGCCATCCCCCGCCGAGCACGTCGAGCAGTTCGGTGCGCTGGTCGCGGGCTTCCGCGCCGGCCCTGGCAGCGGCGACGGCCAGTGCTCCCACCGGGAGGACCAGCATGAAGAGCATCAGGACGAGCAGCATGTAGGGGGGGTTGACCGCGAGCAGGTCGCCGAGCGCGGCCGGTGCGTCCGCCCCGTACCCGGAGATCGGGACCATCGACGCGCGGTCCAGCACCCCGGCTGCGGGACGTGCGTAGACCAGGCGTTCACCTGGTGTCGCGAGGCCGGAGGTGTCGATGGTGCCGACCATGCGTCCATAGCGCCCATCGATGTTCTCGGAGGCGCCTGCTTCGAGCAGGGCTTTGGAGAGTACGGCTTCGCCGGGTGCGGGCCAGCGGGTGACACCGGGGGGAAGGGGCGCGTCATTGGTCAGCGGTTCGATGTAGATGACGGAGAACTGCCGCATCGCCACGTCGTCGAACTTGTCCGTCCACAGTGCGCGGGCTTGGGGAGAAGTGGCGGAGGCGACCGGGAGCGGGGTACGGGCTGCGGCGCGTGCCTCGCGGCCGTCATAGGTGGCGAACACCGCAGCGATGGCGGCGAAGGTCAGTGTCAGCGCGAGCGCGGCGGTGCCGAGTGCCACGTGGCGGATGCGGCTGGCCGTGCCCGTACGTGCCGCTGTCCAGCCGATGCGCATCAACTGCCCCCACAGGGAGCGGCCCGCGCTCACAGGAGCTTGCCGTCGGTCAGAGCGAGTGTGCGGTCCGCGCGGGCAGCGACATCCCGGTCGTGGGTGACTGTGAGCAGCGCGCATTCCCAGCGTTTGGGCAGGCTGAAGAGCAGGTCGGCCACACTGTCCCGGTTCGCCTCGTCGAGTGCTCCGGTGGGTTCGTCCGCCAGGATGAGCCCGGGTTTGTTCACCAGCGCCCTTGCCACAGCCGTACGCTGGCGCTCACCGCCGGAGAGTGTGGCGGTGGCCGCGTCGGATCGGGGCACGCCGAGGTCGTCGAGCAGACGGGCCGCATCCGCGTAAGCGGTGGCGCGCGAGACACCGGAGAGCAGTGCGGCCAGGGCGACATTCTCCACCGGTGTCAGTTCGGGGATCAGCTCGCCGAACTGGAACACCACACCGATGTGCGAACGGCGGTGCTCGGCCAGCTTGCGCCGGTTCAGGCCGACGAGGTCCACTCCGGCGACCTCGATGTTGCCCCGGTCAGGCTTGAGCAGCCCGAGCGCGCAAGAAAGAAGCGTGCTTTTCCCACTGCCGCTCGGACCCATGACGGACACCGACTCCCCGGCGTTCAGAGTGAGGTCAAGATCGCGCATCAGGGTTCTGCCGCCGATCTCGTAACCCAGGGAGCGTAGTTGGAGTACCGCGGAATGGCTGGCCATGTGTTTCCTTGCGTGATGCGTGTGGGGAAGAACGACGGCCGGGGGCCACCGCCGTGGGCGATGGCCCCCAACACTCAGAGGCTGCTCAGCAAAAGCTGCGGCCGAGGCCTACGAACGCCAGGAGTCACAGCTGTCCGACTGGAAGTCCAGCGACAGGCACGCCTGGATCTTCGTGACAGCGGCCCCGGCCGGGCTGTAGACGGTCGTGCCGTTGCCGCTCTTGTTGTGGAGCGTCTTCATGTCGCTGACGCTGCTGGTGCGGAAGTAGTTGACGTAGACGGAGTCCCCGTCCGCGATCGTGTCGGAAAGCCCGACACTGGTGTTGGAGCCGTAGCTCCACGCGTGCGCGCCGGTGGCGTACGAGTCCATCGTCTTCGCCATCGCCGGCGAGCTGCCGAGCACGGCGCCGGCGCCGATAAGAACGGCGGCGGCCTTCATCATGATCTTGCGCTGCATCAGCGCATCCCCTTCCCTATGAGAAACCCCGGCTGTCTACAGCTCAGGGCATGGGTAAGGGTGGCGCCCCCCTCGCCCGGCAGCAGAGTGTAATACCTTCATCACCCTCGGCTGCGAAATCGAACCTACGTTCAGATATCGCTTCGAGGCAAGATCATTTTTTCAACTATGTTAAGTCGCCTGTCATTTGCCGTTCGCATAGACCCAACTCACCGTGTATACCAGGGCATACGCACCCAGGCCCTGAAGCTACCTCGCAGCTCCTCAACATCGCCTCCGGGTCGGCTTGCCCAGCATGTCGGGGGCCCGGGTTAGGTCCGGCGGCGGAACAGGCCACGTCCCTTCCTCGCCCTTTCCTCCGCCTCCGCCGCCTCCCGCGCGGCGTCCTCCTCCGCCTGCCGCCACGCGGCACGCTCGGCCTCGAGCCGGGCGAAGTGCTTGTCCCGGCACGGCCCGCACAGCTCGTCGGTACGGTCGCCCCAGGACCTTCCCCGCCCGAGCAGGTACTCCCAGCGCTCATCGGTGAATTTCGCCCCGCACCGGGCGCACACCTGCCGCTGCGCGGCCTCGCGCCCCGCCTGCCGGCGCTTGGCCTGCCTCCACTGCACGAGGTACAGCCGGTCGCCGTCCGCGTTGTCCAGGGCCTCGCCCAGCGTCTGCCACTCCTCCCTGCCGAGACGTCGCCACACCTCGCCCGCGGCCCCGGCCTGGTCGGCGGTGATCCGCTCCAGCTCGGTGACGACCACGGGGACCGCCTGGTGGTAGTCGACGGCCGTGATCCCCGTGCCCCGGCCCGGATACGACTCCCCGGCGAAGTAACGGCGGGCGGCTTGCTCCAGGCGCTGCATGCGGCTCTCGCGCTGCGCGGCGGTCTTCCCCGTGAACACGAACGCCACGGGCACGTAGCCCTCATGGCCCGTCGCCGGGTAGATCCGCGACCACAACCGGAAGTCGTAGACCGCCGCTCCCCGGGCCGCCCTCTCCTTGGCCGGGTCGGCCCTCGGCGCCAGGAGCTCGAACCAGTCGGTGTAGCGGCGCAGCTTCGCCGTCAGGTCGTCGACGGGCTCGTTAACGCGGTCGACCTCCAGGAGCATCACGGGCACCCCGGCGTCCGGGGCGCGCATCGTCAGGTCGGCGTACTGGGTATAGCCGTACGGGAGCTTGTGGGCGATCTCCGTCTGCCAGGACAGCGGAGTGCCGAACCTGGCCCCGGTCAGAACGGCGGCGGTCAGGGTGACGGCGGCGGCGTGCTCGTCGTAGCCCTGCCCCGGAATCGGCCTGCCCTTGGTGTCGTACTTCTGCTTGCACAGCGCGGAGATCCGCACGTTCCTCGGCAGCAGCCCCTTGGCTTCCTTGTGACCCGTCTCGGTGAGCACCCACAACTGGTGTCCCGACTTCAGCCGCCTCTCCACCCGGACCATGCCCGTCTCCTTCAACGCGTTCAGTGTGTCCCTGGCGCACCGGTCGTGCCGGTCTTCGGGCCGCAGCATCCTCCACAGGTGTTCAGGAGTAGCCCTCTGGAAGATTCCCAGAGCCCTCAGCACTTCCTGCCTTCGCACTCCGGTCGGCTTCCACGCCTCTGCAGACCTAGGAGGGTTGTCGAACGTCTCGCGGGACCTTGACTTCCCGGCCTGACCTGCGGAGACACGCCCGGCGGGCGAAGCGGCCGTGGAGGGGGCGACGGAGGGGCCCGTGGAGGGGGCCAGCGGGTCCCGATCGACGTCGTCGGAAGGCCGGCGGTCGCGGGCGGCGCGGTCTTCGCGGGCGGGGTCGGGCGTGGGTTCGGTGGGCACGGTGTCCTCGGTTTCTCCGGCCTGTGGGCCGGGTCGGCGATCGTCCGGCCCGTACGCGGATGTGCGTACGGGCCGGGGCCACCGTCGGAAGCAGCCCCTTGACCGCGGTCTGACCGCCACCGGCATCCGGTGTCCGATTCTTCCTCGACTAGGCCCCTGTCGTGCGGGTTTGTCCGTGAGCGGCATCACGATCGGCTTCTTGTCCCCCGGTGGGCTGACAGCAAGGGCGAAGCTCCGCCCGGGCCGGAAGATCTGCTCTAGCGTGAGCGGTCCCGTCATCCGTTTGGCAGAGGAGCCGAAGGTGCCCGAGGTCTGGATCGGCTCGCGCCGCTACGCAACGAAGAAGGCCCGGCAGCAGGCGGTGCAGGCGGTCCTGGGCCGCTACAGCCTCGGGCAGGTCGTCGACCAGGAGGACGACGACCTGCTGCTGCGGGACCTGCTGGACATGCATCCCGACGCGGCGGACAAGGTCGGCCCCGGAGTGGACCACTTCCGGATCATCCCCACCCCGCGTGGTCACCACAAGGGCCCCGAGGCGGTCCTGGTCGACGGCGCCAAGGTCGCCTTCTCGTACATGAAGTGCCTGGACGCCCCCACGCACCGTCAGCGTATGCTGGCCGCGATGCGCACCGAGATCCAGCCGCAGGTCAACACCTACTATGAGTCCCGCAAGGCGTCCCACACGCTCGTGTCCGATGAGAGCGGCCAGCCCCTGGCCCCCGCCGACGTCCACGTCTCCTACTTCCGCGGCCCGCGCTTCCACGACATCGCGATGGAGCTCGTCCAGGCCGCCGGCGGCTTCGACTCCATCGAGCTGACCGCCGAGACGGCGCGGGGACTGGCCCTGTTCACCGACCGGACCCTGGCAGAACGCTGGCACGCCCACCACCAGGAGCACGCCGTCCTCGGGCTGCTGTCGGCCAAGGAGAACCTGCGCCGCCCGCACGTATAGACGGGAGCCGCCAAGGGGAAATGCGTCGGTCGCCGGGGCGGTAGCAGACCTGGACAAGGGGTCACGGCCGGGGCGTGCCGCCGGGCCGACCAGGGAAGCCGAGTGGGCGATTTAGACCGTGTCCTATGTGGTGAGGCGGTCGTTGGGCTGGTCATGGGGCGGGGTACGTGGAGTTGGATTGTTCCGGACGGGCTGTGGGAAATCGCAAAGCCGCTGATCCCGCCCTCTCGGGTGCGGCCGCAGGGCGGCGGA
>NZ_LGEG01000029.1 GCF_001280125.1 Streptomyces sp. NRRL F-6492
GAGTAGAAGCCCAGCCAGGTCGGGTCGGAGTCGCCCGCCCGGGACCGCTCCAGCCACCCCTCGGCGGACTTGAGCGCGGCGCGGGCCGGGGAGGTCCGGGGCGCGTGGGTCGCCGGGGCCGGGGCCGGGTCGGCGGTGGCCGCCGGGGCCAGGACCAGCGACCAGATCGCGCAGAGCAGCGCGGGGACGAGGGTCGCGAGTCGCCGCGCGGACCGTTCCACCGCCCGGCACCTCCCCCTCGTCCGTGCCGGCCCGTCGCGCCGGGCCGCCCGGGCTCAGCGTAGACCGGCGGGGAACGCGCCCGGTCACCGGCTCCCGCCCTGAGTACGGCGGAGCACGAAGGCTGAGTACGTCCGCCCATGCCGGGGCGGCCCCGGCCCGGCGACGATGACGGGGTCAGCGCATCGTCCTCGGCTCCAGGGGGCCCCTCCGTGCTCAGCCGCATCGCCGCCCGCGTCGTCCCGTTCTTCGGGCGACTGACCGTCACCGCCGACCCGGGGGCGTCCCTCGCGCCCGGCAGCATCCTGGTGGTGAACCACACCTCGCTCGCGGACCCGGCGCTCGTGCTGGCCGCGCTCCGCCGGCGGCTCGCGGTCGAGCCCGTCCTGATGGCCACCTCGGGGCTCTGGCGGGTCCCGGTCCTCGGCCGGGCGCTCACCCGCGAGGGCCACGTGCCCGTGCACCGCGGCACGGCCCACGCGGCGGCCGCCCTCGACCGGGCGGCGGTCGCGCTCGCGTCGGGGCGGCACGTGATGCTGTACGCGGAGGGTCGCATCCCGCCGCGCCGGGACTCCGCCGAGAACCCGCCCGAGGCGTTCCGGACCGGGCTCGCCCGCCTCGCCCTGGCCACCGGGGCGCAGGTGGTGCCGATCGGTCAGGCGGGGGCCCGGCGGATCACCTCCGGCGGGCGGGCGAAGCAGCTCGCCGGGGTGCTCACGGCGCCGGTCCGCAGGCCCGGCCTCCACGTCCACATCGGGGCGCCGCTGACGCTGCCCGCCGACGTGGCCGAGGCGACGGCGCTCGCGCACGGGGCCGTCACCGAGGCCTGGCGGACGGCGGCCGGGGCCCTGGGCGAGCCGGCCGCCCTCGGTGCCTGCGGGAGGCCCGTCGAGGCGCCGCGGGCGCGCCGGCGCCGGGGCTGAGGACCCGGGGCGCCGTCCGGTCCCGGGTCAGAAGACGGACAGGCCGGTGATGGTGGTGAACCGGTCGAGGGCGGCGACGCCCGCCACCGAGTTGCCCCGGCTGTCCAGGCCGGGGCTCCAGACGCACAGGGTGCAGCGGCCCGGGACGACGGCGACGACGGATCCGCCGACGCCGCTCTTGCCCGGGAGGCCGACGCGGTAGGCGAACTCGCCGGCCGCGTCGTAGGTGCCGCAGGTGAGCATGACCGCGTTGACCTGTTTGGCCTGGCTGCGGGTGAGCAGGCGGGTGCCGTCGGAGCGCAGGCCGTGCCGGGCGAGGAAGCCGGTGGCGAGCGCCAGGTCGGCGCAGGAGGCCTCCAGGGAGCACTGGCGGAAGTACTCGCGCAGCAGGTCGGGGACGGGGCCCGTGATGTTGCCGTAGGAGGCCATGAAGTGGGCGAGGGCCGCGTTGCGGTCGCCGTGGGCGGCTTCGGAGGCGGCCACGGCTGCGTCGAAGGCGAGGTCCGGGTTGCCGCTCTCGGCGCGCAGGAAGGCCAGCAGGCTTCCGGAGGCGTCGCCGGTGAGGCGGTGCAGGCGGTCGGTGACGACGAGGGCGCCCGCGTTGATGAACGGGTTGCGCGGGATGCCGTTCTCGTACTCCAGCTGGACGAGGGAGTTGAACGGGTCGCCGGAGGGTTCCCTGCCGACGTGGGTCCAGAGGGTGTCGCCCTCTCCGGCGAGGGCGAGCGCGAGGGTGAAGACCTTGGTGACGGACTGGGTGGAGAAGGGGCGGCGCCAGTCCCCCACCCCGTAGACGGTGCCGTCGAGTTCGGCCACGGCCATGCCGAAGTCGGCCGGGTCGCCGGCGGCGAGGGCGGGGATGTAGTCGGCGGGGGCGCCCCGGTCGGCGAGTTCCGCGATCTCCTCGGCGATGCGGTCCAGTACGGGCTGGAAGGAGGTGGTCGTGGTCACGGGCGGGCCCCGGGGTCCCGGCCGGTCGCCCCTTCGGCGCCGGCGAGTCCCAGGTCTCCGCCGGTCGGCCGCGCGAAGTAGCGGGCGACGTCCTCGTCCGTGACCTCGCCGAGGGTGGCGGGGGTCCAGTGCGGGTCGCGGTCCTTGTCGACGACCTGGGCGCGGATGCCCTCGACGAGGTCGGGGGTGGTGAGGGCGGCGCAGGAGGCGCGGTACTCCAGGTCCAGGACCTCCTCCAGGGTGGCGAGGGCGCGGGAGCGGCGCAGGACGGCCAGGGTGGCCTTGAGGGCGGCCGGGGACCTGGTGAGGAGGGTGGCGGCGGTCTCCTTGGCGGCGGGGAGGCCGGTGTCGAAGAGGCGCTCGACGACCTCCTCGGCGGTCGGGGCGGCGTAGCAGGCGTCGATCCACTCCCGCTGCCCGGCCAGGACGCCGGGCGGGGGCGTGGCGGCGTGGCGGGCGAGGGCCTCGTCGGCCGGCAGGCGCGTCAGGTCCCCGGCGAGGGCGGGGAGTTCGGCGGCGGGGACGTGCCGGTCGGCGAGGCCGGTGAGGATCGCGTCGGCGGCGCCGACGGGGCTTCCGGTGAGGGCGAGGTGGGTGCCGAGTTCGCCGGGGGCGTGTCCGAGGAGGTACGTGCCGCCGACGTCGGGGACGAAGCCGATGCCGGTCTCGGGCATGGCGATCCTGGAGCGTTCGGTGACGACGCGGTGGGAGCCGTGGGCGGAGAGGCCGACGCCGCCGCCCATGACGATGCCGTCCATGAGGGCCACGTACGGTTTGGGGTAGCGGGCGATCCGGGCGTTGAGCCGGTACTCGTCGCGCCAGAAGGCCGCCGACGCCGTCCCGCCCGTACGGGCGTCGGCGTGGATGGCGCGGATGTCGCCGCCCGCGCACAGGCCGCGTTCGCCCGCTCCTCGGATCACGACCGTCTCCACGGCCGGATCGTGCTCCCAGGCGGTCAGGGCCTCCTCGACGGCGAGCACCATGGCATGGGTGAGCGCGTTGATGGCGCGGGGCCGGTTCAGGGTGACGAATCCGGCGCGGCCCTCCGTCCGCAGGAGTACGTCGGTGGTTCCGGTCGGCACGGTCACTCGGTCCCTTCGGGCGGTACGGCTCGCTGTCCCGGCCACCGTACCGGGCCCGCCGGAGGGGGATCGGAGCGCGTGCGACCGCCGCCCCGGGGGGCCGGGGCGGCGGTCGCGGGCCTCAGGCCGGGAGCAGGTCCTGGGGGACGCGGACCTGGCGCGGGGCGGACATGCGGAGTTCGACGATGTCGCGGACGGCGGGCCATTCGTCGTCGAGGACCGAGTAGAAGGCCGTGTCGCGGACGGCGCCGTCGAGGCCGCGGGAGTGGGCGCGGCGGACGCCCTCGCAGGTCGCTCCGAGGCGTTCGATGGCGATCCTGGAGCGGGTGTTGCGGGCGTCGGCGCGCAGGGTGATGCGCCGGACCCCCCAGACCTCGAAGGCGTGCCGGAACATGAGGTACTTGGCCTCGGTGTTGATTCCGGTGCCCCGGGCGGCGCCCGCGATCCAGGTGTTGCCGATCTCGGCGGCGTCCGGGACGGCGGTCAGCGGATCGCCGTGGGGCATGCCGGGGACGGGGGGCCAGACCAGCGGGCCCCGCCAGTAGTCGAGTTCGAGGAAGCGGGTCGAGCCGACGACCCGTTCGTCGGCCGTACTGACCACGGCGAAGGGCAGGCACCGGCCCGCCGCCTGGTCCGCGAGGGCGCGGGCGATGTAGTCGAGGGCCGATTCGAGGCCGTCGGGGACGGGGGTGAAGGCGTAGGCCGATCGGTCCGCCCCGCCGGCCCGGGCGAGGGCTTCGGCGTGCCGCATCGCCAGCGGCTCCAGGCGCACGGAGCGCCCGGTCAGGAGAACAGGTACTGGCACGGAACCTCGGGTCTTTCACGGGCAGGGGAGGCTCCCGTCACGGAGAGCCCGCGACGGTAGCTGGAGGGAGGTTCTCGCCGGTGCCGACCATGTCGTGAGAACGACGAATGAGCAGGTGAGAGCGGTTCGTCACCGGTGCGAGGAGGACAGTATGCAGCCCCGGCCGCCCGGAGAACAGAACCCCGGACGAACCCGCGTACACGGGTGGGTGAAGCCTCTCCTGCGCCCCGGACGCGCCGGTCTCAAGCAACGGACGGGGCCGCCCGCCAGTCGGACGGCCCCACCGTTCAGACGCAGGTGGGATGGCCCCAGCCGTCGGGGTTCTTGCTGATGGTCTCGCCCTTGTCGTAGGCCTTTCCGCAGCGGCAGCGGCCCGCGAATCTCGCCTTGAGCGTGCCGCCGGACGGGCGTGTCCGGCGGGTGGAGGAGCTGCTCCCTGACCCGGTCCCGGAGCCGGAGGGCGCGGAGGAGCGCGAGCGGGGCGCGGAGACGCGGGCGGGCGCCTCCGGCGGGGGCAGCGGGGCGCCGGAGTCGGAGCTCGCGGCCTCCTGGGTGCGGGCGGTGTGGCTGGCCGCGCGGTCGGCGGCGTCGTTGAGGGGGTCGCCGTCGACCTGGTGCGCGGGGGTGTACACGAAGGCGACGTCGCGGCCGGTGAGCAGCGCGTCGATGCGGACCACCAGGTCCTTGTTGGCGACGGGGGTGCCGGAGGCGGTCTTCCAGCCCTTGCGGCGCCAGCCGGGGAGCCAGGTCGTGACGGCCTTCATGGCGTACTGCGAGTCCATCCGGACCTCGACGGGCACGCCGGGGTCGAGGACCTCCAGGAGTCTTTCCAGGGCCGTGAGTTCGGCCACGTTGTTGGTCGCCCGGCCGAGCGGGCCCGCCTCCCAGCGGTCGACCGACCCGTCGGCCCGGCCGATGACCCATGCCCAGGCCGCGGGGCCGGGGTTTCCCTTCGACGCGCCGTCGCACGCCGCGATGATCTTTTCCACCATCCCACGATCCTGACACGGCGCCGGGGGCGGTCGGTCCCGCCCCCGGCGGTGCCGGGCGCACCGGTCAGAAGGCGCCGTAGTTGACCTGCCAGGTGGGGAGGCCCATGCGGCGCCAGAGGGCCACGACGCGGTCGCGGTCGTCGAGGGAGACGCGGACGGCGTAGCGGCGGCGGACGTGGGCGTCGAAGAGCTCCGCCTTGACGAGGTCGTCGCCCCGGCCGTCGCCGGAGGCCCGCATCCACAGTTCGTCGTACGGCACCTCGTGCCGGTCGAGCCATTCCTCGGTGAGGGCGCGGTGGTCCTCGCTGCGGCCGGAGAGCAGGACGATCCGGTCGCGCTCGGCGTTCCGGAAGGCCCGCAGGGCGTCGCGGACGGAGATGTTGAGCGCGTCGCGGTCGCAGCGGGTGAAGTCGTACGGGCCGCGGTCGACGCGCAGGGCGAGGGTGCCGTCGATGTCGCACATGACGGCGGTGGGGAGCGCCGGGTCGGGGACGTAGGACTCGACGGCGGGGCGGTCGTTGAGCCAGTCGGCGGTCAGGCGCCAGCCGCCCCGGGTGGCCTTGGCGTGCTTGTCGGCGAGGATGCGGATGATCTCCTCGCCGACGGGCCGCTCGCGGGCGGCGTCGCGGCGGACGCACTCGTCGACGGGCACGCCGGTGAAGTCGTGGACGGCGAAGGTGACGTCCAGGCCCGCGACGGCGGCCTTGAGCCGCTTGGGGATGTGCGGGGTGAGGTGGGTGTTGTCGACGACGACGTCGAAGCCGCCGTCGACGGCCGCGCGGACGGCGGCGTCCTGGACGGCGAGGACGGTCTGCTCCCGGGTGTGCGAGCGGCCGCGCTCGGGGTCGGGCAGGTCGAGCATGGTGCGCAGGTCGTCGAGGTTGACGCGGCGCACGCGCCCTTCGGCGTCGGCCTGGAGGGCGCGGGCGGCCGTCGTCTTCCCCGAGGCGGGAAGTCCGGTCATGACGTGGACGACGGGCACGGTCAGTTCTCCTGGTCGTGGGCGAAGGGGTCGGTGGCCTCGGGGCGGATCTGCCGCCAGACGAGGAGGTCGGTCGGGCGCCCGTCGAGGCGCTGGAAGAGGGCGGCGCGCAGACCCTTGTCGGGCAGTCCGGCGGCGGCGCGGGCGAAGGCGGCCCGGTCGCCGGCGAGGTGGGCCAGGCGGGCGTGCGCCTCGTCGACGGCCCGCTCGCGGTCGGCGGCGGCCGTCTCCAGGTCCGCGACCACCCCGCGCACCCACTGGTCGAACTCGTCGGGGACCTGTTCCAGCAGGGCGTCGAGGGGCTTGCCGCCGGAGGCCTCGACGTCGGCGACGGAGCAGCCGAGGCCCTTGGCGACCTGGCCGGCGGGCAGGCCGGCGAAGCGCTGGACGCCGTGGCCGCGCCAGATGTCCCGCTCGGTAACCCCGGTGAGCACCTTGTGGAGGCGGACGTACTCGCCGAGCTTGGCCTTGGCGCGCAGGCCGGAGGCGAAGCGCAGCACGAAGCCCTCGGCGTCGGTGCCGGTGGCCGGGTGTCCGCCCGGCAGGGTGTTGGACTCGGTGAGGGCGACGAGTTCGTCGAGGGTGGCGACGGACCAGGTGCGGACGACGCTGCCGAGGGGTGCCCAGGAGGCGGCGGCCGCGGCGAGGGGCACCTCGGTGCCGTCCGGGCCGAAGGCGGCGAGCAGGACGAGGTCGCGGCGCTCGCCGTAGTTCACGACGATCCGGTTGCCCGGGTAGAGCATCTCGGCGAGGTAGGTGGTGCCGGGCGCCAGGCCCGTGGTGTCGGCGGCGTCGAGGCGGCGCTGCGCCCAGACGGCCTGGGAGCTGGTGAAGGAGCCCTTGGAGGCGGCGTGCCAGCGGCCCGCGTAGTGGAAGACCACGGCGAGGCTGCCGTCGACCTTGTCGTACACCTCGAAGGGCTCGTCGGGCAGCGGGGGCGCGTAGGGGCTGCCGTCGGCGTGCTCGGCGAGGTTGAAGAACTTGGGGAGGGGCAGGCCGACGATCCGCCCGGTGGTGTCGTCGGCGACGAGGCCGCGGCAGCGGAGGGTGGCCCGGTTCCAGTGCTGGGCGTACTGGCACGCGCGCGTGTACGTGTAGATCGACAGCGGCAGCTCGGGGTGCGGTTTCCGCGTCACGTGCCCGTCGGCGAGGGCGGCGGCGAGCTCGTCGGACGGCATCAGGTCGTGCAGAGTCAGGGTGTCCTGGCTCATGGGGTCCCCTCCCGTGGTGTTCGATGATCCATTCTCGGACGGAAGGGACACGAAGAACAGTGATTATCGGACCGGGAGCCGTCCGTCGGGGTGACGAGCGGGCTCCCGGCCCCGGTCGTGTCGGTGGTGCCCCGTAGACTCGCCGTCGCCCTGTCGGTGACGGACGCCGGCGCAGACGAAGGAAGCGAGCCCCATGAACCACGCGGACGGCACGGCACCGATCTACGCCGAGCTCATACGGGAACGGGGGGATGTTCCCGGTGACGTCCGCCAGACCGCGGAGGAGGTCCTGCGGGACCTGAGCCGGGTCATCCGGGTTCCGCCCCAGGGCGCTTCCGCGCCGCAGGGCGGCGTGGCGCACGCGGGCGCGCCGCATGCCGGGGCCGGTGCCCCGATGGGGCAGGGCGGTCCCATGGGCCAGGGCGGTCCCATGGGCCAGGGCGGTCCGATGGGTGCCGGGGGTCCGATGGGCCAGGGCGGTCCGGGCGGTTCGATGGGCGTCACGGGCCCCATGGGCATCGTGGGCCAGGCGGCGGGCGCCGTCGTCGCGCACCGGCCTCAGCGGTAACGTCCCCCTCGCCCCCGTGCCGGGGCGTTGTCAGTGCCGTGCGCCATGCTGCCTCCCGGGACGGCTCGCGCCACAAGGGGCGCGGGCCGCGCACGGCGACCAGGGGACGACGACATGGCCGAGGTTCTGCTCTTCCACCACGCGCTCGGGCTGACGGAGGGCGTGAAGGCGTTCGCCGACGGACTGCGGCGGGCCGGGCACACGGTGCACGCGCCCGATCTGTACGACGGGCGCACCTTCGACGACCTGGCGGCCGGAGTCGCCCACTCCTCGGAGACCGGCTTCGTGGAGCGCGCCGACCGGATCGCCGGAGAACTGCCGGAAGCCCTGGTGTACGCCGGGTTCTCGCTCGGCGTGATGCCCGCGCAGCGACTGGCGCAGACCCGTCCCGGAGCGCTCGGCGCCCTTCTGATCGGTGCCTGCCTGCCGGTGGACGTCTTCGCGGAGGACTGGCCGGAGGGCGTGCCCGTGCAGGTGCACGGGATGGACGCGGACCCCTACTTCGCCGACGAGGGGGACCTGGCGGCGGCGCGGGAGCTGGTGGCGGGCGCGGCGGACCGGGAGCTCTTCCTGTACCCGGGGACCGCGCACCTGTTCACGGAGCGCGGCACGCCGTCCTACGTGCCGGACGCGGCGGCGCTGTGCGCCGAGCGGGCGCTGTCCTTCCTGGAGGACGTCGGGGCGTGAACCGGTCCCGGGCTCACCTCACACCGTGAACCGACTCGCGTAGCGGCGCTGCCAGGGCGTCTCGACGGCGTGCCGGTCGTAGTGGCGGCGCACGTACGCGACCGCCTCCCCGGCCGGGACCCCGTCGAGGACGGCGAGGACGGCGAGGGCCGTGCCCGTACGGCCCCGGCCGCCGCCGCAGGCGACCTCGACGCGCTCCCCGGCGGCGCGTTCCCACGCCTCGGCGAGGACGGTACGGGCCGCGTCCCGGTCGGCGGGGAGCCGGAAGTCCGGCCAGCGCAGCCAGACGGACTCCCAGGGCACCTCGGGGGGCGTCCGGCCGAGGAGGTGGACGGCGTACGTCGGGGCGGGGCCCCCGGGCAGCGGGTGGCGCAGGCCCCGGCCGCGCACCAGGCGCCCGGAGGGAAGCCGCAGGACACCGGGGGCGGACTCCTGCCAGAGCTCGGTCATCGCGCCACCGTAGCCCCGGGACCCGGCGTCCCGCGGCGGAACGGGTCGTCCGTTCGGCCGACCCCGGTGTCGGCCGTCCCGCCACCGGACGGGGGCCGCCCGGCGGACCGTACGGGGACGGGCCGGGGCGGAGGATCGGCACAGGGCGCGGACCCGGCTCCCCCGGGGGCGTCCGCGCGGTCGCCGTACCGAGGAGTCCGTCATGACGAAGTCCCGCCGTCCGTCCCGTACCGCCCGGGTGCTGCTGCCCGGCGCGCTGGCCGCCGTCCTGCTCACGGGGTGCGCGCAGGGCTCCGGTGGCGCGGCCGGGGCGGGCCCGGGGGCGTCCCGCGGTCCCTCCTCGCCCACCGCCGGCTCCGCCGTGACCGTGGCGCCCTCCCCCGGTGCCGGGGGCGGGCCCTCCCCCGGCACCCTGCTCGTCGCCGACTTCGGCTCCGACACGGTCACCTTCGTCGATCCCGCGCGGGGAGCCACCGGGTCCGTGGAGGTGGGCACCGCGCCCTACGGGCTGGCGCTCGGCGCCGACGGGCGCGCGTGGGTGGCGACCGCCGAAGGGGTGGCGGTCGTGGACACCGCGGCCCGGAAGCGGCTCGCCCTGATCCCGTACCGGACGGACACCGGGCCCGCGACCACGGGCGAGTACCGGGGCGGCGGCATGGGCATCGCGCTCTCGCCGGACGGGCGCCGGGCGTACGCGGGGGTCAACGTGCCCGGCGGGAACGGCGCCCTGGAGGTGATCGACACGGCGGCGCTGCGGGTCACGGACGCGGTGCCGGTCGGCCGGCGCCCGTTCGACGTGGACGTGTCGGCGGACGGCGCCGAGGTGTACGCGACGAACCACGACTCCTTCGACGTCACGGTCGTCGCGGCGGGGACGCTGGAGCCCCGGCGGGTGGAGGTCGCCCCGTACGGCACGGAGGGCGGGCTCGGCTCCTGGCTCAAGCCGCACTACGCGGCGGTGCGGCCCTCGGACGGGAAGCTGCTCCTTCCGTTCGAGGGCGAGCGGCTCGCCGTGGTCGATCCCCGGACCGGCCGGACGGAGATCGAGCCGATGACCGCGCACACCCATCAGCACGGGGTGGCCGTGACGGCCGACGGGACGCTCCTGGCCGTGGGCACGGGGCCGATCGACCCGGACGCGGACCGGGGTCCGTCCCTGACGGTGCGCGCGCCGGACGGGACGGAGCGGGTGTACCCGCTGGAGGGGCCGCACGAGGACGTGGCCGTGTCCCGGGACGGGCGCACGGCCTATGTGACCGGCGGGTTCACCCGGGACGGGTACTGGGACGGCCTGACGGTCGTGGACCTCGCCTCGGGCGGCACCCACCGGCTGGCGGCGGGGTCGCGTCCCCTGGGGATCGCGGTCCTCTGAACGGCGACCGGGGGCCCGGGGGCGGGGCTCAGAGACCGGCGATCAGCCGGATGCAGATGATCTTGACGGTGATCGCGAGGGCGAAGAGGGTCGCGTAGCCGGTGTTGACCCGGCCGTCGGAGGCGCGGCTGCCGGCGTACGCGGTGATGGCGGGGTTGCCCACGTGGCCGGCGAGGAGCCCCAGGCCGAAGAGGGAGAACGCCTCGCGGCGGAAGGCGTAGCCCGAGGTGAGGCCGACGCAGGCGAGGAGGAGCAGGCCGATCTGGCGGAGCGTGAGGTTGGCCCGGGTCGGGAGCACCCGCACCAGGGGGCCGGTGCGGCGGAGGCGGCCGGGGACCATCGCCGTGACGAGGGGTCCGGCGGCGGTGCCGAGGGAGAGGACCGGGGAGAGGACCGTGGAACCGACGGTGAGCTTCGGGATGCCGGTGAGGAATCCGGCGGCGAGGCAGAGGCCCGTGCTGACGGCGCCGACCTCGCCGACCCCGGCCTCGGGGCCGCCGACGAGGACGACCCGGTCGCCCGGGACCAGGGCGTCGAGCGCGCGGGCGACCCGGGGGACGCCGCCCGCCGGACGGTCCGCGCCGGCGAGGAGCCGGCCGTCGGCGGCACCGGGGACGTCGGCCCGGCGGACCGGCCGGGTGACCTCGACGGTACGGGTGATCAGCTCCGCGGGGCGGCCGCTGCCGGGGTCGCGGCGGAAGGGCCGGTTCCGCACGGCGGCGACACCGGCCGCGAAAAGGATGGTGAGAACGACCGCGAGGGGGTAGCCGATGGCGTAACCGGTGGCGGGCTGGGCCGGATCGGGAGAGGAGGCTTGGGCGGCGGCGAGACCCGGGGTGGTGGTGCCGATGCCCGCGTAGCCGCCCGCCGGATGGGGACCGTCGATGCCGAGGACGGTGCTGCCGAGGAGACCGACGGCGAGGGCGGTGAGGACGAGGGCGACGACGGCTCCGGTCGTCACGGCCGGTTGCGGGCGGAGTTCGCGGAAGAAGGCGGGACCCGCCTCCGGGCCGACCGTGTACACGTACAGGGCGAGGCCGAGGACGGAGAGGCCCGCGGGGACGGCCGGACCGATGTCCGGGTCGAGCGCGCCGAGCAGCAGTCCGGCGAAGAGGACACCGGCGGCGCCGAGCCGCACGGGACCGAAGCGGACCGTGCCGAAGAGCGATCCTGCAGCAATGACGATAAAAAGGGTAAACCACGGATAGTCAGCAAAAAATGGTCACATGGTCATACTCAGCCACAATCAGTGGTTCCATGCACGCTCATACGAAAGGGCGGACAGCGTGACGCGACCGAGGATTCTCGTGGTGGGCGCCGGCTTCGCCGGAGTGGCCTGCGTACGGCGGCTCGAACGGCGGCTGGCGGAGCGGGAGGCGGTCATCACGCTCCTCTCTCCGTTCTCCTACCAGCTCTATCTGCCGCTGCTGCCCCAGGTCGCGGCCGGGGTGCTGACCCCGCAGTCGGTCGCCCTGTCGCTGCGGCGCAGCGAACGGCACCGGACCCGGATCGTTCCCGGCGGGGTCGTCGGCATCGACACGGCGGCGAAGGTCTGCGTGGTGCGGACGATCTCCGGGGAGTACGTGAACGAGCCGTACGACCATCTCGTGCTCGCGCCCGGCAGCGTGACCCGGACCTTCGACATCCCGGGGCTCACCGAGCACGCGCGCGGGATGAAGACGCTGGCGGAGGCCGTGTACGTCCGCGACCACGTCATCGCCCAGCTGGACCTGGCGGACGCGAGCAACGACGACGCGGAGCGGGCCGCGCGGCTGCAGTTCGTGGTGGTCGGCGGCGGCTACGCCGGCACGGAGACGGCGGCCTGCCTCCAGCTGCTCACCCACAACGCGGTCAAGCGGTACCCGCGGCTCGACCCCGACCTCATCAAGTGGCACCTGGTGGACATCGCGCCGCGGCTGATGCCCGAGCTGGGCGAGAAGCTGGGCAAGGCCGCGACGGACATCCTGACCCGGCGCGGCATCGAGGTGTCGCTCGGCGTGTCGGTGGCCTCGGTGGACGAGAAGACGGTGACGCTCACGGACGGGCGCGTGCTGCCGAGCCGGACCCTGATCTGGACGGCCGGGGTGGCGGCGAGCCCCCTGATCGGCACGCTCGGCACGGAGACCCTCAAGGGCCGGGCCGTGGTCACGCCCGAGATGGCCCTGCCGGGGCTCGACGGGGTGTGGGCGCTCGGCGACGCGGCGGCGGTGCCCGATCTCGCCAAGGGCGAGGAGGGGGCGGTCTGCCCGCCGACCGCCCAGCACGCGATGCGGCAGGGCAAGGCGGTCGCCGACAACCTGGTCTCGACCCTGCGCGGCGAACCGCTCCACCCCTACCGGCACAAGGACCTGGGGCTCGTGGTGGACCTCGGCGGGATGGACGGGGTGTCGAAGCCGCTCGGCGTGGAGCTGCACGGGATGCCGGCGCAGGCCGTGGCCCGCGCCTACCACTGGGGCGCGCTGCGGACCAACGTGGCCAAGACCCGGGTGATGACGAACTGGGTGCTCAACGCGCTGGCCGGGGACGACTACGTGCGGACCGGGTTCCTGGCGTCGAAGGCGGGGACGCTGAAGGACTTCGAGTACACCGACGCCTATCTGTCGGCGGATCAGGTCCGCAGCCACACGGCGTCGTTCCGCGGGGCGGTCGCGTCCGGCGGGAACTGAGGGACGGGAAACGACGCCACGGGGCGCCCGGCGGAGAGCCGGGCGCCCCGTGGCGTCCGTCGTGGACGGATGGTGTCGGCGGACCGGTTCGCCGGACGGGTGGTATCGGCGGACCGGTTCGCCGGACCGGCGGTGTCGGCGGACCGATTCGCCGGACCGGCGGTGTCAGCGGACCGGTTCGCCGGACCGGCGGTGTCAGCGGGCCAGTTCGGCTGTCGGGCCCATGACGACGACGGGTTCCCCGGCCGGGTCGAGGGACCGGAGCAGCTCGCGCAGGTCCTCGCGCTGCAGGGTCACGCAGGCCTGGGTGGGGCCCTGGTGGTCGACGTGGATCCAGACGCCGCCGCCCTTCTCGGCGCCGAGGGGGCGTTCCTTGTCGAGCGGGCTGCGGCCGGGCACCCGGTTGTAGTCGATGGCGACGACGTGGTCGAAGGAGCCTTCGAGGGGTTCGCCCACGAAGCCGGTGCCGCTGATCGCGAACTGCTCGTCCTGGTCGTACGGCAGGAGGGTGCCGGGGTCGGGCAGCCGGCCGCCCGCGTCGCCGAGCCGGAAGACCCCGATGGGGGTGCGCAGGTCGCCCGCGGTGTGGTCGGCGGTCCAGCCCCGGAGCGCGTTGTGGGTGCGCCAGGGGCCGCCCCGGACCTTCCAGCCGCCGGCCGGGTCGCGGGAGTAGAGCGTCGCGGTGGACCGGGTGGAGTCGGCGGTGGCGCCGGTGACCACGAGGGCCTGGGAGGTGCCGTCGGGGACGGAGGCGTGGGTGACGGGGCCGACGCCGGGGAGCCGCGGCTCGGGGACCGGGGCGGAGGTGATGCTGCCGGCGGCCCTGCCCGGTGAGCCCGGGGCGGGGTGGGCGCCGTCGGCGGGCGCGGTCGTGGTCGTGGTCGTGGAAGTGGGGGCGGG
>NZ_LGEG01000030.1 GCF_001280125.1 Streptomyces sp. NRRL F-6492
GCCGTGTCCTTCTACCGCGACGCCCTCGGCTTCGAGGTCCGCGGCGACGTCGGGCAGGGGAACATGCGCTGGATCACGGTCGGCCCGGCCGCCGCCGCTCCGAGCGACACGGGGACGACACCTGCGACGAGGGCCGTCGCCAGAACCAGAACCGTACGCGTGGATGCCACGAATCCCCCAGGAGTTCTTCTCAACCGCGCAGCGAAGTGGGTTCTCGCCACTTCCGGGACGTCTCTTCGACATCCGGACTCCCCGGAAGGTTGTATCCGGGCGGCGGGCCGCCCCCGTCCGACTCGCTGACGCCGAAGCGGTCGTGGAAGCGGCGCAGTGGTCCCGGGGCCCACCAGGTGAGGCGGCCGGTCAGCTTCATCACGGAGGGGACGAGGAGGCTGCGGACCACCATCGCGTCCATGAGGACGGCGAGGGCGACCCCGAGGCCGAGCATCTTGGTGTTGGTGACGCGGGCGGTGCCGATGGCGACCATGACGACGGCGAGGATGACGGCGGCGGCCGTGATCAGGCCGCCGGTGCGGCTCAGGCCGAAGCGGACGGAGTGCTCGTGGTCGCCGGTGGCGTCGTACTCCTCCTTGATCCGGGAGAGCAGGAACACCCCGTAGTCCATGGAGAGTCCGAAGGCCACGCAGAACATGAGCACGGGCAGGGTGGTCTCGATGTCGCCGGTGGGGGTGAAGCCGAGGAACCCGGCGAGGTGCCCGTCCTGGAAGACCCAGACGACGGCGCCGAACATGGCGGTGAGGCTCAGGGCGTTGAGGACGACGGCCTGGACCGGGACGAGGACGCTTCCGGTGAGCAGGAAGACCAGGAGCAGGGTGACGAGGACGACGATCCCCGCCGCCAGGGGCAGCCGCTCGGCTATGGCGTCCTTGGAGTCGACCAGGACGGCGGCCGGACCGGTGACGGAGGTGTCGAACGGCGCCTCGGCGGCGCGCAGTTCGCCGACGATCCGCTGGGCTCCGGTGCCGACGGCCTCGCCGTCGGGCACGACGGTGAAGTAGGCGCGGGCGGAGTCGCCGCCGCCCGCGGTGACCGGCCCGTCGGCCCGGCCGACGCCGTCGAGGACCTCGATCCGCTCGCGGTAGGCCTCGTACTGGGCGGGGGTGGCCGGCCCCTCCGCGAGGACGGTGATCCCGCCGCCGGGGCTGCCGGGGAAGCCGTCCCGCAGCTCGTCCTGGACGACCCGGGAGGAGGCGGTGACGGGGAGCTGGCGGTCGTCGGCGGTGCCGAACCTCACGCCGAGGAAGGGCAGTCCGAGGAGGACGAGGCCGGCGGTGGTGAGGACGGCGAAGACGGGCGCCCTGCGCATCACCAGGCCGGCGGCGCGCGCCCAGCCCGTGCCGGAGGCGCCCTCGCGGGGCTCCCGGCCGCGCCGGAACGGGCGCCGCAGGTCGAGGGCGTCGACCCGGTGGCCCAGCAGCACGAGGGCCGCCGGGAGCAGGGTGAGCGCGGCGGTGGCGGCGAGCAGGACGACCGCGATCCCGGCGTACGCGAAGGAGCGCAGGAAGTACTGCGGGAAGACCAGCATCGCGGCGAGCGAGACGGCGACGGTCAGGGCGGAGAAGAGCACGGTCCGGCCCGCCGTGCGCAGGGTGGTGCGGACGGCGGCGTGGACGTCGGCGCCGGCGGCGAGCTCCTCGCGGTAGCGGCGGACGACGAACAGCGCGTAGTCGATGGCGAGTCCGAGGCCGAGCGCGGTGGTCAGGTTCTGCGCGAAGACGGAGACGTCGGTGAACTCGGTGAGGCCGCGCAGGATCGCGTTGGTGCCGAGGATGGCGACGATGCCGACGCCGAGGGGCAGCAGGGCGGCGACGGCGCTGCCGAAGACCATGACGAGCAGGACGAGGGTGAGGGGCAGGGCGATGAGCTCGGCCCGCAGCAGGTCCTCCTCGATGAGGGTCTGCATCTCGTGCCGGACGGCGAGCTCGCCGCCGAGCGAGACCTCCACGGGGCCGTGGACGCCCCGGTAGGCGGGGGCGATCCGGTCGAGGACGGCCGCGGCCTCCTTCTCCTCGCCGGTGATCCGGGCGGCGATCACGGCCTTGCGGCCGTCCTCGGAGCGGAGGGCGGGCGAGCCGGTGGACCAGTAGGAGCCGACGCCCTCGACGTCCGGCTCGGCGTCGAGCCGGGCGGCGATCCGCCGGGCCTCGGCGGCGACGGCCGGGGCGTCGGTCCCGGCCGTGCCGGAGTCGACGAGGAGGAGCAGGTTCGGCCGGGAGCCGGGGAAGTGCCGTTCGAGTTCCCCGGCCGCTCGCATGGACTCGGCGGCCGGGTCCTCCCAGCCGCCGCTGCCCATGCGGTCGGCGACCCCGCCGCCGGCCAGGACGGCGAGGGCGGTGAGCACGAGGGCCACGAGCAGGGTGACCCGGGGCCGCGCGGTCACGAACCGCGTCCATCCCCCGCCGCGTGGCCCGGATCCGGGCCCGGACGCCTTGCCGCCCCCGGCCCGGGAGCTGGAGCCGGGCGTCTTGCCGTTCCCCGCCCGGGACTCGGAGCCGGCTGCCTTGCCGTTCTTGGCCCGAGCCCCGGAACCGGACGCCTCGCCGCTCCCACCGCCGGGACCGGAAGCGGACGCCTTGCCGCCCCCGGCCCGGGAGCTGGAGCCGGGCGCCTTGCCGTTCCCCGCCCGGGACTCGGAGCCGGGCGCCTTGCCGCTCCCCGCCCGGGACTCGGAGCCGGGCATCTCGCCGCTCCCGCCACGGAAGCCGGGACCGGACGCCCCGCCGTCCCCGGCCCGAACCCCGGAACCGGAGCCGGAACCGGACGCCTCGCCGCTCCCGCCACGGGAGCCGGAGGCGGGCGTCTCGCCGCTCCCGGCCCGGGGCCCGGCAGTCGGCCCCCCGGTGCTCCTCGACCCGCCCCCACCTGCGGCTTCTCCCCCGCCGTCGGCCCCGTCGGGTGCTGTTTTCTTGACTTCGGCCATGACGAGGTGTCCCCTTCACCTGACCCGTGCGCACACGCTTCCCGGCAGGACGCGCGGGTCACCCATTGCCATAGACTGGCAAACACGAGCGATCACTCGCGTTTCCCAAGAATGCGAGCGACCACTCGTGTTTGTCAAACGGGTTGAGGAGAGCTGGGGACGGCCATGTCCGAAGAACCGAAGCCGCGCCGCCGCCAGGCGCGGGGCGAGCGCCGCATCGCGCAGTTGCTGGAGGCCGCCGCGAACGTCTTCTGCGCGAGCGGCTACACGGCGACCAGCACCAACGCGATCGCCCGCGAGGCGCACGTCTCGCCCGGCACGCTCTACCAGTACTTCCCGAACAAGGAGGCCATCGCGATCGAGCTGGGCGAGCGCCTCCTGCACGACATGCGGGAGGCCCACGGCCAGGCGTTCACGGCGGAGAACCTCGCCCTGCCGCTGCCCGGACTGCTGGACGCGGTCGTGGACCCGCTGATCGAGTTCAACTGCGCCAACCCCGCCTTCCTCGCCCTGATGCACGGCTCCGACGTCCCCGGCCGGATCGCCGAGGAGCACGACGAGCTGCACGCGACCCTGCTCACCCGGGTGGAGGAGGTGATCGGCCACTACGCGCCCGCGCTGTCCGCCGCCGACCGGAGCCGGACCGCGGGGATGGCCTTCGCCGCCTTCAAGGGGGGCCTGGACCTCGTCCTCGCCGCACCCGAGGGGCCCGAGCGGGACGCCACGGTCGCCGAGCTGAAGACGCTCCTCCTGCGCTACCTCTCCCCCCTGGTCGAGGAGTCGGCCGCCGCGTCCCCCGCCGTCGCGACACGGCCCGGCGCAAGTGGAATTCATACCCCCTAGGGGTATAAACTCGGCCCCGTACGGCTCCGAACCCCACGAGGAGAACGCCATGACCGCAGAGGCGCAGACCGAACTCACCACCGTCTACCAGGTCAAGGGCATGACCTGCGGGCACTGCGAGGGCGCCGTCTCCGGCGAGATCTCCGGGCTCCCCGGCGTCACCTCCGTCACGGCCGCCGCCAAGACCGGCGAGGTCACCGTCGTCTCCGCGGCCCCGCTCGACCGCGAGGCCGTGCGCGCCGCCGTGGACGAGGCCGGTTACGAACTGGTCTGACCGCCGGCCCGCCGGCACCCCGCGGGGTCGTACCGTTACCGGGTACGGCCCCGCTCCCGTTTGGAACCGCTGATGACGTCCACGATCACCGAACTGACGATCGGTGGCATGACCTGCGCCTCCTGCGCCGCCCGCGTCGAGAGGAAGCTCAACCGGATGGACGGGGTGACCGCGACGGTCAACTACGCCACCGAGAAGGCGCGGGTCGAACACCCGTCGGACCTCCCGGTCGACGCGCTGATCGCCACCGTCGTCAGGACCGGCTACACCGCCGAGGAGCCCCCGGCGCCGGAGCCCGACCCCGTACAGGAGGTCCCCGGGGATCCCGGGACGGCCTCCCTCCGGCAGCGGCTGACCGTCTCCGCCGTCCTCTCCGCGCCCGTGGTGCTGCTCGCGATGGTCCCCTCGCTCCAGTTCGACCACTGGCAGTGGCTCTCGCTCACCCTCGCCTCCCCCGTCGTCGTCTGGGGCGGGCTGCCCTTCCACCGGGCCGCCTGGACCAACCTCCGGCACGGCGCCGCCACCATGGACACCCTCGTCTCGGTCGGCACCCTCGCCGCCTTCGGCTGGTCGCTGTGGGCCCTCTTCCTCGGCGACGCCGGCATGACCGGCATGCGGCACGGCTTCGACCTCACCGCGGACCGCTCGGACGGCTCCTCCGCGATCTATCTGGAGGTCGCGGCCGGGGTCGTCGCCTTCATCCTGCTCGGGCGCTACCTGGAGGCCCGCGCCAAGCGGAAGGCGGGCGCCGCGCTGCGGGCCCTGATGGAGCTCGGCGCCAAGGACGTGGCCGTCCTCAGGGGCGGTGCGGAGGTGCGGATCCCGGTCGCCGGACTGCGGGTCGGGGACCTCTTCGCCGTACGCCCCGGGGAGAAGATCGCCACCGACGGCACCGTGACCGAGGGCGCGTCGGCGGTCGACGCCTCCCTGCTCACCGGGGAGTCGCTGCCCCTCGACGTCGTCCCGGGCTCGGCCGTGACCGGCGGCTGCGTCAACGTCTCGGGCCGGCTGGTCGTGGAGGCGACCCGGGTCGGCGCCGACACGCAGCTCGCCCGGACGGCGAGGCTGGTCGAGGAGGCCCAGAACGGCAAGGCCGCCGTGCAGCGGCTCGCCGACCGGGTCTCGGCCGTCTTCGTGCCGGTGGTGCTGCTGATCGCGCTCGGCACCCTCGTGGGGTGGCTCCTGGCGACGGACGACCCGACGGCCGCGTTCACGGCCGCCGTCGCCGTCCTGATCATCGCCTGTCCCTGCGCCCTGGGCCTCGCGACCCCGACCGCGCTCCTGGTCGGCACCGGCCGGGGCGCCCGGCTCGGCATCCTGATCAAGGGCCCGGAGGTCCTGGAGTCCACCCGCCGGATCGACACGGTCGTCCTCGACAAGACGGGCACGGTCACCACCGGCCGCATGCGCCTCACCGGAGTCCGGGTGTACGGCGGGACGTACGGCACCGAGGGCGCCGACGAGGACGAGCTGCTGCGGCTCGCGGGCGCCCTGGAGCACTCCTCCGAGCACCCGGTGGCCCGCGCGGTCGCGGACGCCGCCGCCGAGCGGTGCGGCCCGCTGCCCGTGCCGAAGACCTTCGAGAACGTCCCCGGGCTCGGGGTGCGCGGCTCGGTCGAGGGACGCCTCGTCGTCGTCGGCCGCGCCGCCCTGCTCGCGGCGGAGGGGGTCGAGGTGCCCGCGGCCGCCGAGCCCGGCGCCGTCCACGTCGCCTGGGACGGGGTGGCCCGGGGCACCCTGACCGTCGCCGACACCGTCAAGGACACCAGCGCCGAGGCGGTCGCCCGGCTGCGCGCCCTGGGGCTGCGCCCGATACTGCTGACCGGGGACCACCGGGCGGTGGCGGAGGCCGTGGCGGACGAGGTGGGCATCGACGAGGTGATCGCCGAGGTGCTGCCCGAGGGGAAGGCGGAGGTGATCCGGCGGCTCCGGGGCGAGGGGCGGACGGTCGCCATGGTCGGGGACGGGGTGAACGACGCCGCCGCGCTCGCCACCGCCGACCTGGGCCTGGCGATGGGCACGGGCACGGACGCGGCCATCGAGGCGGCCGACCTGACCCTGGTCCGGGGCGACCTGCGGGTCGCGGCGGACGCCGTCCGGCTCTCCCGGCGGACCCTGGCCACGATCAGGGGGAACCTCGGCTGGGCCTTCGGCTACAACGTGGCCGCGCTGCCGCTCGCGGCGGCCGGACTGCTCAATCCGATGATCGCGGGGCTCGCGATGGCCTTTTCGTCCGTGTTCGTCGTGTCCAACAGCCTGCGACTCCGGCGGTTCACGTGAGTTCACCTACACGTGATGCACAGGACCTTCACATCGAGACCTAGATCACAGATATTGTGGGGTAACCATCTGGGCTGTTCGTGAGTCTAAGTGGGCGATGCCGAGAACGTCTTGGGGGACGTTCATGGGATGTCTTGGGGGACGTCCCAGGCAAGCGTTGGCCGGGGGACGTGCACCGGGGAGCTTTGAGCGGCCCTCCCGTACGTACCCCGGCAGACCGCGTCGCGCCCGATCCGCGCAGCCACCGGCTGTCGCCGGCAGACGCCCGGCCCGGATCCCGTGGGGGGAATCCGCACCGGGGATATGGGAAGCGCCCCGCTCGCCGACCCGTGGGGGGATCGGGGAGCGGGGCGCTTCTCGCTTTCCGGGAGGCCGGTGCGGCTCAGCGGGCCTCGACGGGGACGAAGTCGCGCAGGACCTCGCCCGTGTAGATCTGGCGCGGGCGGCCGATGCGGGAACCCGGCTCCTTGATCATCTCGTGCCACTGGGCGATCCAGCCGGGAAGGCGGCCGAGCGCGAAGAGCACGGTGAACATCTCGGTCGGGAAGCCCATGGCGCGGTAGATCAGACCCGTGTAGAAGTCCACGTTCGGGTAGAGGTTGCGCGAGACGAAGTAGTCGTCGGAGAGCGCGTGCTCCTCCAGCTTGAGCGCGATGTCCAGCAGCTCGTCGGACTTGCCGAGCGCGGAGAGGACGTCGTGCGCCGCCGCCTTGATGATCTTGGCGCGCGGGTCGAAGGACTTGTACACCCGGTGGCCGAAGCCCATCAGGCGGACGCCGTCCTCCTTGTTCTTCACCTTGCGGATGAAGGAGTCGACGTCGCCGCCGTTGGCCTTGATGCCCTCCAGCATCTCCAGGACCGACTGGTTGGCGCCGCCGTGCAGCGGGCCCCAGAGGGCGGAGATGCCGGCGGAGATCGAGGCGAACATGTTCGCCTGCGAGGAGCCGACCAGGCGCACGGTGGAGGTCGAGCAGTTCTGCTCGTGGTCCGCGTGCAGGATGAACAGCTTGTCCAGCGCCGAGACGACGACCGGGTCGAGCTCGTACTCCTGCGCCGGGACCGAGAAGGTCATGCGCAGGAAGTTCTCGACGTACCCGAGGTCGTTGCGCGGGTAGACGAACGGGTGACCGATCGACTTCTTGTACGCGTACGCCGCGATCGTCGGCAGCTTGGCGAGCAGCCGGATCGTGGAGAGGTGCCGCTGCTCCTCGTCGAACGGGTTGTGGCTGTCCTGGTAGAAGGTGGACAGCGCGGAGACCACCGAGGACAGCATCGCCATCGGGTGGGCGTCCCGCGGGAAGCCGCGGAAGAAGTTCTTGACGTCCTCGTGGACCAGCGTGTGCTGCGTGATCTCGTTCTTGAAGGTCGCGAGCTCGTCGACCTTGGGCAGCTCACCGTTGATCAGCAGGTACGCCACCTCAAGGAAGGTGGAGCGCTCGGCCAGCTGCTCGATGGGGTAGCCGCGGTACCGCAGAATGCCCTGCTCACCGTCGAGGTAGGTGATCGCGGATTTGTAGGCGGCGGTGTTGCCGTATCCGCTGTCCAGGGTGACCAGACCGGTCTGGGCTCGGAGTTTACCGATGTCGAAGCCCTTGTCACCGACGGTGCTCTCGACCACCGGGTAGGTGTGTTCACCGTCCGCGTACCGCAGTACTACAGAGTTGTCGCTCACGTCATCCCTCACCGACGTAGTGCCTCTTCTTCGAGGTGCCCTGACTGTCTCTACCATCCCCCATTTGGCTCAGGAGAGTGCACTCGGGGTCGACCATTGGGCCAATTGGAGGCACTCAGTGCCGCCAACCTTCATATCCTGCCCCCTTCGCCCCGGTTCCGGTACCCCTCCGTGATCTTTCACACGAGGGCGGGCCCTGTGAGCCGATGGGCGAGTGCGGTAAAGCGGCGGCCGGCCGAGACCGTGCGCACCGCCTGGGCGATGGCCCGGCGGGAGCCGACCAGGACGACCAGCTTCCGGGCCCGGGTCACGGCCGTGTAGAGCAGGTTGCGCTGGAGCATCATCCAGGCACTCATGGTCACCGGGATCACCACCGCCGGGTACTCGCTGCCCTGCGAGCGGTGGATGGTGACCGCGTACGCGTGGGCGAGTTCGTCCAGCTCGTCGAAGTCGTACGGCACCTCCTCGTCCTCGTCCGTGCGCACGGTCAGCCGCTGCTCGACGGGGTCCAGGGCGGTGACGACGCCGACGGTGCCGTTGAAGACGCCGTTGGCCCCCTTGTCGTAGTTGTTCCTGATCTGGGTGACCTTGTCGCCGACGCGGAAGACCCGGCCGCCGAACCGCTTCTCCGGGAGGTCGGGGCGGGCCGGGGTGATGGCCTGCTGGAGCAGGCCGTTGAGCGCGCCCGCGCCCGCCGGGCCCCGGTGCATCGGGGCGAGGACCTGCACGTCCCGGCGCGGATCGAGGCCGAACTTGGCCGGAATGCGGCGGGCCGCGACCTCCACGGCGACCCGGGCCGCGTCCTCGGTCTCCTCCTCGGCGAAGAGGAAGAAGTCCGGCAGGCCATCGGTGCGCGGGGGCGTGCCGGCGTTGATCCGGTGCGCGTTGGTGACCACGCCGGACTGCTGGGCCTGCCGGAAGATCCGGGTCAGCCGGACCGCCGGCACCGGGCTGCCCGGGGCGAGCAGGTCGCCGAGGACCTCGCCCGCGCCGACCGAGGGGAGCTGGTCCACGTCCCCCACGAGCAGCAGGTGGGCGCCGGGGGCCACCGCCTTCACCAGTTTGTTCGCCAGGAGCAGGTCCAGCATGGAGGCCTCGTCGACGACGACCAGGTCGGCGTCCAGGGGCCGGTCCCGGTCGTAGGCGGCGTCCCCGCCGGGCTTGAGCTCCAGGAGCCGGTGGACGGTGGAGGCCTCGGCGCCGGTCAGCTCCGCGAGCCGCTTGGCGGCCCGGCCGGTGGGGGCGGCGAGCACCACCCTGGCCTTCTTGGCGCGGGCCAGCTCCACGATGGACCGGACGGTGAAGGACTTGCCGCAGCCGGGGCCGCCGGTGAGGACCGCGACCTTGCGGGTGAGGGCGAGCCGCACGGCCTCCTCCTGCTCGGGCGCGAGGGAGGCGCCGGTGCGGGTGGCGAGCCAGGCCAGGGCCTTGTCCCAGGGCACGTCCCGGAAGGCCGGCATCCGGTCCTCCTCGGCCCGCAGCAGCCGCCGGAGCTGCCCGGCGAGGGACAGCTCGGCCCGGTGGAACGGGATCAGGTACACGGCGGTGACGGGCGTCCCCTCCGGCCCCGGCACGGTCTCCCGCACGACCCCCTCGGGGTCCTCGGCCAGCTCGCCCAGGCACTCGATGACGAGCCCGGTGTCGACCTGGAGCAGCTTCACCGCGTCCGCGATCAGCCGCTCCTCGGGGAGGAAGCAGTGCCCCTGGTCGCTGGACTGCGACAGGGCGTACTGGAGGCCGGCCTTCACCCGGTCGGGGCTGTCGTGCGGGATGCCGACGGACTGCGCGATCCGGTCGGCGGTGAGGAAGCCGATGCCCCACACGTCGGAGGCGAGCCGGTAGGGCTGGTTCCGCACCACGGAGATGGAGGCGTCCCCGTACTGCTTGTAGATCCGGACCGCGATGGAGGTGGAGACGCCGACCTCCTGGAGGAAGACCATCACCTCCTTGATCGCCTTCTGCTCCTCCCAGGCGGCGGTGATGTTCCTGGTCCGCTTGGGGCCGAGCCCCGGGACCTCGATCAGCCGCCCCGGGGCCTCTTCGAGGACGTCGAGGGTGTCGAGCCCGAAGTGCCGGGTGATGCGGTCGGCGAAGACGGGGCCGATGCCCTTGACCAGGCCCGAGCCGAGGTAGCGGCGGATGCCCTGGATGGTGGCGGGCAGGACGGTCGTGTAGTTCTCGACGGTGAACTGCTTCCCGTACTGCGGGTGGGAGCCCCAGCGGCCCTCCATCCGCAGCGACTCCCCCGGCTGGGCGCCGAGCAGCGCGCCGACGACCGTGAGGAGGTCACCGGCCCCGCGCCCGGTGTCGACCCGGGCGACCGTGTAGCCCGTCTCCTCGTTGGCGTAGGTGATCCGCTCCAGGACCCCTTCGACCACTGCCGGACCGCGACCCTCGTTGGACATGTGTCGACCGTAGCGAAGGGGTCGGACAGCACGGGGGCGGGCCTGTGGAGAACCTGCGGTTCCGGATGCCGGGGAACCGGGCGAACCGTAGCGTTTCCGGCATGAGTGAACCTTCCTTCCAGGACGACGTCCTGAACGAGCTGGGCGCCGACCGGCTCCACGAGATCGCCGGGCTCCTCGGTACGGACGCGGCCGGGGCCCAGGAGGTCGTGGGCAGTTCGGTGGCGGAGCTCTCCGGCGGGCTGCGGCAGGCCGCCGCCGAGCCCGGCAGCGCGGACGAGGTGCGCGCCGCCGTCGACGAGGTCGCCTCCCCCGCACCGCCCCTCCAGGGCGTCGCCGCCCTCGGCGGCCTGGTGGGCGGCGGTCTGATGGCCGGGGTGCTCGCCAGGCTGGCGAAGCCGGCGGCGAACGCCGTCGCGAAGCGCACCGGCATCCCGCCGGCCACGGCGGACCGCGCGGTCGAGCTCCTCGTCCCCGTCGTCCTCGCGGCCCTCACCAGGCGCGCCGCGAGGAAGGGCGGCGCGGGAGGCGGCCTCGGGGACCTGCTGGGCGGCCCGAGGAAGTAGCGCCGGGAAGCGGGACCTCAGACCTCCAGGAAGCGTGCCAGCGTCTCCTCCAGGACCTCGGCCCCGTCCCGGGCCCACAGGGCGTCGTTGAAGATCTCCACCTCCACCGGTCCCGTGTAGCCGGCCTTCTCCAGGAGGTCGGCCCAGGCCCGGAGGTCGATCGCGCCCGTGCCCAGCTGGCCGCGGCCGTCGAGGACCCCGGCCGGGAGGGGGGTGGTCCAGTCGGCGAGCTGGAAGGAGTGGACGCGGCCGGCCGCGGCCGCGCGTTCCACCGCCGCCGGGGCCCGGTCGTCCCACCAGAGGTGGTACGTGTCGACCACCACGCCCACCTGCTCGGCGGGGAAGCGTTCCGCGATGTCCAGGGCCTGGTCGAGGGTGGAGACGGCGCAGCGGTCGGAGGCGTACATCGGGTGGAGCGGTTCGACGGCCAGGCGGACGCCGCGCTCCCCCGCGTACGGGGCGAGTTCGCCGATCGCCCCGGCGATGCGGGCGCGGGCGGCGGGGAGGTCCGGGAAGGCGGGGGTGAGGCCGCCGGAGACCAGGACCAGGGTGTCGGTGCCGAGGGCCGCCGCCTCGTCGACCGCCGCGCGGTTGGACGCGAGCCAGTCGTCCGAGGTGAAGAAGCCGCCCCGGCAGAGGGTGGTGACCTCCAGGCCCGCCTCCCGTACGAGCCGGGCCGCCGCCTCCACCCCGTACTCCCGGACGGGTTCGCGCCACAGGCCGACGCCCCGGATGCCCAGGCGGACGCAGTGGGAGACGAGGTCGGGCAGCGGGAGCTGCCGGACCGTCATCTGGTTGACGGAGAAGCGCTCGGGGTTCACCGCGGGACCCCGTGGACCGCGAGGAGGGACCGCATGCGGGACTCGGCCAGGGCCGGGTCGGGGAACAGGCCGAGTCCGTCGGCCAGTTCGTACGCGCGCGCGAGGTGCGGGAGGGAGCGGGCGGACTGGAGGCCGCCGACCATCGTGAAGTGGTCCTGGTGGCCGGCCAGCCAGGCGAGGAGGACGACTCCCGTCTTGTAGTAGCGGGTGGGGGGCCGGAAGAGGTGGCGGGAGAGCTCCACCGTGGGGTCCAGGAGCCTGCGGAAGCCCGCCGCGTCGCCCGTGTCGAGGAGGCGGACCGCCTCGGCCGCCAGCGGGCCCAGCGGGTCGAAGATCCCGAGCAGGGCGTGGCTGAAGCCCCGGTCGTCGCCCTCGATCAGCTCCGGGTAGTGGAAGTCGTCGCCCGTGTAGCAGCGGACGCCCTCGGGGAGGCGGCGGCGCAGGTCGGTCTCGCGCCGGGCGTCCAGGAGGGAGACCTTGACGCCGTCGACCTTGTCCGGGTGGGCCGCGATCACGTCGAGGAAGGTCTCCGTCGCCGCGTCCAGGTCGGTCGAGCCCCAGTAGCCGTCGAGCGCCGGGTCGAACATCGGGCCGAGCCAGTGGAGGATCACCGGCTCGCCCGCCTGGCGCAGGAGGTGGCCGTAGGCGTCGAGGTAGTCGTCGGGGCCGGTGGCGGTGGCCGCGAGGGCGCGGGAGGCCATCAGGATCGCCTGCGCGCCCGCCTCCTCGACGACCGCGAGCTGCTCCTCGTACGCGGCGCGGATCTCGGGGAGGGTGCCGTGCGCGAGCTGGTCGGTGCCCGCGCCGCAGGCGATCCGGCCGCCGACGGCCCTCGCCTCGGCGGCCGAGCGCCGGATCAGTTCGGCCGCGCCCGTCCAGTCGAGGCCCATGCCGCGCTGGGCGGTGTCCATGGCCTCGGCGACCCCGAGGCCGTGGGACCAGAGGTGGCGGCGGAAGGCGAGGGTGGCGTCCCAGTCGACGGCGGCGGGGCCGTCGGGGGTGGTGTCGGCGTACGGGTCGGCGACGACGTGCGCGGCGGAGAAGACGGTGCGGGAGGCCGGGGGGCCGGCCGGGACGAGCGCCAGGGGCTCGGTGCGGGGCTCGTACGCCCGCAGACCGCCGCCGGGGGCGGGCAGACGGATCGTCACGGGGTCGCCTCCGGGGCGTCGGGGTGGTGGAGCGTCACGGGGTCGCCTCCGGGGCGTCGGGGTGGTGGAGCGTCACGGGGTCCTCCGAGACGTCGGCGCGGCGGCGCGGCGAGGAGCCGGGGGCGCGGCGGGGAGCCGGGGGC
>NZ_LGEG01000031.1 GCF_001280125.1 Streptomyces sp. NRRL F-6492
GTCCGGGGCCGGGGGCGGGGTTGGAGCCGGGGTCGGAGCCGGAGCCTGGGTCGGGGTCTCCACCGGTGCCGGTGCCGGTGCCGGTGCCAGTGCCGTCGCCGTTCCGCCCTCGGCGGTCGGTGGTACGGAGACGGGTGCGGACGCCTTCGCCGTGGCGACGGCGGGGACCGGCGCCTCGACGGCCGGTTCCTTCCGTACGGCCGGTTCCTTCCGTACGGCCGGCTTCGTCAGTACGACCAGCTCCTTCCGTACGACCGGGGCCGTCGCCACCGGCGAAGGGGTACGGTCCGGCCCCTCCGCGCGCGTCTCCTCCTCGGCGGCGGGGTCCGGGACCTCGGGCGCCGGGGCCTCCGGCGCGTCGGGCGCCGGGTCCGGCGAGGTGTCGGCCACGGGACCCTCCGGGGCGTCGGCCTCCGGAGCCACGGGCGCGTCGGCCTCCGGAGCCACGGGCGCGTCGGCCTTCGGGTCCACCGGCGCCTCGGACTCCGGGGCGTCCGTCACGGGGGCCCGCGGTCCTTCCGTTGTCGGTGCCGGGGGCGGGGCGGGGTGGTCGCCCGGTGGGGTGCGGGGCGGGTTCGCCGGGGGTGGGGACGTGCGCGGGAGGGTGCCGTCCGTCAGGCGTCTCGCCGTGCGGGCCGCGTCACGTGAGGCCGCCGCGCCGGAGTCCGCGGGGTTCGGGGTCGGTGCCGTCATTCGGGTCCACCTCATGCTCTCGGGGTCATCGGAACAAGCGCCGCCAGGTCTCCGGGCCCGGGTAGCCGTCGGCCGCTCCGCCGCGCCAGCCCTGTGCCCGCTGGAACGCCTCGACGTTGCGGCGGTCCGCCTCCGTCCAGCGCGGACCGGGTCCCGACAGGTAGTGCTTGCCGAAGCCCCGCTTCACCAGTTGTTTGCCCAGCTTCTCCACATATGCGTTGGATCGGCCCGGACGGAAGGAGCCACGCCCGGGAAAGGGCGCGGCATTCGCGCTCGACCCGCCCGAACCACTCGAACCGCCGATGCTCCGGCCCTTGCCGGTCACGAGCAGCTTCCACGTGTGGGGCCCGGGCAGGCCGTCCGCCTCCCTGCCCCGCCACCCCTGCGCCTGCTGGAACGCCCGGGTCGCCCGCCGGTCCGCCCCGGTCCACCGCGGGCCGGGCCCCACGGCGTAGAACTTCTTGCCGCCGCGCGCGACGAGCAGCCGCCCGAGCCGGGTGACGTGCGCGTTGCTCCTGCCGGGACCGAACTTCGCCGCGCCGGGGAACGGCGGCACCGCGGACGCCTGCCCGCCCCCGGCGCCGCCGCTCACCACGCCCTTGTGGCGGTAGGCCACGTACCGGTCGGAGTTCTCCCAGTACGCCAGCGGCGTGGTCTTCTTCCGCGTCCGCGGCCTGGTCTGCTCGTAGGCGGTGTAGGAGGTGTGCGCGGAGTCGGCCCAGCCGCCGAAGATCGTGACGTGCGAGCCCCGGGTCGGATCGGCCGGGTTGTGGAAGAGCAGGATGTCGCCGGGCTGGAGGTCGGCGCGGTCGATCCTGTCGCCGAAGCGGTCGAGGCTGCCGGTCCACTCGTTGCCGCGCAGGTTCCAGGCCATGGAGACGTAGCCGGAGCAGTCCTGGCGGTAGCCGTCCGTCCAGTACTTCTCCATGGAGTACGGGACCCGTGCGGCGACCCACAGTTCGGCGCGGTCGATGATCTCGGCGCGGGTCGTCGGCCGCGGCACCTCGGCCGCGGGCTGACCGGCCGCCGGCGCGGGTCCGGATCCGGGGCCGGGTCCCGGACCCGGCGCGCCGTGCAGCGGCCCCCGCCCGCCCTGCGGCGTGTCGGGGCCGACGGCGGGGGCGGGGTCCGGGTCCGGCGCGTCTCCGGGCGCGTCCGCCGGGGCGTCTCCCGCCGCGTTCCCCGGCTCGTCCGCCGGCGCGTCCGCCGCGCGGGCGAGGGCGGTGGCGGCGTCGGACCCGCCGCCCAGGACCACGCCCGCCGCCGTCATCAGGACCAGGGCGCGGCGGGCGCCGCGGGCCGCCGGGTGGCCGCCCGCCCGGACCGGCAGGCCGAGGGCGAGGTCGCGCCGCTGCCGGGCGCAGCCCGGGCAGGGGCAGTCGGCCGCTGGTTCGATCTCCTCGAAGACCGGCACGCTCATGCGATTCCCCTCCACACTCGTCAAAGATGTTTTCGACCGTCGTTTGGGGTGCCTTCACGACAACTGTGGCGATAAATCACATTTTGACGGATCGACGGACCGATACGACCGTCCGACAGGCCGGAGGCGACTGTTATTGGTCAGGAGCACGTCTTCGCGTCGGGTAGAGTTCTCTCTGTCAGCAGGCGCCGCTAGCTCAGTTGGTTAGAGCAGCTGACTCTTAATCAGCGGGTCCGGGGTTCGAGTCCCTGGCGGCGCACGCAAGGTCAAGGCCCCCTCACCGATGGTGAGGGGGCCTTGGTCGTCTTCGGGGGTCTCAGGCTCCCGTCAGGTACGCCGACACCACCACGTTCGCCGTGTACGCGCCCGTGGCGCGGTCGAAGGTGCCGCCGCAGGTGATCAGGCGGAGTTCGGCGCGGCCGGGTTCGCGGGGGCCGTAGACCCGGGTGGCGTCGAACTCCTCGCGGGGGAAGACCTGCACGTCGTCGACGGTGAACTCGGCGACCGAGCCGTCCGTCCGGGTGACGAGGACCTTCGCGCCGGGGCGGGCCGCGCTCAGGCCGTAGAAGACGGCCGGGCGGGTCTCGGTGTCGACGTGGCCGACGAACAGGGCCGCCCCGGCCGCCCCCGGCTCGGTGCCGGAGCCGAACCAGCCCACCGTGCCCGGCGCCTCGAAGGGCGGCGGGTCGATGGCGCCCGCGCCGTCCAGGCCGCGCGCCACGACGGGCGCGTCGACGCCGAGGGAGGGGACCTCGACCCGCCGGGGCGCGACGGGCGCGAGCGGCGCGCGGGCCGGGGGCAGCTCCGCCCCGGGCGGGCGGCCGACGGCGGCGATGTCGCCGGTCGTCGGCGCCGAGCTGCCCGGGGGGCCCGCGTCCGTCCCGCCGCCCCCGAGCCAGAGGCCGAGGAACAGCAGCGCCCAGGCCGTGCCGGTGACGAGTCGCCCGGCGCCCGGCGGGCGGGTGCCGGACGGCACCGTCACTCCGGGCCCGTGCCCGTGCCCGTACGCCCGCTCGTGACGGAGGAGCCGTCGGTGCGGCGGCGGGAGCTGCGGAAGGCGACCGCCACGGCGGCGACGGCGGCCATGCCGAGGCCGAGCACGGTGTACGGGGTGCCGAGGCCGTTCTCGCCGACGGCCTGGGCGACACCGGGGGCGGCGGGCGCGGCGAAGGCGGCGGCGCCGCCCCCGCCCGCGCGGACCGGGGCGACCGGGGTCGCGTGGTGGGTGGGCTCGTGGGTGGGCCGGTGGGTCGGCTCGTGGCGCTCGACCCGTACGGTGCCGGCGTCGCGGTGCTCGTGGCCGTCGCACGTCACGCTCACCGGATACGTACCGCTGTCGAGTCCGGACCTGAGGACGGCGTCGCCGTACCTCGGGTACTTTCCGCCGTCCCGGCCGGTGAGCTCCGCGTCGGCGGTGAACGCCCGGGACCTCGCGGCGCCGGTCGTGCCCTTGCAGCCCTCGACCCGGACGTCCACGTCGTCGCCGGGCGAGGCCGTGGACGGGGTGACGGTGACCCTCACCCCGTCGTGGGCGTGTGCGCCGCCCGCCGCCGGCGCGAGGACGAGGAGCAGGGCCGCCCCTGCGGCGCGGAGAGCAATGGGACCTGAACGCATCGTGACCTCCTGGTTGGAAGGGTCACCCGTTCCGGCGCTTCTCGCATCCGCAGGGGGCCGACCGGGTGTGCGATCCGGGCCCCTTCCCGCAGGTCAGACCCGGTCGACGAGGTCCGCGATCGAGTCGACGATCCGGGACGGGCGGAACGGGTAGCGGTCCACCTCCGCCCTGGTCGTCAGGCCGGTCAGGACGAGGAAGGTCTGCATGCCCGCCTCCAGGCCGGCCAGGATGTCGGTGTCCATCCGGTCGCCGATCATGGCGCTGGACTCGGAGTGGGCGCCGATCGCGTTGAGCCCGGTGCGCATCATCAGCGGGTTCGGCTTGCCCGCGAAGTACGGCTCCTTGCCGGTGGCCTTGGTGATGAGCGCGGCGACCGAGCCGGTGGCGGGGAGCGGGCCCTCCAGGGAGGGGCCGGTCTCGTCGGGGTTGGTGCAGATGAAGCGGGCGCCGGCGTTGATGAGCCGGACGGCCTTGGTCATCGCCTCGAAGGAGTACGTGCGGGTCTCGCCGAGCACCACGTAGTCCGGGTCGTGGTCGGTGAGGACGTAGCCGATGTCGTGCAGCGCGGTGGTGAGGCCGGCCTCGCCGATGACGTACGCGGTGCCGCCGGGGCGCTGGTCGTCCAGGAACTTGGCGGTGGCGAGGGCGGAGGTCCAGATGTTCTCGACGGGGACTTCGAGGCCCATCCGGGCGAGGCGGGCGTGCAGGTCGCGGGCGGTGTAGATCGAGTTGTTGGTGAGGACCAGGAACGGCTTCCCGGTCTCCCGCAGCTTCTTGATGAACGCGTCGGCGCCGGGGATCGGCACGCCCTCGTGGATGAGGACGCCGTCCATGTCGGTGAGCCAGGATTCGATCGGCTTGCGCTCTGCCATGGGTGCGGGACTCCTGCCGTGCGTGTCGTGCGGGGTGCTGGGGGCGCCGCGACTGCGCTGTGGCGACGCCCCCAGGGTAATCAGGATGCGGTGATCTTGACCCCGTCGATCGTCCAGTACCAGTTGTTGGAGCCCGTGTAGCGGAAGCGGAAGCTCACGGTGGAGGCGCCGGCGGGGACCGGGACCGTGAGGGACTGGGGCTGGGAGAGGACGTCGGCGGTGTAGCTCTTGACGACGGTCGGGGTGCCGCCGTTGAAGCTCGCCAGGACCTGGGCGGTCTGGGAGCCCTCCTGGCGGTAGAGGGTGGTGAAGCCGAGGGTCACCGAGGACGCGCCGGAGACGGCGTGCGCGGGCGTGACCAGGGTGGAGTCGTACGTCCCCGAGAAGGTCTTGTCGGCCCACTCGTCGGAGTCGGCGACGGCGAAGACGCCCCGGGCCCGCACGTTCAGCTCGCGGGACTGGTCGCGCTGGGAGCGGGACCAGAACTCGTCGGTGGCGAAGGACCAGCCGCGCCACTCGGTCACGCCGCCGGTGCCCATCGCGTTGTTGATGACGGACCAGCCGCTGGGCGCGGTGCGGGTGAAGCCGAGGACCCCGGCGGGGATGCCGGTCTCGTCGACGCGGCCGGTCAGCGAGCCGTACAGGGTGTCGAAGGGGTCGGTGGAGCGCTCCTGGATCGGCTTGCCGTCCAGGCCCCAGGACGGGTCGGGGGCGATGCCGAGCTGGTGGAAGACGGTGGCGGCGACGTCGACCAGGCGGGTGTCGATGGGGCGGGCGCCGGCGGCGATGCCGGGGCCCTGGGCGAGGACGAAGGTGCGCCGCTCCTCGACGGCGGAGCCGCCGTGGCCGCCGCCGTCGGTGTGGCCGTGGTCGGTGGTGACGATGACGGTCCAGCGCTCCGAGGCACGGGACGGGCGGGCCTCGATCGCGGCGAGGAGCCGGCCCAGGTAGGCGTCCTGGACGTCGATGGCGTCGAGGTACTTGGCGTGGGCGGCGCCGTGGTTGTGGCCGATCTCGTCGGTCTCGCCGAAGTAGACGAAGAGGACGTCGGGGTTCTGGTGGCGCAGGACGTCCTCGGTGAGGTCGGTGATCACCTTGTCGTTGACGACGTAGTCGTTGTCGTAGACGAGCTTGGCGTCGGCGCCGGGGGTGACCGTGCCGTGGGTGTCCAGCTCGGGCCAGTCGACGGCGGCGAAGAGCGAGAGGCCGGGGCGGATCTGGTGCAGGCGGGCGAGGAAGCCGGGGTAGCGGCCGTAGTTCTTGCCGGCGAAGGTGTTGTCCTTCACGCCGTGCTTGTCGGGCCAGACGCCGGTGGAGATCGTGGACCAGCCGGGGCCGGAGGAGGTGGCGGCCATCGGGTTGGCGTAGAGCAGGGAGCGGCCGTAGGTGCCGTTGGCCATCAGGGACTTGAGGGTGGGGGCCTTGGCGGCGTCGATCCGGTCGTACCGCAGGCCGTCCATGCCGACGACGAGCACCTTGTCCTTGCTGGTGCCGTTCGGGAGCGTCGGGGCGGCGGCCGTGGCGGTCGTGGCCGCCAGGGCGGCGGGGGCGGCGGCGAGGCCGGTGGCGGCGACGGCCGCGGTGGCGCCCGCGGCGGCGAGGACGGTGCGGCGGGAGAGGCCGGTGGGCGGCATGGCGGGGTCCTCCGGGTGTTCTGCGGAAGGGGGTGGGCGCGCCAACGCCCCCGATTCCTCGGGGGCGTTGGTCCGTACCCGTTATCCTTCCGCGATCCGCGCGGGCGTTCCAGGGGCCGTACGGTGAACTCTCAGCTTCCGGTGGCGGACTTCCACGCGTCGACGTACGCCGTCAGGTTCTCGTCGATGTCGGCCCAGTCCGGCTCGAAGACCTCGACGCCTTCGAGGAGTCCGGCCAGTGCGACGGCGTTGGCGTCGGTGGGCCTGACGTCCTTGCGGGCCGGGAAGCCGCCGCCGACGGCGCTGACCTCGCGCTGGGCGCCCTCGCTCAGCAGGAAGTCGAGGAGCTTCTTGCCGTTCTCGGTGTGCGGGGCCTCGTCGACCAGGCCGGCGGCGTAGGGCAGGGCGAAGGTGGTGGGCCTGCCGTTCCCCTTGGCCGGGAACCAGATGCCGAGGTTCGGCATGGACCTGGCCTGGGCGAAGTTCATCTGGACGTCGCCGTTGGCGACGAGGAGTTCGCCCTTGTCCACCTTGGGGGCGAGCTTGGAGGTGGAGGAGGACGGGCCGACGTTGTTGGCCTGCAGCTTCTTCAGGTACTCCATGGCCGGGGCCTGCCCGCCGAAGTCGTGCATCGCCTTGATGAGGACGGCGGTGCCGTCGCCCGCGACGCCGGGGGTGGAGTACTGGATCCGGTTCTCGTACTTCTCGTCGAGCAGCTCCTCCCAGCTCTTCGGGGCCGTCGGCAGCTCCTTCTTGTTGTGGACGAAGCCGAAGTAGTTGTTGACGACGGAGGTCCAGGTGCCGTCGGCCGCCTTGTCGGCGCCGTCGACCCGGTCGGCGCCCCGCGGCGCGTACTTCTGGAGCAGCCCCTTGGAGCCGGCCTGCTGGATGAAGGGCGGCAGGGTGACGAGGACGTCGGCCTGGGTGTTGCTCTTCTCGCGGAGGGCGCGCTGCACCATCTCGCCGGAGCCGCCCTCGACGTACTCGACCTTGATGCCGGTCTGCTTCTCGAAGTCCTCGAAGACCTTGTCGTACCAGCCGTCGCCCGCCTCGCCCTTGAGGCCGTCGGCGCTGTAGACGGTGACGACCTTCTCGTCGGAGGCGGCGGAGGAGCCGCCGCAGGCGGTGAGGGAGGCGGCGAGGACGAGGGCGCCGGTGACGGCGGCGACCGGCTTGGCGTGCGTAAGCATGGCGTTGTTCTCTCCTGACGGTAAGGGGCTCAGCGGTACGAGGCTTTGGTGCGGACGCGGGAGACGGCGAGCAGGGCGAGCAGCGTCGCGGTCATGAGGACCACGGCGAGCGCCGAGCCGGTGAAGAGGGAGCCGCGGTCGGTGGCGGTGAAGACGAGCACCGGCAGCGGCGTCCAGTCCGGCGGGTAGAGCATCATCGTGGCGCTCAGCTCCCCCATGGACAGGGCGAAGCAGAGCCCGGCGGCGGCGTTCAGGGACGGCAGCAGGAGCGGGAGCCTCACCCGGAGCAGGACGTACGAGGGGCGGGCGCCCAGACCGGCCGCCGCCTGCTCGTACATCGGGTCCAGGCGCCGGATCGCGGCCGAGACCGACTGGTGGGCGAAGGCGGTGACGAGCACGGTGTGGGCCAGGATCACGATCCAGCGGGTGCCGTTGAGGAGCACCGGCGGCCGCGAGAAGGCGACGAGGACGGCGAGGCCGACCACCACGGACGGCACGGCGACCGGCAGCATGAAGAGCGCGTCCACGATCCGCCGGCCCCGCTTCCCCAGGGCCGCCGAGGCGAGCGCGGCCCAGGTGCCGGCGGTCAGCGCGACCAGGCTGGCGGTGACGGCCGTGACCAGGCTGGTGGTCAGGGCCCGGAGGGACTCGCCGCGCACGGCCGCCGCGTAGTGGGCGGTGGTCGGCCCGGAGGGGAAGGCGCCGGACCAGTGGGTGGAGAAGGAGGCGGCGAGGACGACGAGGAGGGGCAGGGCGAAGAGCGGCACGAAGAGGACGGCGAACAGGGCCCAGGCCGTCCACCTGCCCGTACGGCTATGCACCAGCACGGCGGCTCACCCCCCGGTAGAGGGCGTAGAGGCCGGTGGAGAGGGCGACGTTGACGACGGCGACGACGCAGGCGGCGGCGTAGTCGGATTCGAGGATCGCCTTGCCGTAGACGAGGGTCGGGAGGGTCGTGACGCCCTTGGCGCCGGTGAAGAGGACGATCCCGAACTCGTTGAGGCACAGGACGAGGACGAGGCTGCCGCCGGCGGCGAGCGCGGGCAGCGCCTCGGGCAGGATCACCTGCCGGACGATCCGCGGCGGCCGGGCGCCGAGCGAGGACGCCACCTCCAGCTGGGCCGTCTCCAGCTGCGAGAAGGCGGCGAGCAGCGGGCGCATCACGAACGGGGTGAAGTACGTGATCTCGGCGAGGAGGACGCCCCACGGGGTGGTCAGGAAGCGGAAGGGCCCGGTGGCGGCGCCGGTGGCGTCGGTCCAGATCCCGTTGGCCATGCCGACCGTGCCGTAGAGGAACAGCAGGGCGAGCGTGATCAGGAAGGACGGGAAGGAGAGGAAGACGTCGATGAACTTCGCCACCGCCTTCGCGCCGGGGAAGGGCACGAACGCGATCACGAGCGCGAGGGCGAAGCCGAGGACCAGACAGCCGGCGGTGGCCGCGACGGCGATCCACACGGTGGTGACGAGGGCGTCGCGGAAGGACGCGGAGCCGAGGACGGCGGCGTACGCGCCGGGGGCCAGGGACTCGCGGACGACGAGGGCGAGCGGGTAGAGGAAGGCGAGGCCGAGGACGGCGACGGGGGGCAGGGCCCAGACCCAGGCGGGGGCGGTGCGGGGCCGTCGCCTCTCGGGGGCGGCCGGGGCGGAGACGCTCAGGGCGCTAGCCACCGGTCACCCCCGGACCGCCCGCCGCCTCCGGACCACCGGTCACCCCCGCCGTGAGCAGCACCGCGTCCTCGGACGCGAAGTGCAGGGTGACCTCGGTGCCGAGCGGAGGCGTCTCCCTCAGCTCGCGGACGTCCGCCTTCACCCGGTGGCCCTCCACCTCCACGTACAGCCGGTGGGTGGAGCCGCGCCACTGGACCTCGGCGATCCGGCCCCGCAGGGCGTTCGGGCCGTCGCCGAGGCCGACGAGGTGGGGGCGGACGCAGAGGGTGGCCCCGGCGCCCGGCGCCGCTCCCCCGGTCGCCACCTCCAGCTCCGTCCCGCCGAGGGCCACCCCGGCCGCGCCCACCGTCACCGGCAGCAGGTTGGCGTTGCCGACGAAGGAGGCGGTGAACTCGGTGCGGGGCCTGCGGTACAGCTCCTGCGGGGTGCCGCAGTCCCGGAGCCTGGCCCGGTCCATGACGGCGATCCGGTCGGCGAGGGTCAGCGCCTCGACCTGGTCGTGGGTGACGTACAGGATCGACACGTCGGGCAGTTCGCGGTGGAGCCGGGCCAGTTCGGCCAGCATCCCGGAGCGGAGCTGCGCGTCGAGCGCCGAGAGCGGTTCGTCCAGGAGGAGGACGTCGGGGCGTACGGCGAGGGCGCGGGCGATGGCGACGCGCTGCTGCTGGCCGCCGGAGAGCTCCCGGGGGTGGCGGCGGGCGTAGTCGGCCATGCCGGTCATCTCCAGGGCCTCGGCGACCCGGCCGGGGATCTGGGCCTTGGGGACCTTGCGGGCCTTGAGGCCGAAGGCGACGTTGGCGTCCACCCTGAGGTGCGGGAAGAGGGCGTACTGCTGGACGACCATGCCGATCCCGCGCCGGTACGGCGGCAGGTCGGTGACGTCCCGGTCCCCGATGAACACCCGCCCGGAGACCGGCCGGACGAATCCGGCGACGGCCCGCAGCGCGGTCGTCTTGCCGGAGCCGGAGGGCCCGAGGAGGGCCATGACCTCGCCGGGCTCCACCGTCAGGTCGAGGGAGTCGAGGACGGTGGTGGGGCCGTAGGCGACGGAGACGGCGTCGAAGCGGATGCCGCTGGTCGTCCCCCGCGCTTCCGCGACCGCCCCTCGTACTTCCGCCGTCATGCCTCGTACTCCCTTATCAGCTCGGGGAGTTCCGCGACGGAGGCGAGGACGCGGGTGGCGCCGTGCTCCTTCAGCGCGGCCTCGCCGTGGGCGCCGGTCAGGACGCCGGCCACGATCCCGGCGCCGGAGCGGACGCCGGAGAGCATGTCGTACGAGGTGTCTCCGGCGACCGCGATCCGGCGCACGTCGTCGACGGCGCCGGTGCGGAGGAAGGCGCCGAGGACCATGTCGGGGTACGGGCGGCCCCGGCCGCCGGTGTCGGCGGGGCAGAGGGTGAGGGCGACGAGGTCGCGCCAGCCGAGGGCGTCGAGGATGGCGTCCTGGGTGACCCGGGCGAAGCCGGTGGTGAGGACGACGGTCCTGCCCTGCTCCTGGAGGGCGGCGATCGTCTCGGCGGCGCCGGGGAGCGGGGCGATCCTGCCGTCGGCGACGAGCTCCCCGTAGGCCTCCTCGAAGGCGAGGTTGGCCTCCTGGGCGCGCCGCTCGTCGCCGCCGAGGAGGTGGCGGAAGACGGAGATCTTCGACTCGCCCATGGTGGCGCGGACGTGGCCGATCATGGCGGCCGGGTCCTCGCCGAGGCGTTCGGCGGCGACGGTGAAGGCCTGCTCGACGAGGCCGTCGTCGGCGACGGTGGTGCCGGCCATGTCGAGGACGACGAGGTTCGTCTTGTTCGTGGTCACGCGGTTCACCAGCCCAGTTCGTTCGCGGTCGTCTCGGCGACGGCGGGCGAGCAGGTCATGCCCCGGCCGCCGGGTCCGGTCACCAGCCACACGCCGTCGCGGACCTTCTGGCGGTGCACGACCCGGGTGGTGTCGACGCACTGCGCGTACACCCCGGCCCAGCGGCGCCTGATCTTCGGCAGCGGGCGGCCGAGGAAGGACTCGACGACGCGGGTGAGGTGCTCGTAGGGGTCTTCGAGGGTGTCGAAGGCGAAGGGGTGCTCGTACTCGTGGGTGTCGCCGATGGTCAGTCCGCCGTCGAGCCGCTGGACCATGAGGAGCTGCATCCGGTGGGCGGCGGCGGTGGGGTCCTGCGCCTGGCCCGCGTTCAGCGCGTCGAGGGCGCCGGAGGCGTAGGCCGGGTAGTAGCGGAAGGAGTCGGCGTCCGCGACGGAGGTGGTGAGCGGTTCGCCGAGGGGGTCGGTCTGCATCATCTGGAGGCGGACCCGGCGGACCGGGATCTCGCCGGCGACCTCGCGGACCAGGCCGGAGAGCGAGGCGCCGGTGCACAGGACGACGGCGTCGCCGCCGTGGACCTCGCCCCGGTCGTCGCGGACGGCGTGCTCGCCGACGACCTCGCGGACCTCGCGGTGCGGCAGGAAGGTGTACTTCCCGGTGGCGAGGAGGGCCTCGCGGAGGGCGAGCTGCGCGGTGCGGGGCTCGACGGCGGCGTCCCGCTCGCACCGGAGCGCGGCCTCGAACTTCCCGCGCAGGGCCGGGTTGACCGCGCGGGCCTCGTCGGCCGTGAGCAGCGCGTAGCCCCGGGCGGCGGCGTCGGGGCGGGCCACGGCGGCCTCGGCGACGGCGAGTTCGAGCTCGTTGCGTACGGGGGTGAGGGAGCCGATGGCCCGGAAGCCGAGTCCGGGGACGCGGGCGCCGATGCCCTCCCACAGTTCGCGGGCGCGCAGGGCGGTCTCCAGCTCCTCCCCGCCGGCGCGGCCGCTCACCCAGATCTGGCCGAAGTTGCGGAGGGAGGCGCCGCGCGCCTCGGCCTCTCGCTCGATGTGTACGACCTCGTGGCCGCGTTCCACTGCGTGCCAGGCGTGCATGGTTCCCACCACGCCGGCTCCTACGACGATCACCTTCATGCCGACGACGGTCGCGGGGGCGGGTGGCCCGGACGGGGCCGGTGGACGACGGGACGGTGAACGGGCCGCCAAACTTGGACCAGACCCGTTACCTTTCCGTGATGTTGCGGACCTCCGCGTCGAAGGGCCTCCGCCGTCAGTCCTGGCGGCCCAGGTGGGTGGTGAAGCTGAAGCGGTCGCCCCGGTAGAGGGTGCGGACCCGCTCCAGGGGCCGCCCCGCGGTGTCCCGGGAGACGCGGTGGAGCAGCAGCATCGGCAGGGCGGGCGGCGTGCCGATCAGCAGGGCCTCGCGCGGGGTGGCGAGCACGGTCTCGATGCGCTCGTCGGCGTCGCCGAACGCGATGCCGAGCCGGTCGTGGAGGTAGGCGTAGAAGGAGGAGTCCGGGTCGAAGTCGGCGTCCAGGCGCGGGGCGCGGGCCTCGGAGACGTACGTGCTCTCCAGGCCGACCCGCTCGTCGTCGGCGAGCAGCACCCGCTCCATGTGCCAGACGGGCTCGCCGCGTGCGGCGCCGACCTCGGGGGCGAGCGCCTCCGGGCAGGGGAAGCGGTCGAGCGAGATCAGGCTGCGGCCGGGGCGGCGGCCCTGGCGGCGCACGCCCTCCGTGTAGCTGGCGAGCGAGAGGGGCTGTTCGAGCTTGGGGCCCGCGACGACCGTGCCCCGGCCCCGGCGGCGCAGCCGCCCCTCCAGGAGGAGTTCCCGGATCGCCTGCCGGACGGTCTCGCGGGACACCTCGTACCGGACGGCGAGGTCCCGCTCGGTGGGCAGCGACCCGCCCTCCCCCAACTCGTCCACCATCAGCGCGAGTTTCGCCTTGACGGCGTAGTACTTGGGGACGCGCCCGTGCTCGGGGACGCCGGAGCGGACGGGGGCGCCGGGAGTGCTCTGGTAGTTCACCGGGGGATGGTCGCAGACGGGGGTGAACGGGGAGGTGTACGGAGGGTGGCGCGGGGGTGCGGGGCGCCTGCCGGCGGGGGTGGGGGT
>NZ_LGEG01000032.1 GCF_001280125.1 Streptomyces sp. NRRL F-6492
CGCCCCCTCCGATCCCCACCGCGACGCCCACCCCGACGGTGCCCCCGGAGCCCGCCGAGCCGAAGGCCGGACCCGGGGTGCGGATCACCGTCCAGCCCGAACCGGGCTACGTCGGCGGGCGCGTCGTCGTCACGTACACCGTCCGCAACGGACGCAACGCGCTGGCCACCGGGCTGCGGCTGACGATCGGGCTGCCCGCGGGGGTGCCCGACGGCGGGCTCCCGGCGGGCTGCGACCGGAACCGGGTGTGCGCGCTGCCCGACCTCACGCCGGGCACGAGCACCGTCCTGCGGGTCGTGCTCAGCCCGCGGAAGGCGATGACCGGCCGGGTCACCGCCGTGCTCACCACCACCGGGACGGACGCCGACCGGAGCGACAACACCGCCCGGAAGCGGCTGCGCGTCCTCCAGCCGCGCATCGTCGCGGTGCCCCCGATCGGCAAGCCCGGATTCGTCACCTCCGTGCGCGGCGTGGACTTCCCGCCGGGCGTCCCGGTGCGGTTCACCTGGAACCCGGGAATCACCGCCGCCGCCGCGCCGACCTTCCCGAAGGCCGACGGCACGTTCGTCGGCCAGTTGCTCATCCTCGCCAAGGACCAGACCGGGCCGCGCACCATCACGGCCGAAGGCCCCGGATTCTCCCCGGTGAAGACCGACTTCCTGGTCGTCAGCGGCACCGTCCAGCCGCCGGACGGGGTGACCCGCCGGTGATCCACGAGGTCGACGAGGGCCTCGGGCGGCTCCTCGCCGGAAGCGGCCTGGAGGCGTCGGGCGTCGAGGTCGTCTTCGACGCCCCCACCCGAGACTGGGCGGCGCGCCGCAGCGCCCCCACCGTCTGCGTGTTCCTCTACGACATCCGCGAGGACGCCCTGCGGCGCGGCTCGGGAACGGGCGAGGTCTACGACGGGGACGGCCACCTCGTCGCGCGCCGCTCCCCGCCGCGCTGGTTCCAGCTCACCTACCTGGTGACGGCGTGGGCCAACCGCCCGCGGGACGAGCACCGGCTGCTGTCCCAGGTGCTCGCCGCCCTCGTCGCCCAGGACGCGCTTCCCGCGTCGCTGCTCACCGGCTCGCTGGCCGAACTCGGCCTGACCGTCGGCCTGGAGACCGCCGGGGCGGGCATGGACGCGCCGGCGGCGGCCGACGTGTGGTCGGCGCTCGGCGGGGAGATGAAGGCCTCCCTCGGGCTGCGGGTCCGGGCCCCGCTCGCCGGAGTGACCGAGGCCACCGCGCCGCCCGTCACCGAAGGGCTCCTCGTGCGCTCGGCCGCCGCCCGCGACGGCGCGGCCGGGACGGGGGACCCCGGCCGCAGGCTGCGCTACACCGAGGTCACCGACCCCGGCCGCGACGGCTTCACCGGCCCCCGCGAGCGCCCGCCCGCCCCGGCCCGGCGCCGCCGCAGGGGGGACCGCCAGCCGTGACGTACACCGTGGAACCCCTGACCGACGGCGGGCCCGACACGGGACGGCACCGCGCCCCGGACGCCCTGTGGACGCGGCTCGGCGCCGTCGAGGCGCGCGTGCGGGAGGCCGTGGCGGCGCGCCGTGCCCTCGACCCCGACCCCGACGACCCCTACCGGGGCCAGTACCTCACCCCGGAGGCCGCCGCGCGGATCCTGGACGAGCCGGGCGGTCTCGACCTGCCGGAGCCGGAGCCGGAGCGGGGGCGGGAGCGGGAGCGAGAACCGGCGCCGGAGCCGGAGCCCTGGCGGCCGCCCGCCGGGTCCCTCCTCGACGGCCTGGTACGGCGGTTCGGGCTGACCCCGCTCGACCTGGACCTGCTCCTCGTCGTCGTCGCGCCGGACCTGGACGCCCGGTTCGAGCGGCTCTACGGCTACCTCAACGACGACCTGACGCGCCGTCGGCCCACGCTCGGGCTCGCTCTGGAGCTGTGCGGACTCGGCGGCGCCTCGCCCGCCCGGTTCCGGCTCGCCCCCGGCGCGCCGCTGGTCGACCACGGCCTGGTGGAGGTCACCGAACCCGAACGGCCGCCGCTGTCCCGCGTCCTGGCCGTGCCCGACCGGGTCACCGCCCACCTCCTGGGCGACGCCCGGCCCGACGCCCGGCTCGCCGGAGTGCTCGACGAGGTCCGCGAGGACCCGACCGCCGGGGCGGCGGACGTCCGCCGCGCCGCCTCGGCGGCCACGACCGGCGTCGGGCTCGTCCACCTGCGCGGCCGGGGCGGCGACGCCGAGGGGCTGGCCGCGGCCGCCCTCGCGGCGGCCGGGCTCGGCGTGCTGGCCCTGGACGCGGCGGCGCTCGCCCGGCGCCCGGCCGAGGTGCCCGCGCTCGCCCGGGTGCTCGCCCGCGAGGCCCGGCTGACCGGCTCCGGCGCGGTCCTCGGCCCGCTGACCGCGCTCCCCGGCGAACCCGCCGAACGGGCCCGCGTCCTCGCGTCGCTGTGCGCCGCGCTGCGCGGCCTCCCGCTCCTCACCCACGGCACCGTCGGCTGGGACCCGGCCTGGGCGGCCGACACCCCCGTCGTCCTGGACGTCGAGGGGCCCACCCCCGAACGCCAGGCCGCCCGCTGGCGCCACGCCCTCGACCGGGCCGCCGGCGACGGGGGCCCGGCGACCGGCGACACCGTGGCGCTCGCCCGGGCCGTCGCCGCGCACCGCCTCGACTCCGGTCAGCTGCGCAGGGCCGCCGACGCGGCCGTGCGGACGGCCGCCCTGGACGGACGGCCGGTGGAGCCCGACGACCTGCGGACCGCCGTGCGGGCGCAGAACGGCGCGGGACTCGACCGGCTCGCCCGCCGGGTCGAGCCGGGCGTCGGCTGGGACGACCTGGTGCTGCCGCCCACCACCCACCGCCGGCTGCGCGAACTCGCCCTGCGCGCACGCCACCGCGAGCGGGTGCTCGGGCAGTGGGGGATGCGGCCCGGCGGCGGCCGGGGCCGCGGGGTCGTCGCGCTGTTCGCGGGCGAGTCCGGCACCGGCAAGACCATGTCCGCCGAGGTCGTCGCCGCCGACCTGGGCATGGACCTGTACGTGGTGGACCTCTCCACGGTCGTCGACAAGTACATCGGGGAGACCGAGAAGAACCTGGAGCGGATCTTCACCGGGGCGTCGGCGGTCAACGCCGTCCTGCTCTTCGACGAGGCCGACGCCATCTTCGGCAAGCGCTCCGAGGTCAAGGACGCCCACGACCGGCACGCCAACATCGAGTCGGCGTACCTGCTCCAGCGCATGGAGTCGTTCGACGGGATCGCGGTGCTGACCACCAACCTGCGGGCCAACCTCGACGAGGCGTTCACCCGCCGTCTGGACGTGGTGGCGGACTTCCCCGTGCCGGACGCGGAACAGCGCCTGGCGCTGTGGGACCGGTGCCTGGGCGCCCGGCTGCCCCGGGGCGACGACCTGGACCTCGCCTTCTGCGCCGACCGCTTCGAACTGGCCGGCGGGTCGATCCGGGCCTGCGCGGTCACCGCGGCCTACCTCGCCGCCGAGTCCGGCGAGCCGCTCACCATGGGGCAGGTGGTCACCGCGGTCGCCCAGGAGTACCGCAAACTCGGACGGCTCGTCCTGGAGGGCGAGTTCGGGCCGTACCTGGCGCAGGCCGCGGGGGCCTGACAGAAGAGGGCCTGACCGGGGCCTGACAGGGGGCCTGCCCGTGGGCCCGGTCCGGCGGACCGGGCCCACGCGGTGTCCTACAGGTCCATCATCTCGGTCTGGTGCGCGCCCCGGCCGCCCGCGGCGGGCGTCGCCGCCATGTCGGTGGCCGCCGCCCAGATCGCCTGGCTCTCCTTCGACGGGACCGTCGCCAGGTTGGCCTTGCGCGCCTCGTCCATGATCGTCTTGAACATGTTCCACAGCTGACCGGGGCTGGTGGCCCGCGTGGTCAGCCAGCGCATCTCGACCGGGGCGCCCTTCTGGCCGCCGATGTGCGGCACGATCGCGGCGTTGGGCTCGTCGGCCTTCGGCAGCGCCTTGCCGGGCGCGATCACCGGGAAGTCCTCCGTGCCGTTGAGGAGGCTGTCCAGCATCTGCGCGGTGTTCCCGACCCCGGTGGCGCCGTGGCCGTACGCCGGTCCGGCCGGGTTCGGCGTGTTCGCCGGATACCTCGCCAGCAGCCCCTGCCAGTGGGCGACGCCGGTCTCCGGGACCTCGCTGTGCAGCCAGGCCGCGAGGTGCTGGAGGACGTCCTGCCCGACGACCTTCTCGCGCAGCGCGTCGGTGGTGGCGGCCCGGCGGATGCCGCCCAGGTTGGCCAGTTTGAGCAGGAACGGCACGGCGTTCTTCGTGGAGGCCGTGGGCCCGCGCACGCCCGCCTCGATCATGGCCGAGCCGACGGCGTACGACAGGCCGAGGGCCAGGGTGCCGGTCAGGGCCGCCTGGTCGCCGTTGTCCAGGCCGGGCAGGAGCTTCGGCACGACGTCGGAACGCAGGCGCGGCACCGCGCGGTTGATGGCGGCGGCGGCGTCGCGCCAGCCGTCGGCGATGTGCTCCTTGCCGGGGGCCCGCCGCGACTCGTGGCTGACGTCGTTGGCCTGGAAGCTGTAGAGCGACGGCAGCCCGGACGGCAGCACGCCGAGGGTGGCCTGGACGTACATCTCGGCCTTGATGTCGTTCTGGAAGGCCCTGATCGCCGACTGGACCTTGGCGTTGCCGAACAGCTCCGGGCCCAGCCAGTCGCGCAGGGCCGCCAGCGGGGTGCCGGTCGCGGCGACGGGCGAGCCCGGCACGGTGAAGGCGTTCTCCTTCGGGTTCCGCCCGAAGATCGCGTCCACGTGGGCGTCGATCCGGTCGGCGACCTTCTTGACCGCGGCGTCGGACCCCGGCGCCATCTCGTCGAACGGCGCCGTGACGTACTCCAGGTTGCTCATCGACGAGGCGAGCTGCCCGGTCGCCACCGGCTGCCCGCCGTCGCCGGTCAGCTCGGAGAGCACCGCGTGCAGCACCCGGACCCGGCGGGCGAGCGAGTTGTGGTCGGTGAGGATCGTCAGGTTCTCCTCGCTCATCACGGTGGCCGCGTAGGGGAACCCGCCGTGGAAGAACCCCCCGAGGTCCGCCCCGGGCGCCCGGCCGCCGACCGTGTTCAGCCCCGTCGTGGGGTGCTGCCCGAAGCTCGGCACGCTCAGCTCCACCTCGAAGCCCACCAGACGCTGCACGGCGTCCGGGCCGGCCGCGCGGCGCACCTCGCCGTGCCCGTGGTCGTGCCCGTCGCCCGCGTGGTGCCCGTCGTGCGCGTGGTGCCCGGAACCGTGGTCCTCGACGGCGCGGGCCACCGGCACCGGCCCGGAGAGCACCCGCCGGGCGTTGCTCTCCGCCTCCCGCTCGAAGCGGTCGCCCGGGTCGCTGATCCGCAGCCCGTCGCCGCGGTCGGTGCCGGACACCGGGCCCCGGCGCTGCTGGACGACGTGGGTCAGTTCATGGGCCAGGGTGTGCTTGTCCCGGCCGCCCTCACCGAGGACGACGTGGCTGCCCGAGGTGTAGGCGCGCGCCCCGATGGCCCGCGCCGAGCGGGCCGCCGCGGCACCGGTGTGCAGCCGCACCCCGGAGAAGTCCGTGCCGAACCGGGACTCCATCTCCGTGCGCACCGGACCGGCCAGCGGCTTGCCCGCCGAACCCAGCACCTCCCGCACCCCGGTGTCCCGCTGCTCCGGGGCGGGCGCGGGCGCCACCCTGCGGGCGATCATGCCGGTCACCGCGGCGTTGCCCGCGCTGCCCTGGGCCGCCCGGAGCGCGCCGGCCGTGAGCGGGGGCGGGACGGCGGCGCCGGTCCCCGGCGTCTCCCGCCGGGCCCCGGACCGGTCGCGCGCCGGCTGCCGGTCCTCGGCCCGTTCGGTGCGCGGCCTGGAAGTCTGCACCTGCTGCCTCCTCGTCGGCGCCCGTACTGCGACTCTCCAGTGCACCGGCCGCGCCGGCGCCGCGTCCAGGTACGAACGGGCAGCGCGGGGGCAGTCCCGGGTGACGTCCGGACGGTCGGTGCGGACCGTCCGTAAAGGCAGAAGCGCTGCCCCCGGGCAGGTCCGCAGGTCCCTGCCGGTCCGGCGGCGGACCGAGCAGACTCGGCCTGGACACAGGTGACCGCAGGACCGCAAGGACGCTAAGGAGCGAGCATGCCGACGTACCTCACCCCGGGCGTGTACGTGGAGGAGGTGCAGTCCGGTGCCAGGCCGATCGAAGGGGTCGGCACGGCCGTCGCCGCGTTCGTCGGCTTCGCCGAGAAGGGCCCGTTCCACACCCCGACCCTGGTCACCGGCTGGGACCAGTACACACAGGCGTTCGGCGGCTTCACCGAGGGCACCTACCTCGCCCACGCGCTCTACGGGTACTTCTCCAACGGCGGTGGCGCCGCGTACGTCGTGCGCATCGGCGGCACGGCCGAGACCGGTGCCCGGTCCGTCGACGCCGACCGACGCGACCGGGAGGGCGCGGCCGTACGGCCGGTGGAGCTCGGCGGCTTCCTGATCGCGGCCAGGCCGGGCGTGACCGGGGTGTCGGTCGAGGTCGCCGACGCCGAGGGCGAGAACCCGCCGGAGGACCGCTTCCGGCTCCTCGTCCGCCGGGGCGACCAGGTCGGCGAGACGTACGAGGCCTCCGCCCGCAAGAACGTCAAGGGCTACCTGGTCACCCAGGCCCGCGCCTCCGAGCTGATCGAGGTCACCGAGCAGCGCGGCGCCCCCCAGACCCGGCCCGCCTCCCAGACCGTCGCGATTCCCGACGCGCCCGGGGCCCCCGCCGTCCCGGCCTCCGCGGACCCGGCCCGCATCGACCCCGCCGAGTACGTCGGCGACGCGGCGGCCCGCACCGGGTTCGGCGGCCTGGAGACCATCGACGAGATCACCATGGTCGCGGTGCCCGACCTGATGGGCGCCTACCAGCGCGGCGACATCGACGCCGAGGGCGTGCGCACCGTACAGCTCGCCGTCATCTCGCACTGCGAGCAGATGGGCGACCGCGTGGCCGTCCTCGACACCCCGCCGGGACTCAACGCCCAGCAGGTGCGCAACTGGCGCATGGACGAGGCCGGCTACGACTCCCGGTACGCCACCCTCTACTACCCCTGGGTACGGGTCTTCGACCCGGCCCTCGGGCGCAACGCGACCGTCCCGCCGAGCGGACACATCGCCGGGGTGTGGGCGCGCAGCGACGCCGAGCGCGGGGTGCACAAGGCCCCCGCCAACGAGGTGATCCGCGGCGCGGTCGACCTGGACATCCGCCTCAGCAAGGGCGAGCAGGACCTGCTGAACCCGATCGGCGTGAACTGCGTCCGGGCCTTCCCCGGCCGCGGCATCCGGATCTGGGGCGCCCGCACGCTCTCCTCCGACCCGGCCTGGCGCTACCTGAACGTGCGCCGGCTGTTCAACTACCTGGAGGAGTCGATCCTCCTGGGCACGCAGTGGGTCGTGTTCGAGCCCAACGACGACCGGCTGTGGTCCAGCATCCGCCGCAACGTCACCGCGTTCCTCACCGAGGAGTGGCGCCGGGGCGCGCTGTTCGGCCGGACCGCCGACGAGGCGTTCTACGTGAAGTGCGACCGCGAGAACAACCCGCAGGAGTCCATCGACCAGGGCCGCGTGGTCTGCGAGATCGGCGTCTCGCCGGTCAAGCCGGCCGAGTTCGTGGTCTTCCGGCTGGCCCAGTTCTCCGACACCACCAGCCTCATCGACGAGTGACCCGCGGGTCCGGGTCGGTTACACAAGGAAAGGTTGACAGACAGTCATGGCAACGGGCGATGCTCTTTCCACCCACGTCTTCGGCGTGCAGCTCGGCGGATACCTCGTGGAGTCCATCCAGGAGATCAGCGGCTTCACCGTCGAGGAGGACGTCGTAGAGGTCAAGCAGGTCACCGCCGAGGGCAAGCAGATCATCCGCAAGCAGCCGGGCGCCCGGCAGGCCGGCGAGATCACGATCACCCGGGGGCTCGACCAGAGCAGCGAGTTCACCAAGTGGATCAAGGAGACCCTGAACAACGGGGCCGTGAACTCCGCTCGGCAGAACCTGACCATCGAGATCAAGGACACCGAGGGCACCACGGTCCGCCGCATCCAGCTCATGCAGGGCTGGGCGTCCAAGTGGGAGGGCCCGTCGCTGAAGGCGGGCGAGTCCTCCCCGGCCACCGAGTCCGTCACGATCGTGTTCGAGGAGATCGTCGTCGAATGAGGCGCCGAACCGTGACGGCGGGCAACCTGGAGGAGATCCTCCAGCTCACGGCGCCCGACCGGGCGCCGGAGCAGCAGGCCGCGCCCCCGGCCCCCGCCCCGTCGCCCCCGCAGCACCGGGAGGGCGGCGGGCTGCGCACGGAGTTCGAGTTCGAGCTGCCGCGCGGCTACGTGGACGAGGCGGGGACCGTGCACCGGCACGGCTCCATGCGGCTGGCCACCGCCCGCGACGAGCTGCGGCCCCAGATCGACCTGCGGGTCAAGGAGAACCCGGCCTACCTGAGCGTGGTCCTGCTGAGCCAGGTGATCACCCGGCTCGGCGGCATCACCGACGTGCACGCCGGGATCGTCGAGCGGATGTACGCCACCGACGTGGCGTTCCTCCAGGACTTCTACCGCCGCGTCAACAGCGAGGGGCACACCCGCGCGGCGGTGACCTGCCCGCACTGCGAGGGCGGCTTCGAGGTCGACCTCTCGGGTGGGCGCCTGGGGGAATCGTGACGTACGCCCTTCCCCGCCTCCGGGAGGAGATCGCGTACATCGCCTACCACTTCCACTGGCAGCGCGAGGAGATCCTCGACCTGACCCACGGCGAACGGCAGCAGTGGGTGGCCGAGATCGCCCGTATCAACACCCGCATGAACGAAGGCGGTTGAGCACATGGCATGGCGGGACAGACTGCGTCGCCGCGCCGGAACGACCGGCGGGGCGGGCGTGGGCCCGAACGCGTCGGGCGGTTCCGCGGGGACGGGCGCGTCCGGCGGTTCCGCGGGGACGAGCGCGTCCGGCGGCCCCGCCGCGCCCGGCGACCCGGCCCCTTCCGCCCTGCCCGGTGACTGGGACGGCGGCTGGCGCCGCACCGAACCGCAGCACCTCACCCTCTCCCGCGCGCCCCTGGGCGTGAGCGACGGCCTCGCCTTCCGCGCGGGCCTCGCCGCCTGGCAGAACCCGTCCTTCGACGGCGGCATGGGCCACGCCCTGCTGCCCACGGCACCCACCGGCCTGGTCCACGGGATGACCCGCCCGGCCGCGCCCCACGCCACCGGCTCCGGCGGGGGACCGCTGCTGCTGCGGGCGGTGCGCGCGGAGGGAACCGGGGCGGCGGACGCCGCCGGTCCGGAGCCGCGGCTTCCGTCGGCCTCCGGGAGGCCGCGGACCCCGAAGGCCTCGCAGACCCCGAAGGCCTCGCAGACCCCGAAGACCCCGAAGGCTCCGAAGACCTCCAAGACGGATCCGAAGACCCCGAAGGCTCCGGAGACTTCGAAGACCTCGAAGAGCCCGAAGAGCCCGGGGACCCCGAAGACCCGGGAGACGCCGGTCGTCCAGCCGTCCGCCACGGCGGACCGTGCGTCGTCCGGCGGCGCGAGCAGCACCGCCGACCCCTCGGAGCGGCGGAGTCCGGGCGGCCGCCCGCCGGGCCGCGACCTCTCCGCCGCGACGTCCCCGGCGGTGCTCTCCGCGCCGGCGCCCGCCGTCCAGCGGGCCGCCGCCCCCTCCGACACCGGCCGGCCGCCGGCCGCGGCGCCGATCCCGCTCGTCCGGCGGGTCGCGGTGGTCCCCGTGGCCCCGGGCGCGCGGAACACGTCCGTACGCGGACCCGCCACGGGTACGGCGGGGAGGGCCGAGACGCGGAGGGGCGCGGCGGAGAACGACGCTCCGGCGAGCGGGGCGCGGGCCGTACCGGGCGGCGGCCGCCCGGAGCCCTCCTCCCGGCCCGTGGTCCGGCCCCGTCCGGCCGGGCCCCGTCTGACGGTCGCCCGCCGCGTGCCGGGGGGCGCGCGCCAGGTGCCCGCGCTCCGTCCCGCCGCGCCGGCGGCCCCCCGCCGGGACGGCGCGGCGGTCACCGAAGCCCCCGAGGCCGTGGGACCGTCCCGTTCCTCCACCGTCGAGGCCGAGACCTCCGACCGGACCGCTCCGGGCCCCGCCGTCCAGCGAGCCGCCCGAACGGTCCTGGGCGCTCCGCTGACCGAACTGCCCCCGTCCGCGACCCCGTCGGCCGGGAACGCCCCTTCCGTACCGTCCACGGCGAGCACACCCGGCCCGGGGCTCCCCTTCGTCCAGCGGCAGGCCGAGGACACCCCCCGGGGCGGAACCGGCGTCCCCGTTCCGAGCCCGGACCCGGTGTCCCCCCGCCGTTCCGGAGCGCGGGCGCGCGGCGGCCTGGGCGCACCCCTGTCCGCGATGCCGGCCAGCGCGGGGCCGCCCGCCGGTTCCCCGGCGCCCGGCGCCCGGCCCGGCCGTCCGGCGCCCGGACCCGGTGTCCAGCGCGCCCCGGCCCCGCCCTCGCCCGCCGGGGAACGATCCGCGCCCTCCGGACCCGGTCCGGGGGCCGCCGCGCCCCATGTCCCCCTGCTGGGGGCCACCGACGTCCAGCGCCGGATCACGGATCACCCGGTGTCCCGGGGCGACGGCTCCACGGACCACCCCTCGGGCGGTACCACCGCCGTCCGCACTCCGGGCCCCGCCACGCCGTCGGTGACACCGGCCACGGCCCCGTCCGCGAACACCGCGCCGCAGGCCCCCGCCGGTCGTGACGTCGTACGGCCCGGCACGGCTCCCGCCGGTCCCGCCCCGGTCGTCGTGGCCCGCGCGGTGTCCGGACCGGGTGCGAGCGTCCCGGGCGCGGCCCCCGTCGGCGACCGGCGGGAAACGGCCGGACCGGCGCGAAGCACCGCGCCGAAGGCGACCGGCGGCCCGTCGGGGACCGCCCGGGCCACCGCCGCGCCCGAGTCCGGTCCGCGCCCCGCCACCGCCCCCGCGTCCGAGGCCTCCTCCGGCGCCCGCCCCGCGACGGCCGCGTCCGGCGACGGCTCCCGGGCCTCCGCCGCGCGGACCCGGCGCCCCGGGACCGTGTCCGTGCCGGTGGCCCGCCGTACCCTCGCGCTGCTCCCCGCCCGCCCCCTCACCCTCAGCACCCGGGCCCCGGAGGGCCTGGCGCCGTCCGCCGCGTCCCGCCCCGTGAGCGGTCCTCCCGTGGTGGCGGCGCGCTGGAACACGGCGCAGGACGCTCCGGGCGGCGCGTTCGACCGACCCGCCCGCACGCCGTCCCCGGCCGGCGGCGGCGCGCCGGAACCCGTACGGCGGGCCGCGTCGGAATCCGTACGGCGGGCCGCCTCACCGCCCGTCTCACCGCCCCGGGGCGCACCGGCACCCGGCGCGTCCGGCGCCCCCGGATCCGCCGTACCGCCGCCGTCCGCCCGGCGGTACACGGCCGCGCCCGTACGGCGGGCCGCGCCGGAGGCCGGCGCGGTGCCGTCCGTCCAGCGGGCCGCCACGGGGTACGGGCCGCCGCGCGGTGACGGCGGAGCGGGGACCGGTGTCCCGGCCGCTGTGGGACGGGTCCCGGTCGTCAGGCCCGCGCCGCCGGGTTCCCCGGCGCGGCCCCTGCCGGTCGCGCCGCCGCAGGCACCCCCCGTGGCGGGCGGCCCGCCGGCGCCACCGGCGCCCGGGCCCGGCGCGGCCGTTCCCGTGGTGCGGCCCCGGGCCGTGCCGTCGGCCGCCCCCTCGACGGGCGGCGGCGCGGCACCCCGGATCCAGCGCGCCGCGGCGGACGCGGCCAGGAGCCCGTCCGCCACGCCCGCCGCACCGGCCGTACCGGTGAAAGAGGTTCCCGCGCGCGGGAAGCAGGCGCCGGCCGCCACCGGGCGGAGCGCCGGCCCGGCGCAGGACCCCGGCCTCGACCTGGACGACCTCGCGCGGCGGCTGCTCGACCCGATGGCCCGCCTGCTGCGCACCGAACTGCGGCGCGGCCGGGAGCGCACGGGCCGCCCCTACGACGGACGCCGCTGAACGCACGGCGCGGAACGGATGACGGACCGATGACGGACAACATCTTCGCGAGCAGCGTGTTCTTCCGGCTCGCGATCGGCGGCAACGACCTGGGCGCCTTCAACACCTGCTCCGGCATGGGCGCCGAAGTCGAGATGGAGAGCTACGCGGAGGGCGGCAACAACGGCTTCACCTGGCAGTTGCCCGGCCGGGTGACCTGGTCGAACATCACGCTGACCCGGCCGGTCACCGCCGACACGGCGAAGATCGCCCGCTGGCTCGACGAGACGCTGAAGCGCGTGGAACCCAAGGACGGCGAGATCGTGGCCCTCAGACCGGACCTGAGCCGGATCATCAGCTGGCAGGTGTTCGGGATCGTCCCGGTCCGCTGGCAGGGCCCGTCCTTCGACCCCAGCAGCTCGCAGGCGGCGGTGGAGACCCTGGAGATCGCCCACGAGGGACTCCGGCCCTCCTGACGCTCCCCGCCCCGCCCTCCACCCCCCCGCCGACGCCCCGG
>NZ_LGEG01000033.1 GCF_001280125.1 Streptomyces sp. NRRL F-6492
CGGGGGGGGCCCCCCGGGGAAAGGGCCGGGGGGGGGCCCCCCCCCCGGCCCCCCCCCGGGGGGCCGGGGGGGGGGCCCCCCCCCCCCGCCCCCGCCGCGGCGGCCCCCGGGCCCGGAGCCCCCGCCGCCCCGGCCGGCAAGGCCCCCGCCCCCGCCCGCAAGCCCCGCCGCGAACTCCTCGCCGCCAGCGTCGGGTCCGTCGTGGAGGCGTACGACTGGACGATCTACGGCGTGCTCGCGCCGTACTTCGCCGAGCAGCTGTTCCCCGGGTCCTCGCCCACCGCCCGGCTGATCGCCGCCTACCTCGGCTTCGCGCTCGGCTTCCTGGTGCGCCCGCTCGGCAGCGTCGTCATCGGGCGGCTCACCGACACCCGGGGGCGCCGCTTCGGGCTCACCCTCACCGTCGGCCTGATCGCGGCCGGTTCGCTGCTCCTGGCGATCATTCCCGGCCACGCCTCGATCGGGATCGCGGCCCCGCTCCTGGTGGTCGCCGCCCGGCTCGTGCAGGGCCTGTCCGTCGGCGCCGAGAACCCGAGCGCCGCCGCGTACGTCACCGAGACGGCGCCCGGCCGCAGCCGGTACCTCTACAGCGCCGTCTCCTACGGAGGCGTGGTCCTCGGCAGCGCCCTGTCGTTCATCGTGCTCAGCGTCCTCCTCGGCGTGTTCGGCGAGGCGGGCGTCGAGGACGGCGCCTGGCGCCTCGCCTTCGTCTTCGGCGCCCTGCTCGGCCTGACGGCCCTGTGGATCCGGCGCGGCGCGGCCGAGAGCGAGGTCTTCACCGAGGAGGCGGGCAGGCGCGACGGCGCCCGTGAGCGCGGCGCGAGCCCCTGGCCCGTCCTGCGCGCCCGTCTCGGGCCGCTCTCCGTGGTGTTCGCCATCACCTCCGGCGCCACCACCGTCTTCTACTTCCTCACGGTCGACTTCCCGTCCTACGCCGCCGCCGCGGGCGCCGCCACCAAGGAGGAGGCCTCCGGGGCCCTGCTCCTCGGCATGGTGGCGCTCCTCGCCGGCATGCTCGCCGCGGGAAAGGCGGCCGACCGGTTCGGGGCCCTGCCCGTCCTGCGGACCGGCTTCGCCGGGCTCGCGCTCGGCTCCGTACCGCTGCTCGCCGGCATGGTCGCGGGCCGCGTGCCCGTCCCGGTCGTCACGGTGGTGCTGCTGTTCCTGCTCGCCCTGCCCCTCGCCGTCAGCAACGTCTTCGCGGGGCAGCTCTTCCCGCCCGCCGTCCGGGCGGTCGCCGTCGGCCTGCCCGCCGCCCTCGCGATCAGCCTCTTCGGCGGCACCTTCCCGGCCCTCGCCGAGTGGCTGCGCTCCACCGGCCACGGCGGCTGGGTGCCGTGGTGGCCGGCCATCACCTGCGCGGCGGCGCTGCTCGCCTCCTGGGGCGTGCGCGAACACCCCCTTCCCGACACCCCCGTCTCCGAGTGAGGACGCCATGGACTCCCTGACCGCAGTGCTCGACGCGCTGGAACCGCTGTTCCCCGCGCTGGAGGCCGACTACCAGGACCTGCACGCCCACCCCGAGCTCGCCTTCCAGGAGAAGCGGACGGCGGCGCTCGTCGCGGAGCGGCTCGCGGCGCAGGGCGGCTGGGAGGTCACCACCGGCGTGGGCCGCACCGGCGTGGTCGCCGTCCTGCGCAACGGCGAGGGACCCGTGGTCATGCTGCGCGCCGACATGGACGCCCTGCCGGTGAAGGAGGCCACCGGCCTGCCGTACGCGAGCACCGCGACCGCCACCGACGACTCCGGCGCCGAGGTCCCGGTCATGCACGCCTGCGGCCACGACCTGCACGTGGCCGCCCTGATCGGGGCGTGCGCCCTGCTCTCCTCCCGCACGGACCACTGGAACGGCACGGTCGTGGCCGTCTTCCAGCCCGGCGAGGAGAGCGGCTACGGCGCCCGGTCGATGGTCGACGACGGCCTGTTCGAACGCTTCCCGAAGCCGGACGTCATCCTCGGCCAGCACGTCGGCCCCGGCCCCGTCGGCCTCATCGCCACCTGCCCCGGCACCGTCATGGGCGCCACGGACTCGATCACCGTCAAGCTCTTCGGACGCGGCGGACACGGCTCCAAGCCGGAGTCGGCCGTGGACCCGGTCCTCATGGCCGCCTCCCTCGTCCTGCGGCTCCAGACCATCGTCTCCCGCGAGACCCCCGCCCAGGAGCCGGTGGTGGTCACCGTCGGCAAGCTCCACGCGGGCACCACGGCCGCCGTCATCCCGGACACGGCCGAACTCGGCATCAACGTCCGCACCAGCTCGGCCCCCGTCCGCGACAAGGTCCTCGCCTCCATCGAGCGCCTGGCGAAGGCGGAGTCGGACGCGGCCGGCGCGACCGCGGAGCCGGAGATCACCTCCGTCTACCACCTGCCGATGACGGTCAACGACACGGCCGCCGCCGAGCGGGTCGCCGACGCGCACCGGAAGGCCTTCGGCGACGGCGCCGTGATGACGATGGGCCCGACCACGGCCAGCGAGGACTTCGGCATCCTGGCGACGGCCGCCCGGGTGCCGTCCGTGTACTGGTTCTGGGGCGGCCTCGACCCCGAGGTGTTCACGGCCGCGTTCGCCGCCGGCCGCCTCGACGAGGACATCCCGCAGAACCACGCCCCCACGTTCGCCCCGCAGTCGGGCCCCGCGCTGCTCGTCGGCGTCCGCTCGATGGTCGCCGCGGCCCTGTCCTGGCTGGCGGACGAGGACGGGAAGACGGCGGAGGAGACGACCGCATGACCAGGCCCCGCCCGCACGTGACCGTCCTGCACCGCTGGCGGGACACCCACGCGCTGTACGCCGACTACGTCGACCACGGCACCCACCGGGTCACCTACATCAGCACCGAACTCGGCCGGTCCTCCATACCCGCCGACGCCGAGGCCGTCGTCACCGTCGGCCTCACCGACGACCTGCCCGCCGTCCGGGCGGCCCTCACCGCGCTCGTCGAGCGCCACGGCCCGCCGGAGGCGCTGCTCGCGCTCAACGAGGGCGACCTCGACACGGCGGCCCTGGTCCGCGAGGAGTTCGGGATCGCCGGGCAGACCCCGGAGGAGCTCGCGGTCTTCCGCGACAAGCTCCTGATGTGCACGACAGTGGCCGCCGCGGGCCTCCCGGTGCCGGCGCTCGCCCACGTCCCCGACACCGACGCCGTACGGGAGTTCGGGCGCGCCCACGGCTGGCCGCTGATCTGCAAGCCGCACCGGGGCACCGCCAGCAGGGGAGTGGTCCGGCTCGACTCCCCGGCCGACCTGGACGCGCACCCGGAGCTGGCCGCCGACCTCGCGGCCGAACCCTTCCTCGCCCAGACGTTCGTGGACGCCCCGATCCTGCACATCGACGGCCTGTGGGAGGGCGACCGGCTCGGCAGCTGGACCGCCTCCCGCTACGTGGGCGGCACCTGCGCCGACTTCACCCAGGGCAACTGGCTGGGCTCGGTCGAGGAGGACGACCCGGTGCTGCTCGCCGCCGTGGAGCCGTTCGCCGCCGCCGTCGGGGCCGTCCTCGGCGGGGGCCGGCCGTGGGTCTTCCACCTGGAGGCCTTCGTCACCCGGGGCGCGGACGGCGGCCCCGCCCTGGTCTTCCTGGAGTGCGGGGCCCGGGTCGGCGGCGGCGAGATCCCCTTCACCTGGCGGGACGTCCACGACGCCGACCTGATGGCCGCGGCGGCCGACATCCAGCTCGGCCGGGTGCCGGTCCTGCCGACCCTGAAGACCGGCGAGGTCGGCGGCTACCTGCTCCTCCCGCTGCCCGTCCCCGCGCCCTGCCTGGTCGAGCGCGCCGAGTGGACCGCGCCGCCGCCCGAGGAGCACAGGCCGTACGCGGTGCTGCACGTGCCCGTCGGCCGGCGGGTGCCCCCGATCAGCGGCTACGAGCACGTCGGCACCCGCTTCCGCTTCCGCGGCCCGTCCACCGCCGTCGTGGAGGAGGCCATCGAGACCTCCGCGAACGGCTTCCGCCTCACCTGCACGCCCCTGGACGCGTAACCGGCCGGCCCCACCCGCACCGCCCGCCACACCCGGGGCCGGTCCGGCGGATCACGCCCCGGCCCCACGCACCGCCCGCATCGGAAAGGAACACACACCGTGTCCGTCATGACCACCGAACGCCCGCGCGTCATCCTGGTCGGCAGCCGCATCCGCCAGTACCGGGAGTACGCGCTCGCCTCCCTCGCCGCGCGGTACGAGGTCACCCTGATCGCCCCCGAGGCGCCCAGCTGGCAGGCGAAGTACGTCGACACCCACCGGATCGCCGACACGACGGACGCGCACAAGCTCTTCCCCTCCGTCGCCGACCTGCGCGGCGAGGTCGCCGAGGCCGCGATCGTCACCTGGGACGAGTGGTCGCTCGCCGCCGTCTCCTCGGTGGCCGCGCGCCTCGGCCTGCGGGCCATGGACCCGGCCGCCGCCAAGATCTGCCGCGACAAGTACGCCACCCGCCAGGCCCTGGAGGCCGCCGGGATGGCGGCCGTCCGCCACGCCCCGGCCGCGAGCGAGGACGAGGCCGTGGCCGCCGCCGAGGCCATCGGCTTCCCCGTCGTCGTCAAGCCCCGCACCCTCGGCGGCAGCTTCGGCGTCATGGTGGCCCGCGACGCCGACGGCCTGCGCCAGGCCTACCGGCTCGCCGCCGCCAGCCGCCTCCAGGGCGCCGGCACCGCCGACACCGTCCTGGTCGAGGAGTACGTCGAGGGCCCCGAACTGAGCGTCGACAGCACCGTCGTGGACGGCGTCGTCACCCCCGTCTGCGTCGCCCGCAAGCGCCTCGGCCCCCAGCCGTACTTCGAGGAGGTCGGCCACCTGGTCACCGGCTGGCAGGACGAGCCGTGGGCCGAGGCGGTCGTGGAGCTGGTCCGCGACTCCCACCGGGCCGTCGGCGTCGACTACGGCGTCACCCACACCGAGCTGCGCGTCAGCGCCGAAGGCCCGCGCCTGATCGAGCTCAACGGGCGCCTCGGCGGCGACCTCATCCCGCACGTCCACCAGCTCGCCACCGGCATCGACCTGGCCGTCGCCGCCGCCGAGATCGCCTTCGAGCGCGTCCCCGACCTCACCCCCACCCGCGCGCTCAGCGGCGAGGTCCGCTTCCTCTACCCCTCGTACGACGGCACCATCGACCGGGTCGTCCTGCCCGACCCGTCCGAGGTCGACGGCCTGGTCGAGGCCGTGGCCCTCGCCGAGCCCGGCGACGAGCTCCAGCTCCCGCCGCGCGGCCTCACCCCGCGCTCGGCCGCCCTCATCGCCGTCGGCGAGGACCCGGTCGAGACCCGCCGCGCCCTGGACCGGGCCGAGGGCCTCTCCCGCACCGAGGTGACCGGCGCGAGCACCCACAAGCTGGGCGCCCGCGTCGAGAACGCCGTCACCCGCCGCTTCTTCGACCACGAGCGCACCGCCGCCCGCATGACGGTCTCCGGCGTCCGGGGCGTCGAGTGGTTCCGCTACGGCGCCGGCGGCGGCGAGGGCCTCAACCGCCCCGTCTTCCTCAGCGCCGACGACGTCGCCGGCCTCGAACGCGACCTCAACGGCCTCTTCGAACTCCTCAAGTCCGTCCCCGGGCGCCTCTTCGGCGGCGACCTGCGCGCCTTCGCCAAGGCCGTCGGCATGAGCGACACCCAGGCCGACCTGGTCCTGCGCGGCGCGGTCGACGAGATCCCGCCGCTGTCCCGCGCCGACCTCTACCGCGAGACCGGCGGCTTCCGCCTCATGGAGCTGAACACCGGCACCTCGCTCGGCGGCTGGCAGATGGGCGAGTTCGCCCGCGCCCTGATCAAGGACGAGGAGTTCGCGGCCTTCGCCGCCGCCGAGAACCTCGTCTACCCCGACCCGCTGGCCCGCATCACCGACGTCCTGCGCCGCCAGGCCCCGTCCCTCGCCGGGACCGCGCGCCCGCTGCTCGCCATCACCGACTGGCCCGACGGCTTCGAGAAGTCCAAGTGCTGGATGGAGTTCGTCGTCCCCGCCTTCAAGGACCTCGGCTTCGACCCGGTCGTCTGCCACCTCGGGGACTTCACCTACGAGGACGGCAAGGTCGTGTACGACGGGCGGCGCGTCGACGTCGTCTACCGCCTGTTCCTGCCCGGCGAGATGCCGGACGAGCCGCGCACGTACGACCTCGTCAACCCGCTCCTCGACGCCGCCGAGGCCGGCCAGGTCGAGCTGTTCGCCTCGCTCGACTGCGAGCTGTACGGCAACAAGGGCAGCCTCGCCATGCTCAGCGACGAGCGCAACCGCGCCGCCCTCACCGAGGACGAGCGGGCCCTCGTCGACCGGATCCTGCCCTGGACCCGCTTCGTCCGCGACGAGAAGGTCACCTTCGAGGGCGAGAAGATCGACCTCCTGCCGTACGCCGTCGCCAACAAGGACCTCCTGGTCCTCAAGCCGACGCTGCTCTACGGCGGCGTCGGCGTCACCCCCGGCTGGACCACCGACCAGAAGGAGTGGGTGGAGAAGCTCCACCAGGCCGTCGGCGGCCCCTTCGTCCTCCAGCGCCGCCTGCTCCCCACCACCGAGCGCTTCCTCTCCGAGGACGGCGTCACCACCGAGGACATGGCCGTCGCCTACGGCACCCTCATGGTCGACGGGAAGTACGCCGGAACCCTGGCCCGGGGCGTCACCGACCCGGCCGTCGGCATCGTCAGCATGCTGCGCGGCGCCCAGATCGGCTGCGCCTTCCACGTGGCCGACCCGGCGGACGGCGAGGGCGAAAGGTGACCGAGTCCACCGACTCGAACGGCTCGACGGATCCCGCCGGCCCCACCGGGCCGGCGGCTCCGGCGGCCCCCGGCGACGGCGCACCCGCCGCCGCCGGGGGGCGCGAGCGCGGCGCGCTGTGGCGCGACGCCGAGTTCATGAAGTTCTGGACGGGCGAGGGCATCTCCCAGATCGGCGCCCAGGTCACCACCCTGGCGCTGCCCTTGACGGCGGTGCTCACCCTGGACGCGTCCTCCTCCCAGGTCGGCCTGGTGAACGCCGCCTCCTACGCCCCGTTCCTGCTCGTCACCCTGCTCGTCGGGGTCTGGGTCGACCGCGTCCGCCGCCGCCCGCTGATGATCGCGGCGAACGTGGGGCGCGCGCTGCTCGTCACGGCGGTCCCCCTGCTCGCCGTGACGGACCTGCTGCGCATCGAGTTCGTGTACGTGGCGGCCCTGCTCATCGGGGCGCTCACCGTCGTCTTCGACGTCGCCTATCAGTCGTACCTGCCGACCCTCATCGGCAAGGAACACCTGGTGGAGGGCAACAGCAAGCTCCAGGGCACCAGTTCCCTCGCGCAGATCGGCGGCCCCGGCCTCGCCGGCCTGCTCATCGGCTGGGTCACGGCGCCGTACGCCCTGCTCATCAACGGCGCCTCGTACCTGGTCTCCGTGGTCACGCTGCTCGCGGTCCGCAGGCCCGAGCCGCCGCCGGTCGTGCCCGAGCGCCCCACCGGCCTGTGGAAGAGCGTCGGCGACGGCATCCGCATCATCTGGAACAGCGCCCACCTGCGGGCCTGCGCCCTCCAGTCCGGGCTCTACAACTTCTGCTGGATGTCGCTCCAGACCGTCTTCGTGCTGTACGCGGCCCGCCGGCTGGACCTCTCCCCGGGGACGATCGGCCTGCTGCTCGGCACCGGCGCGGTCGGCTCGCTCGGCGGCTCCCTGGTCGCCCGGAGCCTGAAGCGGTCCATGGGGCTCGGCCCCGCGATCCTGGCGGCGCTCGTGCTGTGCTGCGCCGCCCCCGTGATCATCCCGCTGGCCCCGGCGAACGACGGGATCCTCACCCTGGTCCTGTTCGTCGCGGCGTTCGCGCTGATCGGCGCGGGCGGCACGATGGCCAACATCCACATCATCAGCCTGCGCCAGTCGATCACCCCGGACGAGCTGCTCGGCCGGATGAACGCCGGCTACCGCTTCGTGTCCTGGGGGATGCTCCCGCTCGGCGCGCTCTTCGGCGGCTGGCTGGGCGACCTGATCGGCCTGCGCGAGACGCTGTTCGTGACCGCCGGGGCCTTCCTCTCGGCGGTCCTCGTGGTGCTGCTCTCCCCGGTCCGGCGCCTGAAGGACTTCCCGCCGCAGATCGGCGCGGAGCCGGAGGCGACGGAGAAGACGGCGGTGACGTCATGACGGGCGTCGGCGGCGGGGCCGCGACGGGCGGGGCCGCGACGGGCGCGGCCGGGACGGGCGTCGGCGGCGGGGGCACGGTGCCGGGGGACTTCACGCACCTCCTCGCCCGGCGCACCTCCTGGGGCCGCTCCGACGCCATCGACCGCATCCTGTCGGCCGCGAACGCGCCGGGCGTCCTGTCGATGGCCGGGGGCATCCCGGCCCCCGACAGCTTCCCCGTGGCCCGCCTCGCCGAGGTGACCGACCGGATCCTCTCCCGGTCGGCCGCCGCCGCCCTCCAGTACGCCTCCACGGCCGGCGTCCCGGCGATGCGCGAGGCGGTGGCCCGGCGCGCGGGCGAGACCGGCGCGCCGGTCGGCCCCGAGCGGGCGATGGTCACCGGCGGCAGCCAGCAGGGCTTGGACCTGGTCGCCCGGACCCTCCTCGACGAGGGCGACCTGGTGGCCCTGGACGACCCCAGCTACCTGGGCGCCGTGCAGTCCTTCCGGGGCGCCGGGGCCCGGCTCCTGCCGCTGCCCACGGACCGCGACGGCATGCGGACGGACGTCCTGGCGGAGCGGCTCGCCGCCGGGGCCCGGCCCAAACTGGTCTATGTCGTCCCGCACTTCCACAACCCCACCGGCGGCGTGCTCACCACCGAGCGCCGCCGGGACCTCGCGGCCCTGGCCGACCGCTACGGCTTCCTGATCGTGGAGGACGACCCGTACGGCGACCTGGCGTTCGACGGGGAGCGGCTGCCGTCCACGGACGTGCACGGCGACCGGGTGATCCGGCTGATGAGCCTGTCGAAGACGCTCTGCCCGGGGTTCCGGGTGGCCGGACTGACCGCCCCGGCGGGCCTGATCGGCGAACTGGTCGCGGCCAAGCAGAGCAGCGACCTCCAGACGAACACCTTCGGCCAGCACGTCCTCGCCGAACTCCTCGGCGACCCCGCGTTCCTCCCCGCCCACCTCGCCCGGCTGCGAACCCTGTACGGGGGCAAGGCGCGGGCGACGGCGGCGCTGCTGCGCGAGCGGCTGCCGTGGCTCGCCTTCGACGACCCGCGCGGCGGCCTGTTCTTCTGGTGCTCCGTGGACGACCCCCGGGTCACCTCGGACCTGCTGTACGCACACGCCCTGGCCCAGGGGCTCGCGCTCGTGCCCGGGGCGCCGTTCTGCATCGAGCAGGACGGCTCGCGGCTGCTGCGGCTCTCCTTCGCGACCCTCGACGAGGAGCAGCGGCGCGAGGGCGTCTCCCGCCTGGCGACGGCCTTCGACAAGGCGCGGGCCGACGCGCACTGAACCACCCCGCCGAACACGCCCCACCGGTGCGCGCCGAACCACCCTCCCGGCGCGCACCGAACCCGCCCTTCCGACGACGACGACACGCAACGAAGGAGCACGGTCATGACGGCACGCACACACCCCCCGGTGACCGCCGACTCGCTGGTGGCCCGGCTGTTCCAGGTGGTCGACTCCCGCTCGTGGGACGACCTCGGCGAGGTCTTCGCCGACGACGCGGTCTACGAGCGCCCCGGCTACCCGGCCCTGGAGGGCCTGGAGCGGATCCGCCACTTCTACGAGCACGAGCGGATCATCGCCTCGGGCGCCCACGAGGTCGACCAGGTCACCGGCGGCCTCGCCGCGGCGGCCTGCTGGGGCCGCTTCCGCGGCGCGAGCCGCGACGGCACCGCCCTGGACGAGGGCTTCGCCGACACGTACCTGGTCCGGGACGGCAAGATCGCGTACCGGAGGACGTACTTCTACCGCGCGGCGATCTGACGCGGAGGGCGAACGGGGCGGCGCCCGGGGCCCGTCCGGCGGATCGGGGCCGGGGGGCCCGGCCCCCCGCCCCGTTCACGTCCGGGGCGGCGCCGTCGACCCCCGTACCACCAGCTCCGCCGGGACCGTCTCGCGGCCGCCCGGCGGGGGCTCCTCCGAGTCCGTCGCCAGGCGGCCCGCCCGGGCCCCCGTCTCGTGCAGCGGAAGCCGTACGGTCGTCAGGGCCGGGAACGCGTCCAGGGCGGACGGCAGGTCGTCGAAGCCCGCCACGGACACGTCGCCGGGGACGTCCAGGCCGCGTTCCCTGAGGGCCGCGCAGACGCCGAGGGCCACCGTGTCGTTGCAGGCGACGATCGCGGTCAGCTCCGGGTCGCGGGCCAGCAGTCCGGCCGCCGCCGCGTGGCCGGAGCCCCGCTCGTACGGGCCGTGGACGGTCGGCCCCTCCGCGACGCCCGCCGCCGCGAGCGCCTCCCGGTGCCCCTCCAGGCGGTGCCGGGTCGTGGTCCGGCCGGCCGGCCCCGCCACGTAGCCGATCCGCCGGTGGCCCAGGCCGAGCAGGTGCTCGGTGAGGCGGCGCGCGCCGGTCCGGTGGTCGAAGACGAGGGCCGCCGCGTGCGCGTCCCCCTCCACCGGCGGGCGCCCGCACAGCACGACCCGGGTCCCCGCCTCCGCCAGCCGGGACAGCTTGGCCGCCGTCGCCGCCAGCCGCCGCGGGTCCTCTGGGGAGCCGCCCATGAGGACCACGGCGGCGGCCCGCTGCCGCTGGAGCAGCGTGAGGTAGGTCAGTTCGCGCTCGGGGGAGCCGCCGGTGTTGCAGACGACGGCGAGCTTCTCGCCCCCGCCGCGCCCGGAGGCGCCCGCGCCGATCGCGGTCTGCGCCGCGCTCGCCATGATCCCGAAGAAGGGGTCCGCGATGTCGTTGACCAGCACGCCGACCAGGTCGGAGGTGGCGGCGGCGAGGGAGCTGGCGGGGCCGTTGAGGACGTAGTCGAGGTCGGCCACGGCCCGCAGCACCCGTTCCCGGGTGGACTCGGCCACCGGGTAGTTGCCGTTGAGGACGCGGGAGACGGTGGCGGGGGAGACCCGAGCGCGGGCGGCCACGTCCGCCAGGGTGACGGTCATCGCGTGCGTACCTCCGGGGCCTTGTGGGGGGCGTTGTCGGCAGGCTAGCGTTCCTGCCCGTAGAAAGCGCTTTCTATCGCGTGTGGTGCACGGGGGCGATCGCGCGCGGGACACCCGGGGAGAGGAACCTTCCGTGACACGCAGGACCGTCCGCATCGCCATGAACGGCGTCACCGGCCGCATGGGCCACCGCCAGCACCTGGTCCGCTCGATCCTCGCCCTGCGCGAGCAGGGCGGCCTCGACCTCGGGAACGGCGAGGTCCTCTGGCCCGAGCCCGTCCTCGTCGGCCGCCGCGAGCCCGCCCTGCGCGCCCTCGCCGAGCGCCACGGGCTCACCGAGTGGTCCACCGACCTCGACGCGGTCCTCGCGGACGGAAGCGTCGACGTCTACTTCGACGCGCAGGTCACCTCCGCCCGCGCCGACGCGATCCGGAAGGCCGTCGCCGCCGGCAAGCACGTCTACACCGAGAAGCCGACGGCCGGGGACCTGGCCGGGGCCCTCGACCTCGCCCGGCTCGCCACGGCGAAGGGCGTCAAGCACGGCGTCGTCCAGGACAAGCTGTTCCTGCCGGGCCTGCTCAAGCTCAAGCGCCTGATCGACGGCGGCTTCTTCGGCGAGATCCTGTCCGTACGGGGCGAGTTCGGCTACTGGGTCTTCGAGGGCGACTGGCAGGAGGCCCAGCGCCCCAGCTGGAACTACCGCGCCGAGGACGGCGGCGGGATCGTCGTCGACATGTTCCCGCACTGGGAGTACGTGCTCCACGAGCTCTTCGGCCGGGTCACCTCCGTCAGCGCCCACGTCGCCACCCACGTCCCGCGCCGCCGGGACGAGCACGGCAAGCCCTACGAGGCCACCGCCGACGACGCCGCGTACGGGCTCTTCCAGCTGGAGGGCGGGGCCGTCGCCCAGATCAACTCCTCCTGGGCGGTCCGCGTCCACCGCGACGAGCTGGTCGAGTTCCAGGTCGACGGCACCCACGGCTCCGCCGTCGCCGGACTGCGCGGCTGCCGCGTCCAGCACCGCTCGGCCACCCCGAAGCCGGTCTGGAACCCCGACGTCCCGGCCACCGAGTCCTTCCGCGACCAGTGGCAGGAGGTCCCGGACAACGCCGACTTCGACAACGGCTTCAAGGCCCAGTGGGAGCTGTTCCTGCGCCACGTCGTCCTCGACGAGCCCTACAACCGGGACCTCCTCGCGGGCGCCCGCGGCGTCCAGCTCGCGGAGCTGGGCCTGCGGTCCGCGGCCGAGGGCCGCCGCCTGGACGTCCCGGAGGTGACGCTGTGACGCCCACCGCGCCCCCGGCTCCCCGCCCCGCGCGTTTGGACCCCCGCCACGCCCCCGGCTC